>NZ_LT827015.1:2684972-3356215 GCF_900169075.1 Chryseobacterium phocaeense
ATCCAGAATTCATGACCGTTTATGGTTCCTATCATGGCATCATTCATTCTGGGAAAGAAGCCGCCCTTTTCAAAGCATTGGGGCTGGGTCCCTTCGCAGCATCCACCTGCCTGGTAAAACATCAGAGCTCCATATTTATTTTCCAGCTCGAAGATCACTTCCAGTGCTTTTTCTGTAGTGGATAGTCTTGATATTTTTGTTTCCATTGCTTTGTTTTTAGGTCAAATAAAGTTCTGATTTTTTGACTGGATAATCAAGTGATAAATTTCGAAATCTTTGAGAAAAGCCTTGATATATGCCTGTTTAAAATGCAAAGACTCAAGTTATTCTATTTTGTGGATGTTTTTAAGGCGCAATGATTTTATCTCCGATAAAATTTTAATAATGCTTAGATACCTTTCATTATAGACAAGAATGGAAGTATGAAGTCCACATCCAATTAGTTTTCAAGCTTTTTATACTTCCTATGCTATTTCGCCCTTTTACCATTTCGCCTCTTTGCTATTTCGCTTTTTTCCTTTTCTCGATTCCCCGCGTGAGGGATGGGAAGGGCGGCGAGGAACGAGCCGGCGCGGAATGAAATGGAGCACCGAAACGAAGTGAAGCCCTGAACAGCCCGACCGTTTTGCCCCGGCTCCGCCGGGGCAAACGGGCACGCCCTAATATTTAAAATTAAAAGAAACCTAATTTGTTTTTGTTGTACGAGATCAGCATATTTTTTGTCTGACGGTAGTGATCGAGCATCATTTTATGATTTTCCCTGCCAATCCCCGACTGCTTGTATCCTCCGAAAGGTGCTCCTGCCGGATAGGAATGGTACTGGTTCACCCAAACTCTTCCTGCCTGGATCTGGCGCGGCACATTGTACAACTGATGGGCATCCCTGGTCCAGACTCCGGCGCCAAGTCCGTAAATAGTATCGTTGGCGATTTTTATGCCCTCCTCTTCATCTTTGAATGTGGTAAAGGCCAGTACCGGGCCGAAGATTTCCTCCTGGAAGATCCTCATTCTATTGTTACCCTTAAAAATAGTCGGCTGGATGTAGAACCCATCCTCTAAATTTTCGCCTACATTATTAACATCACCGCCGACCAATACTTCTGCACCTTCCTCTTTTCCCAGCTGAATGTAGGAAAGGATTTTATCTTTCTGAATCTGGGACGCCTGAGCCCCCATCATCACTGTTTTATCAAGCGGGTTTCCTACTTTGATGGCTTTTACCCTTTCAATTACTTTTTCAATGAATGCATCCGCTATATCTTCCTGAACCAGCAGTCTGGACGGACATGTACAGATCTCTCCCTGATTAAGGGCAAAAAGAACAGCTCCTTCAATGGCTTTATCCAGAAACTCGTCATCCGCATCCATTACCGAGCTGAAAAAGACATTGGGAGATTTTCCGCCTAATTCAAGGGTTACCGGAATAATGTTCTCCGTAGCATATTGCATTACAAGGCGTCCCGTAGCGGTAGAACCCGTGAATGCTGCTTTTGAAACCTTTGGATTGGTTACCAGGGCTCTTCCAAGCTCCGCACCAAAGCCATTGACAATATTAACCACTCCGGCAGGTAATAAATCACCTATAATTTCCATTAAAACCATAATAGAAACCGGAGTACTTTCTGCCGGCTTTAATACCACACAGTTTCCTGCAGCCAGAGCTGGAGCCAGCTTCCATACCGCCATCAAGATCGGGAAGTTCCATGGAATGATCTGTGCAATCACTCCAAGCGGTTCATGAACGATGAGGGATACGGTATCTTTATCCAGTTCATTATGGGAGCCTTCTTCTGCGCGTATCACTGATGCAAAATATCTGAAATGATCTATGGCAAGAGGAAGATCAGCCGCCAGGGTTTCTCTCACCGCCTTTCCATTATCGATGGTTTCAACAATAGCGAGGTGCTCAAGGTTCTGTTCAATCCTGTCAGCTATTTTATTTAATATAATGCTTCTTTCTGTAGATGAAGTATTTTTCCAGGTCTGGAATGCTTTGTCAGCAGCATTCACAGCAAGTTCCAGATCTTCTTTGGAAGAATGGGCTACCTGAGTGAAATTTTTACCATTAACGGGTGAAACTACATCAAAATACTGCCCGTTTACCGGAGGTGTGAATTTCCCGTCAATATAATTATCATATTTGCTTTTGAATTCAGGCCACTGGAAAGCAGTTTCTGATTTCGGTTCTGTTATTGTGCTCATATTAATCTGTTTTTAATTTTTCAGTGATGCCAAATTACATTTACACCGGAAAAATGCATAGCACAATCGTATAAAAAAATATCAAAATAGTGCAGATGTTCAATTTTATTATTTTGTTAACAACCCAACAGGGCTAAAATTTAATATATTTGATGTATTGGGTTTATAAAATGTTTAGAAATGAGTAACAATAATAAATTTTTATTAAACACTCCTGAATTAAAGAAGGAGAGTCAGTTATTGAACCTTGTTGAAAACCAGACCAAATTCAGCCTGAACAACTGTGAGTTCAATATATATGAAACACACAAGGCAGCCTACGGGGTAAAACTTCATTTTGACAATATTGCATTCACCGCGATGCTGAGGGGCAGAAAACATATGAAGCTGGATAATAAGACCAATTATTTTGATTATTTTCCAGGTGAAAGTATATTAGTCGCTCCAGGCGAAACAATGGTCATCGACTTTCCTGAAGCAGACGAAGCCCCTACCCAATGTATTTCTTTGAGTCTTAATCCTGAATTTATTGAAGATTCCCTGAATTATTTAAATTACAATCTTCCAAAAGCGGATGAAACTTCGCAGTGGAATATCCAGCTCGATGAATTTTTCCTTTTTAACAATAAATCCCTGGCATCCGCCACGAACAATATTATGCGGATCGCGATGGATGATAATTCCCAAAAGGATATCATGGCTGATTTCGCGCTGAAGGAACTACTCATCAGACTGATGCAGACACAGGCCAGAAGCATGGTGGAAAAAAATATTGCCAAAAACAAATCAAGGATTGGTTTTGCAGTAGATTACATCCGGAAAAATCTCCATCAGAAACTGTCCATCGAAAGTATGGCTAAGTTGGCCTATGTAAGCAAATCCAATTTCTTTAAAATGTTCAGGGACGAATTGGGTACTTCCCCGAATGATTTTATCCTTCAGGAAAGAATCAGCCGCGCCAAAGAACTGCTAGCCGGACAAAACAGCATCAAGGAAACGGCTTACCAAACCGGGTTTTCAGACACCAATTATTTTACGCGGGTTTTTAAGCAGCTTGTGGGGGTGACGCCGAAGAGTTATCAGATAAGAAGTTTCGTTTCAAAATAGCTGACAAGCAAAAGAGACCATCTTTAACGATAGTCTCTCTGGTAAGAATTTAGTAATTACAGTTAATATCCAGCATTCTGAACAATACCCGGATTTGCATTGAGTTCATCCTGAGGAATTGGCAAAGCAAATTTATAACTGGTGTTAGGCAGGTTGGCAGGATTTGCTGCAGGATAGTTGGAAGAACTTGAAGAATAATCCGCAGGGTCTCTGTCAATGGTAACATTAGCTTTTGTTCCCAATCTTTTGATATCTATAAACCGATGTCCTTCATATGCCAACTCTAATCTCCTTTCTTTCAAAATACCCGCCCAGGCAACCGTTGCATTTGCAAATACAGGAGCAATCTGTACAGCCCCAATTCTCGCATCTAAAAGAGTTTTTAATGCTAACCCTACTCCGACTAAATCTCCAGCTTCTGCTCTAGCCTCAGCTTTAATGAGATACATTTCAGAAATTCTCATTATTTTAAAATCATTATTAAACCCGTTAGTGGCAGTTACTGCAGCTGTAGTGCTTCCAGTCTCAGTTCCTCCATGTTTTTGAATTATTAATTTATCTGTGTTTCTGTAATCCACAGAGGTTGAATAAGCAGGATCAATAGTGGAAGATGGTGCCACAATAACATTTCGTCTTACGTCACCTGGTCTTTGCTCCAGTATATTAAATAATGCTCTTCCTACTTCGTAGAGCGGAGAACCATTTAAATTAGGTGCTACAGAACACCATCCGTTATGTAAATTAGTAGCCTGGGTATTTTGCTGAACTGTTCTTTTTAATCTGAAAATAACTTCTTTATTGGCAGGTTCATTGTCTGTAAAAAATACCTTCCTGTAATCTGCAGGATCTGCCAATGATACCCCTGAAGTATTAATTACATCATCTGCCCATTTTTCTGCATTGATGTAATCTCCTTTATATGCATAAGCACGGGCCTTTAATCCTTTCGTGAAATTTCTATTCGCAAAAGTAGTATTTGCGGTATATCCAGTAATGCTATTATAAATGGCCAGTGCCTGATCTAAATCTTTATGGATCTGTGCATAAAATTCACCATTCTTTGCTCTGGGATTTTCTTTTTCATCTGCCTCAAATATTTTGTTGGCTAATATTCCTGCCAGTGCATTGTCATCCTTCAGATTGGGTGAGTAATAGGCCAATATTCTCAAGTGTCCGTAAGCTCTCATCGTTAATGCTTCAGCTTTCAGCCTCGAAATTAATAGAGCATCATTTGCATTAGCAGGTACAACACCGTCTGCATATTTAATAACTCTATTGGCTCTTGCCAAAGCAATATAAGTATTCACCCAAATACTGCTCGCCAATTCTGAAGAGGGAATCAGTAAGAATATATATTCTGTAGAAAGTCCTTGTCCTCCATTAGCATACCCTATTCCTACCTCATCCGTAAAAATAGAACTAAAAACAGCTTCTGATCTGCCTGAAAATAAATTATAGGTTGAATTTATAAGCTTTTGAAGATCTGCAGATTGCGTAACTGCAGTTTCCTCCGTTAAAGATCCAGGGGTGTAGGGTGTTATCAGTTCATCATCGCAAGAGGTACATAATACCGATGCTAATACTATATATTTAAATATTTTTTTCATTGTTACTTATCTTATTTATTAAACTAGAACATAATATCAAATCCTAACGTTACAGTTCTAGGTGTTGGATATCTCTGTTGGTCTGATACATTTGGATTCTCAACATCATAGCCTCTCCATTTTGTAAATGTGAGCAGATTTTCTCCTTGCAATGTGATAGATAAATTATTCACAAATGTTCCGGTTAAAAGTCTCTTAGGAACACGATATCCTATCTGAACGTTTCTGAGCCTTATATATGAAGCATCCCTCAGAAATCTGTCTGAATTACTCTGCAATCCCAAGTTTGCAGCTTTAAGAGAAGGAACATCAGTATTTGTATTATTAACCGTCCATGCATTTAGAAGATCACGATCCACATTGAATGCAGCTAAATTATTCGGGTTATATAATCCTGATAAGTCATAATCAAAGCGTTTCACTTTTGCTATAAATGTGAAAGTAGATGAAACAAAGAAGCTTTTATAATTAAAATCGAAGCCAAAACCTCCCTGATACTTTGGCAGCCTGTTTATGCCCATCAATCTTCTGTCAGAATCTTTTGGACTTTCTGTTGCATTACCATTGGCATCTTCGAATAATAAATTTCCATTCGTAGAATTTATCCCCAGGTATTTGTATAGAAAATATTCTCTAAGCATTCCATCATTAGCAGTAACCACTAACCCATCAGCTATTCTACCTCCTCCGGACTGAATTCCACTAATCTTTTGATTATTGATTGATCCGTTTACCCTAAATGTTAATGAAATATCATTTTTGCTGTTTCTCACCACATCATAAGCTGCACTCACTTCAATCCCTTTATTTTGAAGTATAACATCGGTATTGCGGATGACATTTAATGTACCTAATACCGGAGCTGTGGGATCCGGCATATATAAATCTTGGGTCCTTTTATCATAATAATCAAATGATCCTCTCAATTTTCTTTTGAAGAACTCGAAATCAGATCCTATGTTGTATTGTTTGGTAGTTTCCCACCTCAAGTTTCTGTCACCAAAATTAATGGCATAACCCTGGCCTCCGTTATAGGTATTATTAGATACCGTATAAATATTGGTAAAGCCCGGAGGATTCAAACCCGCATAAATACCAAAATTTCCATCTACAATCCTCTGGTTACCCTGAGTACCGTAAGAACCTCTGATTTTGAACGCATCTACAAATTTTACATTTTCCATAAACATTTCTTCATCTACATTCCATCTACCTCCTACCGACCAGAAAGTTCCCCATCTTTTATCGCCGAAAAACCTGTTGGTACCATCTCTTCTAAGGACGGCAGTAACTCCATATTTTTTATTGAAATCGTAATCTAATGATGCAAAATACGAGATCATCGCCCACTTTAGTTTCAAAGCAAATGTTGTGGGAACATAAAAGTCATTGCTTGAAGTATCTGTAACATATCCCGTTCCAGCTCCCGGCACAAATGTTTTAGGATCCAGCCCTCTTTGTCTTGTATTGTTAATATTCAGCTGCGAGTAGTTATATTCAGCATTTCCTTGAAGAGAAAACGTATGATTTCCGAATGTTTTTAAATATTCTAATTGCCAGAGGTTATTAAATAAAAATTCTCTTCTCAAATTCGTGTCTTCAAAACCCGAAAACTCCTGTGCCCCTTTAAATAAAAATGCATTAAATGAAAGGGGATATTCAGCCTGAGTAAATCTGTTATTGAGGTATTGTCCTGAAGTTCTCATTTTCGCAGTTAAACCATCTACAATCTTATATGATACATTAGCTGCCATATCCAACCTTATTTCTTCCGTAAGATTATAATAGTTAACTAATTTATCCATTAGCATTAAAGGAGTGTACAATAATGTTCCGTCCTTAGAATATAAATCAAACAACTGCTGACCACTCTGATACAAGTCTGGTGACAGATAGGGAGCGGACTGGTAAGCTCCCAGAACATAATTTCTGTTTACCGCCCCGCCATCCAGAATAGCCTCATTGTTTTTAGAAAATCCTAAACCAGTAACCAATGCGTATTTGAGTCGTTCATTCTCACTCTTGCCATTGATATTATTTCTTACTGTAAATCTTTTCAATCCGGTTGTCCTCAGAATTCCTTCATTATCAAGATAACCCACAGATGTATACGAGTTGATATTCTGGCCGCCAGATTCCAGTGATAAATTGTGGCTTTGAGTAACCGCAGGCCTGAAAAAGATTTTTCTCCAGTCTGTATTGATACTGTAACCAGCAATTTCCTCATCAGTCATTTTAGCTCCTCTTCCCACACCAAAACGTTTTTGCAGGGTTAATAATTCTTTAGCACTGGCAAAATTATATTTTGGATCCTGTAAAGCAGAAACTCCAAACTGGCTGCTATAGCGAACACGCATTTTTTCGTTGTATTTCCCATTTTTAGTAGTAATGATGATAACTCCGTTAGATCCGCGTGAACCAAATTCAGCAATTGCTGCAGCATCTTTCAGCACAGAAAAAGTATCAATATCATTTGGGTTAATTGATCTGAAATTGTCACTATTGGAAGGAAAGCCGTCTATTACATACAATGGATCAGAATTACCATTATAGGTTCCTACTCCCCTGATGACCACTGAAGGTTTCGCTCCCGGCTGGCCTGTACTTGCAGAAACATTTACTCCCGCCAGCTGGCCCTGAATAATATTCATCACATTGGCATTAGGCCTGTTTTCAATTGTTTTACTATCAACTGTAGCCACTGAAGTAGCAGCATTTTTTTTAGTTGTACTTCTATAACCCAGAACCACCACCTCATCGATTTCTCCACGGATCGTATCATTCTTCACTTTCTGTGCCCATACCGCCTGTCCCATAAAGAACAAAGCTCCGGCACTTAGCACACGTAATTTCACATTCATATTAACAAATTTTAATATTAAGAAGGCAAATATGTTAATAAAGCTTAACAATATCAAAATTTAAACACCTGTAAAACAACATGTTATAAATTAAAAATTTAACTTAAATGAAAAAGTCACTTGGATAAGAAAGTAAAACTCAGTTAAACCCAACAAAAATTTCTACGAAACAGAAGTATAAATAAATTTTAGCCACGCAAAAAAAATCATTTACACTTAAACAAAATCAATAAAATGATAAATAAAATTAAACAGGATTTTCAATATGGATAAATAATTAAAGATTTACTCTGCGATGAATTTTAAAAAATTGGATAAAACAAAGCCAAAAAGAAAAGCATCCCTGTAATAAAGGAATGCTTTTTATAGTTAAATGATCAATTCATCAGTCTTTATAGCCGTAATATCGGGCTCCTTTTAAAACAGGATTTTCTGCCTCTACAGAAACCAAACCGAAACCTTTGGGATTCCCATTAACAGACGTTTCAAGCTGCTTTCTATGGAGTTTTTCGTAGGTTTCAAAATCAATGGCAGTCCGGTTTTGCAAACATTCAAATAAATTCCACTTTGAAACCACATTTTTCCAGTTCTGAGAAACCTTACCGGCAAAAACTTTAGATTTTGATCCGCTTCCATATCCTAAGAAGCCGATCTCAGAACCTGCCAGCTCTTCATTTTCATTGAACGAAACCTGCAGTGCGGACAACAAAGCCATAAAGATGGAAGCTGTATACATATTTCCTATTTCTGAGGAAGCCCGTTGCGATCTTTCAATTTTCTCGTTGATAAATTTCAGATATTCCTCCGATTTTGCAACCGCTTTCTGCTCATCAGGAGTACCGTAGGAAAGATTATTTTCAAGGCTGTAAATTTCCGTGAATACCCTTTTCCCGTGAAATGCATAAGGAAGGTGGAAAATAAGATATTTCCAGGCCTCGTACGGTTTATTTTTTCCTGTAATTTCTTTATAATGCTGATAGGCCTCCCGGATCCTGTCCTGGTAGCACTGGTTTGAATACTGCCCGTCAAAAACAGGTTCATCGGTAAAAATTTCTATTTTGTCCGGGAACGTATCCGGTGCGTCATTTAAGTTTTCTTTCTGATAGGCTCTTCTCGGTTTAAAAAAGTCAAAAACGCTTTCTGTAGCCACGCCCCAGTTATTTTCTATTTCCAGCAGATCAGGTTTTGATGAAATCAGTAACGCGACTGCACCGCCACCTTGTGTATATTCTCCGGAAGAACTCAGTTCATATTTGGCATAATCACTCGCGATAACCACAGCTTTTTTATCCGGATTTACCCTGACAAAATCCAGGGAGTTATGAAGCGCATCCACCGCACCAATGCAGGCAAACGTCATATCCACAACATCACAGTTCCTGAAACATCTGTCACCGAATTCTTTTTCCAGCACCTGCTCCACCATCTGCAAAGCATAAGAAGCCGTTGGCTTTGCCGCATCCAGTGCACTTTCCGTTCCCAGATAAATCCGGGCTATATCTTTTGGATTGAGATTGTAATCTTTAATCAGCTTCAGTAAGGCCTCTGCCGCAAATGTTGCCGTATCTTCATGAACATCGGGAAAACCCATTTTATGCAGTCCTAATCCTTTTTCCAGTTTTGCAGGTTCAATTCCTCTTTTTTCCGCCAAATCTCTGATCTCCAAATACAAAGACGGTACATAATAGCCCGCAGCCTCAATTCCAAAAGTCATTTTATTGTAAATTTTTATACGAATTTATAAAATGATGTTTGAATAAGCTATGAAAGAAGGTCCATAATTTCCTTTTTAAGGTTAAAAATCATAAAACTGAGTTCGGGAAGGCATTTTTGTTTTTATGATTGGTCAGGAAGTTTGAAGCTGGAAGAGGGAAGTTATTGAAATCCACAGGTAGAAATATACGTGGCCTTTATTCATTTTTTAAATCCGGTTCAACAAATTTAAAGGTAAATGTTTAATATCATAGTCTAATAGTTACTTCCAGCCTCCATCTTCCCTCTCCCTGTCCTTGCTTAACTTCTTATCCCGGATTCAAACTAAAATAGAATTAAAAAAATTATCAGCTCCAACACAGAATATTCCGATTAGTATTATTAAATTGCAGCCCATCATGTATGCTGCTGTAAAAAACATTATCCGAAAAATTATTCCGCAAAAGTTTCTTTTTGAAAACGAAATGTTTTTCAGGAAAAGCCTGTATCCTTTTTACAAAGGCAGCGATTGCGAATGTAATATCTGCCATGCTAAACTTAAACACTTCATCAAATTAGAGAATGGTAACCTGCTTTGTCCCATCTGTGGGAGCTTACCAAGATCGAGAAGGCTTTTCAAAATCGTCAGTGAAGATTATCTGAAGCCTGGTCTTTCCATTCTGGATTTTTCTCCTTCGAGGGCTATTTTCCGGGCATTAAGGAGCAGAAAAGACATCCGCTATTTTCCTACGGATTACGAAGATGAATTTCTAGCAGATTATCATTTTGACATCACAAAAATAGATTCGGCATCTGATCAGTTTGATCTGATTATGTGTTATCATGTTCTTGAACATATTGAGGATGATACATCTGCCATGAGTGAGCTACACCGGGTTCTTAAGAAAGGAGGAACAGCATTGATTCAAACTCCTTTTAAAACCGGTGATATTTACGAAGACTTTCAGATTAAAACTCCCGAAGAACGTTTAAAGCATTTTGGACAGGAAGATCATGTGAGAATTTATTCTGTACACAGTCTGGTTCAGCGGCTTCAAAATGCCGGATTTCAGACAGAAACCAAAGTTTTTGAACAGGACCATTACCGAGGCTTTTCAGATCAGGAAACGGTTATCGTTTGTAAAAAATAAAAAAACGCACTTTTCAAAGTGCGTTTTTTGTTATGGGTATAGATTTATTTGATTACTTAAAATCTTCAATCGCTTTATTGATTGCATCAATCTGCTTATTGATACTGGCTGCATTCTGAGGATTCTGTCTCAACAGTTCCATCTTTTTACTTAAACCGTCTTTCAGCATCTGGGAAATCATCATTTTCACCTGAGGGTTATCTCCCATCTCACCTTTCGCGTGGCTGATGATCTTCGTAATATTCTCAGTAGCCTTCAGATTATCTGAGCTCATAATCCAGTTGTAACCTTCTTCCGCCGATTTCCCGAGCTCCGGGTTCTGGAACTTAATGAAGGGATAAAACGCCACAAGCGGAGTGATGTTGGACATTTGAGAGATCACCTTATTTTTCACAATAACCGGAAGAAGATTGCCAAGCAAATCATCGGAGGCGCCTTCCAGGTCAATTTTATCAGCCAGCGTACTTGCTTTTGACGGATCTACAGCCAAAACAGCACTTACAGACTGGGCTTTTACGGAGTTGGAAACTGCATTCACTCCTTTTTCAAAAAGCGGAAGGTATTTCTTATCTTTAGTTTTCGCTAATGCACCAATTGCTGCAGCCTGAACCATTGTTCTTGGATCACCGGAAGCCAGCTTTTCAACATCAGCTCCAAAAGCTTTCATTTGCTCAGGATTGGAAAGATCCATGAACTGAAGCGCTTTGATTCTTACTTTAAAATACGGATCTTTTATAGCAGCAGCCAGCAGTTTTGTAGCGGCAGGATTTTTTCCTACCTGATCTTTAATAGCGGTCAGTGCTTTGTATCTGTTTTTAAGCTCCTTTGAGTTGGTAAACTGCATCAGGTTCTGCTCAGGAGTTTTTGTTTCGGTAATATCCGCCACTAAAATTCCGTCTGCATTGATATTGACAAGATCCGGATTTTTAGAAACATCAAAATTAAAGGTATTCTTCGCTTCTCCATTTACCCAGACATTGTATCTTTTCGGTTTACCGTTGTCATAGACATCAATGGCCAGCGGAAATTCAAACGGCTGCTCCTGGGTCTGATTAATGGTTACCGCCACCTGCTTCTTCACGGGTTCAAACGTGAATGAATAATTGATCTTCGGGTTCCCGCTTCCGAAATACCACTGATTGAAGAACCAGTTCAGGTCTTTCCCGGAAACTTTTTCGAAAGAAAGTCTGAGCTGATGAGCTTCTGCATTCTGGTATTCATATGTTTTCAGATAGTCCTGCATTCCTGCAAAGAATGCATCATCACCCAAATAGTTTCTCAGCATGTGAAGGATTCCGCCTCCTTTCTGATACGTCACCAGGTCAAAAACGTCCTCACGGGAATCATAATTGAATCTCACCAGGTTTTTCTTAAAATCTGCAGGATTGTGGATATACATATTGACATCCATCATCTGGTGGTAATCTGCATGGTCTTTTCCGTATTTGTAATCATTCCAGAGGTATTCGGAATAGTTGGCAAAAGATTCATTCACGGTAAGGTTGCTCCAGCTTTCTGCAGTAACAAGATCCCCAAACCAGTGATGGAACAATTCGTGGGCAATGGTATCTTCCCATTTGTTTTCATCAATCAGCTGTCCGGGTTTCTGAAGAACATCGCTTCCATGAAGGGTAGCCGTTGTATTTTCCATAGCACCGCTTACATAATCCCTTCCTGAGATCTGTGCATATTTTGCCCACGGATAATCATAGCCCAGTTTTTTCGAGAAAAACTCCATCATTTCCGGGGTATTCCCGTAGATCTGCTTCGCATATGGTTCGTACTCCTTTTCAATATAATATTCTACCGGAACATTTTTCCATTTGTCTTTCACAATGGCATATTCGCCTACGCCCATAAAGAACAGGTAAGTGGCATGTCTTTTATCCATTACCCAATGATCTGTTCTCAGCCCGTTGGCCTCTTTCTGGGAATCTTTTAAAATACCGTTGGAAAGCGTGACATATTTGTCAGGAACGGTCATATAGATCTCCTGGGTAGTCTTTTGGTTCGGTTTATCAATGGTTGGAAACCATGCGGAAGAAGATTCAGTTTCACCCTGCGTCCAGATCTGTGTAGGCATATCCGGGTCCTGTCCCTGTGCATTGACGAAGTACAGACCTTTAGCATCATTAATAGCCATGCTTCCCTGCTGCTTCACTTCATTAGGACGTGCGGTATATTTGATATAGACTGTATATTCCTGATTTTTCTGATAGGTTTTATCCAGGCTGATTTTCAGGATATCATTTTTATATTCATATTTTAAAGGAGACTTTTTTCCGTTGCTCTCAAGGGCTACCTCATGGATCAACATGCTTTTTGCATCCAGCGTAAGCTCGTTAGTCGCATAAAAGTACGGAGAGGCCGTCAGCCATTCTTCTCCCGCCATCTGCTCTTTCTGATAATCAAAATTTACTTTAAGTTTGGTATGCTTAAGCTCCGTTACTTTGGCTGTGGTGGCTCTGTATACTTTTTCCCGTCCTGAAGTTTCGGTTTGTGCTGATACATGGGTGGAAAAGAAAATTCCGAGTATAGCAATTGATAAAATCGCCTTTTTCATCTGTTACTTTATTATTTTTTAGAATTATTTTTTGTTATGATATCAAAAATATCATTCACTAAGGTTTCATAATCTCCTGTTTTTAGCTGTTCCTTGGTTTTTGCAAACGCTTTTTTCAGTTCGCTTTCAGGGTTTTCATCATCGATGATTTCGGCCGAAGCCACTCCTTTTAACTGAAGAATTGCATTTCTGATGGCTTCCAGATCTGCATTTTCTTCGGTATTGATTTTCAGATATTTCATTTTATTGTTTTTTAAAGGTAAATTGATTGGTACCCTGCGAGAAATCCATCGTTCCTTTTTCAGCATTAAACTTCATTTTGATGCCTGCCATGTCAAACTTAAATTCAGTTTCAGAAACGGCATCCAGTGGAAATGCACCTTGGCCGGTAGCCTGCCCCTTCAGCTTTCCTCCCTCTGAGAATATTTTTATATCGAGTGGAAAACCATCAGCTTTATACAGGCCTTCATATTTTTTCAGAAGATCTTCCGGTACTGAAATTTCTTTAAAATCAGGCATTTTAAAATCTTTTCCGGTAGCCGTCTGGAGCATTTTAATGGAAATATCGTTATTGTCATAATCAGATTGATTCGTAATAGCGCTCACTCCTATTTTCAGTTCCGGGAAGTAGTACAGCACGGAACGGAACTGATCAATTCCTCCGTTATGCCCATATCCCCAATATTTTTCAAAAGGAACTTTTGTAATTCCATAGCCGTAGTTATCGGTAAAGCCTTTCATCTGACCAAGACTGTTCTTCGTGATCAGCTTGCCGTTTTCCAGCGCAATGATGAACTTCAGGAGTTCTGTGGATGTAGAAATGATATTTCCTGCTCCTCCGGGAACACTCATATCCGTTTCCTGCCACGGTTCATACGATCCATTGGCATATACGTAGGAAAACGCCTGGTTTTTGGAAGGATCAATTTTTCCTCCGACTTTGGTCAGGGTCAATTTTAAAGGGGCCGCAATTTTATCCTGTATCAACTGTGCGTAGCTCTTTTTATACACTTTTTCCAAAATAAAACTCAGCAGGATATAATTTGAATTACTGTATTCGTATTTTGTCCCCGGCTGGAAATCACTTTTATATTTTTTGATGATCGAAACCAATGATTCTTGTGTCTGTGGAGCCGTATTATAATTCCAGTATTCTGCTTCGTCGGTCAGGTTATGAATTCCGGTCCTGTGCTGCAAAAGATTGGCGATGGATATCTTATCCGCATTTTCAATCTCCGGAAAAAATTGTGATAATTTCGTATCAATGCTAAGCTTTTTATCTTCAACGGCTTTCATCACCAAAACCGCAGTAAATGTTTTGGAAATAGAACCGATACGGTATTGGGTATTCATATTGGCTTTCTGCTGTTTTACGGCATCAGAAAATCCGGTTACTTTCAAAAATGTAGGCTGATCATTCTCTGCAAACGCAAAGCTTCCCATTACTTTATGGTGAGCCGAAAGGGAATCCAGATAATCTGCCAGTTTTTGTCTGTTTGAATTTTGGGCGGACATGATGCAGGAAGCACTTGTTGCCGCAACTAAAAAAATACGTTTCAGGGTCATAAGTATACTTTTACAATCAGTAGTAAAACAGGGCTGTTTGTTACAATTTGAACTGTTAAAATGCTAACGGTAATCGTTGGCAGAGATTCCGTTATTTTCCATCTGAGACAGTATTTTATCGTCTTCTTTCCAGGAGCTGTCTTGTTTGAGATAGTTCAGGATGGCTTTCTTATTTCCAACGTTGTTAAAGGAAAGAAGTTCTGATAAATAATATCTTTTATGATCCGTGTCAAGGGAATCATTTTTGATCAACTCAAGAAATTCCTTTTGCAGAGGAGCCGCATATTCTTTTTTGTGCCATGAATTGATATACAGCAATGCCGGCAGCCTGTGATGTTCAAAAGCCTGTTTTGCAATCTGCTTTTTCAGTCCTTCAGAATAGGTCCTGTTTCTTAAAGCCATCGTCAGGATAAGTTCTGAGGAATCCGGCATGAAAAGAAGCATACTGTCCAGCTGTTTTAAACCGGAATCAGATTTCAGTTCTTTGGATTCTAATTTGTAATAATGGTTCCAGTAAACCGGTTCTGCAGGATGATCTTCACTGATGATGCAGCCATCCTGGATATGAATCTTTCCCTTTCTGTTAATGATTTTCTCAAAAACCGAAACCATGTAAAGGTTGTTTTTTTCCTGAAGCCCAATGGCCGCATATACCGCCACCACATTATTTTTATTGTCCGTAAGGGCCAGTAGCTCACTTTCTGAGGCCGTATCAATAAGTTTTGTGAAATTTTTGAAATTGGCAGGAGTTTCTGTTGCTCCTTTGCCCCCCTCTTCTGTTTCGTAGATATTTAGTGCGGAAATATCCTTAACAATTTTTCTTAAATGCGGCGGAACACCTAAAGTATCGAAAACGGCATCTTTTGTAAAATCAAAACGATCAATCAGCTGTTCTGATATTACAAGCCTTTTCTCTTCTTTCTTTTGACAGCTAAAAAGAAAAACGATACAGACTACAGCAAAAAACCTTGGTACATTCATTACACCGCTACAGGTGCCTTGATTCCCGGATGCGGATCATAATTTTCAAGGGTAAAATCTTCAAAATTAAAATCGAAAATATCTTTAACCTCAGGGTTCAGTTTCATCATAGGAAGCGGTCTCGGTTCTCTGGAAAGCTGTTTGTTTACCTGTTCAAAATGATTGTTGTAAATATGAACATCCCCAAAGCTGTGGACATAATCTCCAACTTCAAGATCACATACCTGCGCCACCATCATGAGCAACAACGCGTAGCTTGCAATATTGAACGGCACGCCCAGAAAGACATCGGCGCTTCTCTGGTACAGCTGTAATGACAGTTTTCCATCCGCTACATAAAACTGGAATAAGGCATGGCATGGCGCCAATGCCATATTGGGAATTTCAGCAGTGTTCCATGCAGAAACAATCAGCCTTCTGGAATCCGGATTTTTTTTAATCTGCTGAATCACTTCAGAGATCTGATCCACTACTTTTCCTTCAGCTCCCTGCCAGCTTCTCCATTGGGCACCATAAACGGGTCCCAGGTCACCATCTTCGTTAGCCCATTCGTCCCAGATGCTTACCCCATTATCATTGAGATATTTCACATTGGTATCTCCTTTTAAAAACCAAAGCAATTCATAAATAATGGATTTCAGATGAACTTTTTTGGTGGTTACCAACGGAAAGCCTTTAGACAGGTCATACCTCAGCTGGTACCCGAAAACACTTCTTGTTCCGGTGCCTGTTCTGTCGGTTTTATCTGTTCCATTATCCAGGATATGCTGTAAAAGGTCTAGGTAGTTCTGCATTTTAAAAGCGGGTTTTGATGGTTCAAATTTAGAAAAAACTAACCGATTTTAAGTTATCACAGATCATAAAAAAACAGCTGTGAAAAATTATTTTCACAACTGTTTACTGTTAACTACTTATTGTTTGGATCCCGCAGGATTCTTTAAAAACCTATGATTAATTTTTAATAATCTTCTGAGTCACTTTCTCTTTGCCGTTATCCAATGAAAGGATGTACACGCCCTGAAGCAATGATTCCACATTGATGGAGTGGGATTTTGTTTCTCCGGACTGTACCACACTTCCTCGGGCATCAACAAGCTGGTATCTGAACTCGGATCCTGACTGGGATTTAATCTTAATCGCATCTTTTACCGGATTTGGATATACACTGATGGCAGCACTACCGGAAGAAGAAGCTTCAGCAATCAGCGAAGTCATGGTACCTGCTGCAGCTATTTTCAATGTATAGTCTTCCACCTGCCCGTAGCTGAATGTTCCACATGAAGAGGTAGGTGTTCCGTTATATTTCATAATGACTCTCATTCTGGTATTTCCTGTCAGTGCTGTAGATGGAATGGTGATGTTTCCGGACACCGGAGAAAGTGTGGTTGCGGTCCTGGACCATGCCAATTCTCCAACATCTGTAAAGTCACCGTCACCGTTATAATCGATATACACTGCATATCCTTCGCTATACTTCAATGATGTCCAGGAAGGAGTAATGGTGATGGTATAAGAATTTCCTTTGGTCACATTTCCAACAACAGATGTGAAATTCTCATATCCTGCTGTACCTGTGGAAGCCTGATTGATATCTGCAAATTTCATATTACTGATGCGTTCGTCTGCTGTAGAATTGCCGGAAGCAGTACAATAGGTAGTGGTAGTTCCGCCGGATTGAGTGGTTACATTTACGGTATTGCTTGCTGCTGAAATATTTCCTGCCGCATCTTTTGCTTTAACTGTAAAACTGTATGAAGTCGCCGGAGAAAGTCCTGTTACGGCATACGTTGTAGCAGTAGTTGTAGAGCCTACAAGACTTGTTCCTCTATACACATCGTATCCTGTGACTCCTACATTATCTGTAGATCCGCTCCATGATAATGTGGTTGAGTTCTGAGTGGTAGAAGAAGCTGACAGCTGCGGCGCGGTAGGAGCCTGAGTATCAGTAGTCGTTCCGCCGGAGTATGCTGTTCCTAAACCTACTGCGTAGAATGCATTCTGAGTAGCCTGATGTTCTGCTGAATCAGTACCGAAAAGATCTTTTGCAGATTGAATTCCATAAGTCAGGGCATTGTTATAATTAGAATTGGAAGTCAGGTAGGAAGTCTCCAGCCTGTAAACAATTTTGGCTGCTTTTTCAAATCCGATTCCTGTTACATTGAAGCTGTTTCCAATATCATTGGTCCCAGTACCTCCCATTACCAGAAGATAGAACCAATAGTTCAGGACACCGCTGTTGTAATGAACCCCACAGCTATCGTTAGTATTCGGGTTTGGAATACATGAATTACTTGCGTCCTTCCAGTAAGTTCCTTTATAAGTATCCGGCTGTTTGGATAAACCTGAATTCGGATTGCTCATGGATCTTAAATAATTAGGTGATACTTTGGTGATATCCTCACCGATCAGGAAGTTCTGTTTTTCAGGGGCGTAAGTATACTCAACCACAGTTCCCCAGATATCGGAAAGCCCTTCATTCAATGCACCAGATTCTCTCTGATATACTAAGTTGGCTGTTTCCTGACATACCGCATGCCCTAATTCGTGGGCCGTTACATCAAATGCTCCAAGGGGTTTAAAATTGGTGGCACCATCACCGTATACCATTGCATTTCCGGTCCAGGCTGCATTTTCCCAGGAGTTTCTTACGTGGATATAGCTGTCAAGTACTGCTCCCTGGTTGTCGTAACTGTTTCTATTGAATGTGTCTTTGAAATAGTCGTAGGTTTTTTCTACTCCCCAATGAACATCCAGTGCTACGTCATTTCCAGTTGAGGAATGTTCAGCTGTTGTCCAGTTATTATCCGTATCAGTGATGTTGTTTTTGGTAAGGCTGGTGTAGTTGGCGTTGTTGTTATTGTAGGTATTAACTCCTCCTCCTCTTGTATTGTCTTTTAATGCATATTTTCCGCTAACAAGAGTGGTTTCAATTGATTTTGTTCCGCTATATTTTGTCTGAGCGGTTCCTGCAACAAAAATTGAGGCGAAATCCTGCTTTGAATTATTTTCCGGTCCGGCAAGAGAAATCTGAGTCTGTCCTTTTCCGTGGGCATGTTCTCCCACATGCTTCATCACCTGATCATTAAGCAGTACAGCTCCTGATTTGGCATCCACATACACGTGAGACCTTAAAAACGGCTCTGCTGAAAAGATATCAAACTTGTAAGAAAGCAATAGTCTGTATTTTCCATTTGAAGCCTCAACCGGCACGAATACAAGCTCTCCTTTGGGCTGATAATTGATTTCTTTTCCGTACTCCGTATTGGTCATCAGAACTTTGGCACCGATATGCTTCATGGCATTCTGAAGGGCTACAGATTCTGCAACGTCCGCCTGGGTATTCAGATCACTGGTATCATATGTTTCTCCGTTCATACTTACCAGGCTGCCTTTTACATAATGCAGCATGTAGGTGGCAAACTCCACCTTAATTCCCTCATGATAAAGCTGATACTTTTCATCAGAGAAATCACTAAAGAGTTTCGCGGAATTCACTTTAACCATTTTAGATCCTGCGGGAAGGCTGAGAACCTCGGAAAAGAATTTTCCACTATCGGACAATGCCAGTTCCCTGGCATTGGTTCCGGGTTTAAATGTAATGAATGACGAGGCGCCATCATCAATTCTTTGCTCAACATATCTTTGAGCTTGTAATGTAATGCCACTTACCAGAAGCGGAACAAAAACCATTAGGGTCAATTTGTTTTTCATAGAAAATAATATTTGGTGTGTTATCATTCCAAATATAATAATTGAACCAATACAATAAACAAAAATATCAAAATATTTTTACGAATTATTCATTTTTAATTAAATATTGTTGAAAAATAATTAATTAAAATAAAAGATAGATATAAAAAATTTAGTTAAAATATTTCAATCGAAAAAAAAATAATACATCAAAAACCTGACATTGATTAATATTTTTAACAAATAAAATTTATCACGTATTCCATCAAATTTTTATTATTTTTTTCACTTTAACCGGCTTAAGTGATCCATTTAGGTGAAAAATTTCCTTATTTTTTTAACAATAATTGATTACGAAAGAGTTAAAAATAGAAAATCCAACATCCCGATTATAATTTTTTACTTCAATTAATAATTTTTACACCTGTAATTCACCAGACATCTGTAATCTTCTGGTGAATATTGTTTATAAAAAATCCATCTCCAGATTTTTTACCTAGCATCGCCTTTACCAGAGGAGATTCTGCAGACACGGTCATGATTTTCTGGCTACCTGAAATAATCTCACCGGCAGATACCGTAACATAAAATAGACCTTTATCTGTTTTGACCAAAGCCCCTGCCTGGACTTTATCGGAAGGCTCGGCGGAGATTTTCCGGATCACGGAAAGCTGGTTCAGAGATTCATTAAGCTGCCTCTGAAGGTTATTGATTTCCTGCTGCAGCATTTCGCGCCCGGTTTCGTACTTGTCTCCCATGGAGCTTTTGGTATCATTATTAGAGGCGCGGGTTTCATCTATCAGGCTTTCGAAGGACCGGATTTTATCTGAGATTTTTGTTTTTATGGTGTTTAAGAGCTCCTGCTTATCCATGTAATGAAGTTTTTTTGAGAATTTTATAGCGGATGAATTATGTACAATATAAATTTCGGCTAAAGCCTGATCTCAATATACATAAATAAAGCGGGCTAAAGCCCGCTCCTATTGATGTTATGGTCTTTAGCCTTCTTTATTTTTCAAAAACTGCGTAGTCTGAAACTTTGAATGTAAAATATTTTCCACTGTCAAAATCTCTTTTTGTTTTGTCAAAGACATTCCTGAAAGTTCCGGACAGGTTCTGGTCTTCAATGGTAAAGTCTACCGGGCCTTTTGACATATTGAGAACGACAAGAACCTCATCTTTTCCGTTCTTCCTCAGATAGGCCAGGATTTTATCATTGGCAGTTGTATTAAGAAGGCGGGTTGATACGTTGGCATCCCCTCCTCTTAGTGCCGGGTTGGAAGCTTTTAACTCCAAAAGGGTTTTATAAAACTCGGCCATCTGATAGGTATTGGTCCATTTGATCGGGTCTTTTTCAAAGAATTCCAGTCTTTTCATATTGGGAAGCTCCTGCCCTGAATACAGAAGCGGTACCCCATTCCACGTGGCTGAGAATACAGCCATTGGTTTTGTAGTGGTACCGTATTTTTCGTATTCCGTCCCGTTCCAGGAATTTTCATCATGATTGGTGGTAAACCATGCTCTCATGGAGCCATCACCAATGTTAGAATATTGTACCAGCAGGTCTTTAAGTTCCTGAAGAGGCTCATTTTTCTTGTAATAGTCAGCAGATTTATGCATCCATTTCCATGAATAGCTGGCATCGAATACTTTTCCGTATTCCGGGCTTTCAAGTTCATCAAATTCTCCCAGCCAGAATAGTGGCTTTATTTTTTCTACTTCCGGACGGGCCTGTTCCCAGAAATCAACTTCTACCCAGGAGGCCAGGTCACATCTGAAACCGTCAATTCCGGTTTCTTTCACCCAGAATTTCATCGCATCAATCATGGCCAGTCTCATCTCCTGGTTTTTATAATCCAGTTCAATGATATCATCCATTCCTGAAGCAATATGAAACTTTCCGTCGGGATCTTTTAAATAGAATTCCGGATGTGTTTTGGTCCAGATATGGTCCCATCCGGTGTGGTTGGCCACCCAGTCTATGATCACTTTAAACCCAAGCCTGTGGGCTTCATTCACCATATGCTTGAAATCATTCATGGTTCCGAATTCAGGATTTATTGATGTAAAATCCGCGGATGCGTAAGGACTTCCAAGACTTCCTTTTTTATTTTGCTGGGCGATAGGCGTTACCGGCATAAACCATAGTGTTTTAACACCCATTTTCTTGAGCCGGGGCATTTCTTTTTCAAATGCTTTAAAGGTTCCTTCCGGTGTATATTGTCTTATATTGACTTCATAAATATTGGTTGTGTGTTTCCAATTTTTGGGCAAATCCATAGTGTTTGTAGTATTTCGAGTGGTACAGGAAACAATTCCCAGACCAATTATTGCTAGCAGAATCAGTTTCTTCATTCATCTATTTTTAACAAAAGTAAGGAATGTTTTTGGGAAAGGGAGGAGACGAGAGGGTGAAAGAGCGAATTTGCAAAAAGGCAAAGATGGCAAAGAAAGCTATCAAGGTAAAAGGATTGACCGGTATGCTTGTGAATAAGTGAATGGTGAATTTTGCTTCGCAAGTGAATTTCTTAATTTAGTATTATTTATAAAGCAAATTTGCAAATCAGCCTATTTGCCATATCAGCTTTCTCAGCTTTCTTTGCCTTTTTGTGAATACGTGAATAGACAATTTTGCTTCGAAAATGAATTTCTTAATGTAGTATTATAATACAAATTGCAAATCAGCCTATTTGCCATATTAGCTTTCTCAGCTTTCTTTGCCTTTTCACAAATTCACCCTTTAGCCTTTCCGCCACAAAAAAGCCCCGGAAAAATCCAGGGCCTTATATTGTATTCAGATGTTATCTTTCATCATCATTGTCCTCATCATCTTCAAAAACATCATCATCGTAGTTTTCTTCTTCCTCGTCATCAAAATTGTCATCGTCCTCATCTTCGAAACTGGTATTTCCTCCGAAATCATCATCAAAGCTGAAATCATCATCCATCAAAGGCATTGCGGATTTCTTTTTACCTCCTGCATTTCCGTTTTTGCTAGGTGCTTTTAACGGAACATTTCCGAATCTGTATACTGTAATAGGATAAATAACGCCTTTTGTTTCATCAATCACCTCTACAAGCTCACAGAAAAATTCCCAAAGGTCAAGAAGCCCGTATTGAAACTGTGCTTTATCGCCTGCTTTTTCAAAAGCCTCATCAATGTACACATCAGACATAATTTCGCCGTCACCATCGTCACTCATATCTTCCAGTGGAACGCTTTTAACTATTGTTCCGTCATCTTCCAACATATTAAAAGTAGAAAGCTCGTCTCCCTGAAGACTGAACGCACTTTTAATTCCTAAATGTAAGTTCCATAGTGATTGTTTTCCCTTTACTTCAATATCACGGAAAATATCCTCTTTCGCATCTAATATTACGCGGATCTTGTAAACCATATCAGTTTCTTAAATTACTTTTTTTGCCTTAATTATTATGATAAATCTCTGTTGCAAATATATAATAAATGACATGTGACAAAAAAATATTTCGCGATTTTTTAAAATATTTTTTTTTCTTACATTTTGCCGGAATTATTTGCTTTTTTCAAGCATAAAACTGAATTTAGTGCCTTCAAGATAGACACTTTCTACGGTGATATTTTCGTGGTGAGCTTCAAGAATGTGCTTCACAATGGCCAGTCCAAGCCCTGAACCTCCTTCCCTTCTGCTTCTGCTGGTTTCCACTCGGTAGAACCTTTCAAAAATCCTCGGAAGAATCTCAGCTTTTATTCCCATTCCGTTATCAATGACCTCTATCAATACTTTATTTTTAAGGACACTGGTTTTTACCACAACTTTTGCTTCCTGCCTGTTGGCGTAATGGATGGCATTGGAAATTAAATTAATAAAAACCTGGGAAATCTTCTGTTTATCTGCATCTACAAAAATCTGCGGATGCAGGGTCTGAATCTGAAGTGTGGTATTGTGTTTTTCCGCTTCAAATTCAAGAAGTTCAAAAATTTCTTTGATTAAAAGATTGACATCAAATTTTGAAACACTGATGCTGATCTCTCCTGCCTCAAGCCTGTTGATCATATCGAGATCCGTAACAATGGCAATGAGCCTTTCTACTGATTTATCAATTCTTTCCAGGTATTTGTCGCGAATGGTAAGGTTATCCACACCGCCGTCCCTAAGGGTTTCCACATAACCCTGGATAGAAAATAACGGTGTTTTAAGTTCATGGGAAACGTTTCCGATATACTCTTTACGGTAGCTTTCCATTTCCTTCATCATATCGATCTCGGTTACCTGCTGCTGGTTGAGATCCGAGAATCTTTCCCCCAACTCACGGATGGTAATGTTTTCATTATTGTTGTGAACAATTTCCTGGGGAAGCATCTGGGAGAGCCCGCGTACCTGCTTTTTTCCATAGTAGTTGAAAAGGAGTTCCAGAACCACATAATTGATGATAAAAATAAGGATCAGGCAGATAAAAAGGCCTATTTTAAAGAAAGGGGTCTGGTAATAGATATCCTTCAGTGAATCGAAGATGATCACTAAAAGAAACATCACCAGTGTCAGGAGACACGAGGCGACGAGTGTAAGTCTGTAAAATTTCAATTTTACAAGTTTTTATTGGTTATGGTAAAGGTAGGAATTTATAGTCTTAAACAATAAGCTTATAACCGATTCCTTTTAATGTCTGGATGGTATTGATTCCCAGTTTCTCTCTTAATCTTCTGATGTGAACGTCGATGGTTCTTTCTCCTACAATGACGTCATTGCCCCATACTTTTTCAAGAATCTCTTCTCTCTTGAATACTTTTTCGGTATTGGAAGCAAGAAGATAAAGCAAATCGAATTCTTTTTTAGGAAGAAGGAACTGCTGCCCGCTTTTTGAAACCCTGAAATTGTCTTTGTCGATAACCAGATCACCAATTTCAATCAGCTTGGCATTATCTGAAACCTGAGACGTCAGCTGAAGTAAAGCATTTACTTTAGAGATCAGAATCTTCGGTTTGATGAGCTTTACGATGTAATCATTAGCTCCGGCCTGGAATCCTGCCAGCTGAGAAAATTCCTCGCTTCTTGCGGAAAGAAAAACAATCAGTGTTTTCTGAAGTTCTTTTACTTTACGAAGCTCCTGACATGTTTCGATCCCGTCTTTTTCAGGCATCATCACATCCAGAAGGATCAGATCAGGGACAATTTCTTTGGCTTTATCTATCCCTTCGCTGCCGTTTGTAGCGGTATAAATATCGTAGCCTTCTTTTTCCAGGTTGTAAGACAGAATCTCTAAAATATCCAGTTCGTCGTCTATTAAGAGTATTTTCTTTTGGTTCATTTTAAATTTTTACTGAGTCAAAGTTAATAAATTTTAAAGCACAGATGAACAAATGTATTATCGTTCACATAAAGTTAACAATAATATCCTTTTCTTAATGTTTAGTTAAAAAAAAATTAAAATTCGCTAAACCACTTACCCCACGAAACTTTTATTCCTTTGCACCGAAAGAATCTAGTAACAAAGTAAGTAAGATAATGAAAATTAATAAACTTAGCATTGCGGTCGTATTTTTATCCGGATCCATGTTTTACGCTCAAGAAACGAAGCAGGACACGATCATTAAGGAGAAAAAAATTGACGGTGTAGTAATCCAGGGAAGCAGCAACAAGAAAACTGAAACTGCAGTATTAGGAGAACAAAAAAAAGCCGTTATTCAAAAGCAGGCTGTAAGTGCTGAAGAGATTTCCAGAAAAGGGATCTCGAACGTGGAACAGGGACTTACGAAAGTGACGGGAATCACTACCGTAGAAGGAAGAGGACTTTTCGTAAGAGGACTGGAAGAGCGATACAATTATTTATTGATTAACGGTCTCGGATCTCCTTCCAACAACCCTTTCCAGAAGATTATTGCCCTGAAGCAGTTCCCTACTGACGTTGTAGGAAAACTGAACATCTACAAAACCTTCAACTCCAACCTGTACGGAGATTTTGCGGGAGCTACTTTTGATATTGAAACCCTTACCATTGACAAGCCTTTTACCAAGGTGGAATTCAGTGTGGGTGTGAATACTTTGAGTACGTTCAGGGATAATTTTAAAGTGGCGGAGGGCGCAGATGGAATCAATGGATATCTTGGACTAAACTCCAGAGACAGAAGACTTCCTAATGAGGTGAGAGATTCCAGACCAAGCAATTACAGGTTTACATCTAATGAATCATTAAATTCCTTTAAAGATTCCTGGAATGTTAACAATGTAAAGGCATTGCCGAATACAAGTATCGGATTCACTACGGTACAGAAAACAAAAATAGGCGAAACAGGGAATTTAGGAATTTTATTTTCCTTAAATCAGGGTAGTAAATTTCAGTACAAAGAAGGTATGAATAACCAATACAGAACATTGGACAAGACTTCTATTGTAAACATGAACTTCCTAACCCGTAAGCAGTATAATTACGAAACAGAATCTTCAGCATTGCTAGGTTTGGCTTATAAAAACAAGGGCACAAACATTAACTTAAATGCTATTTATCTTCAGAATGCATCTAATATTATTGAGGATAACTTCGGATATAAAGATCAGCAGACACAAAATAAAAACTCCGGATTCTTCAGAACCAATCAATTGGATATTTCCAGGTTCTTAGACTTACAGCTATCTGCTTCACAAAAAATAACAGAAAGACATCAGGTAAAGGGAGGTATAAGTTATGTTATCAATAACTATAGCCAACCAGACCGTAAAATTCTAGAAGGAAACAGAACCAATCCTGAAAACGGAGCTTTGCTTCCTGATGGTTATGTACAGATGCGTTACGGAGGAAATAACCTTATCCGTCAATATCTGGATGTAGATTCAAGGTTTTACGGATCTGCCTACGCAGAATATCAATTATTTTTAGGGGAAAAAGGAGACAGAAAAGATTTCCCTATTCAGATTGCATTAGGATATAATGGTTTTTCTGATTTCAGAAAAAATTCATACCGATTTATATTTGGACGTCCAAACTCTGGTTTCGACAATCCGGTATTTGTAACCAATATAGATCAACCTCAGGCTACGTTTGACCAGGCTGTTTCTGCAGGTCATATGGCTTATTATGAAGGCTCTGATACTTCTCAGTATTATTCAAGTATTTATCAGATCGTTAATGGAGGTTATGCCAATATTAATTTTAAGCCGAATGATTCGTGGGATATTTTACTTGGGGCCCGTTATGAGAAAGACATGACCCTCATCAGATATTATCCAACCCTTGGTGCTGATAGAAAAAGAAATCTGGATAAAACAAGAGATCTGTTCCTGCCGTCATTATCCATTAAGAAAGCGCTTAACAATAAAAATAATTTAAGGTTCTCATTCAGTAAGACAGTTACAAGACCTATCCTTATTGAAACCATGCCAATTGAGTATATCAGCCCGGATAACGTTACGATAAGAGGTAATGAAAATATCCAATCCAGCGACAACTACAATTTTGACCTTAAATGGGAATACTTCCCTACCAACAAAGAAATGTTTGCTGTTAACGTATTCGCTAAAAGAATTGATAATGCAATCGAAAGGTCTTTGGCTGCTTCAGCAAATGCGACCGGTTCAACCATCACGTTCTTCAATGCTAAGAAAGCAGATATAATCGGGATAGAGTTGGAAGGAATCTTAGGACTGGGAAGAATTTCTGAATCATTAAGAAATTTCACTTTGGGAGCCAATGCAACATTTCTGTACTCTGATGTAGAAAGAAGTCAGGATCAGTTAGACATGGAAGAACCAACATGGTTTAAAACCTCAGGTGAAAAATTACGCAAAAGAGGGCTTCAGGGTGCTGCTCCGTACACTATTAATGCGGATTTAAAATACGAATTTAAAAACAGTAATAATCTTGCACAAACTTTCTCTTTGGTTTATAATGTTTCAGGAAGTAAAATCTACGCTACCGGTGGTGGTGGAACAGATAACTATTATGAAAAACCATTCCATCAGTTAGACTTTGTTTACCAGAATCAACTGACAAAAAACTGGAATGTAAAATTCGGAGTACAAAATATCTTCAACAATAAGTATAGAATTTTACTAGGAGATAAAAATTATGCTCCACTTAATCTTGAAGAAAACAATAAAACACTTACGGACTATTACAGAGGGGTTACATTTAACCTGACTGTAGGATATACGTTCTAAAATAATTTGAATAAAAAATAAAATAAGTATAAAAATGAAAAGAAGAGTTCTGACCCTATTATCGTTAACAGCTGTGTTAACATTAAGCTTAAATTCATGTACCATTGAAGTAAACGATGGTTTAGGTGATACTGTTGTAACTAATCCAGAACCAACAACAACTGTATTAACCGGTGTAGTAAGTAAAGATACTGTATTTAAAAAAGGAAATTATACCCTAAAAGGAATTGTAAAAGTAATGAACGGTGCCACTCTTACGATTGAAGCTGGTGCGAATTTCACTGTTGATTCTTCTGTACCAAGTGGACTTGTGGTTCTTCAGGATGGAAAAATCAATGCAGTAGGTACTGCTGCTGAACCAATTGTTTTTACAACATTAACAAAAACTCCGGGTGACTGGGGAGGAATTACATTATATGGTAATGCACCAATCAAAGCTGTAAATGGAAATACTTCAGCATTTTCTGAAGATGGAAATAATATAAAGTACGGTGGAACAGACGCCGCTTCAAATTCAGGAGTGATGAAGTTTGTACGTGTGGAATATGCAGGTAAAAAAATCGGAGATGGTACTTCTGAAACCAACTCTATGACCTTCTACTCTGTAGGTAGTGGAACAGTATTGGAAAACCTGGTAACTTATAAAGGAACTGATGACGGATATGAATTCTTCGGAGGAACTGTAAGTGCTAAGAATATTGTTTCTTATGGAAATTATGATGACTCTTTCGACTGGCAGGATGCATGGAGTGGTCAGGATAATACCAACTGGTATGCTTACCAGACAGGAACAGGAAACTTCGGAATGGAAATAGAGGCTTCGGGAAATGCAGATAATGTAGCTCCAAAAGTATCTAACATTACTTTAATCAGAAATGCAGGTACAAGCCCTGAATCTGCAAACTCTCCTGAAATTACAGCGATTCAGTTTAAAAAGCACGGAACAGGAATTTTCTCAAATGTATACATCAGCGGTTATAAGAATACCGGAGGTCAGCAAGCATATGCTGTTCTGATCCAGGATGCAGCTACAGAAACAAGCCAGGTAAATGCTGGAAAAATATCTGTTGCTCCTCTAAACTACTTAAACTCTGATAATGCAGGGGTTTGGGGATATGCATTTACTCCAAACGGAGGAAAAACTTTCACCAATGCTACTACTGTAACAAAAGTATCTCTTACCCCTGGAGCATGGGCTACAGTGGATGGAGTAAACCTTTTAGCAGGACTACAATAAGTAACTAGTTTCTTCATATCAAATTTTATAAAGCCATCAGGATTTTTTCTGATGGCTTTTTATTTTATAGAAAATGGATTGTTAAATTACTTTTGTAAAAGCCTTTTTGTTCCTTTTCTAAATTTCTTCATTACTAAATATTAATATTAAAGTTCTTTAATGGTACGTATCGTTCGTCACAAAACCTTATAAATTCTTCAGAATTTCCTGGTGGCGGTTCTTCCCCGGTTATGCATGCGTAATTGGCATTCAGATATCTTTTCACTTTATAGAATATCAACAGACTTTCTCTTGAATCTAATTCACTTCCATAAATAGATACTCCAAAAATCATTTTCCCATCATCCGTATATTGCACAGTAACCTGCTTAACTTCTGAAGTATTATCCAGATTTTCCCAGTATACAATATAATCTATATTTGGATTTCGGTCTAAATAACTTAATAATTCTTTTGTATTGAAAAAAGTTAATTCCGTGTAATCTGAATACTGGGGAATAGGATAATCGCAAGATAATTCTCTATGCAATGGTGCAAAATCATTAAAAAATTTTTCTACAAAACCAGAATCTCTTTGATTAATTAAATAATACGAATCTATATACTGAGGCATGTTTCAGATGTATTTTTTCTCCTGTACAATATAAACAAATTATAAATTGAAAAATATAAATAAAGCTACTTAAGAAGATTCATCCTATTTCATCATATCATTATAATACACCGGCACATAATTACTCTTATCATACCCCATAATGATAATCCTGTAATTCTTCGCCTGATCATTGTTATAAAACTGCACCTTTGCAGGTTCCTGGTGGACTTCCAGATAAGGATTCCAGTACAGAACAGGACGGACATCCTGCGGCGTATTTTTAAATTCTTCACTGCTGTAATCAGGGCTGATAAAAGGAGCTTCTTTCTGATATCCTTTTAATGAAATCTGTTTCAGCATGCTGGGTCTGGCAGAATTATTCACTGAACCTGTGATTCCGCCTCTACGGGTATAGATGGCTATAGCACCGTTTCCTCCGCCAAAACCGGCCGCAAAATATCCTTTTATGACTTTTACCATGGCAATATCGGCAACAGAAAGAGTAGAAATATAATCTGCACTGATAGGCATCTCATCCAGATAAATTCCAACCCGGGAGCCTCTCAGCATCGGAATATAGTTTCCGGCCTGTGATTGTATATCTAAACCCGCAACCCTTCCCTGTAGCCACTGTAAAATATTGGTACTGACATTATTGGTATTGTCATTCACAAAATCGAAAACCACTTCATTTCCGCTTCTGAATAAAGAACTGCTCAGCTGATTATTAAGCTCTTTGGTGAGATTCTTTTTCTTTCCTTTTAATTTCACTTCCTCAATATTGGTCGTTTTTTCACTGAATATTTTCTGGGTCTTTTTATTGGCCACGTATTTCGCAACTTCATCAGGAAGACTTTCGTTGGGAATACGTTTTACAAGCTGGTAACGGCTTTCAGGCATATCTCCTTTGTAGGGTACGAAATCAAAACCAGGCTGGAAAATAACCTGAACCTGTTCTTTAGGAATCTTCTGTTGCGTATTCAGCTGATAGGAGACTTTCAAAGCATCTTCGAATATTAGTCCGTTTAAAGTAAAGAAACCTTTATCATCCGTTTTAACCTGGTGGAACCCGGTAGGCTGCCCGGAATTTGAAAAAACAAGATTGAGATCCGTATTAGGAGCCGGCTTTTCCTGTACCGACACTTTCCCTTTGTAAGAAATATAATGTTCAGGTTTGTTTTTAATCACGGGATAATTTCCAAGCATCATCATTTTCCAGTCAAAGCGTTTCCATTTTTCGGAAATCAACAGCGCATCCAGTGCTTCTCCGTTACTATTTTCTCTAAAATATTGAGCAGGAGAATTGATTTTTGAATTCACATCTCCCGTAAGCCATAAGGTGCTTAAAAGACTGTTATCATCTTCAGAACTTTTATTTGTTCCATCCATAATCAGAACTGAATAATCAGATTCGTTCTCTTTGGCAATACTGAAAGAATTCAAGGCACGTGGATTTTCATTTAAAGACAAAGACTGAAGATCCGGCTTTTTAATTTTTAACGACTCATGCTGTACAAAACAAAGTCTTTGTGCGACTATATTCTCCTGATCATCAAAAACACTGATATATAAGATACCATTCACCAGCTTATTGGCAGGAATAGATAATACCTGGCCGGTTATTTTGGGTACAACAGCTTTATATACCATCTGGCTGTTCATGGTTCCTATGATTTTATATCCCGATGCAGACAGGCTTTTTCCATTCAGGGTCAGAGTAACAGATTCCAGGCTGCTTTTCACCTTCAAATGGATGCCCGATGCTGCTACTTTGGGAAGATCTATGCTTTGTTTGGTTCCTTTGGTATCGGAAAGAATCAGCCGGTAATTCTTCCCGTTTTGTGGGATAAGTTCAAATGCGCCTACATTTTCATCAAAACCAGTGAAACTTGTAATCTTAGTGTCCGGTTTTTCGGTATCAATGACATAACCACTCCATTCTGAAGGGGTAAAACCTTTAGAACCAAGCCTCACCGCAAATTTTGTAGAAATACCGTCAATAAAAGTCCCGCTTTCCGGATACACCGCAGCAGACCATGTTGAGAGGGAATCTTTGACAAGCTTTTCGGGAGAAGACGGATTATAAATTTCAACCGGACGTATCAGCTGGAAATCTTCACTGAAATTGGTCATCCACGTGGTATAAGCTCTTATGTAATAGATATTTTCTTTTAAAGTTTCCGGGATGGCGAGACTGCCGCTTCCTCTTCCGTTCTGTAAGGGAACAAATGTTTTCGCAATCTGGGTTTTATTCTGGTCGTACAATTCTACAAACAGATTGGTAGAAATCATTGAAGGATCATAACCATCAAATACAAAAGATTTGAACCACAAATTTTCACCGGCGAGATAGCTGTTTTTGTCAAAAAGCAAATGGACTTTTTCCTGTTGATACTTTTCTTTAAAAGTTTCAAGGGCGGCTTCGGCTTTAAGCTGTGAACTCAGATCACTAACCATAGCTACAGCCAATATGAATAATAATTTTTTCACCATAATTTGAGTTTTTATTTTTGTATTGTATCTGAGTAATAAAAATAAACTTTTTATGGATACCTCAACATAAACTTTCTTTATGTTTTCTATTGTATCATTGCTCATAAAATGGCTTAGAAATAAGAGATTTATCACTATGGTTTTGTCCTAGCCGGAAATCATTGAAAAAGCCACCGGAACATCCAATGGCTTTATTCACAAAAAACAAGTATATAAAAAATATATATTCAATTAAGATCTCCAGAACAGGTTCCCTTTATTGGCCAGAGCTTTTATCCCGGATATCCTGGCAACGGCTTCCGCGGAACATGAGGCACTGGTGAAAACCACTGAGGCATCGTCCCCTGCTTTCGGCCACTGCTGTTGTCCGTTTTCATCCAACGGAAGAATATTCTGAGTAGCAAACTGAAGCGTTCTCGACAGTTCAAATTCCGTTTCGTATCCATAGAGTTCTGCAATAAGATTGGCCTTCTGAAGCATATTTCCCGATCCAAACGTACTCCAGTAATCCTGAACATTATCATTTCCAACCAGGACGTTTACGCCGTATTTTTTCAGGACATGAATCGGCATAATAGTTCCTCTGAAAGGTACGGAAGAAGCAATGCCCACTTTTCCCTCTGCCAGTCTTCCGGCAATTTGCTCTGTTTCTCCCGGCGAAAGGTGCCCTAAAGCAAAGGCATGGCTTACAAAAGTTTTTCCCTGCAGTTCCGGATTTTCTATGGTTTTATCGATCAGGTAATTGATTGTTTTCATTCCCGACGCTCCTGCTTCGTGGAGATGGATGTCTATTCCTTTTTTATGGTCTAAAGCCAGTTGAACGGTAAAATCAAGCACTTTTTCAATATTCCCGTCAATACTATACGGATCAAGACCACCGATAAATCCAACACTTTCAAGCTGTGCGACTTCTTTCATCAAAGGAACCGTATCCGTATAATACAATCCGTTCTGCGGAAAAGCTACGAGTTCTGCCCTGAAAGATTCTTTTTTATTTCCAAGTGCCATTTCCAGGTTTTCCAGAGATTGTAAGCCCGAAGTGGGATCAATGTTAAAATGGGTTCTCGCGAAAAAAGTTCCATAATGCTGCAGCAGGCTGATCAGTTGTTCTGCCCTGCCCACAGATGTTTTTAAGAGTTCAGGGATGATTTGCTGCTCGTAGGCGATCATGTCCTTTACTGTTTTCCGTTTCTGGGAAAGTGCCTGCCATGGAAGTCCATATAAGGTTTTATCCAGATGAACATGCATATCTTTAAAAGCCGGAAGCATCAGAAATCCTTTAGCATCCACCGCATCGGAAGCCGGATCATTAGCTTTTACCGCTTTGATTTTTCCGTTTTCTATTTCTACACTGAAAAGACCGGTTTTTGTTCCGGTTACTTCTCCTTCTTCATATTCAAAACCCGTTTCAAGACGGACATTTTTTAGTGAATAGGTTCCTTTTGCGATTAACTGATAGGGAAACTGCATGACTTTTCTTTTAAACATGACAAAGGTACAGCCGTTTTATGTCTGAACCGCTGTACCAATTATGTCTTGTTTTGTATAGATTATTCTTTGAACTGAGATGGGGTCATTCCCGTATGTGCCTTGAAAAATTTGGAAAAGCTTGCATGGTCATAAAAACCAAGATCATAGACGATATCTTTCACCGACATATCAGACACCTTTAAAAGACGTTTTGCCTCCAGCAGAATCCGGTCCTGGATCAGGGATGAGGCTGAAGCATTCAGGTTTTTCCTGCAGACAATATTTAAATAATTGGCAGAAATATTCAGTTTATCCGCATAAAAAGAAACCGATCTTTCTGTCTTGAAATGCTCGTCAATCCAATGAAGAAATTTAGAAATTATAGGATTGGAATGATACATTTCAAAATCTTTAAAAGCGCCTTCCACGGACTTGCTGACCAATAAACCGATCAGCTCGCTCCGCTTCTGAACCACTTCCCAGAAGACCTGTTTTTCATTCACCTCTTTCTGAATGGACTGAAATTCATAACGGAAACATTCAAAAACTTCCGGTGAAAGATGAATAACCGGGTGATTCTGATAATAAGAAGCAGAAAACCTCAGCGAGGGCAGAAAACTCTCAAACCAGTCTCTACTGATCATCAGCTGATAGCCCACCGTTTCCTTTTCAATCACCCACTGATGAACCTGATCCGGAAAAACCAGATGAATCTGGAAATGCCCCACTTCATATTCTGTAAAATCAATGGTATGGCTGCCTTTTCCATGTTCGAAAAGATTGATAATGAAAAAATCATGTTTATGAGGCTCATCAATGGAACGTTCCCCATGCAGCTCATTAAACAGTAAATGACAGCCCTGAAGCTGGTTCTCGCTGAACTCCTGAATGCCTAACACCGGAAAATGATCTGTATGTTGTCCCACGCAGCCTGATTTTCTCCTAAAATTAGTAAAATTTACGCAGGAAAACTTAATGGTTAATGTATTTATGTATTTATGTATTTATGTATTTATGTATTTATGTATTTATGTATTTCTTTAATCTTTAATCTTTAATCTTTAATCTTTTAATCTTTTAATCACAAAAACCACTAACTTTGAATTTTACCCGTTAATTCAATACACCACATTTCCCTGATGCACCAGTGATTCCACATTAGAAATTCTTGACACGGCTTCTGCAGAACAGCTTGCATTTATCAGCACAAAATCCGCCCGATCCCCGGGTTTAGGCCATTGCCGGTTTCCATTGTCATCCAGCGGCAGTACATTTGCAGTGGCCAATTTAAGGCTTCTCGACAGTAAGAATTCTGTGGAATATCCGTACAGCTGGGCCATCAGATTGGCTTTCTGAAGAACACTTCCCGTTCCGAAGGTATTCCAGTGATCTACAATACTGTCATTACCCGTTAAAACCCTTACATTATACTTGTATAGCGTTGGGATCGGCATTACCAGGCTTCCGAAAGGAATGGTAGATACGATTCCAATTTGCGCTTCGGCCAGTTTCTCCGCAGCTTCTTCCTGTTTGGCCTTATCCAGTTTGGCTAAAACAAAACAGTGGCTGAGATAGGTTTTTCCTTTCAGGGAAGGGTTTTCATTCACTTTTTTAATAAGATATTCTACGGTTTTCAATCCGGATTCGCCGGTTTCATGAAGATGGATGTCAATGCCTTTTTGATGATCCAAAGCCAGCTGAACCGTAAAATCAAGGGTCTTTTGAATTGATCCGTCAATCGTGAATGGATCAACCCCTCCAATGAAATCTATATCCATCTGGGCGGCTTCTTTAAGATACGGCACTGAGTCTGTATAAAATACGCCATGCTGCGGAAAAGCCACCAACTCTGCTCCAAAGCCTTTCTTTTTATGTTCTAAAGCTTTCTGAAGGTTTTTCAATGAATCCAGTTTTGAAGTCGGCTCAATGTTTACATGGCTTCTGGCAAAAGATGTTCCTTTAGACTGAAGCAGTTCGATCATTTTTTCTGCTTTAAATGTAGAATTTTTCAGCATTTCAGGAAGCATTTTCTGTTCCAGGGCAATCATTCCTTTTACGCCACCCGTTCTTTTCCTTACCGCCTGCCATTTATCGCCGTAAAATGTTTTATCCAAATGGATATGCATGTCCTTAAATGCAGGAAGCATCAGCATTCCTTTAGCATCCAAAGCTTTAGACTCCGGTTGATTGGGAGTGATACTTTTGATCTTTCCGTTTTCAATTTCTATATAAAAAAGACCGGTTTTCGTAGCCACGACTTCTCCTTCTTCATATTCAAAGCCTGTTTCCAGACGGACATTTTTTACATTCAACTTCCCTTGTCCTAAGGTATTTTGTTCATCAGAAAGTGGAAATGCTGCCATAATATTAGGTATTAAAGTAAGGCCGGCTGCTGCCAGTGCTGAGTTTTTTATAAAATCTTTCCGTGATAGGGTATTGTCTGAGCTATTCATTCCAATCTATTTATTACAAAAATAAAAAGATGGTAATGGCTGGAAGTGTATGGTTTATTACAACTTCTGTATGATTTATTGAAAAACTAAATATTTAACTGTTAAGATTCAAATATCAATCAGTATGATCGGTTTTCAGAAAACTTAAGTGAACTTTTTTTTCAAAATTTTTAATCTTATAAATAACTAAAGTGTTAAAAATATTTTGTGATTAAAAATGAATTTTTATAATCTTTTTTATGCTTTTACTTTTGTCTTGAAATCAAAGATTCGACGTAGTCAAACAAAAGTAACAAAAATTCAAGACGGGAATCCTCGGCTAAAAATGAGTTCTATTCTCTAAAAATTCTAAAACTCGTGCGGATTTCCTGTGAGTTCTTCGTATCTAAATTGGTCCCGCACTCAGACAGTAGAATTTTCTTAACGTTCATAGAATTCATTTTTTTAACGCCTCCGCTTCCTAAGTCGGTTTTTTACTACATAGTTATTTAAGTCGTTGTTTTTCAGAAAACTTAAGTGAGCTTCTTTTTTTCAAAATTTTTAAGCTTATAAATAACTAAAGTGTTAAAAACTTTTGCGCCTTTTGTGGTTAAATTTTTCTTCCCACAGACTTCACACATTCCAACTGATTATTATTTGATATTATGCAGAATAAAAATCTTTGATTTTTTGAGAACTTATGTGAACTTTATATGCACTTTATTATTCAACTTCAAATACTAAAGTGTTAAAGACTTTTGCCTCTTTTATGGTTAAAAAAAAGACCGGGCTTTTAAATCCGGTCTCATCTATTTTTATTAGTTGGCATATTCAAATTTTCTTACTGCTTCAAGCGTCATATCAATTTCTTTATCTTTGATGGCATCACTGATGAAGTAGGTTTCATATCCGCTTGGTGGAAGGTAAATTCCATTCTGAAGCATCTGGTGAAAGAAATTATTGAACAGCGAATGATTGGAAGCTTCTGCCTCATCAAAATTGGAAACCCTGTTCGTATGAAAAAATACAGACATCATGGATCCCTTTCTGTTAATTTTGTGGGGAATACTTTTTTCATTTAAAATTTTACCGATCTCAAAATCCAGTGTTTCGGTTGCCTTATTGATCCTGTTGAAAAATTCCGCGTCATTTTTGATCAGCTGCAATGTTTTCAATCCGCCTCTCATGGCTAATGGATTTCCACTTAATGTTCCGGCCTGATATACTCCGCCTTTCGGAGCTAAATGATCCATAATTTCATTTCTTCCTGCAAAAGCTCCTACCGGAAGGCCTCCACCGATTACTTTTCCGTACGTAACCAGGTCGGCTTTTACATTGTACAATTCCTGTGCACCTCCGAAAGCCAGTCTGAAACCGGTCATTACTTCATCGAAAATCAACAAAGTGCCATTTTCGTCACAGATCTTTCTAAGGTTCTGAAGAAAATTGTTTTCAGGCAGGACACAGCCCATATTTCCGGCAACAGGCTCAATAATCACGGCTGCTATTTCTCCCTGATTGTGGCGGAACAGGTCTTCTACCTGCTCAAAATCATTGTAGCGTGCTAAAAGTGTATCTTTAGCCGTGCCTTCCGTGACTCCGGGTGAATTTGGGTTTCCGAAAGTAGCCGCGCCGCTTCCTGCTTTGATCAGAAATGAATCTGAATGGCCATGGTAGCAGCCTTCAAATTTAACGATCTTATCTCTTTTTGTAAAACCTCTTGCCAGTCGTACCGCACTCATACATGCTTCCGTACCGGATGAAACCATTCTGATCTGGTCTATATTCGGAACATTTTCAATGATGAATTTTGCAATTTCGGTTTCCAGTTCTGTAGGCGCTCCGAAAGAAAAGCCTTTTTCTGCCTGCATTTTCAGCTCCTCCAGCACTTCAGGATGGGTATGCCCTAAAATGGCCGGTCCCCATGAATTGATGTAGTCAATGTAGCTATTATCATCTGCATCGGTAAGGTAAGCCCCCTTCGCCGATTTCATAAATACGGGAACACCTCCTACTGATTTGAATGCGCGTACGGGAGAATTTACTCCACCGGGAATGTATTGATAGGCTTCATCAAACAGAGCCGAACTTCTTTGGTATTTCATTTTTTGTTGAGAGTTGATAGCTGCCCGTTGCCCGTCCATCAGCAAACATCAAACCGTTGACTGATACCCGTATGACAGCAGCTATTGAATTAGTTTCTTGGTTTTTTGTCAATTAAATAAATAAGCTGGCCCGGAGAAGGTCTCTGCCCTTCATCCATTCTGTTTTTTGCGTATAATTTATTTAATTTGATTCCGAATTTCTGGGCGATATCATGCATATCTTCACCCGTTTCTGCTTTATAAGTAGCGGTATTTCCTTCAGAGTTTTTGGATTCAAGGAAGACAATATCGTTTTTCTTTAAAATATTAGTACCCAGTTCGTTCCATTTCACAAGCCTGCTTTCGCTTACTCTGAACTTGTCTGCAATGAATTTAACGGTAGTATCTTCAGGAATTACAATATATTTCAATCCATCATTCGGATGACTTTTGATCAGAATTGAGTTAAGGATTTCCGCTTTTGTTTTGATCCTTTCGACTCTTTTCTGCTGCTGCACATAAGAAGTCTGTTTGTAAGGAACCTCAACTGTAACGGGATCCTTGACTTTCTTTGTTACCATTTTTGACGGTTCCAGCTGTGCCATGAAGGTCTGATCATCCTTCAGATTCGGATACATTTTAAGAACGGCGTACAGTACTTCTTTAGAATTGGTATCATCATACTCATACAGCCTGTATTTTTCAATTTTTGTAATCAGGATGGAAGCATACCGTGGATTGGTTGCATAGCCCGCTTTTTTTAGTCCATGTGCCCACGCCTTGTAATCTTTCATATTCAGATTGAACAGATTGGCGTAGTATTTTCTTGTGGACAGGAAGATGGAATGGTCTTCATAAGACTGTCTTGGATCATCATAAACGCGGAAACATTCATTGGGAGCATCATCCGTATGCTTCATGGTTTTTCCGGTCCAGTCTTCCTTACATTTAATTCCGAAGTGATTTTTGCCTTCCTGAGCCAGTCTGCTCTGCCCTCCTCCGGTTTCCAGAAGTCCCTGGGCCAATGTAATAGAAGCAGGAATCTTATATTTTTCCATTTCCTCTACTGCATATTTTGCAAATTTTTGAATGTACTGGTCTTCAGTAGCCCAGTTCTGAGCTGAGAATTTTGATAAAACTAAAAGGCTTACGAGTAAGAAAAGTCTTTTCATGTTTTTCAATTTTTACTTATATAATTAAATTTCTATTCTGTTTTTCCAAAAGCAGATTGGCTCCCTCAATACCCTGCAGTCCTCCGGTATGAAAGCACAAAACCCTGCTGTTCTCAGGAAAATATCCCTCATCAATAAGTTCGAAAACTTTCTGCATCATCTTCCCTGTATATACCGGTTCCAGAAGAATCCCGTATTTTTCTTTAAAATCGTTGATAAAACAGATGGTTTCATCTTTTATTTTACCATAACCTCCAAAACATGAATCTATTAGATTAAAGTTTTGTTTCAAAGTTAATTCAAAAATTTTATTCCCTAGTGAAGCATCGTCAACCACCTTAAATCCTATAACTTTCTGATTTTCTTCACAAAATTTTGCAATTCCGGCAACGGTCCCGCCGGTTCCGACTGCGGTGCAAAGATAATCAAAATCTTTTGTTTGGTCATTCAGCATCATTTTAATGCCTGCAACAGCTTCTTCGTTGGTACCTCCTTCAGGAATGATCAGTGCTTCAGGGAATTCGTTCTGCAGAAATTCAGTGAGCATTTCTTTGTGCCTGTACTCTTCCCGGGTGACAAATTTCAGGTTCATCCCGTTTCTTTTCGCAAAAAGTAAGGTAGGGTTATCCCGCCATTTCGTTGCCAGCTCCTCGCCTCTTATGATACCCAGCGTAGGAATTCCTGACAGGTATCCAACCGCCGAAACGGCAGCAATATGATTAGAGAATGCTCCGCCGAAAGTAATGAGATAAGGGTTTTCCGGATTTTTTTCCAGATAGTTATTGATATTGTAGAAAAGCTTCCAGTATTTGTTTCCTGAAATTTGGGGATGAATTAGGTCTTCCCTTTTAATAAAGAGTCTGATGTTATTATGAACAGGAATTTCCTGAACGGGGATTGGATTTGCCGGGAGCTTTAACAGCATTATTGACGTTTAAACTGTGATATGCAAAATTAGTAAAAGATTTATGTTGGGAGTGCAATTCCGGGAGACATTTGTTGCAGGCGGGCTAAAGCCCACCTCTATTGAATTTTAGATAATTCATTTAATCATTTAATCATTTAATCATTTAATCATTTAATCTTTTAATCTTTTTCACAAATATTTCCGGAAGCTCCAGAATTTTCTCTTCCCCAGATAATTTAAATCACCCTCCCTCGCGTATGCTTCTCTTTCAAAGGAGATCCTTCTGTACGCCAGATGACTGTTTTTAAGTTTGAAAAACCAGTAGTAATATTCGATGACATAAAAGATATAAAAGAAAACAACAAGCATTTCAAGCTGCTGTCTTAAATGGATTTTTTCGTGATTGATAAGTACTTTATTTTCCCTATCTTCGGGTTTCCTAATGAAGATAAAGGGAAAGAGAGCAATGCCGTTAATTTTTAATTTTTTTAATGGCTTTTGGCATATAATTATCATACTAACAAATATAAAGTTTTTTGACTTAGAGATTTAACTTATGGCCCATTATGACATCAAAGAAGGTGAAGACTTCTACTATAATGAACAGGGGTACAAGGTTTTTACGGAAAAATTCCATCTGAAAAGGGGATATTGCTGTAAAAGCGGCTGCAGACACTGTCCTTACGGGTACGATAAAAAGACGGATACATTCATTAAAAACGATAAAAAAAATAAATAAAATGAAAAAATATATTTTTATTTTGTTAGCATCGGCTGCATTAGGCCTTACATCGTGCAGTCCATTCCAGGTACGTTCAGATTATGCTGAATCGGCTAATTTCACCACCTACAAAACGTATAAAATCCGAATTGACGATCTTAAACTGAATGATATTGATAAAGACAGGGTTTTAAACGAGTTGTCGAGACAACTTCAGAGCAAAGGACTCCAGTCCGGCGAAAATCCAGATCTGATCGTTAATGTAAAAGCCAATCATAAAAAAATAACGGATATTACCAACAGCTCTCCTTACGGAATGTGGGGATGGGGCGGTCCCTTCGGATGGGGTGTCGGAATGAACAGAACGTGGACCAGCAATTATAATGAAGGAGCACTGATTGTGGATCTTATAGATTCCAGAACGAACAAGCTGGTTTGGCAGGGAATCGGAAGCGGAATTTCTGTGGATTCTCCAAGGTCCAAACAAAGACAGATTCCTGAAATTATGGCGGAGATCATGAAAAATTATCCTCCTCAGCGAAAATAATTGTATTTAAATCAATTATCTATATATATCCGGTACGGTTTTTCTGTTCCGGATTTTTTATGCAAAAGGGTTACGTTTTTTTGAAACATTAAGTTTATAATTAAGGGATAAGAATAGTTAAGGAAAAATCGAAGATTTTTAAAGCGTCCTGCTTAAGATGGAGCTCAACTTAATATCCTTAAAAGCTTAAAAATAGCTAATTGTTCACAATTCTATTTTTAATAAAGCTTCAATGCTGTCCATTTCAAAATTAACAGTAATGTAATTTTTTATTCGTTAAAATATAGTATTCTTACATAAATTTTATGAGTATGAAAAAAATTATCTTATGTACTGTGATAGCGGGGCTTGCAAATGCCCAGGCTCCTGCAGGGTATTACAATTCAGCGAACGGATTAACCGGTGCCGCACTGAAAACAGCATTAAGCTCTATTATCACCAGCGGACATCAGGACAAAGGCTACAGCGGGCTTTGGACAGGTTATAAAACAACCGACATCGATAAGCACTACGAAAATGACGGCTCTATCATGGATATTTATTCTGAAAAACCAACGGGAACCGATCCTTACAAATATACTCCGGGTACCAACCAGTGCGGTACTTATTCTGTAGAAGGCAATTGCTACAACAGAGAACACATTGTTCCGCAAAGTTTATTCAGTGAGGCTTCTCCTATGGTTTCGGATATTCATTTTATCAGGGCTACAGACGGAAAAGTGAACGGAATGAGAAGCAATTATCCATTCGGGAAAGTGGGATCGGCAACATTTACTTCCAAAAACGGTTCAAAACTGGGAAGCTCATCTTCTCCAGGATATGCAGGAACTGTTTTTGAGCCGATTGACGAATTTAAAGGGGATGTAGCAAGAATGATCTTTTATTTTGTAACCCGTTACCAAAGCAAACTGTCCGGTTTTTCTTCAGGAAATATGCTGGGGAATTCCGCGTTTCCGGGATTACAGACCTGGGAACTGAACGTTCTGATGGCATGGCACAATCAGGATCCTGTATCTGCTACGGAGATCAGCAGAAATAATGCTTCCTATACTTTTCAGGGGAACAGAAACCCATTCATCGACAATCCTAATTATGTAGCACAAATCTGGGGGACTGCCGGTCCTGGAAATCCTGATCCGGGAACTCCAACCAACCCTGGTACCAACTGTGTGAATGAAACCTTTGAAACAATTCCTTCTGCCAGTGCCTCATCTTACAGCACCAGAACATGGACCGGAAGCGGGATTTCATGGACTGCCACTGATGCAAGAACAGACCAGACCATCAATACGAAAGCCATCACGGTAAGAGACGGTGCTTTAACTTCAGGAAGCTCTGCAAATGGTATCGGATCACTGACGGTTACTACACAGCTTAAGTTTTCAGGAAGCAACGGAACTTTTGATGTAAAAGTGAACGGCACAACGGTAGGAACCGTTCCTTACGGAACTACAGCAGCTACAACAACCATTAATAATATCAATATTTCAGGAAACGTTACAGTAAGCTTGGTTAACAACTCATCCAGCAACAGAGTGGCTATCGACGATCTTAAATGGACTTGCTATTCATCAGCTGCAGGGAAACAGGCACAAAAGGCATCTGTATCCCTTGATGAAAATGCCATTGAGGAGCTTCAGGTATATCCTAACCCGATTTCCGGACAGGAAATTTTTGTTAAAGGTGATACCAGCCACATTCAAAAAGCAGAAATTTTCAATCTTCAGGGTAAAACGCTCCAGACGATCAACAATCCTTTTAAAAATGGAAACTCTATTAAGATCAGAAATCTTGAGCAGGGAATTTATATTTTAAAACTGGATCAGTCAACTTTGAAGTTTATTGTGAAGTAACATATTTTCAGATAAAAAAGATAGCCGGTCCAAACTTTTTGGACCGGTTTTTTTGTGAAAGTTGATTAAACTATTTGCGGTTTAAAAATCATTAACCACAAAAGGGGCAAAAGTTTTTTAACACTTTAGTATTTGAAGTTGAATAATGAAGTGCATCAGAAGTTCACATAAGTTTTTAAAAAATCAAAGATTTTTATCCATAATTCTAAATCTGCTCTATCTGTTTGATCTGCGTGAGATGAAGTTTGAACCATTAAGGGGAGTTAAGGTTTTAAGAATATTAAGGTGAGCTTCGCTTTAAGAGGTGAGGTGATAATCTGTTTCATTTTCTTAATTAATCTTAATCCCTTCAATATTCTTAATATTTCGAATTAAAAATCCGCATAATCAGCCATATCTTTTAAACAGCAATTTTATCTCCGGGAATTATCTTTTTCCTGAATGATTTTTGACCAGTCGGAGAACATTTTGGTGATGGTGTTCGCATTGATGAGGCTGAAGAAGAACATGCCTGCCAGGATGGCCAACCAGCAGTAGGCTAATTTAATTCCGTTCCGGTCGGTTATAAAGAAAAGAATAAGTATGGTAACAGACCCTAATAACAATGTAAACATCAGGGTATACAGCAAAACATGGATCACATACATACTAAGTTTAAGTTTTCTGAATATCCAACCGATCACTGTTATTGGAATCAGCAGCAGTAATGGAACCAACAGCGCTCCAAATATAGCAGCCTCCGGATGGGTAATGAGATCCTGCTCAAATCCAAAAAATGTATTAAAACTGAACGCCATGGTATTGCTTTTCAGGATCAGGAACTTCGAGTAAGGATTTTTCTCTGTAACCGAACATTTTTGCAAAAATTACATTGGGAAATTCGTGGATCCCGATATTGTAAAGGTTTACGCTGTCGTTAAAAAATTCTCTGCGGTCTGCTATTTTATTTTCAAGTCCGGAAATCCGGCTCTGTAATTCAAGGAAATTAGTGTTGGATTTAAGCTCGGGATAGTTTTCAGAAACCGCAAAAAATGAGGACAAAGCTTTAGAGGTTTCATTAGCCAGTGCGGTCTTTTTTTCAGAATCTGAAGCGTTAGTGTAGGAAGCCCTCAGCTCAGTAAGACGGGTAAGAATTTCTTTTTCATAGTTCATGAAATGTTTGGCAACACTGACGAGATTGGGAATTTCATCCGCTCTCTGCTTCAGAACCACATCAATATTTCCGTACGCTTTTTCAACATTAAATTTAAGCATGACCAATTTGTTATATAAATTGATCAGAAAGCTGATTATGGCAACTCCCAGTAATCCGAGTAATATGATGGCGACCGTCCGGTTCATTATTGTACAAGTATATAAATAATTATTAAAAGAATAATGGAACAGATGAATAGGAATGACCTCAGCAGCGGCTGATACTTGTTCCAAACGGTGATTCCAGATGCGGAAGTGATTCCCAGGATTTTATAATGTTCATCTCTCCGAATAAACGGAACGCCGTCATTAACGTCTGCATAACCCACCAAAAGCATTTTCTGGCCATCTTTCAATAGAGTTTCCGTATATCTTTTACGGTTGTTACTGCTCACATTGGTTTCTCCCAGCAGAATAAATTCAATTTTATCCGGCTGTACTTCTATGGTTCCCGTCTCGTCCTTCATCTGGAAAACATTGCATTGGGTTTCCCGGTGAACGGTGGTATAAGACGGCCTGCCATCAGAATCTTCAGTGATATCTTCTATGGTATAATAATATCCTATGCATGTTTCATGATTCACGGGAGAAAGCATCGGGTTTTTCATGACAAGGGTTCCTTCCACTTCCACCAAGCCTTTGGCTAATGAATGAATTTTTGAGGTGGGAAGCGAGGCCTGCAGCCTTAGAAAACGTCTGGAAGCAGTAGGCCGCACTATGCTGAAAAAGATAAAAATAATAATCAGTACCGGTACAAGCATCAATGCGCGGCCCGCGTAATCATCATAATTTTTATAGATGTGATCCAGATAGGCATGGAGAGGCATTTTTTCTTTTAAAATCCGCCAGAGAATAAAATAAAGAAAACAGAACACAACAATTCCTATGATTGCATATTCTGTTTTCGTCAGTTTTCTTTTATTCTCCATTAATTTTTGAATGAGGTGTATTTTGATTCAAAAATAGTTTTTATTTTATTGGGAGAGGCTATTTTTATGTTATTTCATATAATTATACCACGGAGACCCCTGCGGGGCTGGATATTTCAATCCAAAAACGGCATTATCTTTATACGCTTCTTTGGTAACGGTTACATATTTGTTTCTGATTCTGCCATCATCTTCAATGGCAATACTCAGAATGGAATAGCTTTTTCCATTATCCCAGAAAAAGGAGGTAGGATATGTAAATGAGTTTTTTTCACCCTGATTCCATGAAACCTTATCCGGTGCCACTTTTTTAAGTTTTTCAAAGATTGGTTTTATCAGCCTGGCATCTACAATAGCTTTATCCGTTACCGTAGCGGTGGGTTTTCCATGTTTTCCGACTATCTTCTCAACAAATTCTAAAGAATATTTTTCAGAGGCATTGGTGTCTATGGCTCCTACTTTCCCATTATAGACTGTGATTCTTGTCCCCATCGTATTATCCAAAGGAATATTTCCATATGTCAAACCCTTATTTTCATCTGCATAATACTGCATTACATCCGGCTTTGATTCATTATGATCTTTCAGAAATAAATCTTTGTTTTCAAAATCATACTTTTTTGCATCTTCTCCTACTAAAACTGAAGAAAGATCAAATGATTTATTTCCACAGCAGATATTGATGAGTACAATGAATATTAAAATTAAAAATTTCTTATTTTTCATAATTATATCCTACTGCATATCAGCTAGATGATTTCAAACTCATCCTTTCCTTCAGGAATATAAAATGTGAGGGGTAAGACCAGCTCTTCATCTGTTTCAGGATTTTCCAACCGTAATGCAGACATCATATCCGTAGATTTTAAGGCAGCCAATTTTCCGTACGCTGAATATTCGATGTAAATATCGTCAAGAAGGGGCTGCGGTCTGTATCCGCTCTTCATATCGGAAATAACTCCGCCCATTCTGCTTTCTGCCTGGTTTTTACTCAAATACATGGCTAAAGCATTATTCCCTTCTCTTTTCTGATACTGTGAGATAAATGAATCATAATTTCCACTATTGATCTGTCTGATGATTTCATTATATTTCCTGATCAGCCTTTCTTTAACATCGAATTTTGCATCTTTCAGATTGATTCCATTCTGCCAAGCATCAAGCTTATAGGGAACATCTGCGTTGAAAGTACTGGTATGACCGATAAAAGGAATGGTTTTGTCCGGTTTTTGGGTAAAATATTCATCGAACTGCTTCAAAAAAACATAATCTCCGGAGGACACATCGTACACATTTACTCTATATCTCATATAGGAATCGTCATGCATCTCTGTTTGCCCTTCCATCGGCAGTCCCTTCACTTCTATGGTTTGCTTGCCACTTTCTAGAATGAGGTGATTCACTGGAAAGTCTGATCTGGTTTGTCCGTCAATACTCAATGAAATTAATTCCACATCATTTATTTTGATCTGGAAAGAGCACATGACGGCGCTAAAATCTATTTCGTAATAAGGTTTCATTGTTATTTTTTTGGATAGGCAAGGGTAAAACTGTCAAGAATAGAGAACACGCTTGCATCTGAAGCATTCTCTACGCGGGTTCCTTTCTTTACAACCACCAGCTTGGTGTTGGTATATTTTGCATTATCCTCTGTTAGTTCCTGGGTTTGGGTTAAAAAAATCCATTTATTTTTTGCAGCTGCGTCCCAGAAATAAGCCAATCCGGTTTTGTCAGTTGATCGTTTTTCCGGATTACCGTAGGTTTTAGTCAGATAATCAATTACTTTTTTTCCTTCGTCTTCTTTGGTAAGATTAAGGATAAATCCCAGATACTTATTATCCTGGTAAGAGTTTACGAATATCGAAAGATTATTGTTTGAGTACTCATATCCTTTGGGAACCGAGTAGGCAGAAAAAGAAGCCGTTCCCAGTTTATAATTCTGGATTTCCGCCTGCTTATATGATAATAATGCATAATTGGCTTCTGTTTCCTTCTCTCCTTTTGATATATTTCCAGGTACTTTTTCGTCAAATTTAAGAGTTTCAAGATCAGTTTGTCCATTACAGGATACAATAGCTAAAAAACTAAATAATAAGATAAGATTTTTCATTGTAAGCATATTAATCATTTTTAATGAGCGGAATATTTGCACTTATTCCAAAGTAAGATTCTAATTCTTTTATAACATCAAACGGAGGGATCACATTTTTGAAATCTCCTTTTGCAATTTCATATTTTCCGTTTCTGCTTTCCTGTACTTTATGCTTGTTTTTTGCAATTTTAATCGCAAGACCTACGCTGATGGTCACTACATACTGGGCATCAAGTCCGTCAAATCCAAGAGCAGGACGGTAATACAGACCTTTATCATCATAATTGATGCCATGTCCGAATGTAATGGAAGCGCTTCCTGACGCCGAAGCCTCAAAGTAGGCCTCTGCTTTGATAACGGCCAATGAAACCTCTCCCATAATTTTCACCCCTACTTTTAATTCTATTTTAAGTTTGGTTTTCGTATTTATTTTAAATTCGGAATCTTTCAGTTTTCCGACTGTATTAAAATTAAAACTTGACTCTACATCAATTGTACTTGAAATAATAAGGTCCATAAAGATATCCACAGAAGCTTTAAAACCTGCATTGTCATTTCCTACATCAATTCCGGATTTCAGTTTCCCCTGAATTTCCTGATAGAGTCTTGTAACTCCCGGTGCCGCCGTACCTCCGCTTACTGCACCGGCAATACCGAATACCAATGCCCCAAGCAAATCCACTGTCATTTCAAGACCAATCAGCGGGCTGGCTTTTAATTCTATAGTACCATCTGTGCCGACAATCATATTATTGTCTTTGGGATGCTTCAAAAGCCAGTTTCCTGAAAGTTCAAGGTTGGGTGGCTTTACAGCGAAACTTACCGGAATTCCTTTGGGTGAAATGGAACGTACTTTCCCTTTGGCCTGTTTTGTAATTCCATCCGACATGGCTCCTATGGAAGCGAAGGTGTCATATATTTTTTTGAATTTTGTTTCGTATTCGTATTTAAATTCTTTTTCCTGTTTGTCGTTATTCCATTTTGCTTTTAAGCTGAAACCCAGTGATGCATCTTTCTGCTTCCATCTTTTCTCTGCGCCCATTTTACCGGCTCTTTTCTGCAGTTCTTTATGCTCATGCGGATCCATGTTCATCCATGTCACACTGAGGTCATTCGTTAAGTTCAGAAAAAAGCTCAACGTCCACTTGATGTCAGGGTATGCTTTGATCAGTACGGTTGTCCGTTTTTCATTGCTGTAATACCTGCAGCTATGTACGTGAAGGTGGAATTGGTTGGGCGTTGTATTTCCCGGAAAGATATATCTTATGGGCAGAGCATTAAACTGAGAGAGATCAGAATACACCTCATAATTGAAAGATGGTGTGGTGAACGTCTTTTTAGAATCACCCGCATCTATCTCCTGCCCCACATCTACCACATAAATTTCTTTTTTATGTTTATGCTTGCTGTCCCTGAAACAAATTTTAGTATCAAAGCCTGCAATATCTATGGTAAGATTTTTTTTGGTGGAAACACTTGGTGCCACTACCTCATATATGATGGTTTGGGCATCGTGGGCATTAAACACAAAAGATATATCTACTCTTCTGTTATTTTCATAGTCTTTTTCATCTTTATACTTGATGTTATCCCGTCCCATCTTATCATCCGTAGGATCTACCTCTCCTTTTCCGGTAGAAATTATCCTGCGGGGATCCAGCCCACCGTCTGCAAAGAATTTTTTTACAATGTCAGATCTTTTCTGGGACAACCCTTTATTATAGTTTTGCTTTCCTATAACACAGGCATAACCACTTAAATTGATAGTAGAGTCCTTATGCTCAAGAAGGAATTTAAGAACATTGTTCAATATAGCTTCTCCGTCTTTATCAATGACCGTGGAATCGAATTTATAGAAAATCGTTCTTTGTATGTGCTCCTGCCCTGTTTTAAGCTGTTTTGCTCCTTTCCCATTATTAAAAGCCACGACTGTTGTATTGTCCGCTTTGCCATCCTTCATTTCGGTTTCAGTAATTTTGATGACTTCAAACTTACATGGCTCATACCTGACAGCGCTCACATCCGGTTTATAAACCTTGGTAGGTGTCTGATTTTTGCTGACATTGGCATTGGTAGTGACCACTTTGTTTTTTACGTTCAGATAGATGGCGTGAAGATCATCACCCAGATTATCCTTAATGTACTTTTTGGAAGTGGAATCTTTTACCTTAATATAAAATTCCTCCACCTTCTGGATGTTCTCTACGTGAGCCATCCATGAGTAGGTGTTTTCTATTTTTAAATTGACTTCCCCGTCTATTACCTGTACATTGTTGTAGGTATGGATCAGCTTATCTCCTTTTGCGGTCTGCTGGTTCCAGATCTCAACACTTACCGTATTTCCGTTGAGGCCTTCCGTTGTAAGATTCAGATAGACAATATGGCCGTAGGAAATATAGTTGGTTTGATTCTGGTTTTTAATGCTGGTTTTGCTTCCTCTCTGCGTGGTCCATTTACTGGTCACAATTTTGGGTTCGCACCAGCCTTTTACGTATAAACCTACGTTGTTTTTGGTATCCCTTTTACCGGAAAAACTGGCCTCGATATAGAACTGGTAGCTGCCGCAGTACTGCTTATCAATCCTGAATTTATAGCCTGTAGTAGACGGAACCTGATAAATAATGATTTTACGGTCATTGGTTTGCCTCATCCAGATCACCGGCTTCTTTTTGTCCTCGGCTGTGGTATCCGGCAGCCATTCACTCACCTGGAAAGTCACATCCTGATTTGGCACAATAGTCACTCTCTGACCTGCAACAGACATTTTCGGATAATAATTACCTTTTGTAACCCTTATTTTTTTTACACCTTTTGCCATTTCTTTATCGTTTAGTTTACACTGTCTTCCCCGCCATACCTGGGTTGCTCATTATACATTTCCTCGGAATCCACCAGCGGATTGATCTGCTGCTGCACGTCCTGATCGGCATTTTTAAAGTTCTGCGCACTGCCTTCCGTTCTCTGCCCGTGGTCTATGATTTCAATACACGGTGTTCCGGCGATGGCACAGACTGCCTTGCTGGTTTCCACGATGATGTATCCGCCGTTGTTGAGCTGCACTTTTTCATAGAAATCCTTCCATTCCGTTACCATGATCTTGCAGGGCGGCGGCGGGCTTCCCATTTTGGTGCAGTTTCCGAATGTATTTTTTTCAAATGTGGCGGCTCCTATTTCCTTCGTGGTAACGATCAGTTTTTTGGAGGCCTGTTTATCATTGGCGTATTCTTTCTCATGTGAGAGTACTTTAAGCTTGTCCGGAGCCTGCCCGAACTGGCATTTGCACGTAGCACCCTGTACTACAATATGTTTTTCTGCCATGGCTAAAATTCTTTATTTGAAATTACTAATCTGGTTAAATATTCATTCCCGAATTCCAGGCGGACAAAGGATGAATTCATTTTAAAAGTCACCACAGTCAATGCGCGGGAAGTATTTTCATCGGTATCCACCGTGGTCTGATAAAGCTGTGCATTGTACCGTGCAAACTTCTGTTTCGCTTCGGATGGTGGAGTATCATTGAATACGAGGTCATACGGTAATCCTGAAACCATATCGCTTCCGTAGTACTGAATGGCATAATATTCCTGCCCGTCATTCATGTGGGCATAGATCATATTAAAATCGTCAAAATCCCAGTTGGAATATTTCCCGTTTTTACAGTCTTTACATTCCGGCTGGGAAGGATCTGTCTTTAAAAGTTTTGTAAAGGTATCCGATGAGGCCGGCAGGGCAATAAACTGTTTTTTGCCGAATAAATTCTGAAGGGTTTTTGATGTTTTTTTCTGCTTTGGAGTTCCGTCTGCTGTGGCCACTGTAGGCGCATCGGAATAAGTAGTCTCTGCTTCAAATGATGCTGCATCCGCGACTTCCGCACCTGCTGCGGGTTCCGAAGGTTTATAGTTTAAAAGAAATTCTTTGATCTCCTGCTCTACTTTTCCTGTCGATTTGGTAAGTTTTGCATCCACCTCTTTTTTTGACCAGCTGTCCGGAATAACTTTTTCAAGGTATATGGTAACTTTAGTGCTTTTTGAGGACACTTTTTTCATATTGACCATCCAGATCGCCTGCTGAATAAACTGTTCAGATCTGGCACCGTTTTTCAATGCGAGATTCAGGTAAGGATTTTTAGAAGTTCCATTAAATTTCAGATTGTACAGATCAATGGTGGTTGAAAAATCTTTATCCGATGCAGCCGCAGCTTTAGGATCATCTTTTGTAAAATCGTTCTGAAAATAGAAAATGGAGTTTTGCAGGGTCTCAATATCTTTCGGAACATTGAACTCTGCTTTCTGCCCGAAGAACAGGCTAAAATTCAGTATAAAGATCCATATAAAGAGTTGATGTAATTTAATTTTCATGTTATTACGTTTTTTTTATTCAGTCTGCCAATGCAGCTACCACTACAGCTATTTTCTTTTTCTTCTCAAGCTGGATATCACATTCCAGATACATGGATTCCGGGAGCTGGGTTTCCCCGTTCAGATAGCAGGCTATTCTGAACTTTCCTTCCTGATTCATCACCGGGTTGTCTTCGATGATCATGGAAAAAGGAGCTTTATTCAAAAAATCATACACCGTTCTTTCATCGTTCAGCCTGCCTTCTGCTTCAATAGCAACCAGATCATACTCATCTTTGAGCGGATCAATCTCCAGGTTTAATTCATATCTCGGTTCCACAGGATTATTAAGGATAGGAAAGCCCGTTGACATCTCCGTTTGATATTCCTTTCCAAAACTCTGATACATCCCAAAAAACAGGGTCCTGATGAAATAATCATTTTTCAGATAAAGGTTGATCGCGTCGGGTTCAAAGATTACTTTTTCTATTTTTGAACAGTATTCATCCACTGTTTCCCCTTCAAATTCTTTATACACCTCTTCTTTTACGGCCGCCCATCTTTCTTTAAAAACCGAAATATTTTCTACCGCATTGAATTTTCCCTGCTCATCTACACTGATCTGCAGAGGATATAAAACTTTAGAGGTTTTATAAGCCAGGAGATCTGCTATTTCATTCACTTCTTCCTCATTCAGATAAAGATTTGAAGTTCTGTCTATTTCAAAAAAATGAAGCCTTTTCTCTGTTTTCAGCCAGCGTACCGATGTTTCATATTTCAGTTCATTTTTCACCTCATTATGTTCAATACTAATGGTTACTCCAAATCTTTTGAACCAATACTCCGGATGGAAACCCACAGCATTTGCTCTGTCGAATTTCACCAGCCTGCTTTTATCGGTCACCGCAGTTCTGGGAAGAAATATTTCCTTCTGACCCGTAAGCTCAATCAGGATCATATCTTTTACGCCGCAGTGGCTGTTATGAAACAGTTTCAAAGCTGCTGTATCCAGGTTGTACAGTGTTCCTATACTCCTTAAGCTCTCCCCTGCCTGAACGTTATGTATATTAAATTTCTGCATAAAAATAATCCGTCTTCCTTCTTCTTTTCTTTATTCTATTTGATGTTCTGTATATAAATAACCAGCAATACAATCGCTGACAGGATCAATATGAAATTCACTCCTCTGTTTTCCATGTTTCCTTTAAAAAAAGAAACGATAATTTCTATCAGCAGGAACAAGCACCATAAAGCAGTCCAGCACACATTTAAAACCAAATCCATAGGAATCGACATTCCGCTGTTTCCTCCTATTGACTGGACCTCACTAAACCATGAATCCCAATGGGCATAGACGTATATCAATAAGAAACCTGCCAATAAAACGGCTATTCTTATGGCCAGATGCTTTTTCATACATTCAGATTAATGGATCACCCTTACCCTGTCTGAGGTAGGATCCATCCCGATACCTTCTCTTCTGGCCGACCAGTGCAGGTATTTATTTCGGAGTATCCTGAGGTCATCCTGCTCTTTCATTTCTTTCTGGTAATCCGCATATCTCTGTTCGGGTATAGCTGCCCCGCCATACGTGGTTTGTAAATCCTTGTATCTTTTAAAGACATATTGCTTTCCATCCGCCATAGCATACGGTCTCAGGCGGTCCTTGACCCTTACGAGTAAAGGATCTGACGCAATGGAATAGGTTTCGTCCGAAAGCTTTTTGATTTTCAGGGGAACGGAATCTTTCACTCCATATTCAGCCATAAAATGCAAAGGAATATAGCTGAATGTCTTTTTTAAAAATTTACGCTCGCCCCTTAATGCCAGATAAAATCCCGGTGTAATGGTAAGCTCTTCTTCTGTGTACCAGGCATCATTGATCAGCTGCTGTCTCAGTGTTTTTAATTTTGCACTGGTGGTCCATGAGGTTTCCACCTCTTCCCAGACTTCGGGTCCGTCTTCATAAGCTCCACCGATATCGCAGTGTACGCCCGGAAATATTTTTTCTATGCCTACAGGCACGTTGGTAAGGTCAAAATTTTCCCTATGCTCATTTTCCGCTACAAAATGAATAACGGTCTTTGCCCTTCCGATATCGTCCAGCCCAAGTTCTGCCACGTCATTGTGGAAGTTAGGTTTTGCCGAAAAGTTTTTGGAATAAGATGAAACGGTATCATAAATGCCCAGGAATCTTATCTTCAGTACATCTACTTTAATTCCTGCTTCCTCCAGTTTTAAGCCCAGATGTCCCCATTTTGGAAGTTCTTCTCCCTGCACATTGCTTCCGTCACTGTCCGAATAGGTAGTAGCGCTCATACCCTGGTAAGAAACCGTGGTGGCTCTGGCTTTATATTTTGATTTTCCTATTTCGTGGGCAAAATTACGGGCGGCTGCAGCACCACGGCTGAAACCGAAAACATCAAAAGTGAGGACTGCTATTTTATCGGCTTTTTTTGAGCTTTTGATATTTTTTACCTTTTTCACGATTTCTTCACAGCCTTTTCTCACTTTCCCGCGGATTCCGGTATCTCCGGTTCCAAAGGCATACCCCAGCATAGAATCTTCTTCTTTGTCTTCCGTCCCGATCCCCTCTATATAAATAGCAAAATTTTTATCGTAATTATCCCACAAGCGTGCTACATTGCTCCAGTCATTATTATAACTGTTATTGTCGCCGGGCTTTCCGCCGTTTTTCTTATAATCAGCAGTTTTTTCCCTTCTTTCGGTGGTATTGTTCTTGTTGTTCAAAGTTCCGTCAAAAAACACCCCAAGAGTAATATCTAACACTTCCTCTTTGGATATTTCCGGTGTATAATCTCCAAATTTATTATTGTGCATGGTTGTTATTTTATTTTTTTATGACAGAGCGCGCATGGAAAAATCCTTATGGCGGCCACTTTTTATTCTATTTTACGGGAAAGCCTGATCTTTGCTTTTGTAACCGGCAGTTCCTCCTTTTCACTTTTTAATGATAGAGCAGCTCCTGTATTATCAGCATTGACTTTGATGACGAAATCTATATTCTTTTCCTGCCCAAGTTTCCTGAACAATTCAAAAATTTCTTTTTCATCAAAGGAATCTACCCAAACGGCATACCTGTTTTTATTCTGATCTCTCCAGTAAAAACCGCAGAATTTGGGAACAGCTCTTTTTTTATAGGTATCTGCTGTAAGACTTTCTCCGAAAAGATTTTCCTGCTCTCCGTTATAATTCGTCAGTCCGAAATCAATCCATTCACTTCCCTGGGGTAAGATTACAGAAGGTTTCCAGGTATATTTCTCCCTGTATACATCATAAATGCCAGCATCAGGATACCCTTCTTTTTCTATTTTGGCCCTGATTTCCGGTTTGAATGTTTCATAGGAAGGATCTTTCAGCATTCTGTCTGCAAATCCTTCTTTCAGCATATATTTAGCATTCTCGTAAGCCTTTTCCTGAGTAATGATGGTATCATGCGCCTGAAAAACACCCACTTCTTTCTGGTTTCCCGGACCATTGATCCATAAAACAACACGTCCTTTTGGAGCCAACCCAACAATAAAATTGGTATAGGTTGTTTTTTTACCATTATCCTGATCGGTAAATCCTTTTTCGAAGAGATTTTTTATATGTTCTTTATCTAAGTCCCACTTTCCGGTATAAAATTTATTTTCCACCAGTGAGTACCATGTAAATTCCAGTTTATTGGGAAGCTCCATCTGCCTTGTTTCTACGCTCATGGTTCCGCCTTCATTTCCCCAGCCGGTATTCTGTGTTCCCCAGATGGCATCAAAGCCGTACGTAAAATCATTTGCTGTAATGGCTCCCCTGTAGACTTCCATAGGATATTCCTGTGGTGCTGATACGGTTCCCAGCCAGCTGTATTTTTGTTCCATTTTTTTATTTTGACAATTGATTAATGAAAAGCTCCCTGCAATAAAAAGAATCAGAATTCTTAATTTATTTGTTTCCATGGGACATTATTTTCTTATTGCTTGCCAAAACAAGGTTGTTTTTCTGTGCTTCAACATTAATCTTCTGCGCAATTTTTTCAACCTTTTTGCTCACATTCAGATGATAAGAATCTGTCACTTTTATGTGTATATTCTTAGCTGTTTTGATGATGGCCATATCAGAAAAGTTTTGATTTTTCAGCACTGTTGAATTCTACAATCTTACCGCTTTGCATGGTCATATTTTCCAGCTCGCTGAACATGGATATTTCTCCGGCTATTTCATTGGACGTCTCAGACTGTCTTTTGAATTCCTTTTCCACCATTTCGGTTCTGGTATCCGAAGACTCCCGGATATCGCCGGTAGCCGTCTGGATAATATCTTTTCCGGCAGTAGAGATAATACTGTTATTGGCAGAACTGTTGATGCCTTCTCCCGCGCTGATTGAAATTTCTTTTCCTGCCGTGATATTGATATTATCTCCGGCATGCAGCGTGAAATTTTTCGGAGCTTTCATGCTTATATTTCCTGCTCCATCCATGAAATAAATGTTTCCGCTCGGATCCATGATTTTCACACTTCCCTGTTCATCATTCATCAGGATTCTGATTCCGCTTCTGGTCTGGATGGATTTCAGATGATTATTGACTCCGCCCCCCAGCGCTACTCCTCCATGGAACATTCCTCCCATTACGAAAGGTCTGTCCGGATGGCTGTGGACAAAATTCACCATCACCTGGTCTCCTACTTCCGGAATGGCTACGTAGCCCCTGTTTTGGGTAATCTGGTCCGTTCCGCCGGCATCAGGGCTCATCATTCGGATGAAATGTGTGGTATCGCTGGTCTGCCAGTCAAACTGCACCTGTATTCTGCCCTGCCCTTCGGGATCTGTATTGGATATTACGGTTGCGGTCTGAGGTTCAGCTTTAGGGATCTTAAATTCCGGTCTCGGAAGGAATCCGGTATCTGCTGCAATTCCCTCAAAACTTCCATTGTAATGTCCGATGGTATCGATCTCGTGCTCGGCTTCCGTGATCATTATTCTTGTGAAATAGGAGGTTTCATTGGAATCCGGTTTCCGCATCTGCACATCGGCGATACATCCCGGATGAAGAAACGGCACCGTTGTATTTCCTGAAATGGAAAAAACATTCACCGCCTCACTTCCGGAAGCGCTTTTCTGAGAATATTCCACGTCCAGATGCGTTGATGCTTTGATAGGAGCTACCTGCAGTGCAGGGGTTTTATAAATGCTGTTATTGTGATCGTAAGCGGTTTTTGCAATATCGCTCACATGCTGAATAGGTGTAGAGCCTGAAGTCAGCTTTTCGTGTTTATTACTGTTGTACCCGTAGAATTGCGGTTTGGTGTGTACCGCTTTCATTTCCACTTTGATATCATTCGCGCTGCTTCCGTAGGTAAGGATAATCGGTTTGTTCTGGGGTGGCAGTTTCCCGAAATGCAGGACTTCTCCGTCATAAAAAAACTGCTCACCATATGCTTCAGCCATTCTTGCCAGATAGTTGTAATGCGTTTCGTCATACTGGCTGCTGTAGATGATCTGGGAAAAATTATTGGCATCTACCCTGATGTCAAAACGGCTTTTATCAATCCCCTGTTTAATGACTTCTTCCGCAATGATCCCTACATTCACAGGCTGGCCTCCGCCAAAACTCTGAATATGAGGCGCTCCGTCCAGCAGAACAGTAGGGCTGGAACCTGTAAGGACAATGTTTCCAAGGCTCATCTTTTCCTGGCTGAATCCTACTCCTGTAATGATTCCTACAAAAGTTCTCTCGGGGCTGTTGTCTATATCTTTATATGAAATAACCGCTGTAAGGCGTTTTCCAAGAAATTTATTGGCATCTTCCAGGGTATGGGTCTGCCGGTCTCCCAGGGTATCATGCGCCAGAGTAAGGGTAAACTCATGATGCCTCCGGGTACTTTGTTTAAGTTTAAAATGCTTATAAAATTTGATAATTTTTCCCTCGATAACTAAGGAAAGCTTTACCAGACGGTTGATCCCGATATGATGATTCTCGGACACCCCGTCTGCATTCTGCGCCGGGCGAAAAGCCGCTCCATTTGATTTTTCAGGTATAGTTGACATATTTTATAAAGTGATTTGTGTTATGATTTTTATATTATTCATGCAAACGGGAGTTTTTTCAAAAAAACAAAAATTCTTTATTCAAAACTCAAAGTAAGCATGCACAACAGGTAAAAAAAGACCGTCTTGAGGGACAGTCTCTTTATATTAAGCACTTTTTACGGTCTAGCTCAACGGCCAGAATCCTTCATAAAGTGAGTTTCCGTAAGAAATACTTTCAGCACTTACTACAAAGCTGATCAGCATACTGTTCGTGTCTACTGCATCGAATTCCACTTCATGCTGGATTACATATCCGTTTTCCCATTTCAGGGCAATCAGTGTTCCTTCTTCATGTGATTTATTGAATGTAATTTCACCGCTTGTAGGCTTGTATTTACCATTCAATAAACTTTCCAGGATATCAGATTTTTCCGTTGCTTCAACTGTTACTTTGATCAAAGCATTTGACGGATCAGAAGCTACACGTCCTGAAACGTCCGTAGATCTTGATACGCTGTAGTTCAGTTTTAATAGTTTCTGCCCTTCACCTCCATTGAATTTTAAAATTCCTCTTGAATTTCCTGCCATATTCTTACATTTTAATCATTAAAGATTATACGATTTCATAAAGTTTGTCTAACAAAGATAAACTTCACACGCTAATTTTAAAAGCTTTTGGCGAAGAGATTCACATTTTGTAGTAATTCTACGACTTTTTGCAAAAACCTCCTGACCAGCCCGAAAACATTTATTATCTCACTTTGAGCATTTATTAATGATCATGCAGATAAAAATACCTGTAATAATAAGAGCCTATCATGATCATCAGATTCACAAGAATCATGATCATCAGAAGGTTACCATACTTTCTTTTCTTATCAACAAAACTCAGACCTAAGGTGAAGAAAAACAACAAAAGTGTATAAACAGCAGGATAAAGATGATAAGCTTCCACAAACCGGCCTTCAAATACGAGCACAACGGCCCGCTGAGCACCGCATCCCAGACATTCTATGCCCAGAAATTTCTTGCTGGGACAGGTCAGCATAAAATCTTCAATATTCATCCCGGTTTTATGTTGAAATTTTTGCTCTTGTATACTGATTGGGAAAGAAACAATCTTCTTTCATTTCAAATGACCCCTGAACAGCTATGTACGGGTTTCTTAAGATTTCCCTTGCTACAAATATGAGGTCCGCGTCTCCTTTCTGAAGAATTTCTTCTGCCTGTTCCACTTTTGTGATGAGTCCCACCGCTCCGGTTTTGACTCCGGCACCATTCCTGACCTCTGAGGAAAAAGAAACCTGGTAGCCATCAAAAACGGGTATTTTTGCCCCGTGGATATTTCCACCACTGGACACATCAACCAGGTCCACGGCATGATCTTTCAGAACTTTTGCCAATTCTATACTGTCTTTGATATTCCATCCGTTTTCAGCGTATTCCGTTCCGGAGATCCTTACAAACAGAGGTGTATCTCCATTTAATTCTTCATTAACCGCATCTACAATTTCGACCAGGAACCGGATCCTGTTTTCAAAGCTTCCCCCATACTCATCAGTTCTGATATTGGAAAGCGGTGATAAAAACTGGTGAATCAGATATCCGTGCGCCCCGTGAATTTCTATGAGATCAAAGCCTGCTTTTACTGCTCTTCTGGCTGCTTCTTTAAAATTCTGAACCTGTTCTTTAATTTCATCGGCAGTCAGAACATGGGGAATCCTTTCTGAAGGATGATACGGAATGGCACTTGGTGCAATGGTTTCCCAGCCTTCTTCAAGCGGGATCTGGAGATTGTTCCAGGTGGAACCTTTTCTTCCGGCATGAGCCAGCTGAATTCCGATTTTACTTTCTGAACGGGAATGGACAAAATCAACGATTTTCTGAAGTTCTGCAGTCTGCTCATCATTCCATATTCCCATGCAGTGATTGGTAATTCTTCCGCGCGGTTCCACTCCGGTAGCTTCCACCATGATCAGACCTGTTCCCCCCTGAGCCCGGCTTCCATAATGAACAAAATGAAAATCATTGGCTAACCCGTTTTCGCATGAATACATACACATGGGCGACATCACCCATCTGTTTTTCAGTTCTATATTTCTAAATTTTATTGGGATATACAGCATTTTATTTTTTTGAATTTCAATTTAAAAGGGTAAATAAAAAACATTGTCCAACTGAAGAAAAAGGAGTAATTTTAGCCCCCCTTTTTTAGTCTGACTAATATATGAAAAAAGACATACAGATCAGTTACGAGCATTTTAAAAACAGCAGTGAACTGGACGATACAGAGAAAAAATTATTCGAGAGTGCAAAGCAGGCCCGTGAAAATGCGTACGCTCCTTATTCGAATTTTCTTGTGGGATGTGCGGTTCTGCTGGAAAACGGTGAAATTTATTCCGGGAACAACCAGGAGAATGCGGCCTATCCATCGGGACTGTGCGCAGAGAGAACCACTCTTTTCTGGGTGGCAGCGAATTTCCCTGATGTAAAAGTGAAAAAAATCTTTGTAGTGGGCGGTCCTAAGGAATTCCATGAGAAAAACCCTCCGATTCCCCCTTGCGGAGCCTGCAGACAGAGCTTAATAGAATATGAAACGAAGCAGAATGACAATATTGACCTTTATTTTTCAAGTATGAATGATGAAGTGGTGAAGGTGCATTCCATTAAGGACCTGCTGCCGTTTTATTTTGATTCTTCGTTTTTGTAGAGAAGAGGCGAAAAGGCAAAAGGGCGAATTTGCAAATAGGCTGATAAGGCTGGTAAGGCTGGTAAGGCTGGTAAGGCAAAATTAAAAAGTTAGTATGAGGAAATACATTTATTCCTTATAATTATATTTTTTTCCGTGCTTGGGATCATTTATTGATAAATTACGTCTGTTTTATATCTTCAAAGTTTAACATATTCACCTATTTGCAAATTTGCCTTTTAGCCCTTTTGCTTTTTAGCCTTTTTGTGCAATACATTTAAAAAGTTATCTTTGCAAAAATTTTGGTTTCCAGTGTATTGGAAATAATAGGGAATTGGGTGAAACTCCCAAGCTGTCCCCGCAACTGTAAATCGCAATAAAAATTTCTGTACAAAGCCACTGTTCATCCGGGAAGGCACAGAAAGCGAAAGCCAGGAGACCTGCCAGAATACTAACTAAAAACGCATTACTTTCGGAGGAAAAGTAAAATAGTATGGATATAAAAAGATCTTTATTACTGCTTTGCACGTCTTACGGCAGCTTTCTTTTGGGACAGGAGAAGGCAGTTGATACCATTTATATTTTCGACAACCAGATGAGCAAGGTGAAGCTTTTTCATCCGGTACGTACCATTACTCCAAAAGATATTGAGAAAAACTCAACAAACCTTTCCGATCTTCTGCGTTTTCAGTCTTCAATTTACATTAAGGAAAATGGCCGTGGAGCGGTTTCTTCTCCGTCATTCCGGGGCTCAACTGCCCAGCAGACCGCCTTTGTATGGAACGGGATTAATATTAACTCCAGTTTTCTGGGGCAGGGAGATGTGAATAATATTCCGCTTTTCGGATATGACCAGATCGACATCAAAGCAGGCGGAGGAAGTGTGGTATACGGAAGCGGAGCGATCGGGGGAAGCATTCATTTAAACAATATTTTAGATTTCAACAGGGGCTTTAATGCATCCCTATATTCGGAAGCAGGTTCTTTTGATACGTATACGAATTTTGCACAGGCTTCATTCAGCAGTGACCGGTTCAGCATCAAAGTTTCGGGGAGTTATTTAACGAGTCAGAATGATTATAAGGTTCCGGAATTTGTGGTAGGAAGTACGGGTTTCGACAATATCAACGGGAAATATTATAATACTTCGATGAATATCGGAGCTTCTTATAAAATTGCCGATCATCAGACCATTTCATGGCAGAACCAGATGTTTGATGCTTCGCAGCATTATCCTGTCTTCGAGACGAACGGTAATAAAACAAAATACAATGCACAGACTTTAAGGAGCCTGATTGCATGGGATATTCAAAAAAGCAATCTTTCCAACAGCTTAAAAGCGGCTTATACGGAGGATAATTTCCAGTATTTCTCGGATCTTAATCAGCCAAAAACGAGCGGTGCGGACGGAAAGAATTATATCTTCAAAAATGATTTCAATTATTTCATTACGCCGAAAATCAACATCAATGCCATCGGGGAATTTCAGGTGAATAAAGGTGAGGGCTATGAGTCCGGGCTTGGGAGTATCAGCAGAAATGTAGGTTCCCTGGCGGGTCTGATCAGGTATTTTGCGACGAAGGATCTTCGTTTTGAAGCGGGAATCAAGAAGGATTTTGTAGAGGATATTTCTTCTCCGCTCCTGTATTCTTTTTCCGGGAAGTGGAATGCTTTAAGATGGTATCGTACAGGAATTAATTTTTCCAGAAATTTCAGATTCCCATCTTTTAATGATCTGTACTGGAATCCGGGAGGAAACCTTGATCTGCTTCCGGAAACATCTACCAATGTTGATATGAACCATGAGTTCAGTTTCGGAGATTTTAAAATTACATTGAGTCCTTATTATATGGACATTAAAAATATGATCAACTGGCTTCCGACCCCTTACGGCTACTGGGCTCCGGTGAATACCTATAAAGTTGAATCCTATGGTCTGGAGTCGCAGGTGATGTGGAATAAAACATTCGGGAAACATGCTTTCAGGGTGGATGCCGGGTATACGTATTCAAAATCCGTCAATAAAAGTACCGGAATGCAGATGATGTATGTTCCCCTTCATAAAGCTGTCGGGAATATAGAGTATGGTTATTCTTTCCTGAAGGTGTATGCACAGGGACTTTTTAACGGCCTTACGTACACCAGCACGGATGAAAAAAGGTCTACTGCCATTGATCCCTATTTTATTTTAAATGCAGGGGTTTCTGCAAGTATTCTGAAGAAATATACGTTAGGATTTAAAGTGAATAATCTTACGGATACCATTTACCAGACGGTTTCTCTTTATCCGATGCCTAAGAGAAACTACAGTATTTATGCAACAATTAATTTTTAAACTTAATATATTATGAGACTGAACAGATTTCTACATTTTTTCCTTGCTTTTACGCTTCTTTTGGGCATTGTGTCCTGTAGCAGTGATAATGATGATGAGCAGGAAATATTCTACGGCAACGGTTTTTTAATCTCAAATGAAGGTACTTTCGGAAAGCCTGAAGGAGATGTAACGTTTGTAAGTGCAGATTTAAACCTAAAACAGGATAATGTTTTCTCCCTTAATAACGGAGGTGCCAAATTAGGTGATGTTTTACAGATGATTGCTTACAGAGGCGAAAATGCTTATCTGCTGCTGAACAATTCCAATAAAATCCAGGTGGTTAACCGTTATAACTTTAAAGCTGTAGGCCAGGTTACCGCTGAACTTAATTCACCACGTTATATGGCTTTTGCGAACAACAATATGTATGTAACGAATGATAAATACGGCGGCGCCAAGTATGTGAGCATTTATAAAGCTTCAGACGGTTCTTTCATCAAAAAAATCTCTTTCACTGATGCTGCTGAAAGAATTGTGGAAGCCGGAAATAACATTTTTGTGCAGAATGCCTCATTCGGTTTTGGAAATAAGATTAGTTACATCAATACTTCTACCAACGAAGTGCAGTCTACCATCACGTTACCTGATGGAATAAATATCAACAAGATTATCTCAAACAACCAGAATGTTTACGCAATTGCCGCAGACGCTGCCAATTCTTATATCTATCAGATCTCAAGTGCGGGAGGCATTACAAAAACAACCACTTTAACGGGTATTGTTGATGCCAAAAACCTTGAAATTTCAAACGGTAAGTTTTATTTCTCTTCCGGAAAGAGTGTATACGCCATGGATATGACTGCTACAACAGCTCCTTCCACTCCATTGTTTACGGTAGCGAACAGTGTGGATCAGTATTCTGCGCTATACGGCTTCAGCGTGATCAATGATAAAATTTTCACTTCTGATTCCAACGGATTTACCCAGGACAGTAAAATTGTGGTTTACTCTACTACAGGAGCGATCATCAGAGCATTTACTGCGGGGATCGGTTCAAATGGAGTTTATCCTAATTAAGAAAATTAATACTTCGGTATTATTATATTTTTTTTCAACATTTGTGTTTTTTTTCAGGCCGTTTCTCCGAAGCGGCCTGATTTTATTTTGTTGAAAAAAAGATTTCGGCGGGACGAAGTCCCGCCGAAACTGTTTATAATCTCGCTTATTTAATTACACTTCAATCCCAGTTTCTCCGCTTCAGCAATCACAAATTTTTCCGCTTCTGCCTTATCATTAAGGATTTCCCCTTCCAGGATGGCTTCTTTCACCTTTTCCTTCAGAATTCCGATCTCTTTTCCGGGTTTAAGGTTGAACATCTGCATAATTTCCTCTCCGGTAATGGGCGGCTGGAAATTACGCACCTGGTCTTTCTCCTCTACTTCTTTGATCTTCACGGCTACATATTCAAAATTCTTTTTGAAACGGTCCTGTTTCCTGGAATTTTTTGTTGTGATATCCGCTTTACATAAAGTGAACAGATCTTCCAGATCTTCGCCGGCATCGAATAAAAGTCTTCTCAGTGCAGAATCTGAAGCATCATCCGTAATCAGAGCAATCGGGCGTGAGGAAAGCTTTACCATTTTCTGCACATATTTCATGTCGCTTCCCAATGGTAATTTTAATCTGTTAAAAAGTGTTTTCACCATTTTTGAGCCTAAAAATTCGTGCCCATGGAACGTCCATCCCGTTCCTTCTACGAATTTTTTTGTCGGTGCTTTCCCTATATCATGCAGCAACGCAGACCAGCGGAGCCACAGATTATCTGTATTTTCTGAAATATTGTCCACAACTTCCAGCGTATGGTAGAAATTATCTTTATGGGTCTGCCCTTCTACTTCTTCCACACCTTTCAGGTCTATCAGTTCGGGAATAACCAGTTTTAAAAGGCCTGTTGTCTCCATTAATCCCAGTCCTACGGAAGGTTTTTTGGACATCATAATCTTATTGAATTCCACCATTATCCTTTCCATTGAAACAATTTTTATTCTTTCTGCTTCCTGTTTAATGGCGTTCAGGGAATTCTCTTCAATTGTAAAATTTAATGTTGAAGCAAAGCGAACGGCCCTCATCATCCTCAAGGGATCATCTGAATACGTTTGAGCAGGTTCCAGGGGTGTTCTTAAAATTCCTTTTTCCAGGTCATCAACTCCGTTGAAAGGGTCTATCAGTTCTCCGAAATTACTTTTGTTCAGAGAAATCGCCATGGCATTGATGGTGAAATCCCTTCTTTTCTGGTCATCTTCCAGTGTTCCGCCTTCTACTTCCGGTTTACGGCTGTTTTCCGTATAGCTTTCTTTTCTTGCTCCTACAAACTCCAGATCGAGGTCTTTATATTTGATCATCGCAGTTCCGTACGTTTTAAATACAGAAACTTTTAATTTCGGATCAATATCCTGAGCTACGGTCTGAGCCAGCTCTATACCGCTTTGTTCGGTCACAAAATCAATATCCGTGGACGCCGTTCTTTTCATCAGAAGGTCACGTACATAACCACCGACAATGTATACGGTCTGATTATTTTTTTCAGCCGCATCCGCAATGATTTTGAATAGTTTTAAATTTTTATTTTGGGTAAGATTAATTTTCATCGTTAATAAATAGTCGTCCTTTTTAGCTAAGCTGTTTTCCATTAGTCATAATGGGCATACATTGTTTTAATTTTTCCTTCGTCATCAAAAAACATCACTTCTACCGCGTGTTTATCCATTATAGACCGGTAAAACAAAGCCACTGAATTCACGCCTGCAGTTGATTGAATGAGCTCAAAATGCAGATCAGGAAATTTGTCCAGTGCTTTTCTCCAATATTGGCGTACTGCTTCTTTTCCTTTTAATGTGCTTTCTTTCCCTCCTGTAGCCATTACAATCATGGGTGTTGTGATTTCAATATCATCTGTGTAATGAGACAATATATCTTCAAGGTCATGAGAATTCCAGGCACGGATCCATTCTTCAGCAAAATTCCGGTGGTTCATGGCATGTCTTTTATCAGTTGAAGACTGCAAAGATAGAAATTAAAAAAAAGAAATCCTGCCGGCAGATACAGACAAGATTTTAAATTAAACGGATTATAGCAGAATTTTATTCACGAAGAACCTTAATCCTGTTGTCGCTCCACACTTTTATCACTGAAGAACCTGAATATTTTGAAACCTTTTCACGGTCTTCTTCCACCGCATAATCTACCAGTTTAATGATCTCCGGAGAAATATCCGAAAACTTCAGAGGGCTTTTGTCACCACTGAAATTAGCAGAGGTAGAAACAAGCGGTCTGTTCAGTTTCGTAATCAGTTTTTTGCAGAAATCCGTTTTTATCAGCCTGATGCCGATACTTCCGTCCTCGGCAAGCATCTCTTTTGGAAGTCCGCGGGGATTTTCATACACAATGGTAACCGGTTTTTCACTTAGGTCAATAATTTCCCAGGCCATTTCGGGAACATCCACCAGATCCTGAAGTCTTTTTTCAGACTCTACAAGGATAATCATGGATTTGTTTTTTTCGCGTTTTTTGATGTCAAAGATTTTATTGACCGCATCTATGTTGGTGGCATCACATCCTATTCCCCAAATGGTGTCTGTAGGATAAAGAATGGTTCCGCCGGATTTTAATATTTCGATAATGTTTTCCATAATGTACAGGTTTGAAACCTGTGTATAAAGGTAAAAAAACGGTAAGGTTCCGCCAAAAATATGGGTACAAATGTTTTGTTTTGATGATTTATCAGGTTTTGGCTAAAGCCATATTTGAATTATTTCAATAAAAAAACGGGCTAAAGCCCGTTCCTATTGAATTTACAACTATAATGTTATTGTTGAGAAACACCAAACCGTTGTTCAACAAACCGTACTATTAAAATATAGAATTCATAACTATTAAAATTATCAAAAAAAATAGTGATGTTAGACCTGTTATTCTATACAATCGCTGGTATATTCAATAGGAATGGGCTTTAGCCCATTCAACAATAAAAGCAAAAAGAATCAACGGCTTTAGCCAAAACCTATACAAAATTATTTTTTTCAAGAAATTCCTGGTATTCCTCTGCAAAGCCCTTCTTCTGATGATGCTTCTCCTGATTTTTAATATAATTTCTTACAGCATCAACCTTTGATTCAGAAACTGAAACAGCGAAATATTCGTCCTGCCATGAGAACTTCTCCGGTGTTAGCTGGTTTTTATTAATCCAATAAGAAGATTCTCCCTTTAATAGTTGCACAACCTTCTCTACAGTCTGGTGTGAGCCTAATGAAATCAGACAATGGCAATGATCAGAATAACCATTGACCATATCCAGAAAAATCTTCTTCTCCGAAGCATTTTCCTTAATATGTTTCCATACTTTTATTCTTAAATCAAATGTATTTAAATGAGGCACCCGGTTTTTTGTTGAGAAAACAAGGTGGATATAAATTTTTATAAAAGGCATTTGTGTTGTTTTAACCAAAAATAGTATTTTTTATTTATGTTTTGGATAAAGCCATATTTGGTTTTTTTTCATAAAAAATGTGCTAAAGCCCATTCCTATTGAATATTTTTTTTCATTACAGTTCATTAAAGAACCCATTGAAATAGTTTTTTCTATTCTCGACTTTTGGTTGAGTTAAAACCTTTTTGAATGCTGTTTTAGTAAAATGCTGAGAAAACAAAACCGGGAAATTGGCTTTTACACCTTCCTTTATTAAAGTATATAAAATTTCGTTTTCTTTAAAGAATATAATTATAGTCCGCTCATATTCTTGTATACTAAAATTATCAGTAGGCTCATTTAGAAATATGAGTTTATCGGACGGCTTGGAAATCCTGAATTTATATTTTTTTCCATATTCAATAATTCTCTTTTTAGCTTCTTCTCTATGAATATTGAATTTAATTTTTTTCAGTTTTTTCTCTGATAATTTACAGTATAAAGCATATAGGCAAAATATAATTATACTAATCAAAATAATATATTCCAATCCATTTTTTGAAAATGAATCTAATTCTGAAAAACAAAGTGCCGTTGGAAAAACTATCGCAAAGAATACAAAATAGACAAAAAATGTATCTAACCGATCAGACCAGCTTTCTTTAAAAACCAATCTATTTGATTCAATACTGCTGTTAATATCTAAATTCTTTAATGTCCTCATTACGAATACTGCCAAAGCCAAAGATTTATCTCAGAAAGAACGGGCCAAAGCCCGTCCCTATTGAATTATATATTGATCGGTCGATCTATAAATCTCTAAATCTTTTAATTTTTAAATCATTCAATTTTTAAATCTTTTAATCGATTTCTATTTCATCCCCGGCAGATACCGCTCTTCAATAATCCTCAGATGATGATAATTATGTCCTACAATCAGTTTTCCGATGGTTTCTACAGTCAGCGGATTTCCATGGGCTATTCCTGTATTTTTTAAAACTGAGGAATCAAGGGTTTCAATCAGGATCCGGGAAGATTTTCTAACCAGTTTATATTCATCAAGCAAAGATTCCAGAGATCTTTGATTTGCAAAAGAATTCACCGCAAAAATTTCTTCATCAAAACCGGGAAGTTCCGCCTTATCACCTCTTGCAAAAGAGAGGATTCTGTATTGGAACACTCTTTCGGTATCTGACAAATGAAGCAGAAGTTCTTTAAGACTCCATTTTCCTTCGGCATAAGCAAAAAAAGACTGTTCTTCCGTAAGGTTTGAGTACAGGTCTATGGTTTTATCTCCTGATATTTTTAATTCTACGATCCAGTTTTCGGAAGGAATCTGATCGAGGTATCTTTGTACGTATTTTTGAAAATCAGACATGCGTTTAGTTATAATTGATAATTGATGATTGATGATTGATAAATGATCTGTACTACGAATTCATAATTGACCCATTGACAATTCACATTTAATCATTCCCCTTTTAATTGTCTCTGTTAGTCCATTCATAGAAATTCACGGAATCATACAATTCGAAGCCGCAGGCCGGGTACAGCCGGTTGCCGACATCATTGCTTTTTCCGGTTTCCAGTAGGACTCCGCAGGCATTGGTTGATCTGCACAGTTCTTTTGCTTCTTCAATCAATTCTTTGGAATAACCTTTCCCTCTATGGTCACCATTGACATAAAGGTCGTTCAGCAGCCAGTAACGCTGCATTCTGGTGGATGAAAATATGGGGTACAGCTGAACAAATCCTGTCAGTTTTCCATCGTGTTCCGCGACAAATATTTCGGAATCTTTATGTTCTATCCTTTCTTTCAGGAAATTTTCAGCAGCCGGCACATCTGATTCTTTATGATAAAAGACCCTGTACTGGTCAAATAATTCCGCTAATTGATTTAAGTCCTGGGCTGTAGCTTTTCTGGTGTTTTTCATACTTATTATAAATGATGGTCAAAACTTAAAACCCGCTTCATTTTCCACTGCTTATCCTCCAGAATCCATAAAATGGTAAACCTGGCACGGCTTCCTTTTACCCATTTCCCGTTGGAAAATTCGTAAAACTCATGCTCGCCCTCCTGAACAAATGCATATAAAACATTATTGTTGTAAAGAGGATATACCTTCATGCTGTTGGGAACCAGATCACGCCTTACTTTATTGGAGTTTCCGCAGATGTTATTTTTAATGGAAGCAGTGAACGCTTTCTCTCCGGAAGTGATTCCTCCTTTGTCATGATAAAACTCCAGATCGTCACTGACGATAGATTTATAATGAGAAAGATCACATTGATTAAATCCTACATCAAAGATCAGACTGTCCAGCTTTTTGGCCGTTTTGTATAATTCATCGGTAGTTTTTACCTGAGAATACATGGTCTGACTGAAAAAAACTAGGATCAATAAGAGATGAATCTTTCTCATTATATGTATTTTAAAGGATTAAGAAAAAGCACGCTCAAGATCTGCAATAAGATCTTCAGCATCTTCAATTCCAACGCTTAAACGTACCAGGTCATCCGTAATTCCCAATTCTTCACGTTTATCAGCAGGGATAGACGCATGCGTCATCAGTGCCGGATGGTTGGCTAAAGATTCTACACCGCCTAAAGATTCTGCTAAAGTGAACACTTTTACTCTCTCCAGAAACTTAACGGCATCTTCTTTTTTACCTGATTTAAAGGTGAAAGAAACCATACCACCTGATTCCTTCATCTGGGATTTGGCCAGGTCATACTGAGGATGAGATTCAAGTCCCGGATAAATTACTTTATCTACAGCAGGATGCTTTTCAAGATATTGAGCCACAGCAAGCCCGTTATCGGAATGACGCTGCATTCTTAACGCTAACGTTTTAATTCCTCTTAAAACAAGGTAAGAATCGTGCGGACCTAAGATCCCACCGCTTGCAAATTGAATGAAGTGAAGCTTTTCTCCCAGTTCAGCATCTTTTGCAATCAGTGCTCCTGCAATCACGTCAGAATGTCCTCCTAAATATTTGGTTGCTGAGTGCATCACAATATCGGCTCCAAGATCAATCGGTCTCTGAATATATGGAGTCGCGAATGTATTGTCTACCGCCACCAGGATATCTTTTCCTTTGGCAATTTCCACTACCGCTTTAATATCTACCAGCTTCATCAGAGGGTTGGTAGGCGTTTCTACCCAGATCAGCTTTGTTTTGTCTGTGATTACGTCTGCAATTTTGGAAACATCATCAAAATTCACAAACGTAAATTTCAGCTGATACTTTTCGAAAAGCCTTGTAAACATTCTGTAAGTTCCTCCGTAAAGGTCATCTACAGCCACTACCTCATCACCGGGATTCAGTAATTTCAATACACAATCGATGGCTGCAAGTCCGGAACCGAAAGCAAGGCCTCTCGCTCCGTTTTCAATGCTCGCCAAAGAATCTTCCAAAGCCTGTCTTGTAGGGTTGGCTGCTCTTGAATATTCATATCCGGAATGGACTCCCGGGCTTTTCTGTGCAAATGTAGATGTTAAAAATACAGGAACATTTACAGAACCTGTCGCAGACTCGTGGTGCTGCCCTCCGTGAATTACTTTTGTATTAAAATTCATACTATTTTATTTTTTTATAAGCCTCCCATAAAGAAATCGAGGCTCTTTGAAACATGGTCAGATTTTCTCTTCACTTCCAGCTTTCCATTAAAAGCATAGGCCAGAACTTCTATATCTTCAGGAACTTTTTCCGGAATAGTAGTGGTGAAAGAAGCCTGATATTCACTGTTCTCATATTTGTCTTTCCCGGTTTCCTTAAGCTCTTCAAACTTTCCGTTGATCTTGATAATGATCTTTTTCAGGGAATCATCTATGTATGCAATGTCCGAACCGTTTCCTTTAATGAAATCATCCATCGAAGGAACCAGCTCCATGATAGACTCGCCTTCCATGTCGTGAGGATGAAGACTCCCTTTTAACATGGCAGCAGGAATTTCTTTCTCTTTAAATAAAGCGATGTCCAGAGCTGCATTTTCAGAAGGTTTTTCCGTAACGGATGTATCAGGAGTTTCGGCAGCAGGAAGTTTTTCTGCCTGTACTGTGGAATCTGTTGTTTTAGTTTCCTTTACTTCCGTTTTTTTATCGCAGGCGGCCAGCAATACTGCTGCCCCGATGACAAAAAGTGTTTTCTTCATAATATTTTGTGATAGTGTGAGATTGAGTTTACATTTTTATAGCAGATTTTACAGCAAATTCTTCTGCAATCTGCTCTATCCACTGGGCAACATCTTCTTCGCCTGTTGCTCTCTGGTAAGTATTTCCTAAAGATACCAGAATCTGGTGGATAAACATTTTCATCTGGTCTACCGGCATTTCTTTGGTCCAGAGATCAATCCTTAAAGCTTCCATCGTTTTGTCATCCCATACAGAGATCATGGTCGCTTTTGTTTCTTCCTTTTCCACACCGCCATCCTGGGCATTCCATGTAATATTTTCAGGAATGTGGTTCTCATCCAACTCTACATCTATCGTAATCTGAGTTTTTCTCATATCAATCTAAAATTTTCCGCAAAGTTAATACTTCTTCAGCTTATCCAAAATTTCTATGAAGTTATCTTCATCAGGAAATGGGGTATTAAAATTAAAAATTTTGCCTTCCGGATCTACAATGATAAATCTTGGAATAGACTGAATCTTATATCTGTTCATAAACTGCTGTGCATCGGTCAGCCAGTATTGAGGAACATTGGAAGTTTTTGTTTTCAGATAATTCTGCCATTTGGATTTATCCTGATCCAGACTGATAGAGATGAACTGGATATTGTCTGCATATCTGTACTGATGGCTCCTGGTTTCAAATACCGGACGGATCTGCTTGCACGGACCGCACCATGTAGCCCAGAAATCAATCACCACATATTTTCCTTTATATTTGGAAAGCGGGCTCTTTTTATCCTGATTATTAAGAAGGACCAGATCAGGAAATACCGATCCTTTCTGGGACCTGTTGATCTGATCAATCTTAGCGTACAGCATTGTTTTATAATCATCATTGCCAATGTTGCTGATCTCGGTGGCAAAAAGCTGGTTACGGGTTAAACTGTCAGTTTGCAGTTCCATTGTTTTAGAAAGATGCTTCGTCAGCAGCTGGTCTCTGGAAATTCCCCTGGCCATCTTACCGATTTTTATGAAAAGAATACTGTCGGGATTGGAAGCCTGGTCTTTATCAGAAAGCAGCTGGTCTAATTTATACTGAAGATAATTATCGTTCTTGCTTAAAAGCGGACCTGGTTTTTGGATGTTTTCATTAAGTTCTTTCACGAAAGATGCCGGAGCGGCAAATTTAGGATCATTCCACGAGGTCATTTTCCGGTAATTGTTGATCTCGTTCAGATATTCAATAGCCATTAATTGCTTTCTGTAGGCTTTATAATCTTCTGAAAGTGCGTTGTTTTCAGGATCAGCAAAATGGTCAAGGATTCTTTTATTGTCTTTCCAGTCAGATTCAGCTGTTTCATAAAACGTTTTCGGATCATTATTATAATTCTGTCTTTCAAGAGCATAAGCAAACTCGTTTCCAAAGGAACTTTCGGTATTTTTATATACCTGATCTGCCTTCCGGTTGGATTTCACATAAGATATCATTTCTGTACCATTCAGCTTTATCTCATAATCAAACCAATCCCCGCTTCCCATCACAATATCCAGTTTTTTATTACCTATCTGCAGTATATATTCATCCAGCGGAAGGGTTTGTGTAGTTACCCAGCTGAACATATTGTTTTTTACGGCTGCAGACCCTATTTTTTTGTGAAATTCTTTGGAATACACATGTACGGAATCTATTTTAAGATCTGTTTCCAGCTTTCCTTTGATTGTAATGCCCGTTCCGTCACTCTGATAGGCCTTTGGCTTCTGGAACAGATAAAGAAATCCTGCACCAATGATCAGCGAAGCAGCAGAAATGATAACTCTTTTTTTATTTTTAAGGAAGGCGTTTTTAAATCCTTTCCTGCTGTACCAGAAGTAACCTAATGTAAGAAACACTACACTCCAGAAAAGACTCATATATTCAGAGTGCGAAATAAAATTGTTCAGGTTTCTCACTTCCGGAGCTTTCCAGAATTCGTATAGCGAGCTGTAAGGATTAAAGAAAAAAGATTTCTTCTGGACCAAAGAAGTAATATTGGAAGCCAATCCCAGCACCCCGATAAGAAACGACCAGATAAATCCGGGAAATATTACAGAAATACAAAGCTGCAAAGCTGCAATTCCCAGGATGGTCATACAGATCCTTACAAAAGTCTGAATCATCCAAAGGGTATCAAAATGCAGCTGTTTAGCCGGATCAGGGTGAATATAATAATCTGCAAGGGCCAGAACTATATTGAACCCAAAATAAGAAGCCACACAGATAAAACTCAGTAATAATAAAACGATATATTTTGAAAAATACAGATTAAAACGGCTTAGCGGCTGTGTCTCCATCAGTTGCCAGCCATTATTCTTATGATCCGTCTGTGCAATCCTGTTGGCAGCAATAATGATAAACAGAAGCAGGATAAAAAAAGTAAAAGATTTTATAGCATCTCCTCCTATTGCATCTTCAAAAACAGAATGCGGAAGTTTTCCTTCCATGACCATTTCTGACATGAAGAAACCGGGCACAAAACCCAGCAAGGGAATCAATGCCCCAAGGATAACAGCAATATAAGAAAGTCCCAGCCCTTTTGTTTTAAGCCATTCTATATTAATGGCAGTCATTAATTTTTTCATCTCTGTTTAGTTTTTAGTAATTTCCATGAACCAGTCCTCAAGGCCTGCGCTGTTTTTAATTTCGAAAATTTCGGCATCATTCAGAACCAGCTTTTTAATTAGGCTGGCGATGTTCTCTTTAGATTCGGCGGTGATCTCAATGGTAGCAGAATCAATCACTTTAGGTGAATAGCTTTCCGGGATCTGGCTGATGAATTGTGAAGCATTATTAAGCCCGATCCTGATATGATCATATCTGTACAGCTCATTCAGATCTTTTATGCTTCCCGTAAAACGGATTTCGCCGTGGGAAATAATCGCCAGATGGGTAATCATTTTTTCAATTTCCTGAAGCAGGTGACTTGAAATAAAAATCGTTACGCCTTCTTCCCGGTTAAGCTTAATTAAAAGCTCACGCATTTCCAGCATCCCGTTCGGGTCAAGTCCGTTTACCGGTTCATCGAGGATCAGGAGTTCTGGTTTTCCCAACAACGTCATGGCAATAGATAGGCGCTGTTTCATCCCCAGGGAATATCTTTTCATCTTCATATTTTTGCTTTCCCAAAGATTTACAAGATGAAGGACCCGTTCACACTCGGACTCCGGAAGATTCCTGAGCCTGGAAATAATAAGAAGGTTTTCCCAGCCTGAAAGGTGATCATAAAAAGCCGCCGTATCAATCAGACTTCCGACTTTATGGAAACCTTCGGGATACAGTCCGGATAAATCTTTATCAAAAATCCGGATAGCACCGGATTCATCGGGAATACTGCCGATCAGCATTTTCATGGTAGTGGACTTCCCTGCTCCGTTTGCGCCGAGAAACCCGAAAATGCTTCCTTTCGGAACTGAAAGATTAATATTTTTCAGGATAGGCTTATCCCTGGTAAATTCAAAGTTTAAGTTGTGTATCCGGATGATATTTTCCATGTTATCAATTTTTACTAAACAAAAATACAATTAAAATAGTAATATGCAATACAAAGTAGTATGTTTTTTATTTAAAGGGATTAGGTTTTAGGGATTAGGGCTTAGCTTTGCAGCAGATTCAGGAAGTTATTGAAGAGTAAAAACACAATCTAAAGGATGATTTAGCAATTTTTTTAAAACTGTTTAATCAGATTTTAAGGTAAGTATTTAATATTATCAACCAAAAGTAACCTCCTTCTTCCCTCTTCCAGCTTCCATCCTTCAATCCATTCCTATAAAAAAAAACCTCCGGACGAATCTGAAGGTTATTATTTTTTAATACTAAGGCATTTTAGGCTTGTATACTGCTTCGTTAAATATTTTAGTAGCATCAAGCTTTAAGAAATCCGCAAGCTTGGTTTCCGGTTTCTGTTTGAAATACGCCTTACAGATCTGCCATCCGGTGAAGATCCCGATCTGCGGTGAAGACTCATTGTCAATCTCCGTATAGAATTTTGAGAACGGGCCGGGTGATATAAAACGTTCCACAAGTCGTGGATCGTCCCCGAAGATCAGGTTGCTCTCTACAAAATAGTTCCAGATATTGGCTTCATTGGCTACCGCCCAGTCGTATTGCTTTTTGGTATAGTTCATTTTCAGATAATCCGGTGTATCGGGAAGAAAAGCATCCTGCATGATCATGATTTTACCGTTCAGAATTACTTTATCAATAAATTTCTGATGATCCGGAGATTCCGTTACGATATTTTCTGCAAAGATCTGTGACACTTTAGGGACTATATTCTGCGGATTCATCGATTTCTGGAAATACAGTTCAAGCCCTTTATAATTGGCATTACCATCCCCCATAAATCCCGTAATATCTATAAACAGAAGATTTCCTTTTGCATCATAAAAAATAGGGTCCTGAACCATCTGCAGGGCTGATGAAAAAAGATATACCTTCGGATTCTTAAATTTCGGAAAATAAAACCGGATATGTGAGAACAGATCCTGAAGCTCTTTCTGAAGCTTCGCCTGGTCTATTTTGGAAGCTGCTTCTTTATAGATTTTAATCTCTTCGGCATCGGCTCTTCTTTTTCCAAAATCGGCATCCGAAACCGTTCCCTGAAACCATGGAAATTTAGCTTTAAACTGGTCCAGAGGAATGTCTGCATTATAAAATTCTTTGGAAATATCCGTCAGTTCAACCTTTTCGGCTTTATTTTTCACCTCTACTTTCCATTGGTTCTCCGGTTCTTTTTTACAGGAATCCGCAGCGAGCACCAAAATGGAAGAAAGCACAACAATTCTGAAAATCTTCATTATTTTTACATGAAATTTAAGTACACAAAAATAAGGATTAAAAACACAAACGATGATGAAAATTAAAATATTTGCAAGTCTGGGCCTTATTATTTCAGGATTTTCTCATTTTACAGCTCAAAAACTCAATTTTAAAGATCAAAACTTCGAAAAGGCAGTAATTGAAAACTTTGATCTCAATAAAAACGGGATTCTGGAAAAACCGGAAGCAGATATGGTGACCAATTTGTTCCTGGTTCAGAAAGGTATCACATCAGCAGAAGATCTGATGCTTTTTACCAATGCTAAAATGATCCTGCTTGATGATAATACTATTCCGGATGTTTCTCTGAAGGGACTGCCTAATCTGGAATTATTTTCCTGTACCGGATGCAAGATCATCTCTTTTAAAGCGGAAGGGTTAAAAACCTTAGGCTCCCTGTATCTTGACAATAATTTTCTTGAAAATATTTCATTGAAGGAAACGCCGAGGATTGAACAATTAACATTATCTTTAAATCAATTAAAAACAATTGATATTACCAGGCTTAAACATTTAAGAAAATTAAATCTTGAGCACAACAAACTCCGGAAGCTTGATATTTCAGGAAATACATCCCTTCAGACCCTGAATGTGGTTGGTAACACGATGAAAGAATCTGATATCGATAAAGGAACAAAAACTGATGTAACAATTTTCGGAACGCAACCCTAAACCACAACTATGACACTTGAAACCCAACGACTGCTCCTGCGCAAGCTTGAAGAAACCGATGTTGAACGTATGTTCCTGCTGGATTCCAACACGGAAGTGATGAAGTACATCGGAGTTCCTGTATTGACAAAACCGGAAGAATCATTGGACGTGATCAGGATGATTCAAAAGCAATATGAGGAAAACGGCACGGGAAGACTTGCTGTGATTGAAAAGGAAACAGGACTTCTTATCGGCTGGAGCGGTCTCAAGCTACTCACAGAAGAGATCAATGGCTATAAAAACGTTCTGGACCTTGGCTACCGCTACCTTCCTGAATCATGGGGAAAAGGGTATGCCCTGGAAGCGGCAAAAGCCTCTCTGGAACTTGGTTTTCATGAGATGAAAGCGGATGCAATCTATGCACATGCCCATTCCGGGAATGAGGGCTCCAATCATATTTTAAGAAAACTGGGCTTTGAAAAAACCGGAGAATTCACGGAACCTGACGGAATCTGTTATTGGTATGAGCTGAAACGTGAAAACTATGCACCATAATATGCTAAAGATAAGACAGGAGGAGGAAAAAGACCATCTGAAGGTATTTCATCTCACAGAGGAAGCTTTCAGAAGTATGAAACACAGCGACCATCAGGAACATTTTCTTTTGGAGAAGCTGAGAAATTCGGAAGCTTTTATTCCCGAGCTTTCCCTGGTAGCTGAAACCGGAGACGGAGAAATTGCCGGTCATATTTTATTCACCAAACTTCAAATCGTAAATGAAACAGAGGTTTTTGAATCTCTGGCACTGGCGCCTGTTTCCGTACATCCTGACTTTCAGAACCGGGGAATCGGAAGCCAGCTGATTCTGCACGGGCATTCAATCGCTAAAGAATCAGGATACACCTCGGTGATATTAATTGGCCATGAAAATTATTATCCTAAGTTTGGTTACGAAAAAACCAGTAATTTTGGGATTTATTTCCCGTTTGAAATTCCTGAAATCAACGGAATGGCTGTTGAGCTGGTAAAAGACGGGTTAAAAAATGTAAAAGGGATCGTAAAATATCCTAAAGAATTTGGAATAGACTAAAAATAATAAATAATGCAGACTCAGAAAGTTATAGATCATATTGTAAGCTGGTTAAAAGATTATGCTGTAAAAGCGAATGTAAAAGGTTATGTCATAGGAGTTTCGGGAGGTGTGGATTCCGGGGTGATTTCTACCCTTGCAGCCATGACCGGACTGAAAACCCTTCTGATTGAAATGCCCATCCGCCAGAAACCGGATCAGATAGACCGTGCGTGGGAACATATGAATGATCTGAAATCAAAATTTCCAAACGTAGAAGCCATGTCTGTAAATCTTACACCTGCCTTCGAGGAATTGTACAAAACATTTGACGTAAAGGATGATCTGTATCCCAATGAAAAACTGGCCTTCGCCAATACCAGATCCAGACTAAGAATGCTTACGCTGTATTATTACGGACAGCTTAACGGTCTTTTGGTATGCGGAACGGGGAATAAAGTGGAGGATTTCGGAATAGGCTTTTATACCAAATATGGAGACGGCGGTGTAGATGTCTCTCCTATTGCAGACCTTTATAAAACCGAGGTGTATGCTCTTGCAAGAGCCTTGAATCTGGTTAAAAATATTCAGGAAGCGATACCTACGGACGGGCTTTGGGACGTAGACAGAACAGATGAACAGCAGATTGGGGCTACCTACCCTGAACTGGAGAAAATCCAGAAAGAATACGGAACGAAAACCGCTGATGATTATGAAGGACGGGACAAAGAAGTCTTTTTGATTTTTGACAGAATGCATAAGGCGGCAAAACATAAAATGGATCCTATCCCGGTTTGTGATATTCCTGAGGAATGGAGACTTGATGAGTGATGAGTTATAAATGATGTGTTTTGAGTTACAGGTCTTAGGAGTTTTGTGATTTTTTTGATTTTTTTATTTCCCACAGATGACACTGATTTTCACAGATGATTGAGGATATTTTGAAACAATTAAGAAGAGTGAAGGGGACAAGAATAATTAAGGGAAAATCTAAAGATTTTTTAAGCCATGCACTTTAAGGCGAAGCTAAACTTAATATTCTTAACAACTTAAATCAAACTTAATGGTTCAATTTTTATCTCACGCAGATGAAACAGATGGAGCAGATTTAAGATGGTTGATAATTTTTTTTTAAACTTAAACGTACTTTAAATTATTATTTTATTCATCTTAAAAAAATAAAGTGTTCAAAACTTTTGTGACTTTTGTGGTTGTTTTTTATTTCCCACTTATGAAGAAGATTTTTACAGATGATGGTGGATCGGTTTTTTAATTTTTTTATATGAACGGTAAAATAAGATCGGTTTTTTTTATTTGTCTGGGCCTTCTGTTTGGAATGTCCGTGATGTATATCTTCAATAATTTTATTGCTGATAAAAAAGGAAATGCGGAAACTGCTGAAAAGGTCCAGTCCGGAAATCATTCAGCAGATTCTCAAAATAGTCTGTCAAACTCTTCCTCCCAACCTATAGACCGGCTGACGGAAGAAAAAACAGTCATTGATTATGTGAAGCAAAACCACAGGCTTCCTGATTATTATATCACAAAAAACGAAGCAAGAAAACTGGGCTGGAACGCTTCCAGAGGAAACCTTTGTGAAGTGCTTCCCGGAAAAGCAATAGGCGGGGACCGGTTCGGAAACCGGGAAAAGAAACTTCCTCAGGGAGAAAATTACTTTGAAGCTGATGTGAATTACAACTGTGGAAACCGGAATGCAGACCGCATTATATTTACGAAAAACGGTGATGTGTACCTGACTAAAAACCATTATAAGAGTTTTGAAAAGCAGTAGTTTTTATAATTTTGCAGCCGTATTGGTTTTGGTTCTGTCATGCTCGGAAAAACAACCGCAGCCTGTAAAAATTGATAAGCCCATAACCATACTGATCCAGCCGTTCAAGGATTTCAATCCTGAAAATACTGCTAAAACAGTGGAAGGGATCAGGAATATTTATCCGAACGTGAAAATTCTTGAGGCTATTGATCTTCCTAATAATGCTTATTATAAGGATAGAAACCGCTACAGGGCAGATTCTATCATTAAGTTTTTAAGTAGCAGAACCCAAGAAGGCTTTGTAACTATAGACCTTACTTCAAAAGACATTAGTGTAACTAAAGGCAAAATAAAGGACTACGGAGTCATGGGACTAGGATACAGACCTGGAAAAGCCTGCGTAGCTTCCGAATACCGGCTGGATAAAAAGAATTCCGGTGAGCAGTTCTTTAAAATAGCTATCCATGAGCTGGGTCACACACAGGGTTTGAAACACTGCCCTGAAAAAACATGTTTTATGAGAGATGCAGAAGGCGGAAATCCTACCGACGAGGAAAAAGATTTTTGCAAAAAATGCAAAACTTTTCTGATTAATAAAAACTGGAAATTTAATTCTATATGAAGACAATATATATCGATTTTACAGACATAGGTGATTATGAAGATTTCTATGCACAATTAAAGGAAAAACTCGCACTTCCTGAACATTTTGGAGATAACCTTGATGCCCTGTCTGATATTATTACCGGAGAGCTGGAACTTCCGCTCCACATTGAGTTTGTGAATATGACGGTAGACCAGCTTGAGATTTTTGAGGATCTCCTTACCACTCTGGAAGATGCAGAAGATGAAACAGAAGATTTTAGCTTCACCTATTATCTGGAGCAGTATGAAGACGAAGATGATGAATAATTAAAAAATTATTATTCTTTTCATTGCTTATTTTGGAAAAAAAAAGCTAATATTTGTAGTCTAGTTAGCAATTATTTGTAAACCAACAGCAATGAAAAGAATCTTATTTTCTCTTATCCCATTAATTGCGAATTTTGGACTCGCAAACGCTCAGATTGGTATAGGTACCAACAATCCCTCACCTGGTTCCACCATGGACATCAGTGCAAAAAATGCCACCGGAACCAGCACGAATGTTGATGGATTACTGGTTCCCAGAATAGACAGACAGAGAGCACAAAGCATGACAGCTGTTCCAGTATCCACTCTGGTGTATGTAAACAGTATTGCAACCGGTACGTTATCAGGTACCGCTGTCAATATTGATGCAGTAGGTTATTATTTTTTTAACGGAACATCCTGGGTTAAGCTGGTCCCTTCCACTAATATTTATAATTCCGATGGAGCTTTACCGTCTACAAGGATAGTAACTACCGGTGGAAATCTTCTGAACTTTGTAAACGGAGCCAACAGTATAAAGGTAACAACCACCGCCACTGAAGGGTCTGTTTCAGCATCAGGATCTTCAAGAGGAGGCTTATCCTTAACCGGAGGCTCCGGGAACATTAATTATTTCGTAGATAATGCCGGTGCCGCACAGCTTAATGCCCTGGGAAATGCTACTAAATTTTCGATTGGTTCCACTACCGCTACACCTGTTGCTCTTAAAGCAAACGGAGCAGAAGGGCTCACCATATTAAGCGGAGGAAATGTAGGAATAGGAACTGCAGCTCCCAATACAAAACTTGAAGTCAGCTCCGGAACGGCAAATGTTTCAGGAACAAGACTTACCAACCTTACTTCTGCGTCTCCCATCAGTACAGGGCAGACCTTAGGAGTAGATGCTTCGGGAAATGTGATTACGGTGGCCAACCCAACCCCTGCCAGTGTAACCACTGCTTCAGTCAACAGTACTACCGGAGCCAGCTTCAATGTTAACGATCTTAGTGTAACCATGGTCCCGGGAACTTCGCAGAACGTGACGATTCCTGCCGGAGGAAAGGCCCTCTTCATTAATTTTATGCTGGGAATAGATTACGGAAGCAATCCTGCCGGAAGCGGGGCTTCATACTACGAGGCAAGACTGTATATAGACGGTGCTGCCACAGATTGCTACATGCGTACCCAGGAATATGGGCCTGGTGGATTCAGTGCCCAGTTCAGTTTCAATACCGTGAAATTTCTTGCGGCAGGAAACCATACGATAGATGTAAGAATGACAAGAACCTTTAATAACGGAGTGGCTTCAGGTACGAATATGGGTTGTACTCCTATTTCCATGTCATTTAATGCGACTTATTTAAATTAATTTTTAAATAATATCCTTCCTTCACATCATTATTTCATTAAAAAACATTCTCATGAAAAGAATACAATTCTCTATTATATTGATCATTGCCGCATGTTCATCACTGATGGCACAAAGTGGCATCAACAACAGCGTTCCGCTTGCCACTCTGGATATAACTGCAAAAAATACTACTGGTACCACTACCAATGTAGACGGAATATTAGTCCCGAGAGTGGACAGGCAGAGAGCCCAGAGTATGACCGGTACTCCGGTTTCCACATTAATCTATATTAACAATATCAGTACAGGTACCCAGACAGGAACCGCCGTCAATATAGATACAGCCGGCTATTACTATTATGACGGTACTTCGTGGATCAAGCTAAACCCAAACATTAATATTTATACCTCAGATGGCAGTTTAAGCGGGGCACGAACCGTAACCACCAATGGAAATTTTCTGAATTTTGTAAACGGAACCAGCAATGTAGGCGTTACTACAAGTGCAACTGAAGGAAGAATTTCGGCCAACGGTTCCACGAGAGGCTCATTAGCTTTGTCATCCGGGTCTTCAACTTCTGATATATTGGTTGATAATGCAGGCGCAGCTCAAATAAACTCTTCAGGAACTTCCACAAAATTAAGTATTGGAACCACTAATGCCACACCCCTAACCATAAGAACCAACGGAACAGAAAAAATGGCAGTTCTCAGTAACGGAAATGTAGGGATAGGCACTGTTAATCCAAACACTACCCTGGAACTCAGCTCAGGAACTGCCAACACATCCGGTTTAAGATTTACTAATCTTACGTCTGCAACTCCTGTAGGTACAGGCCAGGCATTGGGAGTAGATGCAAGCGGTAATTTAGTGACCGTAGCCAATCCGAGCCCGACGAATGTAAGCATATCATCAGTGAACAGTACTACCGGTGCCAGCTTTAACGTTAATGATCTTGCGGCCACTATCGTATCCGGAACATCACAGTCAATTACTGTTCCCACAGGTGGAAAGGCTCTGTTTATTAATTTCATGCTGGGAGTGGATTATACCAACAATCCTGCCGGTGGCGGTACCGCTTATTATGAAGCAAGATTATATATAGATGGGGTGGCAACAGACTGTTATATGCGGACCCAGGAAGTTGGAACTGCCGGCACGGCTACTTTTACCATCAGCACGATCAAGTTTCTGGCTGCCGGAAACCACACCATTGACGTAAGAATGCAGAGAACATTTAATAATGGTACTACTTCAGGAGCCAATATGGTCTGTGCCCCAAACTCTATGTCATTTAATGCTTCTTATCTGAACTAAAGATGCGCCAGTATAAGTATTGCAAAAAAATCAATAATGGTCTTAAAACATATCTCATGAAAATATTTCAACTCTCCACCATATTTTTGTTCGCAGGTGTTTCACTTGCCACAGCACAGACGGGAATTAATACCAATGCCCCGGCTTCCACACTGGATATCGTCGCAAAAAATCCCACAGGAACCACTACTAACGTAGACGGACTTCTGATCCCGAGACTGGACAGACAAAGGGCGCAAAGCATGACGGCCGTTCCCACTTCCACCCTTATTTATGTCAACAGTATTGCAACCGGAACCTTAGCCGGCACCGCGGTCAACATTGATGCCACAGGCTATTATTATTTCAATGGAACAGCCTGGGTCAAAATAGATCCGTCTTTAAATATCTATAATACAAACGGAACCCTGGCAGGAGCAAGAACCGTGACAACCAACGGAAATTCTTTAAGTTTTGTGAACGGAACCAGTAACGTGGGAATTGCAACCGCTACCACCCAGGGAATTGTTTCGGCAACCGGTTCCACAAGAGGATCGATGACCTTCACCGGCGGATCTGCGAATCTGGATATGTACGTGGATAACGCCAATGCCGCACAGATCAATACTTCAGGAAATTCAACAAAGCTAAGTATTGGTACAGCCAACACGTCTCCTGTAGCCCTGAAAGCCAACGGTGCAGAAAGACTTACCATGATCAGCAACGGAAACGTGGGCATAGGAACTGCTGCCCCCAACACCCGTTTAGAAGTATCGTCCGGAACTGCAAATGCTTCAGGGTTAAGATTAACCAATCTGACCTCAGCTTCTCCTATTGCTGCAGGACAGTCTATAGGGGTGGATGCATCAGGAAATATCATAACGGTAGCCAATCCTACCCCGGCAAGTATCAATACAGCGACTGTAAACAGTACTACTGGTGCGGATTATAACGTCAATGATCTTGCAGCCACCATAGTTACGGGAACATCACAGTCTATCACTATCCCGGCAGGTGGTAAGGCTTTATTCATCAATTTTATGCTGGGAATAGATTATGTAGGGTTCCCGGCCGGAGGTGGACAGGCAACTTATGAAGCCAGATTGTATATTGACGGCGTTGCTACTGACTGTTATCTGCGTACTCAGGAAACATCGGCCGGAACAAATACACAGTTTACCATCAATACCGTAAAATTTCTTACCGCCGGAAGCCATACGATGGATGTAAGAATGAGAAGAGTGGTTAATAACGGAACAACATCCGGTGCCAATGCTCCGTGCAGGCCTATTTCCATGTCTTTTAACGCTTCCTATATCAATTAATGACTATTACAGATCATACATAAAACTCGCAGAACATTCTGCGAGTTTTTTTGGTCAAGTCTTTTAAATGTTTCTAATTTTACTTTACTGTCTGATGAATTTAACACTTTGTGAAGTTTCCCCCTTCACGAAAATCTGCAGTATATAATTTCCTCTGGATAAAGAAGAAACATCAATTCTGCCGTCCACAGCATTATTTGTTTTTATTTTCTGACCGACCATATTGTAGATATCCACTTTCTCAATATTTTTGATTCCTCTGATATACAGAATGTCCTTTACCGGATTGGGATATACGGATATTGTGCTGTTATTCTTTATGCTTTCAGCGGTAGCAAGCTGTATTTTTGAAAGATCGAGGAAAAAGGCTACGATCTGGTTGGATGCATTGGTTCCCACTCCGGCAATTTTTTTCCCGTCCTGTGAAATCGCCAAAGGAAGCGCCATATTCACGCCTTGGGTATTGATTCCAAGACCTGTCGCATGATCATTCAGGTTGACGCGTCCTCCTGCGGAAGTCCATATAAAGCCTTCTCCAGACATGGGAGGTGACGCAAAAGCCCTGAAAAACCCGACTACTGTCTTACCGTCGGCAGAGATTCCGGTTGCTCCCCCTCTGAAGAAGACCGAGGAATTTGGATGTGTTATATAAGTAAGGCCATTCACGCTGTTCCATACGTATGGATTGGGCATTGAAGCACCTATGATGGTGGTTCCGTCCGCTGAAACATCTCCTGCTTCGCCCACATAATCGCCGTTGGCATCTGTAATAAAACTTTCTACTCCGTCTACCCATTTGGCACCGCTTCTTGTTCCGTTATCCTGATCCTGCCAGCCGACAATTACAGATCCGTCTGAATTGATGGCATTGGCCCTGGAACTCCTGTTGGGAACTATACTTCCAAGATCCGTTACTCCGGTGGTGGCATTCCATTTTACTGCATGTGCACTTCCTGCAGTGAGCCATCCGAGCCCCACGATGGTATTCCCGTCGGAGGTCATTCCCCATGTGGAACTTACGTGTCCGTCCCAACCGGTAGGAACCAGTCCTCCATGGTTGGTCCAGGATGTAGAAGCAGTGTCGTAGGTGGAAATTTCATTAAAACCGGTCGCGGTATTGGTGGTGGAAGAACCTATTTTGGTTCCGTCCGCAGTGATCAGTGTTCTTCCGGCTGCGGGATATCCATTGGAGATAGAACCTATCTGCACCAAACCAGTCAGTTCATCCCATTTATAGATCTGGCCGGCACTGGTATGCATGCTGACAATTCCACCATCAGAAATACCGCCTACAGTATAATTTCCGACTGCCATAACAGTCAGCTGGGCTTCTGCGAGAGAAAACCCAAACAAAAAGCAAGCATATAAAGCTTTTATTGAAATTTTGTAAATCTTTTTCATAAATAGTTAAGTTTAATATTTTGGATTGGCTGAAACAATATTAATATTATATTTACCTTTTCAAAAGAATTTGACTTATATAATTCGTGAAATTCAAAAGAATATAAAATATAAATCGTTAAAATCCAACCATATAACAAAAATATACTTTGAGGACAGATGATCAGGAATCGGTAAGAAAAACCGAAAAAAAATCTTTTTTTTGCCAGAATATTCTGGTCCGGAACATGAGATTTCTATTGATTCTTCTGTGTTCAGTTTTCATCAAAGCACAATCTGGTCCGGATTTCAGTATTTTGGCGGACAAAGCTTTTCAGAAACTGTATCAGAATCCGGATGACTGTATCAGTTACTCACAAGCACTTCTCATCAGCGATCAGAATCCTGAACACAGGATTGTGCTTCAGAACATTATTTCTCAGGCGTATGCCATGAAGGGAGATTATGTACAGTCCGTTAATATTTACAGTCAGAAGGAAAATTCGAAAGAAAATGAACAGCTTTCATATTTCCTGCAGGCGGCCGGGGATTATAATCTTGCAGACCAGTATCAGAACCTTGACCTTTACGGCCAGTCACAACGGATCATTTCCGGTCTTTTATCTGATCCGAAATTATTGAAAGAAGATCACCCTGGAATGCCTGTCATTACAGCAAAACTTTATCAGCTGGAGGCGCTCAATCTCGGAATTAACAGAAATTATCCCTGCGCTCTGGAAAGCCTTAGCAAAAGTGATCAGTATCTCGGTTTCAGCAATCAGGAAAATCAGATTCTGAAATTGGAAAACAGCATATTCAGAGCTTCTTTTTTGATGAGACAAAATAAATCAGAAGAGGCCAGGCATCTGCTGGAGGCCACGTTTGTTTTAGTTGAAAAAAATACAGACTATTATTTTCTTCAGGCATTGGCGGCCGAAAACCTGTCGCGCTATTATTTTTTAAAAGAAGACTATCAAATGGGTGTGGAATTTCTTGAAAAAGGACTTTCGAAAATAGAAAACCTTCCCTACAACAGTTTAAAGGCGAAGATCTACGAATCTCTTTCCAAAAACTATTTCGCACTTCATAATGACGAAAAATACCATCAATACAATAAGCTTTACACCGAACTCCGTACAAAACTCGATTCCAATACCAAAGAAGGAATAAGATATATCGTAAAACTGGTAGAAACCAACCAAAATAATACCCTTGAATTTCAAAACCAGAAACAACTGAAAAAAACGGCTCTGCTTTCTTCCGGCTTTATCGTCATTATAGCAGGGCTTGTCATCTGTTTTCTGATCCTGAAAAACACGAATAAAGATCTTAAAAAACAATATGATTTTTTTGAAAGGCAAAAGAAACAGGAACAAAAACCGCCGGAAAATATTCATGTAACTCCTGAAAAAGATTCAAATAAGATTTCAAAGGAAAAGGAAGATGAAATCCTCGGTAAGCTTGAAGAATGGGAAAAACAACAGCGCTTCCTTGATAAAAGTATGACACTTTCCGTACTGTCTTCACAAATGGGTGTGAATACAAAATATCTTTCAGAAGTCATCAATAACAGCAAAGGAAAGAATTTCAACAGCTACATCAATGAATTGAGGATCAACCATATTGCCCGTCTTTTAAGAACAGATTCTGTTTATCTAAATTATAAAGTAAGCTATCTGGCTGAATATTCAGGGTTTTCTTCACACAGTGCATTTACCACCGTATTTAAATCCGTGACCGGTATGTCTCCCAATGTTTATATCCAGGAAATCAGTAAAAACAAGACAGTATGAAATTGATCTTAAAAATAATTCCGGTGATGGTTCTTTTGTTCAGCGTGTTAGTTTCAGGACAGAAAACTTCGCTGGATTCCCTGATGAAAAAAGCACGCCTCGAAATTTATGATAACCCGGAACGTGCCATCATAATCGGGAAAGATCTTCTGAAAAAAAATCACGATATCCATGATCAAATCAAAATCTACCAGCTTCTGTCTACTGCCCATATTGCAAAAAGGGATTTTGACCGGTCATTGCAGTATCTTTTAAAAGCAAAGGAAACTGCGGAAAAGACCAATGATCTGAAAATCCGCACCAGCATCCTGATCTCGGCGGCTATCCAATACCAGCAGATGGAATTGTTCAGCAAAAGCCTGGAAACCCTTAACGAAGCAGACCGTCTTTTGATAAAACTTCCTGACGATCTGCCTGAAAAGCACATTGAAACCGCCAGGAGCTTTGCCATCCGCGGTATGATTTATAAAAGTCAATCGAATCCTGAAATTGCCCTCAAAAAATTCCTGATCTCTATTCAGAATTTTGAAAAAATACAGCATAAGCAGACCACCTATTCGAATATGAGTGTGGTGTATTACAATATCGGCTACTGTTATCTTAACCTTAATCAATTTGAAAAAGCGCATCACGCCTTTCTTCAGTCTATGGAATATGCACGCAGGAATAAAGCAAAAAGTCTGGAAGCATTTGCATTGAAAGGTATGTCCGAGATGTACAAACAGAAAAAAGAGAATGAAAAAGCTTTACAATTACTCATCAATGCTGAAGATCTGAGCAAAAATACCGGCGACCTGATTCTCAATGAAGGAATTTATAAGGAAATGTCCGAAAACTATCTGGCACTGGGAAAACCTGCTTTATACCAGAACTACAGCAAGAAATATTTTGAAATGCGTTTCCGGCGGGAGCAGAATGAATTAAGTTCGATTAACCATTCCATTAACAATCATAATAAAGAAACCTTAAAAAAAAGCAGCGAAATGAAAACCCGTTACCGCTATCTGAGAGGAATTATTACAGGTTTCTGCATATTATTCATTTCCTTATTGCTTTATTTGATTTTCAAAACAAGGAAGCAGAATTTGAGGTACAGGAAAGAGATACAGGAGTTGATTAAGTTATGAGCAATAAGTAATAAGTAATCTGTAATGGAAAATACCCGGAGCATTCCTGACGGAATGCTCCGGGTATTTTTTGTTTTGTCGCGGGTTAGCTTAGTCGCAGGTGGGTAAATGCAGGAGTTCCCTTGTGTTCAGGCAAATCTGATTACAGCAGATGTGAAAAGGCGGACACTTCAGATCAGCCGAGCATCCAATACCTCCGTTGCTTCCTTTGATCGTTTTAAGATCTGTTCTTGATAATTTTTTCATGATTATATATTTTGATTTGTATTCCAAATATAGTTATATTTCTCTACGCATAGAATTAAAAAACATTTCATGTACAATCATCATCGCAGACATAAAAAAAACATTCCCCGAAAGGAATGTTTCTTATTTTATGATACACTTCAGTTATCTTCCAATCACCTCTGTAATTGGGTTTCCTACGTTTCCGCTTGGGAACTGAATCTTCAGCAGTGATGAAACAGTAGGAGCAATATCAGTCATATTATACGCTTTATTGCTCTCTCCTTTCTGGATCCCCCAGCCCATAAAGATCAATGGAATGTGGGAATCGTAAGAATTCCATACGCTGTGTGTGGTTCCTGTTTTGGAGTATGGAGGAAGCATGGAATCGTGGGAGATCAGCTGGATATCACCGCTTCTCTGTCTGTTGATTCCGTTGATAATTCTCTCTTTGATCGGTTCCGGAATTGTAGCTTCCTGAACTTCATCTACGGATACCGCATACAAAACGGTAGGATCTTTCTGCAGTTCCCTGATGGTGAAATCTCTCAGGTCATCCAGTTCAATTTTGTTATCCTGCATCAGCTTTCTGTCAAAATAGATCTGGTAATTATCTACAGCATTGATCAGCTTATCCACCCCGAATTTATCCTTCAGCTTCTGGTTGATATCTTTTTCCATTCCTTCCCCGAAGAATCCGGTAGTAATTTTATGTTCTTTCAGGAATCCTACTGAGTGGGCTCCCCCATGGTCAGCAGAAAGGAAAACGGTATACTCTCCTTTTCCTACTTTTGAATCCAGATAGTTGAAAAACTGGGCAAGATCCTGGTCCAGTCTTAAATACACATCTTCCACTTCAATGGAATTCGGACCGAATTTATGGCCTGCGTAATCTGTAGAAGCCAGGTTGATCGCTAAAAAGTCTGTGATCTCATCACCCCCTAACTTTTCTCCTTCCACAGAGGCTTCAGCCAGTTTCAATGTCAGTGTATTTCCAAACGGGGTATATCTGATATTATCTTTTTTAGCCTGATAATCCTGTGCTAAATTGCTGTAAGGAAAAACAGGTGTTTTTGCACTTCCCAGCAGTCCTTCCCATGAAGAATTGTCCGGTGAACTTTCTGTATACTGATTGATCGGGAGTAAGGTATTCCAGCCGTTTGCGACTAACTTTTCCGGCAGATTCTGTGCGTTGAAAGATTTCAGCCATTGTGGAAGATCGTTCATATACCATGAGCTTGTGATGAAATTTCCAGAACTGTCATCAAACCAGAAAGCTCCATTGGGTGTATGTCCTGCAGGCAGGATGGATGCACGGTCTTTCAGTGAAACACCAATTACTTTTCCCTGGAAATTAGTTGCCAGTCTCAATTCGTCTGTTACGGTGGTAGACCAAAGGTTTTTAGGAGAATGACTTCCTATTTTCGCATTGGTGGTTCCTACCGGCTGAACGCTTTCATCCGTGGTACAATATACATTTTTCCCGGTTTCCTTATCATTCCAGTCATTTCCGGCAATACCATGGATGGCAGGTACAGAACCCGTATAGATGCAGGTATGTCCAAGAGCGGTAATGGTAGGGACGTAGTTGATATGAACGTTATTTAAAGAATATCCTGTATTCAGCAGTCTTTTGAAACCGTCATTCCCATACTTTCCATAAAATCGGTACAGATAGTCCCACCTCATTTGATCTACTACTAGTCCTACGACTAATTTCGGTCTTTCTATTTGAGAATTTCTGTTCTTCTGAGCATTGATTGTCATTACGGACAAAAGGGCCGCCGCCGCAATTGAAATTTTCCTAAGCATCTGGTAAATTTTTGTTGACGACAAATTTACGGGTTTTGAAAGTTTTGGAGTGTGAAATTTTATTTAAATTTGATAACTATTCACTAAACTTATGAGTATAGCTATGATTCCAGATATTTCAAGTTTTCCGAAGCTGGCACATACATCAATAATACACCTTAAACAAAAGCTCAATTATCCATCATGATCAAATTCAAATACGTCATCCTCTATATTGAAGATGTTGAACAATCAATGAACTTTTACCATAATACATTCGATATGCCAATCAAGTTTATTACTCCTGATAAGGATTACGGAGAACTGATTACCGGTGAGACCACTATTTCCTTTGCTTCTTTAAGCCTGGCCGGTTCGAATTTAAAGGAGGGATTTCTTTATTCTAAATCAATGGAAAAACCTTTTGGGATTGAACTTGGATTCACAACGGATGACGTAGAAAGCCTTTTGGAAAAAGCTCTTGAAAACGGAGCGACTTTATATGAAGAGGTTGCTGTAAAGCCCTGGGGCCAAAAAGTAGCATATATCAAAGATCCGGATAATTATCTGGTAGAAATCTGCACAGAAATTCAGTAAGTTAAAAATCATATTCACATTTTTCATGGAGATAAAAAAGCTAGAAAAATTAACGGCCAATCCTACATCAGACTGGGGACTTAACGGGTATGAGACGGACAAAATACTATCTGTTTCTTTCGTTGAATATGCCGGATCTTTTGAGTTTGTATTAAAAGAAAAGCAGATCAGCTATACCAAAGTGTGGAATACAGATGCTGATGATATTGATGAGCTTAATGAAATTATAGAGCATGGACATTCATTCGGGGTTTTTGAAAATGAAGAGCTTATGGGCTGGATCATCTGTGAGCACAGGACCTGGAACAACAGTTTTTATATAGAGAATATCCTGGTGAGTGAAAAAATGAGAAGAAAAGGTGCCGGAGCCCTGCTGATTAAAAATGCGGTACGAGAAGCCAGGCAACTGAACTGCAGGATTCTTGAACTTGAAACACAGAACACTAATTTTCCTGCGATACAGTTTTACAGAAGATTGGGTTTCAGTATCACAGGACTGAATACAAGATTATATGAGAATGCTGAAGAAACAGCCGTTTTTATGACCCTGGATTTATAGATGAAGCATCTCGACCCGGTTTAGAAAATAATTGACAAAAACTATAAAACTTATTGAAATTTTTATTTTGTACTAATTAGTACAATTATATACCTTTGTCTCAGAAATTAATCCCAATGGCAGGAAGACCTAAAATATTTGATGAATGTGAAGCGATAGAAAAAGCAACTGAAGTTTTCAGAAGCAAAGGCTATGATACAGCTTCTGCCGACGAATTGCTGGGAGCCATGGGAATCGGTAAAGGAAGTTTTTATCTGGCCTTTAAAGGAGGGAAGCAAGAGTTATATACGCGCTCAATCACTCAGTTTTCGGAACGTTTTTCTCAAAAAATTTCACAGAGTCTTGCGGAGGCTGATGATAAAATAGAATTCCTGAAAGCCTTTTTTCTCAATCTGGCATATGCCTCTGATTGTGACAAAGAACGGGGATGTTATCTGGGAAATGCTTTGGTTCAGCTTTCTGAAAAAGATCAGGAATTGAAAAAAGTAACGGCCCGGTTACTGAGAAACCTTCAAACTATTTTTGCAGCCACCATAAGGGAAGCACAGGAAAAAGGACAGATGAAAAGTACTGAAGATCCTGAAATTATGGGATGGCACCTGAGCAATCTTTGGAACGGTATTCACGTAACCAGAAGAATGGAAGCTTCTCCTGAAATCCTGAAAAGCATTATTGAAATGAATCTTAAAATACTGGATTAAAAATTTTTACACAATTTTGTACCAAATAGTACAAATTAAAATATTGATTAATTTAATACTAAAAAACATCATGAACATTACCAACAACATTATCCTGATTACCGGCGGAGGCTCAGGAATCGGATTAGAAATTGCAAAAGCATTGAATACTACAAACACCGTAATTATTGCAGGAAGGAACAAAGCTAAACTTGATGCGGCAGCACAGGGTCTGGACAATGTATTCACCATACAGGCTGACATCACCCAGGAAAAAGATGTAAATCGTCTGGTGGAAGAAATTAAAGTGAATTTCGGCGGACTGAATATCCTGATCAACAATGCCGGACACGCTTATGCCTATACCCTTTCTGATATATCGGATACCTACACCAAGGCAGCTGCCGAGTTTGAAACCAATTATTTCGCTCCTATCCGTCTGACAGAAAAATTACTGCCTTTATTAAAACAACAGGAAAATGCTGCTATTGTCAATGTTTCTTCTATTGTAGCCTTTGCTCCAGGTTCGCATGTTCCTACGTATTCGGATTCTAAGGCAGCCCTTCATTCTTACACTCAAATACTGAGACATGAGCTTGCTAAAAATACTGCTGTCAAAGTTTTTGAACTCATGCCTCCTCTTGTGAACACAGATTTCTCCGTTGAAATCGGAGGCAGGGAAAATGGTATTCCGCCTTCAGAGGTTTCAGAAAGCCTGATAAAAGGTCTGCTTGAAAACAGGTATGAAATCCGCGTGGGAAATACTGAAGTTTTATACACTAATTTCTTTGCCCATTCAGAAGGTGCTTTCAGTATGATGAATGCATAATTTTTCAACATACCCATTGTTTCTGCGGGAGAAGGCTTTGCTTTTCTCCCGTTGTTTTGTTTGTGCAAAATAATATAAACAATCTAAACTATAAATTTGAATAATATTCTTTAAATCACCATATCGTGTGTTAAAAATTCATATATTAGTGATCAACAAATTAAAAACAATAGTATTATGAAAAATTTAAAGAAACTAACCAGAAAGCAGCTGGGAATTATCAGCGGAGGTGATACTGCTTATGCTTTGTGCGATATGGACGGAAACTGTCCTCCTACATTCGGTTCCTATTATTGCAGCGGCGGAACCTGCTACAGATCTGATGGTGGTGGAAATCCTGGCGGCGGCGGTCCAGGAGGAGGCTGCAATGAGCCACAACGCCTATGCCAGCCATGGGAAACAGGATGCGGATGCGTTTATTTTTAAAAGAAATTATTGTTAGATAAAGGAAGGGGCGGTTTTTTTACCGCTCTTTTTTGTACCACAGCTTTGTGAGAGGCTTTGCATTATCGCAAAGTCTTTTTTAAGTGACATATACATTTAAATTAATTAAATTCAATAAAAATTAGTTATTAGTTAATTAAAATAATTAATTTTTAAAATAATTAGTATTTTTATCATTAATAATTAAAATATAGTTTATATATTTATCATCAGCTAAAAAACAATACTAATTACTATGACAAAAACATTCTTGTTTGCTATTGCAAGTTTCTTGTTCCTGACATCGTGTAATAATGAGACTATCCCAGTTGCAGCTCAGGACAACCTGAAAACAGAAGCGGTTCAAAATTTCAAACGTGCAATCACCACCATAAACACGTCTAAAAATCTTCCCCTGAGCGAAGAAAAACAAAATTCCGAATATCAATTCCCTCAATTAAGCGAAAAAAGAAAAGACATCCTGCTTCCTGCAGCAAAATCCCTGATCAAGTCTACAGGAGTAAAAGACGAACAGATTGAGAAAGCTACTCAGGGGGATAAAACTAAAATCATCCTTTGGGCCATGGAGATCTTCCAGGACAATTACACCAATTCTTCTTTATAATCTTAAAGCTTTAATCCTTAAATTCTTATGAAAAATATTTCATTATTCCTTTTATTATTAATCGGAACTTTCGCCTATGCTCAGTCAGGAAACATGACCATCTATAATTTTTCAACACAGAGTGTTACTTACAGACTCGTAGGAACTAATGACAATACCCAGCCTATAGATTGCCAGCCTATACTGGAAGGCTATCCTGCCGTTTCACTAGCTCCCGCATCAACCGTAACCTATACTCAATACAATACAAGTCACCTGGTGACCCCACCCATCAATCAGTGGGCTGTGATTTCGGATGCTATTGGTATTCCGGGTCAGACTTACAATGTATCTGCCGGAGTGACTATCCCATCTGTGATCACCTCCCCTACATCATGGCAGTCTTTAGACCTTAATTTTGCGAACGGCGAATATATGCAGCTCGGAAGAGACTGCGGCTATGTTAACAGCCATCACGGCGCTTTCAACGGCTCTACACCGAGCGGCATAACTGCTACCTGGAATTATTTAGGAAATAATGTAGTGGTTTTTATCAATTAAAAGATTCAGTAGTTAAAATAAATTAGGAAGGCAGGCTCAATTTTTTTTGAGTCTGTTTTTTTGCTAAAAACAACTGCAATGCATCAAATGAAAGTAATAAATTGATCATTTCAACTGTTATGAATATATGAAAGCGATTCAATTATTTATCTTTTTTCTTTTGTCTTCAACTTCTTTTTCAGCACAGAAGACTGGTAACGAACATTTTTTTGAAACCTCAGATCATGTCAAAATAAAATATAAAGTCTCCGGAAAAGGAGAAGCCTGCATTTATGTTCCTGGCGGTCCGGGACAGGGATATCCGTCTTTTGAACTTCTGGGCGGAAACAGCCTGGAAAAAAACATGCAGATGATTTACATGGATCAGCGGGGATCAGGAGAATCCGGAAAATCGGATAATTATCATCTGGAAGCGATGGTTCAGGATATTGAAGAACTGAGACAACACCTGAAACTTGACAAAGTTTTTCTGCTGGCCCATTCTTTCGGGGGAATTATTGCCGTCAACTATGCTAAAAAATATCCACAGTACACCAAAGGACTAATCCTTGCCAATATCACGCTCCATTTCCTCAACAACGAAACGCTAAAAGAACAGATAGAATACGGAAACAGCCTTCTCGGACAGCCCAATAAAGCAGTATCCAAAGACAGTCTTTCTTCCGAGCTTTCAAAAATAAGTGCTGCCATGAGAAAGAAAAGAATCGGATATAAATTCCTCACCGAAGATATTGAAACCATTAAGCAAACAGACAAAATAGACTCCCTTCATCCAAGAATCATCGATTTCGGCATGGCCGTAATTTCAAGGCCAAAAGAATTTCCGGAATACTATGCTGATTATGCTCCGATTACAAAAGATATTCACGTTCCCGTATTGGTCATCACCGGAAAAAAAGATAAAGCCGTAGGAACCCAGCATTACAAAACATTTCAGTTTCCGAAACAGAAAGTTGCCATCATTAATGGCGGGCATCTTCTGTATTATGAGAAAAACAGGGAGTTTGTGGATGCGGTTGAACGATTTATGAAAAAGTAAAGTAGTATTTGTTGGTTTGTGTGTTTCGGCGCGGCCGGAGGCCGCGCCGAAACACACAAACCAACAAAACCTCTGGATAAAAAACGCTCAGCGCGGCCGGAGGCCGCGCTGAGCTATATATAAAAATTCAATCCGAATTAAAACTTAAGATCTCCGTTCACTTCTCTCACAGCATTTGCTGCTTCAGCAAACTTCAACTGCTCATCAGCTGTAAGTGTTACATTAACGATTTTTTCCACTCCGTTAGCTCCGATAATAGCAGGAACTCCCAGACAGATATCATTTTGTCCGTATTCACCTTCAAGCATTAAAGAACAAGGGATCATTTTCTTTTGGTCGCAAGCGATAGCCTGAACCATTACAGAAACTGCTGCACCTGGCGCATACCACGCTGAAGTTCCTAATAATTTAGTTAACGTAGCCCCTCCTACTTTTGTTTCCTCGATTACATATTTTTGCTGCTCATCGCTTAGGAATTCAGTTACAGGAACACCGTTTCTTGTTGCTTTGCTCAATAATGGAAGCATTCCCGTATCACTGTGTGCAGCGATTACCATACCGTCTACATCGGAAATTGGAGCTTCCAATGCTTCAGCCAATCTGTATTTGAATCTTGCTGAGTCCAGTGCACCACCCATTCCGATGATCTTATGCTTAGGAAGACCTGAAGTTTTGTGTACCAGATAAGCCATAGTGTCCATAGGATTAGATACTACGATGATGATTACTTCCGGAGAATGTTTTACTAAGTTTTCAGTAACTTCTTTTACGATACCGGCGTTGATACCAATAAGCTCTTCTCTTGTCATTCCAGGTTTTCTTGGAATACCTGAAGTGATTACTGCTACATGAGAACCTGCAGTTTTGCTGTAGTCTCCTGTTGTTCCGGTAATTTTCGTATCGAATCCGTTAAGCGATGCAGTCTGCATCAAATCCATTGCTTTACCTTCAGCAAATCCTTCTTTAATGTCTACTAAAACTACCTCAGAACAGAAGTTTTTCATTGCGATGTATTCTGCACAGCTTGCTCCTACAGCGCCTGCACCTACTACAGTTACTTTCATATTGTATACTTTTTTTAAAATTATTTTTTTGTTCAGTCTAAAAATTGAAACTCCCAAATTTAATACTTCCTGAAAAATTAGGCAATTTTTCAGGAATTTAATTAAGCTTCAATAATGTTAATTGACGTTCAGTAAGAATGTATAGAGTTTTTTGGCTCCGGACAGTACATCGTTGTAGTTTTCTTCCGTCACTTCAGTATCCAGAACCTCCTTGAAATTTTTCCACATCGGTCCTGTGTTTTCCTGATAACATCCGAAGAAATTGAAGGTTACATCATCAAAACCTTCCGTTTTAGAAAGCTGCTTGGCTATTACGTTTCCACCTAAAGTAGAACCTTCAATCACATACATGGCTCCCAGCGCTTCATGTTCATTATCAAACTGAAGGTGATGGGAGGCAGTCCGGCTTTCCAATGAAAGACTTTTAAGATCCTTTTCAATAAGGGAAAGTTTCTTTCTGTCATTAAGTTGAAGCTTTTCCGAATATTTATCAGAAAGGCTTCCGAATATTTTATCTTCACTGTGAAGAAGCATCAGATAATTGGTATTGATGATTTTTTTGTAATCTTCCAGGGTGAAGGTTTTGTTAAAAATTTTTTCAGAACTGAAAAGTTTCTCCGCAGCGTCATGATATTCCGCTGTATTTTGCTTAAGATACTCTGATACCATAAATAAGGTTTTTAAAGTTTCCCAAATTTAAGGTTTTTTGAACGTTAAAATGAAACAAGTGCCTTCTTTATCGCTCTCATAATCCACATTTCCCCCAATTCGTTGCATAATCCGATGGACAATGGACAATCCCACTCCGTTTCCTTTAAATTTTTTCGCATTATCCATCCTGTTGAAAATCTTAAACATTTTATGCTTTTCTTCTTCAGGAATTCCGATACCGTTATCCGAGATCCTGTATACTATACTTCCCTCTTCTTCACCACCCCAGATTTTCACTTTGGGCTCATCCTGATAGGAAGAATACTTTACGGCATTATTAATAATATTTAAAAACACCTGATGAAGCATGGTCTTGTCCGCCAGAACATCAGGGCATTCCCCGATAATAATCTCTGTTTTCTGACTCTCAAACGTAATCTTTGCATTTTCAGAGATCTTGAGCAGGGTTTGGGAAGGCTGTAAACGTTCCAGCTCTATTTCGCTGTATTTTGCACGGCTGAGTTGCAATACATCATGCATCATTTCAGCCATATTATCAATTTCCTCAATAATGGAGCTCAGTTTGTTCTTATTTTTTTCTGTTTCCTCAAAATTGGAAAGCAGCATTTGTGCATTCAGCTTCATGACCGTCAGGGGAGTTCCCAGATCATGTGAAATCGTGTAGGAAAAACTATCCAGTTCTTCATTCACCTTTCTCAGTTCATTATTCAATGACTTAATAGCATTGTACTGTTTATGTGAAGTTTCAAGGATGACATCACGGACAGCTTTGACCGAACTGATATCTCTGGAATTCCATCTTTTTGAATTTCCCTTAATACTTTCAGTAAAAATATGGAAAGAAGTCCTTGGGGAAACAATATGCTTTTCCTCCCCGTTCTGCAGAAGAACATCTATATTCTTTTCAGGATTTCCGGCCCAGTTGATATGTTCATCAAATTCCCTGCGGAACCAGATCAGCATTTCTTTTTTACTTCTTTCTATGAAATAAATAATGATGCCGGCAGCCGTTTCATCCAGGTTAAGTTCCTGTCCAAAATCCTTGAGAAAACTACGGTTCATATAGATGCTTTCTTCCGTTTGTTCCGGGGCCCAATGAGCAATCCTGTCAATCATTTCGCGATCCGGAACATTTCCTGAACTCACCCTGTCGTTTTCGGAAATAATTACAAGACCGTCTGCTTCAGGCAGTTTCCGGAGTTTTTCTTTATTTTCCGCAAGAGAATCAAAAAGATGATTGTGTTTCAGAAATTCCGCTTTCAACTGTGCTGCTTTTTCATTCAGCTCAAGACGGTAGTTAAGCTCTTTCTTGGATTTGAATGAAGAATAGGCATTGGAAGCCAGCGCTGTAAAAATACCGGCCTGTACCCTATCCTCAAGGTCAATATGTTTAGGCTCCGAATTCTGGCAGGTCACCAAACCCCACAGATGATTATCAAGAATAATGGATATACTGAAGCTGGAAGATGCGCCTGAGTTTTTAATGTACTGCCCATGAACGGGAGACATTCCCCGCGAAGCTACAAAAGTCAAGTCTATATTTTCTTCTGTCCTGCTCATCAGCGGAACCGTCTCAGCATATACATTGCTGAATATTCTTTTTCTTTTTTTCAGATAAAGCTCCCTGGCCTGTCTCGGAATATCAGATTCCGGGTAGTGAAGTCCCAGATAGCTGTCCATATTATCGCTTCTGCGTTCTGCAATTACTTTTCCCGAACCGTCCATCATAAATTTATACACCATCATCCGGTCATAATTTACGATTTTGGCTAGCGTACCCAACAGCTGCTCCCAAATGTCCTGTTCATTGTCAATGACATAAAAATTGTCATACTTATTAGAAATACGCTTATTAGGGTTTTCCTGTACGGCTTCAAATTCAAGGAAGATGTACTTCCCTCCTCTGAAAACAGAAAAATGATATTCCTTACCGTCGACAAATATTTTATCGAAATGGGTTTCATTTTCCCTTTTGGTAAAGCTTTTCAAAGAAACATAAAGATCCGAATCCATAACTGGGCGGAAAACTTCAGAAAAATCCATAAGCTGTCTGTTAAAAAGCGGCTCTGCATTTTCAATCTTAAACAAATCTGTAATATTCCTGCTGAAAAAAGTGATGGAGTGAGATTCTGCGTCAATGCCGATCAGGTATCCGAAACTTTGTATGTACCCGGGAATATGGATGGGCTCCTCATGGCATTCTATAAAATTCATATCTATCTTTGATCTATCAAATATAACGCTTTTTTTAACGACATATTACTTTGTGGTACGAAAACGGGGAAGTATGAAAAAAAAGCCGTAACATTAATAATCTCAAACATTCAAATCCTTGAATTTCAGAACAATTACTTGTCTTTCCATCATTGATAACGGACTCTATTTTTAATATAGTGAAATTTTTCAGGCCAATCAAGTTTTATTTCCCGATCATGATTCATCACATGAATTTTATATTAAATCTTAAAAAATCACAATTATTAAACAAATTTTACTAAATTTATATCACCAAATAATGAATACGGTTAAGGATTGTTGAATTTTTTTGCATTATTCCCAATAAATTCCTCATTTAAATTCAAATAATAATATACTATGAACAAGTTCCCTTTTATGATGATCAGCATTTCATCACTTCCCGATTCACAATGTAAAATATTTGAAAAACAAATACTATTTACAACCGGTACACAGTCCGGACCTCAGCGAATATTGAAAGAATAGTTTCTCTAAAATCCGAGGTTTTTAAAATAATTCATTCATTCTAAACACAAATACTATGACCTTTTTTTCACAAAAAAAGAGAAGCATGATATTTTGTGCACTACTCGCCGGTTTATCCGTCAGTGCGCAGATTCAGGATTCCCTGCAGCCCAGCAAGCCGGAAGAAGATAATGTAAAATATCCAGTACTCCAGATCAAAGGTCTGTTTCAGGCCCGTTATCTTGTAGGAATGGCCAAAGATGTTGATGTGAACGGACTTCACCATGCCGACGGATCAGGTACCAGCAATAATTTCATGCTTAAATACATGAGGGTTCAGGTCCGGGCTCAGATCAGCAAACGGACGGAAGTAGTAGCCCTGGCGAATCTTGCCGACTTCAAGAATGATCCGAAAAGCAGAGTTCTTGAAAATGCTTATCTGAAATACACCTTCAATCCGAAGCTCGCCTTTACAGTTGGACAATTCAGACCATGGTTCGGGATTGAAGAAACCTATCCCATCGACATTATCAAATCACTGGACTGGTCCAATCAGTACACGGAATTCGGAAAACTGGGCTGGACAAGCTTCCAGATCGGGCTTTCTGCCACAGGACAGCTGCAGTTGGGCAATATTCCTTTTCAATATGCAGTTTCAGTGGTCAACGGAAACGGAAAGAACCAGATCAATGACAATGACAACGGAAAACAATATTCTACCCGCCTTGTTTTCGGGCTGTCTAAAAAATACAATTTCAATGTAGGCCTGAATGGCGGTATCGGCGAAGTTTTCAGCAAAAAAGTATATGCCGTGGGAATTGACCTCAGTTCCATGATTCAGTTTGACCCGAAATGGAGCCTGGATATGCAGCTGGAAGCGAAACAGGCTACAAACCACGTACTGTACAATGCTATTAATCCTGAGTTCAGGCCTTCCAATCCTGATCAATACCTGATCCGTGGGGCTTATTTTCTTCCCAATCTGAGGTATGAGATCAATCATAAAAACCTCAGCGCTTTCGAACTTTCCTGCAGGTATGAATATCTGGATACCAACTTCAGGGTGAATTCAAACCCCAGACAGACCATTACCCCGATGTTCGGGCTTGAGTTCCTGAAAAACTACGGCGCCAGAATTCAGCTGGGTGTCCAGTTCGACCGCTATAAACATCAGGTGGAAAATACATCACAATACAATAATAATCTGTTCATCGTCCAGGTACAGAGTAGATTCTAACCGCTTAAATAATATAGATCATGAAAGAAATTAATATCACCAATATTGCGATAACGTTTGCTGTTGCGCTGATCATATGGTTTATCCCGGCCCCCGAAGGTGTTGCGGAGAACGCATGGCATCTCTTCGCGATTTTTGCAGCAACCATTTTAGGAATTATCCTTAAAGCAGCACCTATGGGTACCATGTGTATGATGGCTATTGCGTTTACCGCCCTTACCCAGGTAGTAGCACCCGGAGATGCGGGAAAATCCATTACAAAGGCACTTTCCGGATTCGGGGATAAAGTTATCTGGCTGATCGGGATCTCATTCTTTATTGCCAGAGGATTTATCAAAACAGGTCTGGGAAACCGTATTGCTTTTTTATTCATCAGGATTTTCGGTAAGAGCTCTTTAGGATTGGCTTACGGACTTGGGCTTGCAGATGTATGCCTGGCACCGGCTATTCCTAGTAATACGGCAAGAGGTGGCGGAATTATCTACCCCATCATGAAATCAATGGCCATCAGCTTTGATTCCGTTCCTGAAAAACCGGAAACCCACAGAAAACTGGGCTCTTTCCTTACCCTGAACAGCTATTATATGAATCTCATCGCTTCTTCCATGTTTCTTACCGGAACCGCGAGTAACCCGATGTGTCAGAAATTTGCAGCCAATCTCGGTATTAATATCACCTGGATGTCATGGGCAGCGGCCGGATTTGTTCCGGGACTGGTAGCCTTCTTTGTGGTGCCATTGGTTCTGTACAAATTATACCCACCAGAATTGAAAAAAACGGGCGACGCCCCCAAAATGGCCGCTCAGAAATTAAAAGAGATGGGACCCATCTCCAGAAACGAATGGTTAATGCTGTTGGCTTTTTTTATCCTTTTAGCCCTTTGGATTTTTGGAGGAGCTCTGTCCATTGACGCCACCACTACGGCCTTCATTGGTCTTACTATGCTCTTATTGACCTCAGTATTAACCTGGGAAGATATTAAAGGTGAAAAAGGAGCATGGGATACCATCGTTTGGTTCGCTGTACTGGTAATGATGGCCAGTTCTCTGAACGAGCTCGGTTTTATCAGCTGGTTCAGTGATCTTATTAAAGTAAAAATAGGCGGATTAAGCTGGCAGGTGGCCTTTCCGGTGATTATTGTGGTTTACTTCTTCAGTCATTATATTTTTGCGAGCGCCACCGCCCATGTGGCAGCCATGTATGCCGCTTTATTGGGTGTTGGGGTGTCTTTGGGGATTCCTCCGATGTTACTGGCGATGATGCTCGGTTTCCTGGGGTCTATTTATGGGGTCCTTACCCATTATGGCCATGGCCCTGCACCGGTATTTTACGGAAGCGGTTATGTGGAACTGAAAGCCTGGTGGCTCAGGGGTCTCGAAATAGGAATTGTATTACTCATCATCTATATGGTAGTCGGAGGACTCTGGATGAAAGTCTTAGGATATTATTAATGATTAAATCAAAAATATGCTGTCAACACTGTCAAGGAAATTACTGATGTGCCTTACCGGACTGTTCCTGAGCTTTTTCCTGCTGATTCATTTTCTGGGGAATCTTCAATTATTCCTTCCGGCGGAACAGGCTCATCTGCAATTCAATGCCTATTCTCATTTTCTGTCAGGAAATATTCTGATCAAAATCGTTTCCTATGTTCTGTATGGAAGTATTATTCTGCATGCTCTGGATGGATTACTCATCACCATTAAAAATAAAAAATCGGGAGGTCATTATCAGTCGGAAAACCGCAGAAGAGCCAGCACATGGCAGTCCCGGAACATGGGTATACTCGGAACCTTGATCCTGATTTTTCTTGTGATTCACTTTCAGAATTTCTGGTATGTGTACAAATTCGGAAATCCGCCGCTGGATGACAACGGAAATAAAGACCTGTACATTTTAGTAGTAACCGTTTTCAAGGAATGGTGGTATGTGATGATCTATATTCTTTCAATGGTTGCTTTATGCTATCATCTGATTCACGGGATTCACAGCGCTGCCAGAACACTCGGACTGTATCATCCCAAATTTGTGCAATGGTTCAAAACCGCAGGGATCATTTATTCAGTAATCATCAGTATCGGTTTTGCACTGATGCCGGTTTACGTATTCTTCACTGCCAAATAACACAAAATCATCATGTTAGATTCAAAAATACCTCAAGGCCCTTTAGAGCAAAAATGGGATAATTATAAAAAGAAAGCAAAGCTCGTGAATCCAGCCAACCGCAAAAAACTGGATGTGATTGTTGTGGGAACAGGACTGGCAGGAAGCTCAATTGCGGCATCCCTGGGCGAAATGGGCTACAATGTAAAGTCATTCTGCTTCCAGGACAGTCCAAGAAGAGCGCATTCCGTAGCGGCACAGGGAGGAGTAAATGCAGCTAAAAATTATAAAAATGACGGTGACAGCGTCTACAGAATGTTCGTCGATACTTTAAAAGGCGGAGATTTCCGGGCCCGTGAAGCCAATGTCTACCGTATGGCTGAATGTTCATTAAACCTTATCGATCAGGCGGTAGCTCAGGGCGTTCCTTTTGGCCGTGAATATGGCGGCTACCTTAACAACCGTTCCTTCGGAGGGGTTCAGGTAAGCAGGACATTTTATGCCAGAGGACAGACTGGACAGCAGCTGCTTCTTGGTGCTTATCAGGCATTGATGAGACAGGTGGGAAAAGGAACGGTACAGCTGTATTCAAGACATGAAATGCTGGATCTTGTGGTGATTGACGGCAAAGCAAGAGGAATTATCGTAAGAAATCTCGATACCGGGGAAATGGAGAGACATGCCGCTCATACGGTCGTTCTCGCGACAGGCGGTTACGGAAAGATCTATTATCTCTCAACTTTGGCGATGGGTTGCAATGGTTCTGCCATTTGGAGAGCTCATAAAAAAGGGGCCCTGATGGCTTCCCCAAGCTGGATCCAGGTGCATCCTACCTCTCTTCCGCAATCCGGCGATTATCAGTCGAAATTAACGCTGATGTCAGAATCATTACGGAATGACGGAAGGATCTGGGTGCCTTCAAAAGCTGACGACCAAAGACAGCCTAATGATATTCCTGAAAATGACAGAGATTATTATCTGGAACGTAGGTATCCGGCTTTTGGAAATCTGGCACCGAGAGATATATCATCCCGCGCTGCCAAAGAACGCATAGACGCCGGTTTTGGAATCGGGCCTTTAAAAAATGCAGTATATCTCGATTTTTCCAAAGCCATAAGAGAGCAGGGAAAAGAAAAGATTCAGGAGAAATACGGGAATTTATTTGATATGTACCTTAAAATTACAGGGTATAATGCCTACAATGAACCGATGATGATCTCACCTTCCGCCCACTTTTCGATGGGTGGCCTCTGGGTAGATTATGAGCTGATGACCACTATTCCGGGGCTTTTTGCCTTAGGTGAGGCGAATTTTGCTGACCACGGAGCCAACAGACTGGGTGCTAATTCTCTTTTGCAGGCTTCGGTGGACGGATATTTTATTGCGCCTTATACCATTGCCAATTATTTAGCCGATGAAATTCATACCGGGAAAATTTCTCCGGATGCGCCGGAATTTGAAGCGGCAGAACAGGCAGTTAAGCAGCAAATCGAGGACTTTATGAATATCAAAGGAACTAAAACGGTTGATTACTTTCATAAAACCCTGGGAAAACTTTTATACGATTATTGCGGATTGGCCAGAAATGAAAAGGGGTTGCAATATGCCATTGAAGAAATCAGAAAACTGAAAAAAGAGTTTTATAAAGATGTCAGAGTTTCCGGACACGGCAACACAATGAATTCAGAACTTGAAAAAGCCGGCCGCGTAGCCGATTATTTCGAGATCGGAGAGCTGATGTGCTACGATGCTTTAACCCGGAATGAATCCTGCGGGGCTCACTTCCGGGAAGAATTTCAAACCCCGGACGGAGAAGCCCTCAGAAATGATACGGAATTCCAGTTTATCTCCGCATGGGCATGGAAAGGGGAAAACAATGAACCCGAACTGATCAGGGAACCGCTCGTTTTTGAGGAAATACAACCGACGGTGAGAAGTTATAAATAGTATAAATGGCGAAGAAAGCTAAGAAGGCTAAAGGGCAAAAAGGCGAAATCACAAAATTACAAAAGGGCAAATTGGCTTATTTGCCTCATAAGCCCTCTCAGCCTTCTTCGCCTCAATTAAACACAAAAATTATGGATTTACATCTTAAAATATGGAGACAGAAAGACAGCCAAAGTGAAGGGAAACTGGTCAGTTATGATCTGAAAGACCTCAATCCCCACATGTCTTTCCTGGAAATGCTGGATACTTTAAATGAAAAACTCATTACTGAAGGTGATGAGCCTGTAGAATTTGATCACGACTGCCGTGAAGGCATCTGTGGCCAATGCGGTATGATGATCAACGGAATTGCCCATGGCCCACTAAAAAATACAACCACCTGCCAGCTTCACCTAAGGTCTTTTAAAAACGGAGAGACCATTTTAATAGAACCTTTCCGGGCCGGAGCTTTCCTGGTAAAAAAAGACCTTAAAGTAGACCGTTCAGCTTTTGACCGGATTATTTCTTCAGGGGGATTTGTCTCAGTTAATACAGGCCAGGCTCCTGATGCCACGGCCATTGCTGTCACCCACCAGATCGCAGAAGAAGCATTTGATTCGGCAGCCTGCATAGGTTGCGGAGCTTGTGTGGCCACCTGCAAGAACGGAAGCGCTGCTTTATTCACTTCGGCAAAAATCACTCATATGGTACTTCTTCCACAAGGCAGGGAAGAAAGAAGCCTGCGTGTATTAAACATGGTCACCCAGATGGATAAAGAATTATTCGGGCACTGCTCCAATACCGAAGCCTGTGAAGTGGAATGCCCGCAGGGAATTTCCGTACTGAATATTGCCAGGATGAACTATGAGTATGGGAGGGCGGTGTTTTTTAGGAAGGGCTGAAAGGCGAAAAGGCAAAATGGCGAAGGAAGCCTAGAAAGCTAAAAAGGCAAATAAGCGAATTTGCAAATTTGCCTACTAGCCATTTAGCAGTTTTACCATTTTGCCTTTTCGCGATTTAGCCTTTTAAGGATTCATAATAGCTACTACTCTCGCCGGAGCTGCGGAACCGCCTACTATTTTCAGAGGAAATACACTTATTTTAAATCCGGAAGGAGGAAGTGCTCCGAGGTTGGTAAGCTGTTCAATATGGAGGTATTCCTTTTCTATACCTACGCGGTGGCCTTCCCAGAAGTATTCGGGGTCATTGAGTTCTCTTGCTTTTCTGGCCATGTATTTTAAGGGAAGATCCCATCCCCACTGATCTATGCCCATTACTTTTACGCCCTGATCAATCAGCCATTCGGTGGCTTCTTTGCTCATTCCGGTTCCTTTTTCTACAAAATCCTGGGTTCCCATCATTTTGTCGCGGTCCGTTCTGATCAGGACAATATTTCCTTCCTGAATGGTAATTCCGTTTTTATCAAGATCTTTTTTCAGATCATCTATCGTGATGGCTACAAAATCTTCTTTGTGGGTACAATCGATAACAATGCCGTCTCCATAGCACCATTCCAGAGGAATCTGGTCAATGGTTTTAGCCGGTTTCCCCTCTACTACAGGACCATAATGCCACGGAGCATCAATATGAGTGGTCGCATGAAGTCCCATATTTTTAATGGAATCATCAGCCCATCCAGTCCAGTTTTTGGGAAAAAGTCTGAACGGAAGATTGAGCGCCAGCCTGATCAGCCAGTGGGACTTTTTATGTGCTTTATGCTTAATCTTCACCCTCATGAACCAGGGATCACCTGCATTATATTGGATGGGTTTTGAGAGATCGATGATTTTTGTTTTCATAATTTTTATGTAAAAAAGCGAAACCGCGAAAGGGCGAAAAGGCTAAGGAAGCTAAGAAAGCGGAGAAAGCAAATAGGTGAATTTGCCTTTCGCGGTTTTGCCGTTTTGCCATTTTGCCATTTTGCCTTATTCGCTTCCTTAGCTCTCTCTGCCTTATATACTAAACTTCTTTCTCGAAATAAAGCCTGTAATATTTCCCTTTATCGTCCTCTCCCATTTCAATTTTTTGTCTGTCGCCGTGGATGTAGATATGGAAATTTTTGTCCAGCTTAATAATGCTTTTAAAATGACGCTGGGTTTTCTTTACCGCAGCCTCACTGATCGGGAATTCTTCTGCAATATTCACCTGCATGTCCTGCTCGTAGTCTGTTTTGAAATTGACGAAGCTTTCAATAACGTGCTGATCTCCCAAAACTTCATTGGCAAAATCATCCAGTTTGAATTCTTCTTTTTCTTTGAAGAAATTAATAGATTTATTCAGGAAATCTGCCTGGTCTGCTTTTGAAACTTCAAATTCCTGCGGAAGCTGTTTGGTGATATAATCTTTGTATACCATCAGGGCTTCCTGGGTGTGGAAATATTCGTCGTCGCGCTGTTTTACTTTCAGGAAATCTTCGAACCAGTAGTACATATCCCCGTTTTTGTTATTATCCACTACGGAAAGTACATATCCGGTATCTTTATTATTATTGTAGATCAATGCGGCCTTGTCAATTTTAGACAAACCGATTCCCTGGTCTTTTTCAATGTCAAACGTTTCTGCCTGAGGAGAAATTTTAAGGAAAGATTCTCTTTTTTCCGTTTTAAAGATCCCGATTTTATCCACTTTGTCAGGACGGTCACTTTCTTCCTCAAAAAGGACAATAAACAATTCTCCGCTCTGTACCCTTGGGTTTTCAGCTGCTTCGAAAAGATGTTTGGCTATATTTTCAGATTCCCAAAGGAACTTCGCCTTATCTTCAAAAATCTCGGACACGGAGCTGTAGACCGGATTATTGACCAGATAGGTGTCACTGTAAAAATGGAAAGTTTCTTCTGATTTAAAAGAACCTAAAAAGTAATCTTCAAGAAGATCTGCCATTCCTTCTTCCAGCTTCAGCTCTTCCTGGGAGAGCGTTAAAGATTCGCCGTTAATTTTATTTCCGACTCTGTGTACTATAATTTTTGAAAACATTGTATCATTTTGAACTGCAAAGATACTGTTTGAAACTACAAATAAAAAATACGTGAAAAGTATATTTGCCGGGACGTTGTATCTTTGCAAAATATAGGAGAATACTAACTTTCAGTTAATATATTTAGCTTTTTTTATTACATTATAGACCAATTATAATCTGCTTGAAAAAAAATATTAAAAATATAAGATTCGATCTGAAGAAGGCTCCTTTCGGCTGTGAGGTGCTTGAGCTGGAAGAATTCTTCAAAAGACTGGCCACGTGGACGTATTTTGGTAAAACAGAACGGGTTCATTTTTTTTGTGTCATCGTGGTTACGGAGGGAGAAGGCAGACATTTCGTAGATTTTAAGGAATATCACCTTGAAAAAGGAGACATTTTATTTGTAGCGCCCGGCCAGATCCAGCAATATGAAAACAGTCCTTACTACAAAGGATACATGCTGATATTTACGGAATATTTTTTCCGCAGGCAGATTCATGAACTTACTTTACTCAGTCAGTCATCCATATTTGATACTACCCTGCCCAATGCCCTGATAAAGCCTGATCCAGAAACATTTTCTAAAATGGTACAGCTGCTGCTTTTTTTGCAGGCTGAGTTTTCATCTCCTCATGGATTTTCTAAAGAGGAAAGTCTGCAGAAGCTCACCAGCCTGTTCCTTATTTATGCCGAACGGGAAAAACAGAGGGACAACAACAGTATTTCCAACGACCACTATTTGTCCCAATATTATCACTTTAAACAATTACTGGAACAACATTTTAGAAGGGAACGCAGTGTAGAATTTTATGCTTCCCTGATGGCCATCACTCCGAAAACACTGTGCAGAATTACCCGGGCCACGATTCAGAAGTCTGCAAAAGAATTCATTGATAGCCGGGTGGTCATGGAGATCAAAAGACTTTTATTGTTTGAAAAATTAAGTATAAAAGAGATCGCTTATTCATTACATTTTAATGAACCGACCAATCTTGTCAAATATTTTAAAAAGCATACGGGTGAAACGCCCACTTCATACAAAGGCTAAAACTGTCCGATTTTTACCATTCTTTGTCTGCTTTAAACCTTTTAAAACCCACCTGAATGATACATCTTTGTACTCTGTACCATCAATAAATTATTTTCAGATTCAAAACACAAATCAACTACGGTACAGTACCGGGATGTAAAAAAATACAAAAAAAGCTGACTATAACCAGCAGCAATGAGCCTTCAGGAAGGTAAAAACACAAAAGAAAGCTGTCTTATTATTGTAGGCAGCTTTGTTATTTCTACGCTGCAAATATTCCATTTATTATTATTAACGACCCCTGTAAAAAAGAAGTCTCTGGCTCATTTTGATAAAAACCTTATCATTTTGACAGGCTTTTCCAAGCAATCCGTCTTTCAAAAATCAAATAAAACACTCATTTTCAAATAGTTGAATTAAAAACTATTTTAAAGGAATGCCATTGGCATCAGGAACTACAAAACCTATACAATGGATCTAAAAACCTTAAACCGCATTGACAAGTTACGAAGATTAAAAAGCAGAGGACCTAAAACGCCAAAATGGCTGAAACCTTATCATCTGCTGTTCCTGGCTTTTCTGACTGTTTTTGTCTTTGGAGCCTTCATCAAATTTCTAGAACAAAATCATTAATCCTATGACCTATTCAGAAGCCGTTCAGGAAATCACAGAAATTATTCCTGACTTTGAACATGAACTGGCAGAAGCCAATTCCCAAAATTCCTACAGTGTGATCCGAATTTTTTCAGAACGTATTAAAGGGATGATCCGACAGAATGACCGGAATATTTTATTTAAAAGTCTTTATAAAATGGGTAAAATTTATACGGATGGAGATATTTCCTTAAAAAATGCTGTTGACAGTATTTTTATCTACTCCCTGGATAATTTTACAGCCTTCTGCACCGGCGAGTACAGAAAAATAATATTCAGCCATCTGTCAAAAGAGCTGCAAGAAGGCCATTCCAGACAGATTTACTGCCACGGCACCTAAGCTTTTCATTACATTTTTCATCTGTTTCATTACAAAAGCACCTTTCCTTCAAAAATCAAAGTTACTTAAAATCAATAAATTATGAAATCAAAAATCAGAAGAATCTCCGACTGGAAATCATGGAAAACCACGACCAGCAGGCACAATACAGAGATTCTGATCACTCACATAGCGGTGATCGTAGGCGTTTTTATTTTTGCTGCGATGCTGTAGGTTTTGGTACACATTTCGCTGCAAAGTAAATACTGAAAAATATTAATTATGAAGAAAGTACAAATGCAAACTATTAATCAAAAAATAGCTGTTGAATACTTAAAATTTTTCTATCCACCACTTCGAAATGAAATCACTCAGTTATCTGTTCAGGAAAACTTTGCCGGGGTCATTCAGGCTACCATCAACTATCTGAAGAACATGCTCCAGGAATCGAAGATCTACATTATAGCCCATCACATCAAACTGATGGACTGGATCTACAGAAACGGGGATTCTTATGTGAGAACCGTGATCGAAAACCTGTTTGTAAGGTCTTTTGAAAGTTTTAAAAAGCATGCCAAAATCCAGCATTGGAGGCTTCTTTACCAGTATATGCCTGAAAGTTTCCAGTTCGTTTACCATGAGCAGCAAAAGCAGGACGAGATTTTTTTCGGTAAGTAAGAAATAATTTAATTTGTAAATAGGCTCTTCAGGCGTTTTTTGTCTGGAGAGCTTTTTTATTTACTATTCCTGTTTTTGTTGGAAAATCGCGAAGGCGCAATATATGGTTTGATCCTTGTATTAAGACGCAAAGATTTTATCTCCGATAAAATTTAATAGTATTCAGATAATATGCGTAATGAAAATTTAATTCTTTTGAATACTTATATTGAAAACTGTTTGTGATTTTAGGTTATAAAATTTCATTGCAATATATTTCACCACATGGTGTAAAATATATATTTTTGCAAAAAAATCCTTAATGAAGTATTTTCCTTTACTTATTCTTACTGCCCTGCCGATGATATCATGCAGCGGGAATGAGGAATCAACAATTGAAAATAGTAAACCTGCAGAAAAACAGGTGTATGCGTTTGACTATAAAAACTATGCCGTACAAAGTATTTCAGCCTACAGGGGACCTTCCGGCCAAAAGACCCATCCACAGGAATCGTATCTCAAACAGTACTGGACAACTTACCAGGAGCCTGCATGGAAGAAAATCAATCTTGATCTGAAAAATAACTCCCTGCAACTGGTATCAGAAGCTTCCGCTGGTCATACGTACAGCATAAAGATTGAAAAAGACTCCGTATTTATCAATGAAAACAACGGGATGAGTTTTATTGGAATTTTTAGCAAAAATGAGGCTTCGTTTACCTTAAAAAGATCATTCCGTTATATTAAAAAGATGCCGCGGGAAAATGTGAATGCTCTTATGATTTCTCAGAAAGCGGTTTTTGGAAACACTGGTGATCAGGATATTTTCGGGAACGGTATTTTCAACAGTCCTGCGGAAATGACTGAAACCGGAGATGATATCGTATGGACGAATGTAGATTATTACTATAAGAATTGATAAATTATTTTGACGATGTGTAATCAGATCAGTTTTGATTTGAAAGCAGCCTCCCCCAACAACTTATTGGGGGAGTTTTACATGATATTTATCACTATTAAGAGAAGTATTAAAAACAAAATCAAATACTTATGTTTAATTAATCTTCTGTTAATGGAGCTTAACGAATATTTAACCTGAAAATATTTCACCAAATGGTGTCAAAACTATACTTTTGGAGCTCAAATTAAATACATGAAAAGAATCATTTTACCCGTTGCATTAATCGTTGCAGCAACTATTACTACAATTTCCTGCAGTCAGGATATCAATGAAGAAACAACAACCGTTTCAGAGGGAGCAAAATCTTTTAAAGGGGTCAACCCTGTGGTGGCATTACCTTCAAAGTACTTAAACTATGATGAAGTATCTGTAGGAGGAAAGGACGTAACCGCAAGCCAAAAAACGACTACCGTTACCCTGAATAGCGATCAGATGGTGGTAACATCTCCCAACAAAACTTTTATCGGAGGTGTTTACAATTCCACTACGCTGGACAATCTTTCATATACGCCTATCACTTATCCGGTGAAGCCTATCACGGTTTCTTATTCATTCCCGTCTGATTTTATCGTGGACACTATTGAAAAGCCTACCCTTTCCAGCATGAGATCTTCGATATTCAAAGCGATGCAGAGTGCTAATTTCAGCGGTCAGCAGTCTTTGGCTTTCGATTATAATATCAAGCAGTTCTCGTATTACAGTGAACTTAAGATTGCATTCGGAGCGAATGTGAATATCGGAAGTATTTTCAGTATTGATATCAGCGGAAGCAACAATAAGGTGAAAAAGAATACAGGGATCTTTGCTAAGTTTACCCAGAAGAATTTTACCATCGACATGGATATTCCGGATAACGGAAATATTTTCAAAAATGAATCTGACCTGAATCTGGCTGCTTCTAAAAACCCGGTTTACATCAACTCTATTACCTACGGAAGACTGGGAATTATTTCTCTGGAATCTGATTATTCTTACAACGAAACGGCTTTCGCTTTAAAAGCGGCTTTGAATGCTAAAATGGTGAACGGATCCATCAGCATTGATGTTCAGAGTAAGAAAATCCTTGAAGAATCTGACCTGAAAGTATACATCCTGGGAGGGATTGGTTCTGATGCTGTACAGGTAGTACAGGGATATACCGGTTTCATCAACTTTATTGTTAACGGAGGTCAGTTTACTGCTAATTCTCCGGGAGTTCCGATCAACTTTACAGCCGCTCATGCAGGAGACAACTCTGTATACTATACAACGTTTACTGTAGAAAAATAATGAAGAAACTGATTTATATAATGGCAGCCATCTCTATGGCTGCTTTATCAAGTTGTGCAAACGACCTGGACAGACCTGAAACCCAGGAAATGACCCGTGCTTCTCAGGTGGTGAATATCACTTCATTCGGAACATATCCTTCGGTATTATCCGGCAAAAACAGAAGTATGCTGGCGAAAGGCGGCAATGCTGAAGAATTTACGGAGACGAAAGAATTTGAATCTTCGGAATCTATTGTTCTTCCTCACCTGCAGATGTATATTTTCCCGGGATCTCTTCTCAAGGGAAATTCTATACAGGATATGAATTTCAAGCCGATTACTGCTTCGGTAAAGCCTGTTACGGTTTCTATGTCTATTCCGGCCCTGAATAAAAAAACGGCTTTTACCATTGACCAGCCTTCTTTATCCAAAACCAGACAGCTGGTACAGGATTATATCCAGTCGGCGGATTTTACCCAAAACGGAACGCTGAGCTACAGTGTGGAGCAATTCACTTCTTATGATGAACTTAAAGTGGCCTTCGGGTCTAATGTGAATACCAGGTCCCTGTTTGGAAAAAATTCTTCTTCCACGAATATTGAGGAAGGAATGATTGCCAAAAGAACGGGATTTTATGTGAAATTTTACCAGACTTCTTTCACCCTGGATATGGATATTCCTGCAGGATCACTGGTTAATGACACGAATCTGGACACCGGAGGTGTAGAACCTGTGTATGTGAACTCTATATCGTACGGAAGAATGGGCGTACTGACGATTGAAACGAATGAACTGGCAGAGACAGCAAGAACAACGATTAATGAATCTTTCAGCAAACTGTTTGTAAAAGGGGAAAGCTACCTGACACAGGACGAAAAAAATTTCCTGAACGGAGCGGATTTCAACCTTTATCTGATCGGCGGAAGCGGTGTAACGGCAGCCCAGTCTTTCAAAGGATATGCAGCTTTTGTGAATCATATTTCGAAAGGAACCTTTTCCAAGAGCCAGCCGGGAGTTCCTATTTTCTGCTCTTATTCTTACCTGAAGGATAATTCACCGGTGAAAACCACCTTTAAGTTTGATATTAAAAATCCACCGGTCTATGTGAAGCTTGTGAAAGAAAATGTGACCAGCGGTCGTAACAGAAATGTGGATTTAAAGCTGCATTTCTATTCCAGCAAGAGCCAGACGAATACCATTGCCCACCCGAGCATCCGCTTTGTGATCAATAAAGTATCAAAAGTAGGAAGAAAAAACAGCGGCATGTATGGACCCTGGACCTTCACCACTACGAATGAACCTATTGTTCTTCAGAATGCCGGAATGAATATCAATATGAGCCTTCCCAATCAGGTCCTGTCCCGTGAGAACGGACCCTGTGTGCCAAGGGGAAGATTCGGGTGTGAAGTGGTTCCCATCTACCAGGAAGATGTGGAATACACCTTAGCCCCGAGTGACAAATACAATTATATTGTAATTAATTAATACTTTACAGATGTATCAGATTATAAAATATTTTTTGGGATTTTAATCTGAACAAAGCTCCCCGGAACTGATCCGGGGAGTTTATTATTTAATCCGGGTATGGGTTAAGAAGATTAATTATGCGGCTGGAAGCAGAAGAGGGAAGATAGAAGTTACTTCTAGTCAATAATTTTCACCTGTTTCATAAAACTTAACAACGTAAAAGCTTAATGAAATGTATTAACATTCTTTTTTGGGCCTCAATAACTTCCAGCTTCCCTCTTCCGGCTCCCAGCCATTATTTACAAGAATGTTTCATCCCAAACTCAGATTATTCATCTCTTTTTAAAAATACTTTCTGGATCACATCGAGTTCCTGTTTGTCCATTTTCGAGCTTTTTTCAAGTTTGGCTATAAATGCGGAAACTTCTTCAGGTGTTGCCGGAGATCCCAGATTTTCTCCTTTACTGTCAAAAGAGTCGGCCAGAACTTCTCCCTGGGGATTTAAGATCAGCCAGAAAGGAAGTCCTGCATCTTCTCCATTGTACTTGTTCATCAGCTCCTGTCCTCCGGGGTTTTCAAGCTTTTTCTTTTCTCCTACTTCCTGAACATCTATATAAGTAGTTACAAATTTCTGATCAAAAATAGGTTTCGTTTCAGGAAGGTTCATATTTTTCTCCATCAGTTTACACCATCCGCACCAGGAAGCATGGAATATCAGCAGGACATTTTTCTTTTGGGCTTTAGCTTCTGTAAGGGATTTTTTCAGTGCTGCGTCTGCCTTTTCCTGTGCAGCATTCAGCTGAAACAGAAATAAGGAAAGCACCAGGATAATTTTAAAAGATCTCATTAAATTTTTTGTTTTTGGTTTACTCTACGAATTTAGAAATTTAATTTGCACTTAGCACTCCTTATTATTCATAAACAATTCCAGGTTTTTATGATCAATACTTTGTATAAAAAAACGACCTCTATTATTGAAGCCGTTTTTCTGTGTTTTCAGGAAAAATTATTTTTTTAAGTCTGATTTTACATCTTTATACCCATCTGCAACTGCATCTGCCCCTTTTTCAGCGGTCTTTTTAACACTTTTCGCGCCTTTTGTTGCTGTTTTACCTACCCATTTTGTGCCTTTTTTAACGCCTTTTTTTGTAGCTTTTGCTCCTTTTTTAGCTTTGTCTCCCACCCATTCAGCACCGTTTTTAACTCCTTTTTCTGTTGCTTTTGCTCCTTTTTCAATGGCAGTACCAACATTTTTTGCTTCCTGCTTTACCGTTTCCTGAGCATTAACAGTTGTTGCAAATAAACCGAACGCTAATACGGCTAATACATTCTTTTTCATTGTCTTTTTTTTAAGTTATTTTGATAGATATAACATAAAACAAGCCAAACTTATATGACAAAAAAGGTGAATGAAAATAATTTAATCGAATTGAAAAAAAATTTCTGTTTTTTGTCCCTGTAACAGGCAACCTATCACTTCAGGACAGTATCATCCACTGAAACAGGTTGTTCAAGAACAATTCCCGGCTTTTTCTTTTTTAAGAGATCCAGTAATTTCTGCACAGAGAATGTGAGGATAATGTAAAGTACAATAAGCATCAACACGAATCCTATTCCGTGCTGTCTGTAACCAAAAATACCTTTACCCCAGGAGATTAAAATCCATTGGATCATATACATTGAGGTCAGGTTTTTACTGCAGTATTTTAAAATTCCGGTGAATTTATTTTCCTTCATATTGGAAGTCAATCTGGAAATAGCCCATAAAAAGATCAGTGTCCAGCCGGCAAAATAAATAACTCCTCCCGGTCCCATATGGTAAAATCCATTATAATTATAGGCATCAAACAGGAAAACCAGAGGAGCGCCTACTGCGATGAACACAAGCCCGAAGTACAGCATCTTTCTAAATAGTTCTTGGCTGTTATAATTAAGCTCCAGAAACCATTTTCCGAAAAACATCCCGATGATAATAAAAGCCATCCACGGGAAAACAGGGAAATAGATATAGGCCGGATAATCGTTACTGAAGAAAAGGTCTGAAATATAATTGACCACAGGGTAATCAATAATAGTCCCACTCAATTCACGCGATACGAGTGCTATCAGTAATCCGATAGCCAGAATACCATATTTGTTCTTCACATACTCCCTGATAAAACCTACAAAAAGCAATGAGATCCCTGCCAGTTGTAAGATATCTCCCAGCATCACCAGATACATATACTGCTGCTCTATCGGCCCATGCCATCCATATTTCTGAATAAAATTATCGGGAGCAAAGCCCAACACTGCAGGAACAATGAACTTCATAAAATTCATAAAAAAAGCAGCCAGCAGAAGTAACCCGCCGCGTTTTATAGAACTTTTAAGACTCTGATGACTGGAAGTCATAAACGTAATGCCCATACAAATCAGGAAAATAGAAGTTCCTCTCCCCAGAAAGACAATAAAACTCCCAATAACTGATTCGGATTGTGATTTTACATTCGCATAGATAAGCAGAGTGTGGATAATGATCATTCCCACCACACTCATTCCTTTTATCAGGTCAAGTGCTGCAATTCTTTTACTTTGGTGTTCCATAGTTTTTTTAAGTTTTAAAAGCCTACAAAACGTAATGCTGGAAGCTACTGAAATGATCCGGCAACCGATCTGTAAGTGTAAAAGGTTATCTTTTTTAATTAAATATTTATTTATTCTAAATAAAAACAAATATACAGATTAAATGCAAACCAATTTATTTTATTGATAAAATTCAAGTATTTATTTCAGTAGCTTCCATTTACATATGCTTATGATATTCATCGAAGAATGATATTTTAGTGATCTCTTTTTTAATTCGTTAAAACAATAAAAGGAGGAATAATTTTTGTATTTTAGCTCAGTAAATTGTATAGAAATGAGCAAAAGTAGAAGTAATTTAAGAAGCAGGATAAGAACAGCTCGCCGAAATAATGCCAGACGAGAACTTGCGAGCTTTGCTCTTACTGCATCAAGAAATGCTAAAAGATCTTCCATTGCTTTAGACATTCCATTTGAAATTATTAAAGATGGGGCTGTTTACCAATTTCAGAAAGGAAAAATGATTAAAACAGCTACATTAAAAAAAATAATATCTGATAAAACCGGACTTACTAAAGGGAGTAAAATATGTCTAAAGTAAAAAGACTGAGAATTTTTGCAGGACCAAATGGCTCCGGTAAGTCTACTCTATTTGAAGTCTTTCAGCAAGAAAAATATAAACCCGGAATTTTCATCAATTCCGATGTTGTAGAAAAAGAAATCCTTGAAAAAGGATTTCTTGATTTATTGCCGTATGGTCTCGAACTCACTCAGGATGATCTTCTTAAATTCTATCAAACCCCAAATGCAAAAACGCTTCTGGAAAAATCCCATGCATCGGGGCATACAATAGATATTGAAATAAGAGAAAATATTATTGTAGATCGATCCCGGGATACGCATAGCTACGAAGCCTCATTAATTACATCCTTTATAAGGGAAAATCTTCTTGAAAAAGGTATTTCCTTCGCATTTGAAACTGTGATGAGTCATCCTTCAAAGCTCGATGAAATTATTGAAGCCAGGAAGCATGGCTATAAAATTTACCTGTACTTTATCTGTCTGGATGAAGCCAATCTAAATGTATCCAGGGTTAATGACAGGGTAAGAAAGGGAGGTCATAGAGTAGATCCTGAAAAAATAAAAACCAGATATTTGAACACGCTGCAAAATCTTTATCCTGCGCTAAAACTCGTTGATCGTGCATACTTGTTTGACAACTCGGATGAAATGCTGATGATTGCTGAAATAGATACCGGGGAGCTTACCATTAATGTTGATCAGGAACTGTTTCCTAACTGGTTCATTGAGTACGTAGTAGATAAGGTGAATTTATAGTCAAAATTCAATGTCTATGCTTATTAACAACCAATTAATCATTTTAATGTAAAAAGATTTACCACAATAAAAAACCGCAGCAAACAAGTTTGCTGCGGTTGTATATCAAATGTAAGGGTCTCCTTACAATCTACTTATTTTACTTCTTCAAAAATAAAATATATTGAAAATCAATTATTTAAATTTCAATGGTACAAATATGATACAAATTAAACTAATTTCTTAAAATCTAATAAAGTTTTTTCAGATAAAATATTACCGCAGTTTATTAATGATAAATTATTCAAATATTATCATTAATATCTTTATAATAATTTTTAATAATAAAAATATTTTGATCCACGCAGATCAAAATAATCAGGTTCATGTAGCAATAATTCTTCAATATCTGGAATGTAGTCCTCTTTGCTAAAACTATGTTGTAAGTACTTTCTAGCTTTCTCGAGTTTTCCATATTCATTTTTATAGCATGAAAGTACAATCTTATCAGGCCGTATATCTTTCGCTATTTCAATAAGTGAATCTAACGATTTATTACTATTAGCACTAAATTCTTTACTGCTGTGTTTCGCCTCGCCAATGATAAATTTACCATCTACTAAAGCAACAACATCTATTTCATTTGCTGGCTTTCTCGAGTGAACATCGGCATAAAGGTTCAACTGAGGGCTATATGAAAAAGACCTGTTGCTTTTTCTGATTGCAAAATTAACAAGTGTTCTGATAACAGTTAGATTTCCGTCTCTTTGTGTCTTAGATTGAAAGATATTATTTTTTATTAGGTCATTTAATTTATAAGAAAATTCAGCTTCAATAGGTATATTAAAATCTTTTAAACATCCTTTACAATTTACCGTATTGCTCGTATCCCTCAAATGATACCAAAAAATTGAAGAACATTTAGTACATTTCAATTTAAATCCCTGAAGGAAAATAGAAAGTTCACAAAGTGTTTTTAACAATTGCTTTAAACCTAAACTCAAATTTTCCGAATTAGCAAAAGTCTGTTCTCTAGTTCCAAGTAATCCAACATGATCTTCATATACCTTAGTACATTTCCTAAAAATATCTAGAAAAGAAATGGCATCTCCTGCTGGCTTTTCACTAGTACATAGTTCTACAAAAACATCTACCCAAAATTTATCTTTAAAAAAATCGTCGATCACATGAAAATCATCTTTAAATGTCCGGATAAAAGAAAGCAATCTATTACTGCTATCATGTGGCCCTATAGCTACATACTTAGTATTGGAGGTAGTGCCTTGAAAGACAGGACTTAGTATTAGCTGTTGTAAAAGTACCGAAAACTCTGGGATATCTATTTTAACAGATCCCGAATCAGCAGCAGAATTTTGAACATAATAAGATATATTCCTGTTTTTACTAATTCTGCCATCCATTGCTTTAACAATGTATTGGGTATTGGTAGTTAATGGAAATCTAAGTAAATTTCGATTAGGCTTATTGATTTGATAAATTTCAATGTCAATTGCCCATTTTTGCGGGTAGAAACCAATTTTATCTGCAAAACTCAACGGTGGAATAAAAAGGAGATTTTCTTCAGACACCAAAGTTTGAATACTTTGCCGCTCTTCGTATTGATATTCATGTAATCCCTTACTATCCGACACTGTAAATGGAAAATTTTGCACTTCCTTATACCTGATGGTTTTATGTGGGACAAGTGGTCTTAAATGTTTTTGCATTAAATCTTCTACTTCTTCCTTTTTTAGTGTAAAAGAAATAACCTCAATGGTGTTACTACTCGTCAAATTACTTAAAACGCCACCAAAATATTGGTCTTGAGTCACTAACTGTAACTCTTCAATTGTAAAGTAAAATACATTATAACATTGAAAAAGCTGTCGGTTCCAATAATATAGTAGATCTATAGTACTCGATTTATCTTTGGTTATTACAATCTCAGAAGACTCATATGATGTATGTCCAAAGCTCCGGAGTATTTTTGTGTTTAGATGTCGTCTCGATAAAAATGATTGGATAATTGGTTTGTGCAAATAAATAATCTGATTAAGCTCATCAAAATTATCTTTAGTAATCCTTATTTGGTTAAGTCTTTTTGTTATTTTTTCTTCTCCTATTGAAGCATTAGAATGTAAACCAAAGTTTGTATGAAAAAAGTCTAGAAGAGGACTTTCGGTTTTGTCAATTCCCTCCGATAAAAGAATACTGTAGCCATGCTCGAACTGAGACACCAGATATAATGCATCCACTCCTAAAGTATCTAATTCTCTTGGCTCTTTTTCCAAATTAAAGTATCCTGTTGGATTAAAATATCCAAGCTTCCGTACGACATCGGGATCTACACTATTCGAATAAAAAATATAATCTGGATCGTAGTGCTTTATCATATCCAAATAGTTTTGAACTATGGCCCCTTCTTTAACAGGTATGATAGGGTTATATCTTCCGCCCCACTGCTTTTGGTTATGATGTATTAGCTTAATAAGTTTTTCATAGGGATAATCGATATCGACAAAAAACATATATCGAAGATGTCTTGGTTGAGAGGTAATTTGAAATTGATTCATTACGTTTATGTGTTTCTTATTCTGGTATTAGTTATTTTTTTTATTGCTGTTCACAGTAGAATTCTCTCAAAATGCAAAAATGTCATCTAGTTTTAACATGGCTAATATCATAAAGCTACAATCTTAATGATTGACTAAAAGCTAAATGTGTTTCTACTCTCATTAACAAATTATTGTCTTTCTTATAAAATAATTTAGAAGCAGAGTCAAATCCTTCCCTAACGCAACTCGCTAAGATTCTTACATCCCACGAAATGTTTGCATTTTCAATGCTATTTTGTTTTGCTTTTTCCAGTAATACCATTGATAATAATCCCAATCCAAAACTTAGTTCAGGAACCAGTCGATTAACAAACTTGCGGGCCTTACCTAAATAAGCGCTTCTATCAGGTCTATTCACATTTGGAATTTTGGCATCCAACTCATTTAAAGGAATTCCTAGTACGTAATGCTGAAGAATATCTTTCATTAAATCAATCCGATTTGTTATATCAGAGATTTCTGCTTCCGGTTTTAATCCAAGAACTTTCTTAATTTGTTCTAATGTAGTATGTTTGCTAAATATCTTTAACAAGAAAGATGGATTATCCTTTATCCATGTAAAAAACCACTCTATTAATTCTATTACTGATCTAGATAATAGATTTTCGAGACCTCCCCGATCAATGGCATTTCCCAACTCGTGAATAATCAATGGCTCAACTCCCGTCTTAATTGCTATCTCTTTTTGCCATAAATACTCATCTGTTAAACTATCCAGTTCATTTCGCCTATCTAGTAATTTTCTAACCTGTTCATCAAACTGCGCTTTATTTCCTTGTATAGTCGCCTTATAAGCATACAATGATTTTTCTAACAAATCTTTACTGGCAGTATGGGATACATTTTCTGGTACAAACCTATACAATATATTCTTTTGATCAACACTTAAATCATCTTTATTCTCTTGGATTGTATCTAAAAAGTATTCCAAAGGATCTTTTATCGTAAGGCATTGATCTCCTTTTGAAAACACATCATCCTTTAACTGCCACCATCTTTCAGAAATAGTGGAATCCTGAATTGTAACAATCTTACCTGGAATCAAAATAACAGCGCCTTGTGAGGAAAGTCCTGCTCTTCCCGCTCTCCCTGCTGCATTTAACAATTCGTGAGGATCGACCTGCTGTCTATTTTCACCATCTTCATCGTATCGGTCATCGCCAGCAATTATAACTATTTCTGCAGGTAAATTAATTCCCTGGGCAAGAGTAGCTGTTGCTACAAGAACTACAGAACCTTCAGTGGATTTAAAATATCCTTCGATTAAAGATCTCTCGGTAGGTAACAGCAAACCATGATGCACTCCAACATTTTTACAATCGTAAAAATACGAATGTCTAAAATCACCTAGCTCAAGGGTAATACCATCCACCAACTTTTGATTGATTTTAATATAATCATGATATGAATTATGCCTGTCAGTTAGAGCTTCAGCAATTTTACGTGATGTGGAGTTGGTTATTCTCGGATCATCTACGAATACAAGTGTTTTGAGCCCTAAACTAGAAAAATGTACTGCTAGGTCGGCTGCAATGAAATTTCTATTACTTGTGAGTTGCCATCTACCACCAATACCCAACAATGTACTATGAGAAAGAATTTGAGATTTTAGATAATCATTATCATCTTCTGTTTCCCAAATATTTTTTAGACTAAAAAAACAAAAAGGATCAATAATCATCCTATTTTTTAGTTTAGCAGGAGGAGCTTTGGTTGTAGCAGTTTTTCTATGTTCATTAATAATGCCATTCAGCTCCTTTATTTTTCGTTCCTCAAATATCAGGCATCCATGAAGTTGACGAGTAGGTTTCCATGTAGAACTAAAAACATGGCATTTTCTTAACGTAACTTCCGAAATCCATGAAGCAATTTCACTACCATTTTCAACCATAGCTGATATTAATAAATAATCAGCTTGAGGAGCTAGATTGAATATAGACAAAAGACAGTACATTGCATCAACAGATCTTCTATCCTTATTTATATTTGTGCCATGTATTAAATGAAATTCATCAAAAACCACCAATCCTACTCTACTAAAAAAATCAGGATTGATGTTGAGAAAAGTTAGACATCTTTCAGGTGTCATAACGACAATTGGAAAGCCGACTACCTCCTCAAAATCAGTAAACTCACTTCCAAATTCAATATTAACTGATTCAAATTCACTAAATAATGGTCTTAAATTCTTATTTACCTGATCTTCTAAAGCATGGGTAGGAACTAAATAGATTACCTTTCTTCCAGAATATAAACACGATGCTATTTTTAATTCCGATAGAGTTGACTTTCCAGCTCCGGTAGGTAATGTTAATACAGCAGATTGGCCAGGATCTAGAAAATCAGTACTTATTACATCTTTATGATTCTCCCACAAATATGGACGCTCTTTTGCCAGGTTTTCCAAAAAATTAGTCCAAAGTACTGGATTGACACCAAATGGAGGCGGAATGTTAATGACCGCTCTCGTTAATATATCTTCTTCTAATAGCTTTAATAATTTTGCAAGACGATAAGGTCCTGAAAAAGTACTTCTTTGCTCAAAACGGCCAATGTCTGATATTGAAAGCTCTATTACCTTGTCAAAATGATTTTGCCGTTCTCCTGTAGATTGAAGTGCTAATCGTTGGCCGATTTGTACCATACCAAGCCCTATTTCTCTCCATAAATAGTTTAGAGCAGTTTCTTCCAAATCATCAGCATTAAATATCTCTTCTTCAATGAGAGTATTTTCAGCTATTTCGGCTACTTTCCCGGTAGCTAAACAGATGATACATGAAATCAATTTCCTGTGCGTTGGGCCTTCCGCGTCACTTCTTCTTAATGACAAAGCTGTTTCTGCAGCGTCTGCCTGGCTATTGCCAATTAAAAAAAGAATTATCGATGCTATATAAGCAGATATAGAATCGGTCTCTAACAAGTTTTCATGCTCTTCATTGTCTAACCCCATCTTATGGATAAGATTATTTGCCGTAGCAGCAACAAAAGCTATAGATTCTTTTTGCTCATGATCAGGAATCGTTAACAAAATAGTTTCAAGATTATTTGCTAACTTTCTCAATAGTTTTAGTCCAGAAATCAAAATTTCACTTTGAAAATTAAGCGTTCCATCTGCTACTTGACGTTTCAAGCTGACAATCTGAGCATATATCTTTGTTAATTCCTGCGGCAGCCTATTAATGTCAATATCTGCAATATCAGGTATATCTTTTATCTTTCTTTCAGTAGTACTATTATACATATCAAGACTTTTTAGACTGTAAATAATTAATAACTTTATCTGAAAAGTCCTGCATCCAATTTCTCATATCATCAAGATAAATAGTTGCTCCACTTCTACGTTCAGAAGTATTCCCAGAAACACAATCATCGTAATTATTGAATAAAGCTTTTCTACCTTCATTATCATTATGCCTCCCTTCTCTGGTTATCCCTATACGATAAATTCGATACTTATTATCAAAAATATCGTTCTGAACATTTTGTAATATATTTCCTGCATCAAGTTGACCAATTAAAATAGAAATTATTGATACCAAAGCATTATTTTTCTCCCCATTTTCAAACTCTCTAAATTCAGGAAAAACCTGCTGAGTAATTTTACCTCTTGGTCCAGTAGTACACTTATCTTCGGTTATAATTATATTTCTCAAACCATCATTTTCATTTAGAATCAGAGCTAAACCATCAATTCCATGTTGGGCTGGTGCAAAATGTGGATAATTAGAAAAAAATTTTTCACCAGTATACCTCTTTGCTAAAACGATCCAGGATATCATCTGAAAAATCCATCCATCTCGTTTTTCAATAGTGGCTGATGTAATTTTGTTAATCACCTTATCAATAGAGTCATTCGGATGCACAGGTAAAACAGTACTCAATGAATTTATAATGCGGTTAATATGGAGGTGGTGTCCTAGTAGCAGTTCCCCTACGTATTCCGCCAATAAATCTTTATTATCTATCTCATATTCGTAATCGATGACTAACGGGGAACAATCTGTATCTATAAGGTTGAAGGGCATAAACTATAATGGTTATTAATAATATATGAAAACAGTAAAATTAAAATATTACTGTTCTAACAAATATAACAAAAACTTAAATCTCTTATTTACAGTTGCCTGCAGTTTTAAAAAAATTGTAAAACCCAATTTAAACCTGTAAAGGAAAATGCAAGAAATTAACCGTCAAAGTGGATAATTAATAGTGATGGAAGATCATAATTGACATTACATTATAACTCTTCTCTACTATGCTTCTTATCTTCTAATATTTTTGCTGCTGTGTTTGCTGTCAATGCTATAGTTTGTGTAATTGTTCGAAGGTTCATTCTTCCGTTAGGAGAATACCTTGCTTTTTCAGCTGCATTTAACATCTTAAAATTAGTTACATTCATGTTCTTTTCTAAAAGCAAGCTTAAGTTTCTTTCCAATTCTCTTCTATTATCCGGCATCTTTATTATTTTTAAATTCAGGTCTGTCAAAATTAGCTAAGGAGTTTGCCAATAATCTTGACCGCTCATCTACAGTTATAAAATTTACTCTCTTATTAGGAAGTTTTTTAGTCTTCAGCAAACTCATTATTATTCTATGATCTGGAATTGATTTAAATGTTCCCTTTTCAATGGATTCAGCTAAAATGTGAATATGTCTCTCAAATTGTTTTCTATTATCTGGTGTAATCATAAATTTGATATTTTTTGATCGAATATATCGACGATATAGGAATTATATCCATAAAATATTCTCAGTACAAGTTTATATTCTGATTTTATACTATCAATTTTATTGAGTGGTATAGTTGAGAAATACCCGATATTAGAAGAAGTTCCTCTGTTATTATTTCCCCAATTTCTTCCAACTCTCCAAAATTTCGAATTTATATCATTCTGCAGGTCTGGTAAGATATCCATCACCTTTTTATTTAAAACTGCCGGAACTAAGTCACTTCCCGTAACATCGACTACATTATCGCATTTAATGAACAATGGGACTATTTGTCCATTTTCACTTTCCGGCATATCTATCGGATATTCGTTCTCAAAAAAAGAGGGCCAAGGATATGATGAGCTTCTTCTATTAGTATCTGACAAAGGCACCAGATACCCTACGATATCAATTATTTCTTGCTTATTTCTTTTTATTTCATCGTTGATTACACTAAAGTAACTTAAAGGGATTTCCCCATTGATTTTTAATTTTCCAAAATTAAGTTTACCTGTTTCAAATAAATGCTTTATCTCATTTTCAAAAGACTCATTATAATTTCTGAAATCTGCACTTAATCGATTCTCTGGAAATGTAGGTTGATAGAATCTTAAGATATTTGCAACCTCTTTTCTTGATTCCAAACTTGTACAAGAGCCTAACGCGGTATTCAGGGCATACTTTAATAAAGTTTCAAGGTCAGATACTAATGGAATATTATTATGGTCATTAAAGCTTCTATCAATATATTCACTGGCTTTTTGGCAATCTTCTATAGATAAAGGTAAAAGATTTTCAATATTTGAAATAAGTTTCTTAGCAAACTCTTTATTCAATATTCCTAAATCATTAAGAGCGTATAAAAATTCATCTATAGGGTGCAAATAAGTTTCATCAAAAAATATTTCTCCACTGTTGGCAGGACCCTTGACAAAAGAGTCCTCAAACAACTTAATCATATTATCAAAGTCCGAAATGCCCAAATTTTGTTGTTCAATCATAGCATCCAACAGTGAATTTTTTATCATAAAATGCTCCTGTTGCAAGAGTTTATTTAAGTTACTCTCTATCAATAATTTAAATTCTTGAGAAAATCCGATTGGATTTAAATTTGACAGTTGATGAATTATAGAAGCTGAAAGTTCTCTCGAAACTTTATACCCGTTAGATAGTATTTCTTCAATCAACCCTTCAACCACATTTTTAGGAATAACAGTTCCCAGCCAAGTTAAAATCTCAATCACTCGATTTTTCACAGTTAATGATGGATGATTTAAAAACCAAATTAATAAGCCTAATAATATTTTTCCCTCCCGTAGATCGGAGTCGTCTTGAGATAATTTAGTTATCCAATTATATTTATCATAGTACTGTTGCGGAGTTTTTATCATCAAACTAAGGTGTTCATCAACTGCCTGAAGTACTAAGGTTTTCTCATTTTCATCATTACTGTTTTGAAGAAATTTTATTATATGGTCAACAATAATCCATTCGTCATAGTAAGGTTCGTTAAGAATAAGGTTTTTCAAACTTTTAATCAGTTCAGAAGAACTGTTATAACTCTGTGTGTAAAGATTTCTTAGATCGGTTATTTTATGAGAATAATTATATGCCCAAACACCATATTTTTTGTTTTGAATTTCCTCTAATGCATTAGTGATTAATTTTCTAGCCTCACTTTTATTTTCTGTATCAAGTTTTTGTTGTGCATTTTTTTTAGCAACAACTAAAGCGTTCAGAGGATCGTCAGTTTTTTCCTTTCGGTGTACATCTGGATCAAGACCTCCTACATTTAACTCTAGGTTCGTCATCCCTACTTCCTCCAAATATTTTTCAGCGAGCACATGGTTCGATGAATTTATATTGTCAAAAAATTCTAATAGATATTCTCTACGATATTCATCATTAAACTCAGACACAATGAATTTAGACCATCTTCTAAAAATAGTTTCCAATTTGGAAGGGTCAGAGTTCTCAAAATTGTTTATAATCTTCGCATGCTCTTTTGCATAATCCGTCAAATGATAGTCTGCTCCTAAAATACATAACTCACTAAGTGCCCAAACAACTAAGGAATTTTCAGGATTTGAATTTTTTATTAATGCTAATACCGCACTCTGTTCCTCGATTGCGTTTGCACCCAATATATAACCTTCCCCTTTTTCCGGCATATCTACATTAAATGATTCGGCATTATTGATAACAGTACCATAATCTGGTAATATTAGATATTGAAGGTATTCTACAGCTTGTTTTAAAAGTCCAATTTTAGTCAAATCACCTACAAATTGCTCCTGTTGCTGCTTAATATATCTTTGAAAAGTCATCTCCCCCGATGCATAATCAAGGTGCGCGGCAAAATTTTTCAAATATGACAGATCTCCATTCTGAGGAATAATATTGGATACCGCAGTATTAATGATGCCCAATTGATCTTCTTTATACCAAGTAGGTCCCATTGATGTATTTATCATTTCTTTAAAAACAGATTTTGCCCTATCCTCATTTTCTAAAATAGCGTATAATTCAATAAGTCTTAACAGATATTCATTTCGTTCCCATCGATTTTCAACCGTCGTTAAAATATGTTTTTCAAGTATTTTTGCTACTTTAAATGAGGATACATTATGATTCCCATCTCTTGCTAACTCACGAGAAATAACAAATAAACTTTCAATGTACCCTTCGGTGTATAAACCTAACTGATAATGTTTTTTTTGCAATATTTTCTCAACAAATTCTTCGATTTTATGAGGAAATGCGTCGATTAATAGATTTGTAAATTTTTTAAATATTGTAGGAAAAAGTTTTTCAGGCAAAGAGTAGCTCCTCTGCCAAAAAACTCTATTTCGTAAGTCCGGAATTAAGCTATATATTAGCTCATTCAGCTTTTCTTCCAGTGATTTAATTTCATCTTTTTTCTTTTCTATCAAAGAGCGTTTAACTTTACCTGATAGAAAGCATAAATATCCAAATACTGATTTCAAGCTTTCTTCCCAGTCACGATAAAATCCATACGCCGATAACTTAGGAAATTTATTGTCATTATCTAAAAAACCAAGACTTTCTTGGTAAATCATAAAGTGATGGATATTTCGAGGAGCTAGATCTACTCCATTTTCTTCTCTTATATTTAAAAAATATGAACTTGAAAATAATTCAGTGTGAATTCTTTCGATAAGTTCTAACTTATTAGATCTTCCTACCAAAGTATATAATAAATAAAAATGATAATCAGAGTGAAAACCATATTTTTCTGTTACATATTCCAAATCTTCTATCCATAGTGGAAGATTCTCCATTTCTATTCTATCAGGGCTTTTTTCCTGAAACTCCAAAGCATGAAAAATACTAAGTGCTAAAAAGCCACTGACTTTATCATTAAAATTAAACCCGTTCGCTTCCAACTTTTTCGAATAAGGCTCCATATTAAATCTCCAAATAAAATATCCTGTATTGTAAGAGCCGACTTCGTCTTTAAACGAGTGGATCAATTCTTTTGAATTCCCTGATTCTTCGATTAAATTAATAGCAGCTTTCTGAATATGTCCAAATTCATGAAATGCCTCCTCCGTATCTAAGTTGGAAGATAAAGTAGTGGCAGGAAATCTCAATCTTAAGTAGCGATTAAATGATTCAGTATCAAATTCTTTTGCAATAATATTATCACAAGTCCGCTTGATTGTATTCAGCAAAATTTCTCCTTCGTCATATGCGTCGTATTCAAAAAATTTTTGCAGTAAATAAAGACCGTCACCATCTGATACAGTTAAGGTTTTATTTCTGACAACATAGCGAATAGCTTCTTCCGGTTTACCGAGAGCCAATAAAGCGTTTACAAGAAATATAGCATTCTCACGGAATAATGTATTGTATCTGAAGTTTAACCTCTGTGACAATAGCAATAAGGAAATAACTTTATGTGTTAGCCCAAAATCGGCAGCAATTCCAACGATTTTTTTAACATCAGATAACACTACATCCGGATTGATGCTGTTTACAGCACATTCATCAATCCAATCTTGGCTACATTGTTCAATCGCATCTATTTTACTGTCATCGCCTGCATTGCCTAAGTGATATACTCTTTCAGAAATTCCAAAGTGAGTATGAGGATTTTTAATTATAAAATTTCCTATATTTTCATGTATTTTTACTTCAATATCTTTAGTTCTTTCATTGACGTAATCTGAAAAAGAAGTATGGTAAATACTTATTGACTCTTCATTCCGCAGTAAATGTTGAATTTTTTGGAAACTCTTCAAAAAATGATGTCTAGTCGCATCAGGTACAATTTCCTTTAGCAATTGTCTGTCAACAGAAACCCTCAGCCTCGCCAAAGTTGCTGCAAGCCACACTTCGTCTGTTTGGTCATCGATATCCTGCCATACCCTGCTGTAGTAATTTTCAATCTCACCACTAATTACCGGAATTTTATTAATCCAATCATCAATCTCAGTAAGGTCATCTGTCTGCAAAATATAATTAATCAAATATCTGAGGTATAGTGGATGACCTTCTGACTTTTCCGCAAGTTCATTTATCTGAGTTGTTGATAAATTTTTGCCTTTTAATTCTTCCGACAAGAACTTTTCTGTATCATCAATTGGCAGTGGAGTAATCTTTATTTCATTATTTGTATTTATTAGTGCTTGGTAAGAATTTGGAAGAGTCTTACTTGATACGCAAGAAAATATAATCTTAAAATTTAGAGGAAGCGGCTGAGGCAATACAGACAGATATTCTTCCATTTTATCTGAGCCTACATCATCTAAGCCATCTATAATTAAGAATGCAGTCTTTCCTTGTTGCTGAAAATTATCAGATAGTTTTTTTATAGCTTGATGAATATTAAATATTCTGTTACTTGGCGAATCATCGTTTGAGGGTTTTGGAGGAATAGTATTATATAGGGAACGATAGCAAACTTCCTCAATCCATCTCATAAAAAAATCAGGCGTTGCTCTTATCTGTGTAGGATACTCTTCATTTTCAGGAACCTTTACAAAATATCGATCAAGTATAATGTAATTATCATCTTGTAAATTCAATTGGGCTGCAATCGTCGTTTTTCCAGATCCAGGACTTCCGGTTAATAAATAAAAATTTTGTTTTGGCCCATTTTGAATAACTTCATTAATACTATCAATTACATTAACGTTAGGTTTACTTTTAGCAATATCACTTTCTAACGATTGAGGTATTGATATTTCGTTGACAGTAATAAATAAAACATTATTTCTCTCTAAACATTCGGTAATTCTTTTAATACTGGTAGCACCTAACGTTCCTACATTGTCGTAACCTATAACTCCTGTAACGTAGCCATCCATAACCAGAGGAGAACCTGATAGACCTTCAAAATCTTCTAAATCTTTATACTGGTCACATTGAAGATCAATATCCCACGCATTTTGTTTGGAATTATCAATTCTGGAAACAATTCCGTTATAACTTCCTCCAGTGTTAACTCTTATTTTTGGAAACCCATAAGACTGCCAGCTTTGATTATAAGGTATATCAATACTCTTTATTGGAATAAAACTAATATTTGTTACTTCTGAATTAAGCTTTATTAAAGCGACATCACATTCCGGAATTCTTTCAATTATGCTCGCAGAAATTTCTGATTCATTAATTGTAACATTAATATTTTCGTTTTCCGGGAGAGAGTGATTACAGGTGATTAATACTTTTTCTGCACCAGTTGTTCTTACAAAAAATGCAGAGCTTGAACTACTTTCAGAATTGATTTGAACCGTTGCTGCTTCTATTTCTTGAGGATGTAAAATTCTTTCTATCATAAAGTAATTGTATAAAATGTGTTTTCAAGGTAATGGATTGAATAATTATATTTAAGCATCCAATCTTCATTTTCGAAAAAAATCGAATTCTCAGTTTTATAATTGAAAAATAATTGTCTTTTAAATTTTGTTTTTCGTGTAACGATATGGGCAAGTGTTTCTTTATCAGGATGATTATGTCGTCCTCCGTTCGTAGATATTAAATATGATTCTGAGTCTATTTTATTTAGCAACTCACTGCTAATATTTCTAAAACTACCATGATGTGAAACTTTAATTAAATCGAATATGATGATACCTTCGCTCTGAAACTCTTCCAAAGACCTGACAACTATATCAGGATGAGCATCGGCTAAAAACAACAATTTTCTTTCTCTAATTTGGAGTACGAAGGCAATAGAACTGCCATTGGTAGCCGTGTTATCATCATGATAATTTTTCTCAAGCAGTTCTTCAATTGTCTGTTTTTTTCTTGAAATCTGCTTCGGAAATAACTTTGGCTGTTCTTTTTCCCAAGATAAAAGCATCTCGAATGCATCATCATAAAATGATGAACCTCCTTGTATATAATTGACACCAAATTTTTTCAATTCGCCAGCCCACAATTTTTTGAGTTTGTCCAACTTATCATTATCCGGTGATAGAAGATAGATTGATGCATCATCATTGACTTTAATTCGTTTTCCATTGTTTACAGATACTGCAAGCTGATTAAAGTCCGTATTCCAATGATATCCTCCTTTTAAAATTAAAGCACCAACCGTTGTACCTTGCGATGCACTGATAACTTTAGATTCTTTGTTGACCTTGTCTTTTGGATATCCTCGTCTGATAATTTGCTGAAGAATCTTATCATTACTTTTCTCTGAAGGATCAGGTTCCCCATTGAAGAGATGTCGATAGGTATTATGCCAAATTTGTTTAATATCAATGATTTTAGAAGAATTATTACACTTGAGAAATTCAACTGCTCCCTGTATATGATCTTTGTCGATATGTGTAATAATAAACTTTTCTAATACGTGACCTTCTCTATTAATTCTTTCCAAGTCTTTAATTAGATGATTTGTAACAGTATCATTATATCCACTGTCGATCAGGAGATAAGTTTGGTTCGTATCATCGATACCAAAGCATACTAACAGACAATCTCCATCTTTTGCAGGATATGCCTTAACACTAATGTTCATAATATTTAAAGCTACTAGTTTTAGCTAATTTATGAAAAAGTAAATCTTACTCAATAATTCTGTTTTGTAATTCTAATCCTATCGGATTTTGCTTAGCAACTAAATACAAAACTATTTTTTTAAAATTGTTAAGAGCTTCAGGGTTATTAATAATCGTGGGCTTATTCTTTTCCCATAAGTGACTCGCCATTTGTGCAAGTTCGTTTTTATATTCAAAAGGAACTCTAATCAAACCTTCCGGTAGTTCTGTCTTTTCTTCCTCATTGCAAAAATTTATATATTTATTAATAATCTCAAGACCTTCATTTAAAACAGTTAATCCGGGCTTAGTTTTTAAAATTTGAGTTAATCTGAAAATAATATGAGGATTCAATGCTTTCTTTTGCATAATCTTTATATCCCGAGCCGCAATTTTTTTAAAGAAACTGAAATATTTATCATCATTCCAATATGACAAAACCAGAGCAGAAACTCCCATTAAAGTTTCCCATAAATTATCTTTTCGATAATGACGTTTGAGTTTCCAAGCGGGAGACTTAGTAGCAAAATCAAGCATTACTTCCCATTGCTTTAAAAAGCTACTATGCAAATCGCTATGTGCCAAGTGATGGACAAAGAAAGAGCTGCAAAAGTGTTCTACCAGATCTGCTGCAAGAAAACCGTACTGCATGATGCCATCGGAAAAATATTCTGCTTGCACCTCGTCCTTTTCATTGGTTTTCAAAATTATGATTGCAATACTCTCAATAACCCACAGATGAAATTGAGAAGGATAATTGTCAAATTGTTTTAGATCTTCGGGCACTTCTCCCAATTCATAAATAACTTGATCAAACAGCTGTTTCCAAATCTTTAACAAGTGATCTCTTTCTCTCCCCTTACATTCATTAATGTCAGGCAATTTTAGAAAAATATGCCATAACATTTGAGTATCGATTCCAGGATTATGTCCGTTTGAAACATCATAATCATTATCCCAATAGCGATTTTTAGACTTTAGTTCAATTATTCTTAAATTTGACCACTCAATTAAAGTAGTGTTCATTTTATTATTTTTAAAATCATTTATCAAATTATTTTTTTCGGCTTTTAAGTTGCTTTTTGACTTTGTCTGCGATAAAAAATTTTGCTTTGATATTTTTGCATCTTTGTATAGAACAGCGCTCCAAGATATTAAGAGATTTTGTACTTGTACGAACTTCGGATCAGACCATTTAAAATTCTTTTCAAACTCCTTAATAAATGCTGAAATAGCCTCATAAGGACTATTCAAAAGTAAAGTTGCGGTCATAAGGCGAATTTTTGCCTCTGAAGTTTCAGACAACCACAGCATTGATATAATGATTGCAGCAAAATCTGACCAGGAATACCCACCATAATTATGACTAATGTGATTATAGTCAAATTTATAATTATTAATTGTTTCTTGAGTATAATCGATAATCCACTGCATGACTTGAGGATAATTCTCCTCCCAAACTTTTTTATGCCTCAAAAGCAATGCACATCCACCTAAAACCATCTGATGTTTTCCGGATGAAAAGCTGTAAGGAGTTTCATCATCTATCAATGCATACTGTTGGACTTTATGCCATAGCTCCATACATTCTTCAGTGGAGTATTCATCAGATTTTTCCAGCTCCTGAAAGCATACAAAAGGAAATACACGATCAGCATTTGAATTATCCGACTCTTCTCTAATCTCTTTATATCTTTGAACTTCCTCTTCAGGTTCAATATAGTTGTAGTAGTCACCTTGAGGACTCTCAACTAAAATATAGTTATCTATATTAAAAAAAGAAATGAGCCTTTCAAGAAAAACTTCCCAATACCCCTTCGAATAGAACTCTTGTAATAACGCTTTCCACTGTAATTTTATATTCTCAAACTCTTTCCTAACAATATGGTTATTTAAAAATAAAAATACTGAGACATCTAGAAGAGAATATTTTCTATGAACCATATTATTCCATTCTTTTGCTTTTTCAAATGTATCGTGATCAAAAGATCCCATCATTTGCATACCTGATGAATTCAAGGCACCACCGTAACTATTTTCCCAACGGTAAAAATCATATACTTCAAGTAATGGTTGTAATACTGTTGAAAATAGTGGTGGATTATATTTTCCAGTCGTTATCAAAATACTCAGTAAGGCTATAGAGTTGCCTTCTTTTAAAATTAATTCGGCATATTTTTCAACATTAGTATCATTGTCACTACTGTCATACAAAAATTTCTCTAAAGCCATTAGAGCACTGACAATAGTATCGGGAGCGCTTGTGTTATTTCGAAACCAATAATATACGTTATGATCTCCAATAAATTCCTTAATCTCACCTTCGATATCTAATTTGATCTTCGGTATTTCTACCTCCTCTTTATTAAACTTATTAGACCATTGAACTGTAGCAAAATTAATAAGCTTAATAATAAACGAAAGACCTGCCTCAGGCCTGTATTTTAAAAATTCTAAAAAAGGACCGCGGTCGTAAAAAGGAGGAAACCACCGTCCGGAAGTATTAATATCGAGATTATAATTCGATTCGTATCCAAAACGCAAGTTTTTAGGTTCGTCAATAAAAAGAGCTAGCAAAATTTCGGAAGCTACGTGGGGATACTTGACTATCATCGGAAAAAAAGCAGAGTCATACTTGCAAACTTTTTCAAAAGCATCATCAACACTTTCATACGGTCCGTCAGGCCAGTGCTGCTTATCCCTTACAATTTCATACTCGAAAAAGGATTTTCGAGTATTTTTTTCCTCTTGCAAAGATGATTTACTTTTTATTTCTCTCTCAACCCTTATTCTCTTACAAAGTTTTAACGCCAGTTCTATTACTTCATCAGGATAATCGTCAACGGCTAGTAGAAATGCTTTGTAAATTTCCTGATCTACATGTCTTCCAACATAACCTCCATTATGCTTAAACTCAAACATCCAATTGGCAACTTCCAAAGCTATTTCAGAGCACTCTTTTCTGTATTGAACTTTATTTGCAGTGTACTCAAGCCAAAGTTTTACAATTTTTATAGTTTTCTCTTTAGCGAGAGTAATAAAATCATTTTTTTTAGAAATTATAAATTCAAGAACATCAAACCAGTACTGATGGTTCGGCGTTCTGTAGTAAGAAGATGCTTCTGCAATGCTAAATTTACCATTTTCTTGTACATAATTCATAATAGTCTTATTAGGAACAGTAGCTTTAAGAAGAAATCGATCCAGAAACCTATGAAGCAGAGCACCATCGTTCTCACTAAAGAAATCCCAGAGGGAATCTAAATATTTGTATGGGTTTGCAGAAAAAATAACAGATTCTAAAAGAAGATCCTGAATTATCTTTTCTTTAGGTTCAGCAGAATCCATTAAAGTAAAAAGATTGACCCATTTAGAAGAATTATTATTGCCTTCAAGTAAAAAGATTCCATATAGACGTATAGCTTTACACCATAACGGTGAGATAATATCTTTCGATAGAAGAAAAGGTTTTATCTGATCTTTATTGGCTCTGATTAGTTTATACCTTGCCCAATCTCCGAACAAGTCATGGATAAGATATAATCTATCTTGAGATTCATATAGAATTTTCGATTTTTTGAAGTCATCTACAGGTTCTACTTCGGCAACTCCGAAATCTGAAATAGGAACACCCGAGGTTAGTCTTTGCGCCTGCTTTTCAGAGAAATCCTGAATAAACCTAGAACCTTTCGTCCCGTTAGGCTCTATTTCATACTTCCATATCCAATCGATTATTGTTGACTCTCCAATAAATTCTAATCCGGTAAGGTTTGAATTTCCCGAAACATTATGGGCTAGTAAATCCAAATATTTTAAGTTGCTTAAAATAGGTATTAGATGCTGATGTCTAAATAAATCTGATATTTCCGGAAAAGATTTAATAAGCTTTGGAATATATTTTTGTACGTCAATATTTAATTTTAAATCTGCTCCGGTTATGACAAGATTTTTTCTTCGAATTTTATCCAGTACACTCTCATAGTCCTCCATTTGGCAAGTAAAAAATATTTTCCATTTACCTGACGTTTTAATTGACGATAAAATAGGGACTATTAAATCAAATTCTGTATCTTTAAAAAACCTGTCTACACCATCAATAATCAGATATCCTTTCGATTGTATATTATTTACAATATCAACAATATTATGCTTTAGTCCAAAAAAGTCTTCTATACTTTTGTTTTGGACAACTTCAGAATCAATCCAAATGAGTTTGTCATTTTCTTTTAACTTTTCAAGAATATATTTTTTTGCTAAAACTGATTTCCCATAGCCGGATTTTCCTAAAATGAAAATATTATTTATATCTGCAAACAATTCGTCTATTTCTTGAATCTCTTTTTCAGTAGCAAAAGAAATTTTATTTCCAATTTTATCTGGAATTAAATCCATTTTGGATTTACTTTGCCTGATAATTTTCCCCCAATCATCGTAATGATCAGGAAAGCCTTTGAGGTTAAAATAGTCTTTTAGTTTTAATATTACTTTATCATAATCAAGAAAGCCTGATAATGGCCCCTGCTCGCTTCTTAAAGCACATAGGGCTTTAAATAGACTCTCTGCTTCAATTTGAGAAGAGCTAACCAGACAACCCTTACAGATTTCAACAATATTACTTTCGTCTTTAGAATGATCATTTTCAAAGTCAAATTCAATAAACAAAATTCGGCTAAGTAGCATTATCGTATCAATTGTAGTAATATTTTGTTTAGTTCCAATTACCAAAGGACAATGAAATCCGTGATAAATTCTTTTGACACTCTGTGAAATCGACCTGTCATCAGAATTAATTCTTTCATGTAAATCATGAGGATCACATTCTTTTACAAGTCTCAATAAATTATTTAGATTGGATGAATTTTCTATAGATAGCCGCGCATTGATAATGCATAAGTAGTCGGTATCAGCACAAAAAACTCTCTCTTCAATATTCAGATATTGATTCCAGAGATCAGCTAATAACTCTTTGTTTGGACCTGCCCCACTTATTTGAGCATTACTTTTACACGAAACTGCAATTTTTCTTCCAATACCTTTATAATTAGTACTAATTAAGAAATCGTCCAATAACCATCCATCAGATCGCACTTGATAACTGATCTTATTAATATATCCGATCTCGCTATCAAAAATAGGCCTATTTGATAAAAAATGTGATATAAACCAAGCAGAAGCCTTATCTTCAAAAACAAATCCTCCTCCACTAGTTTGCTTTGATGAAGCCGTTTTACGAATATTATGTTTATTTCTTTTTGACATTCTCATTTAATAAAATAGTTAAAAGGTGAACCGTTAATTTACTAATTTATCTATTATTGTTTAGGTAACAATACCCACAGGATATGAAATTGGATCACCGAGAAAAAAGATGAGCTAAAATATAACGTTCATAAATATAAAGAATCCATCAGAGCTTACTGCGGATACTATATTTTATCAACAACTTCAAGAAATTCACTGCTTGAGAATGTATCAACTTTTTTCGCCTTTTTATCTTTCAGATTGATAAAATTTTCATAGAATTGTTTTACTTGGTTCATACTTGATGGGGAAATTTTAATTACTGCTTTACAGTCTCGACATTCGAAACTAACACCAGCAATTAGTTCCTGGACATTAAAGTTATAGGTCCAATACATACAGAACATTGTATAGTTTGATTTAAGTTCATAATATTTAGATTTAACTTTAATTATTTACTAGACTAAATTATAAATTTTGAAGTAAAATTATCTCCGTATAAAACACGCAATTGACTTCCATTTTCAAAATGTATAGATGTTAAAAAAAACAAGTATTGAAAATTGCTTACAAATTAAATAAAAGAATTTTTCCAAGTATTCCAATTAAAGAAATCAGGATCTGCCACGATTTCTCCTTTGAATTTATAGTCTGATATATTATAATATTCCAAAGTCAGCAATTGACGGTAGGTTAGTTAATAGGTGAGAATCTTTAATAGAATCATTTATAATCCAAACATTAGTAACTCTAAATCTCAACAGGAAAATATACCGGATAAAATTTTGAAGTAATAATCTTATTACCTAACTTTTTATTATTGCATTTTTTACAAAGCAATTGCAGATTAGATATATCATTAACTCCACCTAAATTTAAAGGAACAATATGATCTAATTCTTTATTAAAATCAGTTTTTAGGAGTCCGCTCAAATCATTCAAACAAATAGCACAACATCCTCGATCTCTTAAAAAAACTGCTTTTTGCACCCAAGTTGGGAAATAACTGCAACGTTTTACTTTTCCATCACTTTTTAAATAAGCTGGAAAATCTTCTGTTTTAAGATCTTTAATATAATCTGCAATTAACTTATTAAATGAAAGACAAAACATTCTATCGCCAAATAATAATTGAAATGTTTCATTAGCTATTTTGGGAATTAAATATTTTTTTATTTCATGCTCCAAATAGTGTATATATTCAGAACTTTTCTTTTTCTTCTTTTTAATTTTACATTTATAAGCTTTAAGCAGACTTTCCCACTCAGGAGCTAAGGTATCAGGATCACCCTTTTGTCCAATATATTCAATTTCAAAAAACAACTCGTTTTTTATATATGTATGTAGTATTGTATTTGTATTTGGCTTAACTGCTTTTTCCAAGTCTAAATCAATAAAATCAAGAATATAATCATCTTGATTATTTTCCAATATTTTTTTCTTTAGGTGACCTGCTAAATTATAAGCATAACCAAAATCCATCTGGATATATCTTTCCATAATTATAAAGTAATATTTCAAACTTAAATATACTATAAAGAATTTTCATCGTTATGTTTATAAAGATCAATAATTACTTCATTACCTCTCTCTTTCAGCTATTTTATTTTCTCTTAATGATAGCATTCATCCTATTTTTGCTAAATATTTTCTATACTTTATTTGCTTAAAATTAAGCGTCTAATACTTAAAAATATCAATTTTAATATCACTAGAGCGCAATTTAATTTCTCTTGTGGAGATATTTTTAAAGGAAATATTATAACCAGATATTTCAATTGTATCTCTTTCATTTAAGTCTTTAATCGTTTGAAGCAACCAAGTTTTAAACTCCAATGCTTTTTCATAAACCATGAAATTAACTGTCTCAAAATTATTTATTTGAAGAGGATTCGACCGTAATGAAATAAATTACGTTGTTGTTTCTAAATCTTCTTTATCAATCCCGCTACTGGAAGTTCTTGGAGGATTATTTCCTATGCTTGCTCCAGAGGGATTCCCAGTTTTACTTGGCCTGTCTTTGTTTGCGTTACTCATAATGCTTAATTTGTTAAATAATGCTTACTACTTTTAATGTCGTTGTTCGGCTCGTTTTGACCAAAAGGTGTATTCGAAAAGAATGACAAATGTTAATAAACGTTAATTTTATTAAATTAATTATATCCGAAGTCCGCCAATGGATGTTTTATCTGTTGTCCTACAGGAAGTAAAGAATTAAATTTTATTAAAACTTTGATTACTTGTTCAAATAGCAATAAGGAATCTTTATAATTAATGTTATTAGTTTGGTTTTCTATAAGTTCCAATTTCACTTTAGCAGTATTAATAACTGACGTCTTATCCTCTATTTCAATTGAATGATTTGGGTTTGTATGTATGCCTACATTATGTATAGTATTTCTTAAGTAGAAAAAATAAATAATGATATCTTTCTCGTAAGCATCAATGGTAGAAAACAAATTTGTAACGTTTGTATCAAGTAATTTCTCAAAAGTCGCTTTTATTGAAGTCTTGTTGATACTGTCAGGATTAGCCTCCAGATGCCGGGCAATTGTTCTGAAATTAATTTCTGTAGAAATAAAGAGCTTTGTAAATACGGCATCTTTTATAAAACCATCGAAATTATGACCTAAGGTTTCAAGATCGGCACTTGTATATTTATCATATATCTTAGCTTGGACATAATCTATGTTTTCAAGTTCTTTCGATAAGATTATAGAAATAAGAAAACTTTGTACTGATTGAGCAATACTATCAATTGTTATACTCCTTACATCTTCTAAATCAGAGTATGTATTATTATCACTAATAAAATTTAAGAGATTTCCGGCGAGATCAATTTTTTCGTTAGTTTTCATAGAATAGTTTTTTTATTTAAAGTTGTTATATAATATTTTACATTCTGAAAAAGAATCTAATTCGAGTAAGAACATCCAATAGATATTTTGTTATTTCTTCTTTTTCACTGCTTCCCATTAAAGAAAGACGTAATAAGGTAAATTATATTTTTTATGAATTTATTCTTCTTAAAATCTATATCACTTTATTTTGTTTTTTTCTGATTTAAATTAAATCATTAATTACTATCTTTCAGTCACTACTTTTTAAGAAATTGCTGTAGTACTTTAAAAATATTCTCTGCCCTATGTTTGGTAGAGAATTTATCACCAAAAGAAACCTTTTCATCGTTAGCTAGTGCTTTAAAAATTTCTTCTTTCACACTATCAGGCATTTTATCTCCAAAATTCATTCTTTGAAATATCTGATCTCATTCAAAAAATAAATTAACACGATAAGATTTGGCGGCCTTGGCATGAAATCCGTAAATGCACAAATTTAAAAATAACTTCAAAATGAGAATTCAGTATTTTCACTGAATTTTCAAAGATTTATCTTTAAAAAAAGAAAATCCTAACTATCGTCAGGATTTTTTACTTTTAATTGCTTTAATATCGTATTTATTATCTCGGATCGGTTCATCAGGAAGAAAATCCTTAATGGAGCATCCTAAAGCTATTGCAATTAAATTTAAATGTATTAGATTATACTTAGCTTTTTTAGAAGGAGCTTCTATCTGTGAAATAAATCCAATATTCTTCCCAATAGAAAGAGAGAGTTCCTCTTGGGTAATGCTCTTTGATTCTCGTATTTCTTTAACACGTTTTATAACATATCTTTCTATTTCGTCTAATGATTCATTCATAAATCAAAGTGAATAAAAAACATCAAAAAATATTATGTACTATAGTACATATTTTAGAAAATGTCTTTATATTTGTAAAATAAGTTATTGAAATGTAACTTTGCGATACTTCAAAGAAATATAGAAGCTATTGCTTAGAATCTCGAACTGAAAACTGGTACTTTTTAATATGCGAGAGGATAAGTAAGGTAGCTCACGACCTAGGCGTGAGCTCACTTATCTGCATATAAGGTATACCAGTGCCCCAGTTCGGATATGTTGAGTTTCACGCCATTTATTTGCGGACATGATGCAGTGAGATAGTGTATAAATGGTACAGATAATTCGTCCTGAAATCTAAGCAGTTCCTTTTAGCAATAATTAAGCTGAAAATATACCGCTTATGAAGAAAAAACACTTTCTGCCCCGAATGTTGACTGATCATCAGTTATATGAACTGCTGAAAAAAGGCAATCCCACCGCTCTCGAACACATCCATCTGCGCCACAAGAGACTTCTTTTCTGGGTTGGATTTCAGGTGCTTAAGGATGATTTTGTAGTGGACACTATTGTTCAAGATACGTTCCTTAAATTGTGGCTACACCGCGACAGCATTGAAACACCTGATCATATTACAGGCTTTTTACGCTTTGTGATGAAAAGGGATTGTATAGCGTATCTCAGTGCTCCCAGAAATAAATTCACGCGCTTAATGGCTTCTCTTGACAGTTTTGAGAATTATCAGGATTATCTTGCAGGTTATGATCCTCTGAAGAATAAAGAATATTTATATAGCCAGGAATCCGACCAAAAAAAATTCGATGAAATCATAAAGGTCTTACCCGTTTTGAATCCTAAAAGAAAACACCTGATAGAACTTTGTCTAGAATATGGTTTTCAGTTCAAACCTATCGCAGAAGCTATGGGAAGCAGTGTGACAAGCATAAGCACGGAGGTGAGCAGAGCCATAAATGATCTTCGTAAAATTCTTAAAGTTGCTTCATTTGAGCCACCACAAGAAAAAACTTTCAATGAAGAAGAGCAGTCAGAAAAACTCAGCAGTCAGCAACTCGAGATTATCAAAAAACGGTTTGAACAGAAATCCTCTTTTGCAGTGATTGCAAAAGAACTCAAACTGCCGGAAAAAGAAGTCCAACGGGAATTTCTGAACGCCTATCAGCACCTGCAAAATCAAAACCGTTCTAAAATACCGCTTTAATATGGAAAAGTCTACTATAACCCTGACCCGAAAAATTCAGCTGGTCATTGATGTTCCATCTGATAATAAAAGCGAGATGTGGGAAAAGCTTTACCGTTATCAGAACCGCTGCTTCCGTGCAGCTAATCTGATTGTTTCCCATCTTTATGTGCAGGAAATGATCAAGGATTTTTTTTACCTCACCGAAGAAATCCAATATAAGTTAGCTGATGAAAAGAAGGATGAGATGGGCATCTTTAACCGCTCAAAGACAGGAACTACTGCAAGAATGGTCTTTGATCGTTTTAAAGGAGAAATTCCCACAGACATTCTGGGATGCCTGAACAATACGATCCAATCCACCTTTTCTAAAAACAAAGCCGACTATTGGCAGGGATCAAAATCGCTGAGGAACTTTAAAAAGGATATTCCCATTCCACTTCCTGTTAAATGCATCAGTAAACTAAAGTACGATACTCAAAAGAAAGCGTTTAGCTTTAATTTGTTTGCGATTCCTGTCAAAACTTACTTAGGGAGAGATTTCTCGGATAAACATTTAGTCCTAGAACGGCTTTTAAGAGAAGAAATCAAGCTGTGCAACTCACAAGTTCAGCTGAAAGACGGTAAGATCTTTTGGCTTGCGGTCTTTGAATTTGAAAAGGAAAATCACGGATTAAAACCCGAAATCATTGCAGAAGCGACTCTATCATTAGAACATCCACTCGTGGTAAAAGCCAATAATGTACGAATGAATATAGGCTCGAAAGAAGAATTCCTCTACCGCAGGCTGGCGATCCAAGCCAGTAATAAAAGGATTCGAGCCGGAGTCGCTTACTCCCATTCAGGACATGGAACCAAACGGAAACAGAAGGCACTGCACAAAACAGAGAATCTGGAAAACCGTTTTGTCAGTCATCGACTTCATCTTTACAGCAGGATGCTGATTGATTTCTGCATCCGGCAACAGGCAGGCACCTTGATTCTTAAAGATCAGGAAGACAAAATAGGGATTGCAAAAGAACAGGAGTTTGTGCTTCGCAACTGGAGCTATTATGAATTGCAGACCAAAATAAAATACAAAGCAGAAAAAGCCGGTATCGAATTGATCATCGGATAGCTAAAAAAATGAGGGTGCTTGTAAACCCATAGGGAGGTTTTGAACACTCACTAAATACTGGAAACTAAATACTTTTTCTGGTGTATACAACGGCGTGGGTTTCTTTTTTTTCAAAATGAAGAAAGCATTATCAAAAAGCAAAGTATTGCAATAGGAGAATCCTACAACACAAGAGGTGTCATCAATCAATCCAGCGAGATTGTTTACTTGATTGGTTGCTTCCCTGCATTCTTGCTTTCCTGGCTTCTTGCTTCCTTGATTGCTATCAATCAAAAGAAATTACTCTGCAATAAGTTGCGGTTATCAGAGTCTTTTTATCTTTCTTTTATTTTGAATTGGAATATCCTCGATCTCATAATTTGTACTATTATTACCGAATTGCAACAAAGAGAAAAGCTGATTTGTAATCTCAGTATCTTTAAAAATCTCATTGAAGGCAGCAAATGGAACCGTATTTTCTTGCGAAATTTTCTGTGCTATTTTTTCCATTTCCGATATCAAATTTTGATTATTTGTTCTATCTAAGTTTGGACTTCTATATCTTGAAAATTTGATTTCTCTTTCAAGAATATTAGTAATAGAATCTAAAAATTTTTTCTTTTCAGAAGCAAAAACGGTCGGGTTGGACAATAGAACGGCGTTTGTGTTTTTGAATAGATATACTTGTTTTTTTAAATCATCAACCCTTGTATTGAGCTCAGTAATTTGTTTTGACTTAGACTCTAACTCAGTTTTATTTTTAAGAATTGTGCTTTTATAAGTTCGAAGTGCTTTTTGATAATTCGCAATTGTTTTGTCAGTCTTAATTTTTTTAAAACCTAAAAAATCATTTTCCTTTACTATCAGCTCTTCCGATTTTTTGGAACTCATCTCAGATTTCATCGTATTGAATCTTTCTTCCAAAACTTTAAGATCTTCTTCTTTTTGCTGAATTTTAAATTGAATAGCCTCTAATCTTCCTTTCGATCCAGAAATTCCTCTTTCCATATTCAGGCATTCAGCGGTCAGATCCTGCATTTTTGAATAGTGGTAAGATTGATGTTTAAGTGTTTTACCAGTTTCCAAATCTTGCCAGTCAGCCACCAAATGAGCGTGGTAATTGGGTTTCCAATCTTTCGTGTCTTTATCTGTATGACCTTCATCTTTATGAATAGCAATTTGAAAAACACGAATATTCAATTCTTCTTCTAGTCTCTTCGCCAAGTTTTGAAGTTCCAGCATGGTTGTATTTTCTTTGATAACAACTACAGCTTCCCGAACTGGCATTGCATTCTTCTGCAATTTCCTTCCGGACTTTTCTTTACAGTATGCCTCGATTTGTTGGATTCGGTTTGCTATTTTCTGCTCCATCCAATATTCATTCTTTGATGTCAGATCTTTACGTATATAGTCAAAAGTCTTCTTTCTGAAATTATGAGTTTCAGAATCCGATTTGACAGCTTTAAAATTAATTGAAGTCTTCATTATTTTTCATCTTTAAAAGTTTATCAAAGATTTCTTTGATTAAAATTGCTGTAAAATATTATGCAGAATTCCAATTTACCTGTGCATATTTTGCGCACCTTTGATAAAGACCTGTGTGCTTTTAACACAGGTTTTTACCAGTCAATCTTAGTCTATTTTACTCAGGTTAGAAGCCTCGCAGAGCGTATTTGAAACTTTGTTGGGAGGAACGACCTTCAAAGTTGCGAATGCGCTCCTAACTTCTGCGGGTAGTTGGTGAAAACATACAGCACGATTTATCAACGTTTCATTTTAAAACCATTTGAGTTTCTAATTTCTGGTTCCGGCTTTCTCTCTTCTGTTTTATCAGCTTCAGGAAATTTTATAGAATTCTTACCTAAGTTAATCGAGACATCATTGTTTATCCGATGCATCAAAAATTCGTTCAGATCTTTATGGTTTGAATAGGCACTCGAATGATCTTTTGCTTCTGGAAAAGATTTTATGATTAAAGACTTACATTTCATCCCTGCATTATCATTATCTAAAAAAAGATTGATATCAGAATAATTTTTCAAATGTTCTATGGATTTGTTTAAAAGAGCAATGGAATTCATTACGAGAATTTCTCCTGAGAAAGATTTCTGCATTTCTATAAAAGATAAGGCATCCATAAAGCCTTCAAAAACTGCTACACCTTTTACATTTTTATCTTGAAAATTTAATATATTCTGTACATTACTATTGAGATTAAATATTGAAATATCCTTTTTCAACAATGAACCTTTATAAAAAGAATTGCGAAGCTCAAAGCCTCCGGATAAATTCTCGAAGCCAATTGCGTAGAGTTTCTTTTCTCCGATTGTAAATCGTACTTCTTTTATATAATCATAGATTTTAGGACTTAATCCACGTCCCTGCAAATATTGTTTTAGGTTTGGATTTTGGAGACCCAGTATTTCATCAATTCTGTAATTTGGTTCTGACTTTTTCACCTGTGCTTGCTGATGAAAAGAAGAAAAATTTTGTTTTTTCGCCCAGTCCAAAACTTCATTTACCGAGGTCTTTAAATATTTCTTCATAAAATCGGTGTTATTACCTCCTATTCCTTCTGAATGAAGATACCAAGCATTAAGTCTTTTATTTAATTTAAATGAGGCTTGGGATTCGCTGGCAAAGGGGTTGAGATACCAAGCTTCTTTTTCATTTTGTTTCGTGGGAAGGTGTCCGAGAGAAAGGAGGACTTCTTCCAACGATATGCTGTTAAATTGTTTGCAGTTCATAGAATTAAATTTTCGTATTGTGAATGAGATATTTTTTGTTGAATTGTTGAGTAAACATTGTAACCTATTGATTAAATACAATTTGGATATTCAACAAAGTCTCAACGATTCAACAAACTAGAGTTTCAGCACTCAACAGACATTCAACAAAAAGTTGGATTTTAAAGTTTGTTGAGGATTTTGTTGACTGTTAAGTATTTGATTTTATTTTCATTATCAGTTAATTCAACAGTTCAACATATTTACTAAGGATAAAATCCTTTTTTATTGTGAAAAACCGTCCAACTGAATTATTCTGGTAAAAGATTCCAGCAAAATCAATATCGTATCTGATATAAGTCAAACCATTAGTTTGTGGAACTAATTTCCAAGTTTCTTTGAGTAGATTTCGAATATCATTTCTTGTCCAATACGTTGGTCTGAACATTCGATTCATCATATTCAGCAAATCTTGTGGAACAACATTGATCTGTTCATCATTATTGCTTTCAAAAAACTCAAATAGCAACTCAATAATCCTAGATTCCAGTTTATTATTATTCTTGAAAACTAATTTTTGAAGTGCTTTAGTTCTTATTTCATCGGCAGAAAACCACATTCTGGTTTTCTTCTCAGTTGAAAATGGTCGATCAATTAAAAACCTAAGAAAATAAGGAATCTCCGAAATGAGTTTGCTTAGAAACTCGGTATTTTCAGTTTTAATGGGATTGATTTTCAGTATCCAGAATCGGATTTCATTTTCATCAATTTGAATGAAATTTTCCTCATTATTAGAACACAAAATAAACTTGGCGAAAAAATCGATTTCTTCTCTATCTTTTCCTTTTGCCTCTAATTTATCTTTATTGGTTGTCGACAAATACTTTAATCGTTCGGTAATTTCTTTTTTATCAAAGAAAACTTCATCTATCGCCACTACTAACATTGCTGCCCAATCGGAATTGAATTGACTTCCAAAAGAATCACCTTTAATGTAGGTCATGTTCAACCCGAAAATCTCTTTCAACCATTTGATGAATGTAGATTTTCCGGTTGATCTTTCTTTAGAAACCAAACATAAAATTGGTAGAATTTGCGTTGGAAATTGTAAAAGAATTTTCAAGTAATCCAAACCCATTTCCAGCTGCTCGCCGAAAATATGTTCGACAAATTTTAACGAAAAAGGAATTGAGTTTTTTAAATTTTCCTTTTCACAAGAAGGAGCAAAAGGAATTTCATTATAAATATTATAAAAACCTTTAACGATTTGTTGATAATCTAAATGTTCAGGAATACAGCAAAACCCATCATATTTCGGAATATCACCAACAAAACTTTTTCCGTGGTCATTGATAATTGTTTCCCGATTCCAACGAACTAAAACCGAAGTTGTATCACCAGAGATTAAGGGCTTTTCTATGTTTTTATAGTAAGTGGTTCCAACTCTCAAATAAGGGGATTTCTTGCTCATCTTGACAAATTTTGATTAGAACCTATATTTGACTGTCGTGAATTTTTCCTAAAGTTGGCTTCCGCTTCTGATTGAATTTCCTGTAGAGTTTTCTTTTTACCTTTCGAAATCCAGTCTAAAAGTTCATCTTCAAAAAAGTAGAGTTTCTTCCCATTTTTATAACAGGGAATTTTTCGGGTTCTGACCAATGTGTAAACAGTCGGTTTTGCTTTGCCAATTAATTGACAAGCTGCTTCAATGTCAATCGGAACTCTCTTTTGAGAAATCACAGGAACTTCTTTTCTTTCTACAAGAAACTTAATCTCTGCGATTTCGCTAACTAAATGTGCGACTGCTCGTGGCAGGTTTTCAAATGAAATTTCGTTACTATCCATAACTAATTGTTTTTAATTGTTATGGTGCAAAGAAAAAAAGTGATTCCTCCGTGATAGCTGTAAACACGCAATCACAGAGGAATCACTTTACAAACACTATGTTTTGTAATTTTTTATAAGTTTTATTAGTATGTCAAATTTTCTTGAATTTTGATTGTGCCTTTTTTAGGCTCGTCCTTTAAATGTGATTTGATGGTATCAACATCAATATCATCAAGCGAAACGAACACAGTTTTTAATAATTTCGAAACCTGTTCTTGTTTTATAGGCTTAAAATGATTCCAAATATTCCAGCCAAAATGATAGAGATCAAGATTTGAAAGTTCTTTGGTCACGACTGAAGTGTGAGGTGGGATTTCTTCTTGTTTTGAATAAAGACTTATTGATTTGCAAATTTCATCAAGACTTTCGTCAGTTACATATAAAGCAAATTGATTACGGGTATAATTAATAGCTATTTGTAATTTCTGATTTTAAATCTGTTGCTTTTCTTGAAGTTGAACTTTTCTTATACACTCCAAATTTACCAATACAGAAGTTTGCCCTACAGTAATTTCCTGTGGATCTTCGTCGAAAAGAATTGATGAATTATCATTGATTACTGTTTCTTGCTCCTCAATTTTTTCATCTAAATTATTAGCTGGAACTGATTGTATCTCAGTGTTTATTGAATTCTTACGTTTCTGTATAAATTTTTTAATACCTACTAGAATTACATCCAGAAATAAAATTATAATACCATAAATCAAAACACTGAAAGCGGTAATTGACCAAAAAACAATATTCGCAGTATATTCATCTCCTCCTTTATGAAGAAAAGAAAGTCTTGCCAATGTTCCTGCAACTACACATACGAGCAGAACCGAAAGATAAATAACTATATATTCGAAATATTTCAAATTCATTTTTGTAAATTCTTTAGATGAATGGCTTGTGAAGCTTTATTTTTCTTTTCATCTACCACTTTTGCGTAAACTTGAGTAGTTTTTACGTTTGTATGACCAAGCATTTTACTCACGGTGTAAATATCTGTTCCACTCGAAAGCTGCAGAGTAGCAAAAGTATGTCTAAAATTATGAAAAGTTATTTTTTTGGTAATTCCTGCACTTTCAATCCACTTTTTAAGTGGACGAGAAATCCAAGCTGGATTAGTCAGATTTTTAAAAATCAAATCAGTCTGAAGACCTACTTCACCACAAAGCTGTAATGCTTGTTTAGAAATCGGCATGTATTCTACACCTTTTGTTTTTTTCTGCGTGAAATTGATTTTTGCTTGCTCATTTTCGATAGTTAATTCGTTCCATGTTAGTTTTTGGATATCAGAATGGCGTAGACCGGTTAAAGCTGAAAATAGCGCTGCACGTTTAAGAACATCAAGTTCGCAAGGCGTTTCAACCAATGTATTAAGTTCTTCCAGAGTTAAATATTCTCGTCTTGATTCCTCATGTGGAATCGATTTTACTTTAGCAGAAATATCAGATGTAAAGTAACCATCAATAAAAGCTTCTTTTAACGCAGCTTTAAAAACAGAAAAATATGTTGAAGCAGTATTCTGAGAAATAGTATTCTCCTTATTATTTCCATTTTTTGCAGTCAAAAGATATGATTTAAATTTTTCACAGAATTTTGTATTTATCTGTGAAAAGGTAATTTTTTCACCTCCAAAATCTTTTAGAAATTTAATGGAGCGATACCAATTTATTTGTATAGATTCAGAACTGTTTTTATGCCTCTTAGTGACTAACAAATCAAAATATTTAACAAAATCCTGCTGAGATTTTTCTTTTTCTTCAGCCTTTATTGCATCAAGCTCACTGTAGAGTTCCATATTATCATATTCTCTTTGACGTAATTTACGAAGAGAATCTGCGTAGATCATTGTTTCTCGGTCATTTTCACTTTTACATACGATAATTCCGTTATCATCTCTTTTAGGTTTAAATGAAACTGAATCTTGCGTAGTTCTTGCAGTCCTTTTTTTGTCGAAATCTACAGTTGTGACACTTCGGTTTAAATATTCCCGAACTCGTTGTGCTTTCTCCTTACCAGCCACAATAACAGGATAACTTTCCAAGTAAATGAACCATTCTTTTCGGAATTCGGCTTTTCGCAATCTTACTGTAACTTTAGTTTTCAATAATTCTCTCATTTTCCGTCAAAAATTTTATCGATTAAATTTTTAGGCACATATACGAAACTTCCAACTTTCTTTGTCGGAATTTTATTTCTTTTAATTAGGTTTGTTACGGTTCCTGGATCAGCGTGGAATTTTGAACTAATTTCGGAAATTGTGTAGCAATTACCAACTTCAAAATTGGGTTTCTCAATTACTATTTCTTTTTTCTCTGGTATTTCAACGGCTGAAAACAAAGCTTCCAAATCTGATCGCTTCACGCGAGTCAGTCTTGTTCCAAGGTTAGTCCCAGTAATTATTCCTCTTTTTATATATCTGTGAATGGTATCTTTTGATATTCCAAACATAACGGTAGCTTCAGCAACCGAAATAAATTCCCTCGTTTGTACTTCAGCAATCTTGTTTTTATATTTTTGTAAAAGAATTTCTTTTTCTACTTTTTCTTTTTCAAGTTTCTTCTTTGCTTTTAATGCTTTATTATTACAAGAAGTAGAACAAAAACGACTTGTAACTGTCTTTGCTTCAAAAGGTTTTGAGCAATGCTCACAAACTCTCGGTATTTTTAGTTTACTAAATCCCATTCTGAAATAACATCCTGCACATTTTCTGTTTTTTGGCTTCTAAAATAAAATAAGGCGCATAAGACGCACATACTATCCAAATAACGAGCGGTACAAATAAGAGACAAAAATATAATAAAAAATAATTAAAATCAACTATTACCAAAAATCACAAAAACAAAAAAATCGCTGTAAATATTACATTTACAGCGATTTGCTAATTTATTTCAATCGATGTTAATCGATGATAATTGCTACTTATTTGACTTCTTCGAAGTCTGCATCCTGTACATCATCAGCTCCTCCTGCATTACCTCCAGGATTTTGAGCACCTGCTCCAGCCTCTGCCTGCTGTCCTGCTGCATACAATTCTTCTGAAGCGGCCATCCATGCTGCATCCAAAGCTTCTGTTTTAGCTTTTACATCGTCTGAATTTTTAGCTTCGAAAGCTGTTTTCAATTCTCCGTGAGCTGCTTCAATAGCTGCTTTTTTATCAGCAGAAAGCTTTTCTCCGAATTCTTTCAGTTGCTTTTCAGTCTGGAAGATCAATCCATCAGCTTTGTTGAAAATCTCAACTTCTTCTTTTCTCTTCGCATCTGCTGCAGAATTTTCCTGAGCTTCTTTTTTCATTCTTTCGATTTCTTCGTCAGAAAGACCTGAAGAAGCCTGGATTTTGATCGTCTGCTCTTTTCCGGTTCCTTTATCTTTAGCAGAAACGCTAAGGATACCGTTCGCATCAATATCGAAAGTTACTTCAATTTGAGGAACTCCTCTTGGTGCCGGTGGAATATCTGCAAGATCAAATCTTCCGATCTCTTTATTATCGTTGAACATTGGTCTTTCTCCCTGTCCTACTCTGATGCTTACCGCTGGCTGGTTATCAGAAGCCGTAGAGAATACTTCAGATTTTTTAGTTGGGATCGTAGTGTTCGCTTCAATTAATTTAGTGAATACAGAACCCATCGTTTCGATACCTAAAGAAAGTGGTGTAACGTCAAGAAGCAATACATCTTTTACATCTCCTGTCAATACTCCTCCCTGGATTGCAGCTCCGATCGCTACCACCTCATCCGGGTTAACTCCTTTTGAAGGTTTTTTACCGAAGAATTTTTCCACTTCTTCCTGAATGATCGGGATTCTTGTAGAACCTCCTACCAAAATTACCTCATCGATTTCAGAAGTTGATAAACCTGCATCTTTTAATGCTTTTGCTACCGGCTCCATAGATCTTCTTACAAGATCAGCAGCCAACTGCTCAAACTTAGCTTTGGTTAAGCTTTTTACCAAGTGCTTAGGACCTGTAGCTGTAGCCGTGATATAAGGTAAGTTAATTTCAGTCTGAGGAGAAGAAGATAATTCAATTTTTGCTTTCTCAGCAGCTTCTTTTAATCTTTGTAATGCAATAGCATCAGATTTTAAATCTACACCCTCTTCAGCTTTGAACTCATCAGCCATCCAGTTGATGATCACATCATCAAAGTCATCACCTCCTAAGTGCGTATCTCCGTTGGTAGACAATACTTCAAATACACCGTCACCTAAATCAAGGATAGAGATATCGAAAGTACCACCTCCAAGGTCATATACAGCAATCTTTTGATCTTTGTGGTTCTTATCAAGACCGTATGCTAATGCTGCAGCTGTAGGCTCGTTGATGATTCTTTCCACTTTAAGACCTGCAATTTCTCCAGCTTCTTTGGTAGCCTGTCTCTGGGCATCATTAAAGTAAGCCGGAACCGTGATTACCGCTCTTGTTACTTCCTGTCCAAGGTAATCTTCAGCCGTTTTCTTCATTTTCTGAAGGGTCATTGCAGAAATTTCCTGTGGCGTATATTCTCTGTCGTCGATTTTTACTTTTACGGTATCGTTTGGTCCTGCTACTACTTCGTAAGGTACTCTTGAAATTTCTTTAGCATCTTCTTTAAAGTGAGTCCCTATGAATCTTTTGATAGAGTATACCGTTTTCTTTGGATTCGTTACAGCCTGTCTTTTTGCAGGATCCCCTACTTTTCTCTCACCATCTTCTGTAAATGCTACGATAGAAGGCGTTGTTCTTTTACCTTCTGCATTAGGGATAACAACAGGGTCTTTACCCTCCATTACAGCAACACAAGAGTTGGTTGTTCCTAAGTCAATTCCAATTATTTTACTCATAATATTTATATTTTTTCTAATTTTTATATGTTTAATTTACACTCTCAATTTCTCAATATCTGTACCATATCCTTTTTTGTGACAAAATGACAGAATACAAAATAATCTAAAGCTGGAATACTTCACAGATTATGTTAAATTGTACTATTCAAGACAGTTTGAACATCGAAAATCGTTAAATTTAATCAAAGTTTAACTTTGAAAATAGAGCTTGGAACATCGCGAATCCTTATTTTTGATAAAATATACACTTTAGAATGTCAGTACACTTTAATCCGCGAGATATTACATGGCTTGCTTTTAATGAAAGAGTTTTACAGGAAGCCATGGACGAAAATGTCCCTTTACATTTAAGAATACGTTTCCTGGGAATCTTTTCCAATAATTTAGATGAATTTTTCAGGGTGCGTGTAGCCGGATTAAAGCGTGCCATGGATTTTAAAGAAAAAGTGATCGCTGAATCTTTTTACCAGCCGCCTTCAAAGATCCTTCAGCGGATTAATGAAATCGTGATCAAACAGCAGCAGAATTTCGATAAGACCTGGAAGCATATCCAGTCTGAAATGGCCGGGCACAAGGTTTCTATCAAAAATTCTAAAAACCTGACCGCCAAACAGAAGGAATTCGTAAGACAATATTTTGATGATGTAGTGGAATCCAATGTAATTCCTATCCTGCTCCATGAAAATACTCCCATGCCTTATTTAAGGGATAAAAGCCTTTATCTGGGTGTCGCCATGAGAAAGAAAGACTGGCAGTATTCCAGCAATTATGCCATTATTGAAATCCCGTCGCGTTTTGTAGGAAGATTTGTCCTGCTGCCAACGGAAGATCCGGAAGAAAAAAACGTCATGCTGCTTGAGGATGTCATCACCTTTAACCTTCCGCATATTTTCTCTTATTTCGGCTATGACGAATTCGCAGCCAATGCTTTTAAAGTAACCAAAGATGCGGAGCTTGAGCTGGACAATGATATCCGGACCAATTTTGCAGAAAAAATAGAAAAGGGGCTTAAAAACAGAAGAAAAGGAAAGCCTACCCGGTTTGTTTTCGATAAGGATATGGACAAAGCCTTACTGGAGCTTCTGATCCGGAAATTAAATTTAACGAAAAAAGACAGTATTATTCCCGGCGGGAAAATTCACAATTTCAAACACTTCATGGATTTCCCTGATGTTTTTGAAAAATATGAAAGGCCAGTGGAAAGAACTTCTTTTACTCATCAGGCTTTCGAGCATGGTGAAAGAGTGACGGATGTTATTTTAAAAGATGATGTTCTTCTCACCTTCCCTTATCATAAATACAATCCTGTTATTGATCTTCTGCGTGAAGCAGCTATGGATCCCGATGTGAAATCCATACAGATCACGGCCTATCGCCTCGCCAGCAGTTCAAAAATCAGCAATGCTTTGATTTATGCGGCCAGAAACGGTAAGGAAGTTACGGTAATGCTGGAACTTCAGGCAAGGTTTGATGAGGAATCCAATCTGCAGTGGAAAGAAATGTTCGAGCCTGAAGGAATCAATGTTCTGGTAGGTCTTCCGAATAAAAAAGTACACGCCAAACTTTGCATCATTAAGAAAAGGTCGCACAATAAAACCATTCAGTACGGATTCGTAAGTACCGGGAATTTCAACGAAAAAACAGCGAGAATTTACGGTGACCATTTGCTGATGACTTCGGACCGCGGGATTATGGCAGATATCAATAAAGTATTCAATGTTCTCAAAAAGCCGAAAGAGGATTATCTTACAGTTCTGAAAACCTGCAAAAATTTAATGGTCTGTCCACAGTTTATGCGTGAAAAGATCGTACACCATATCGATAAGGAAATAGAAGAAGCCAAAGCAGGAAGAAAGGCTGAAATCATCGTGAAAGTGAACTCAATGAGCGACAGGTCACTTATTGAAAAGCTGTACGAAGCCGCTCATGCAGGGGTTGTAACAAAAGCAATTGTAAGAGGAATCTACTGTGCCGTAAATCAGAAGGAATTTAAGGAAAAAATAAAAGCAATAAGTATTGTAGACGAATACCTTGAACATGCCCGTGTCATGTACTTTTACAATAAAGGCGCGGAAGACATGTACATCTCGTCTGCAGACTGGATGACGCGGAATCTTGACTACAGAATTGAGGCGGCAGCGAAGATCACAGACAAGCAACTCAAAAAAGAATTGAAAGATATTCTGGACATTCAGTTGAGAGATAACGTAAAAGCTCGTATTTTAGACAAAAAATTGAGCAACGAGTATGTCAGGAATGATAAAAAGGAATGCCGTTCTCAATTAGAAACCTATACATATTTAAAAGCTAAAACAAGCAAGAAATGAAGATCGCAGCGATAGACATAGGAAGCAACGCCGCCAGACTTCTGATCAATGAAGTAAAGATCAGCAACAAAAAACCTGAATTTATAAAACTTAATCTTTTAAGAATCCCACTGAGGCTCGGTATGGACGTGTTCACGATGGGTATGATTGGGGAGGAAAGAGAAAAAATGGTCATCGATTCGATGAAGATCTTCAGTGACCTTATGAAAATCTATAAAGTGGATCATTACAGGGCATGTGCCACCAGCGCGATGCGTGATGCCTCGAATGGGGATGACATCATCCGCTCGGTTCGGGAAACTTCAGGAATCAATATAGAAATCATCTCCGGGGATGAAGAAGCAACACTGGTCTATGAAAATCACGTTGCAGAAGGCCTGGACAAAGAATTTGCCTACCTGTACATTGATGTGGGAGGAGGTTCTACAGAACTTACTTTTTACGAAAACGGAAAAATGGTTTATGAAAAGTCTTTCAATATTGGAACCATCAGACTTCTGAATAATCTCGTGTCAGCCCAAAACTGGCAGGAAATGAAAGATGAAATAAAAAAGAATATTGTCAGCAAAAAACCTATTGTTGCTATTGGTTCCGGAGGAAATATCAACAAAGTTTTTTCCATGAGCAAAACCAAGGACGGAAAACCGATGACACTTTCCCATCTAAAAAAGGTCTACAAAGAATTCAATGAACTTTCTGTAGAGGAAAGAATGACCAAATATACACTCAGAGAAGACAGGGCCGACGTTCTTGTGCACGCCCTGCGGATCTTTAATAATGTAATGTCATGGTCTGATATCAGCAGGATTTTTGTTCCGAAAATCTCGGTAGCAGACGGACTGATCCATAATATCTACAGCCAGCTGCACGAAAGGAAATAATTCTCCGACACAATATTTTATAAAACCCGGCCCTATGAGCCGGGTTTTATTTTACAAAACGTCATTGCGAGCAAAGCGAAGCAATATCAATTAAGGGATTAGGGATTAGGGATTAGGGATTAAAATTATGATGTAATTGTTTGACGATAAACCTGCGGCTCAAAATAAAAATGTTAAAATCTCAGATTTTTACAGTAAATTTAAAGTAAAACGGAAAATAGTACGTCTCACATAATATCAACAGAAAAAAATGAATCCAATCAAAATAATTCTTACAGGAGCAACCGGTATGGTAGGTGAAGGTGTTTTAATGGAATGCCTTGAAAACCCTAATGTTTCAGAGGTATTAAGTGTCAGCAGAAAACCTTCGGGAAAAACGCATGCCAAGCTTAAAGAATACCTGGTTCCGGATTTTCTGTCCATCAGCCCTGATGATGAAAACCTGAAAGGATATGATGCCTGTTTTTTCTGTGCAGGCATCAGCAGCGTAGGAATGAATGAAGAAGAATATACGAAGATCACCTACGATACTACCCTTTGTTTTGCACAGGCGGTTTTAAAGCAAAATCCGGACATGGTTTTTAACTATGTGTCAGGGGCATCTACCGACAGTACAGAAAGCGGAAAACAGATGTGGGCAAGAGTAAAAGGCCGGACTGAAAATGCTTTGAGAAAGCTGGGCTTCAGAAATGCGTTCAATTTCAGACCTGGATTTATGAAACCCGTTGAAGGTCAGATTCATGTAAAATGGTTCTTCAAACCAATTATTTGGTTATTTCCCGTTGTATTACCTTCAAAATCACTAACTTTACACGAAGTTGGCAGAGCAATGATCAACGCGGTACACAGAGGCTATCCTACGTCTACTTTAGAAATTAGGGACATTAAAAATTTAGCGATATGAGAGACATGTTAAAAAGAATCGTTCTTGTTGTTTTCGTACTTCTGGTCCTGATGGCTGTTTCGGGCTTTTTCTATATGCAGAAGCATCCGATGGAAGGGAAAACAGCAGTGGAAAAAACATTGAATTTCTCAGGGAAGCAGGTTAAAGGGGTAAAATAACGAAAAAGCTAAAGGGCAAAAGGATGAATTTGCTTATTTGCGAATTCATTTTTCCATTACTTTTTCTATTTTACGTTATTCTTCTTTACCTATTCCTATACCATACCACTTTATCAACTTTATCCTATTAGCTTCTCTCATTTTATCAATTTGCTTTCTGCTATTCAATATTCCAGCTACCTATTTCTTTCTTTGCTCTTTTAGCTTTCTTTGCCTTTTCACCTTTTTACCTTTTCGCCATTTAGCCTTTTTTCGCCATAAAACCCTCTCTGTTACCTTTTTATTAATCATTTCTTAAAATTCCATTAAAATACTTGCAGTGTATAAAGTTCATTTTTGCATAAATCTAATGCAAGTAAAATAATGACCAACAACTATCTATTAAAAGGATCTGTCATAGCCGCATTCTTTCTTCAGGGCGGGCTTTTCGGACAGACACTGATCCATTACTGGAATTTTAACAATAATACCTCTGCAGCAGCTGTTACTGCCCCTTCTTCCACTTTAGTCAGCGGATCACTTGCTGCCGTAGCGGGAGGAACCAGCGAAATAGATTTTGCCGGCGGTACCGGGCAGAATTTTAATATAGAAAATTTAAATGCCCGTAACGGAGATGCTTCGGGGACTCATTTAAGATTCAATAATCCAATTGGGGGTGCATTACAGTTTAATATTCCCACGACAGGTTATAATAATGCGGTTGTAAAATTCACCACCAGAAGATCCGGACAGGGTGCCGGGACGCAGAGCTGGTCTTATTCAACGGATGGAAGTACTTTTATACCGTATCAGACCGTTAATCCGCAGGATGCCAATCCTCAGCTGGTTACTTTTGATTTTTCAGCAGTTCCGGGAGTTTCCAATAATCCCAATTTCAAACTGAAAGTAGAGTTTTCTGCTACAGGAGGTGGAACAGGTGGAAACAACCGTTTTGATAATTTCACTGTAGATGCCACCGCCACAGGAGGAACAGATACTACCCCTCCAACTACCACTTATCTTCCCGCTCCCAACACAAATAATGCTTCAACTTCTGTACATCCTTCTATTTCTTTCAATGAAAATGTAAGGCTTAAAGATAATTCCGCGATCAACGATTCTAATGCACAAAACCTGGTAGAATTCCGTCTTGGAAATGCTTCAGGTACTCAGGTTCCCTTCACTACTACATTCAGCAATAACAAAATCACTGCAATTCCTGCAACAGCCCTTATTCCGGGGCAAACCTATTATCTCGCTCTTAAACCTGATATGGTTGAAGATTTTAGTGATAATGCGGTTACTGCCATTACATCCAGCACCTTTACAACAGCCGGAACAACTATTTCTCTGGATAAAAACTTCATCAAGGTCAATGAAAATGCAGGAACACTGGCCTTCAAAATCAATGTTACCAATCCGTCGGCTGCCAGTGTACAGCTTGTGGTAAAATCTGCACCGTTCAGTACAGCAGACAGCAGCGATTTCACTCTGGCCAACCAGACCATCAATATTACCCCATCCGAAACAAGTTATACGGTAAATATTCCCATCACTGATGATACTCTCGAGGAACAGCAGGCAGAATATTTTGCGCTAAGCCTTGAAAATCCAACCGGAGCAACGATTTCCGGCGATAATACGGCAACCGTTTATATTGTAGATAATGACAAACCGGCTCCGGTTCCTTCGGGACAGATTCAGCTGAATTATCTCGCAAGCTTTGATCCTTCCGGAAATAATAACAGTTCTACAGAAATTGTAGTTCATGACCCGGCCAGCCAGAAATTATTTACCATCAGCTCACTTACAGACGTTTTTGATATTATTGATTTCACGAATCCGGCTGCCCTGTCTGTGGTTAGAACCGTAAATATGGCTCCATATGGAGGAATCACCAGTATTGCCGTTAAAAACGGTATCATTGCTACGGCTTCACCCAATGCAAATCCTCAGCAGAATGGTTCTGTAGTCTTTTTCGACATCAACGGGAATTTCCTGAAGCAGGTCACTGTAGGTGCGCTTCCGGATATGGTAGCTTTCAGTCCTGACGGAACCAAAGTAATCACAGCCAATGAAGGTGAACCAAATGATGCATACACCGTAGATCCTGAAGGAACCATCAGTATCATTGATATTTCAGGAGGTATCGGAAACCTGACACAAGCTCATGTCACTACCCTTAATTTTAATAATTTTGATTCCCAGGTAGCTGCTTTAACTGCAACAGGATTGAGAAAGGTAAGAACAAACAACACCCTTTCCCAGGATCTGGAACCTGAATATATCACAATAAGTGCAGACAGCCAGAAAGCGTGGGTAACCCTTCAGGAAAACAATGCAGTTGCTGAAATTAATTTAGCCACCAAAACCATCAGCGGAATATGGGGACTGGGTAAAAAAGATATGAGCATTCCGGGCAACGGTTTTGATGCTTCGGATAATAATGGTGAAGTATTGATCGCAAACTGGCCTGTAAAAGCCTATTATATTCCTGATGCAGTTCAGAATTACAAGGTAGGTGCCACCAACTACATTGTAACGGCCAATGAAGGAGATGAAAAAGATCTTTCCGGATATAGCGAAAGAACAACGGTAGGCGCTAATACCTATACTCTTGACCCTGTTTTATTCCCTCAGGCAAATGTTTTAAAAGCCTCTTATAATTTAGGAAGATTCAGGGTTTCAAGTGCAACAGGAAATACGGATGCGGATACAGATTTTGAAGAAATTGCAGCTTTAGGAGCACGTTCATTCTCTATTTTCAATGCAGATACAAAACAGTTGGTATATGACAGCGGCGACCGTTTTGAAAGGTATATTGCAGCTTACCATCCTCTGATATTCAATGCTGATAATGAGGCTAACGGTGCTAAGAACAGAAGCCGTGCAAAAGGTCCTGAACCGGAAGGGGTTGCTCTGGCGACTATCGCCGGCCAGACTTACGCATTCATTACCTTGGAAAGAACAGGGGGCGTGATGGTTTACAATATTACGGACCCTAATAACCCTACGTTTACAGATTATAAGCACTCACGTTCTACATCCGCTTACGGCGGCGATAATGGTCCTGAAGGGATTACCTATATCGCTCCGGAAAATACCACCACAGGAAAAGGCTATGTAGTTATTGCGAATGAGATCAGCGGAACCTTATCAATGTATGAAGTTAATTCTTCACCTACATTAGGAACCGGTGAAGTAAAAACAGAGAAAGCAACATTCAACGTATTCCCTAATCCTGTAGCAAAAGGAAATACGCTTTATTTCAACAGGGCCCAGGATTATGAGCTTTATGATATGTCCGGTAAAATGCTTGGAAAGGAGAAAAATGCTTTAACAATAGATACGTCCAGACTTTCTACGGGTGTTTATATTGTAAAAACTTCTGAAGGGCATCTGAAGAGGGTTATTGTAAAATAGTCTTTAGTATTTATTGATATTAATATAGTTGGACTGACAAAAGTCCCGGGTTTTTCCGGGGCTTTTTTTGATTTATAAATTTGGAATCCATATTAAATTTCGGGCGGCAAGCTTCGCTTGCCGCCCGAAGCTTTTCACTATCTATATTCATAATAATTTATAATAAAAACTATTAACACATAATTATAAAAACATTAAAATAAAATAATTAAAATTGATTTTTTATTGCATAAATTTCCGATATAAAATACACTGCATTAAAATTTTATCTATTTAAGCTATTGTATACAGTCGGTAATACAACTTTTTAATAATTATACTAAATTTTACATGAAACAATTCTTTACTCCCCTCTTCCTTTTAGCAATAGGGATCTGCTCACCGTTGGTGGCACAAATGGGTGTTCAAACATCAAATCCGCAAGGCGTATTTCATATAGACGCTCTAAAAGATAATCCTGTCACAGGAGCACCCGCACCGGCGCAATTAGCCAATGACGTCCTTGTTACTTCAACAGGAGCTGTAGGCATTGGAGCCACCCCAAGAACTAAACTGGAAGTGTTCGGACCGGTTGGCCTGGTAGGAGGGACATTTCCCAACACCACGAACCTGGCTGCAATTGGCTGGAATATTATTGAATCAGGTGTTGGCTTTAATGAGTATGTCAATTACAGAGGAACGGGGAACGGAGGGCACCGGTTTTACAGCCTTACTTCCGGAACACCTACTTTGAGCAATTCCCTTTCATACTTAAATATAAACGGTCAATGGTCTGCAGCAGAATTCAATCCTACGTCTGACATTCGCTTAAAAAGAAATATCAAGCCTGTAGAAAGTGGCCTTGACGTTATTCTGAAACTCCGTCCGGTAAGCTATGAGAAAAAAACCAATCTTGAGTCTACAGAATACAACACAAAAGAAATAGGGTTTATTGCACAGGAGATCCGCAAAGTTATTCCTGATGTGGTAAAGGAAGCCAATGATGCGGATAAACTACTGTCGGTAAATTATGATTCATTAGTTCCCGTATTAACAAAGGCCATTCAGGAACTTAATGCTAAAGTGGATGAACTTACTGCTAAAGTTCAGAAACTTGAATCTGAAAACACAAAATTGAAGAAGCAGCATTAAAATTCTTTCAAAGTTTTCAAAATAAAGTTTCGGATTCAGGGAGCGGCAAGCGAAGCTTGCCGCTCCCTGAATCCGAAACTAAAAAAGACAGGCCTAAAACCTGTCTTTTTATCTATGCTTTCGGAGTTGCTTCTCCGGTCATATCATCAAAATTTTTCTTTTCCTTTTTCTCGGGAATGGTGATAATTTCTTTTTTTACTTCTTCAGATTTCCCTTTCAGGTACGTGGGCAAATCCAGTCCGGCCATATTAAACAGATCATTTAAAGGCGGAACCGTTTTCATCATTCCGGAAACAAAATTGGCGGTGGAGGTATTTCCGTCCTGTCCGTTTCCACTGTCCCAAACTGTTACCTTATCAATCTTAATGTTTTTAACCGCTTCTACCTGGGTTTTAACCAATTCAGGAAGTTTCTCAATTAACAGTAGCTGGAAGGCACTGTTGGTATCCCCTCCGGCAGCCTGAACTATCTTATCGTAACCTTCAGCCTGCTTGGTCAAGATTTCATAAAGACCTTTTGCTTCGGCTTCCATTTTTGCGAAAATAGCGTCAGCTTCCCCTTTGGCCTGTAATCTGATTTTTTCAGCTTCCGCCTGAGCATCGATAATGGCTTTCTGTTTTGCAATCTCTGCGTGTACTACAATATTCGCCTGTTGGGTGGAACGTTCTCTTTCCGCTCTTGCAGCTTCTGCTTTTTGTTCTGCTAGGTAAGATTCTTCCAAGGATTTTGCAGCCTGAACTTTCTCTGCGGCCGTTGCAATTCTTAATGCTTCCGCTTCTTTTTCTCTTCTTTCGGCATCTGAGTTCGCAATGGTAATCTTAGCTTCGTTCTCCCCTTTTACAGCGATAGAGTTTGCTAATGAAGTGGCAATTCTGGATTCTTTTTCCGCTTCTGCCTTACCGATAGATTCATCTTTTATGGCTGCTGCAATACTGATCTCTTTATCTTTTTGCGTGATGGCAATTTTTACATCCCTGTCTCGCTGCGTTTCTGCAATCTGGGTATCTTTTTCACGGTCTGCAATCGCTTTCCCGGTTTCCCCGATCTTGGTCTGCTCTGCTACACTGATGATGGCTTCGTTAATTGCTTTCGCAGCTGCTTCTTTACCTAGCGCCTCAATATATCCGGATTCGTCTCTGATATCCGTTACGTTAACGTTGATTAGCTTTAAACCGATCTTCTTTAATTCCGTGTCTACGTTTTTAGAAATATTATCTAAGAATTTATCCCGGTCTGAGTTAATCTCTTCAATGGTCATCGTCGCAATTACCAAACGCAGCTGTCCGAAAAGAATATCTTTCGAAAGCTCCTGGATCTGCTCCTGTGACAATCCTAATAGTCTTTCAGCTGCATTTCCCATAGAATCCGGTTCTGTAGAAATCGCAATGGTAAATCTACACGGTACATCTACACGGATATTCTGCCTGGAAAGAGCATTGGTAAGATTAGCTTCAATAGAGATCGGTTTAAGGTCAAGATAGGCATAATCCTGGATCACCGGCCACACAAAAGCACCACCACCGTGGATACATTTTGCAGAGCTGCCACCCGTTTTACCGTAAATAACCAAAATTTTGTCGGAAGGACATCTTTTGTACCTCGAAATAAGAGCTAAAAATGTGACGAACAGTACAAGTACTATAACTAATGTAAGAATAAGAGTTCCTGGTATTGCCATGATAGTTTTATAAAATGATTGATATTGAATTAAATTTTTGTAACCACAAGAATCTTGTCGTAAATGTACAGAACCCTCACGGAATGTCCGGAAGGAATATTTTCCTTCTCCTCCGTCATCGCCTGCAGCTCATGGCTGGTACCATTCACTGAAATCGTGATTTTTCCTTTACCGCTCATATCGGAAGGAATAGTAAGATAAACCTCGCCACTTCTGCCGATCAGGTTTTCAAGCTTGAAGGTATTGTCTTCCGTAAGTTTCATGATCTGAAGAATGAGGATAAAGAACAGGAATATAAATCCTATTCCTACAGCTGCCGAAATAAAGATCAGAAGAGTTTTGCTGCCTATTGAATTATAAAACGCAACACCACTCCATCCAAACCCTAAAAGAAAATTAATAAGATTCCTGAAAGAAAACAACTGAAAAGGGCTGTCGGCATGGCTGTCTCCACTGAAATCAGCGTGATCAATATCTCCATGGCTTCCCCCGACAAAAGTAAGAACCGTTTGAATTAAGAAAATAAAGCTGGCTGCTATGGCCGTATACCAGAACCCCTGCTGAAGCGGTTCCATATTTTGTAGAAATTCAAACATAAGATGCGTTTTTCACAAATATAATTAAAAAAAACCAATAAAGCCAATAAAAATAACTACAAAACAGACCGCTAACGCACCAAATACAAAGATTCAGATAGAGGGAATTCCAACCCGGTATAAACAAAAAAAGACAGGCTGAAAAACCTGTCTTTAAAAAATATTTCGTGTAATTTTTTACTCTACATTGATTACTTTTTCAATTTCCGGAGCATGTTGCTTAATGGTATTTTCTACCCCTAGTTTCAGGGTTGAAAAATTCAGCGAACATCCGGAACAGTTACCCAGAAGTTTTACAAAAACCTGGTTATCCTTCACGTCAATAAGCTCGATATCGCCACCATCCTTGTTCAGAAATGGTCTGATGCTTTCCAGAGCTTCCATTACTCTCGTTACTGTATCTTCGTGTGTTATATTTGTTTCCATATTTTTTCAGTTCAATTCGGCTTTTTTCAAACTTAATTGAAAATAATTATTTTTTAGCTTTCGGCGAGCATCCTGCCATAGTCGAAATCTTTACAGCTTCTGTAGGCGGAAGGTTTTTGTTTCTTTCTACAAGACTTTCCACCATATTTCTTGCGGTTTCGGTGTAGATTTCTGCAATTTTAGAGCCTTCCTGAAGCGCTGCGGGTCTTCCCACGTCTCCGGCTTCTCTTATGCTCTGGATCAGAGGAATCTCTCCCAGCACCGGAATACCCAGATCTTCAGCAAGATACTGAGCTCCTTGTTGTCCAAAGATGTAATACTTGTTCTCAGGAAGTTCTGCCGGCGTAAAATACGCCATATTTTCGATTAATCCAAGCACAGGAATGTTAATACTTTCCATCTGGAACATCGCGATCCCTTTTCTTACGTCTGCCAAAGCTACGTGCTGAGGTGTACTTACAATTACAGCACCCGTTACAGGTACTTCCTGAATGATGGATAAGTGGATATCTCCAGTTCCCGGAGGAAGGTCTATCAATAAAAAGTCAAGTTCGCCCCACGCTGCATCCCTGATCATCTGGTTCAGTGCTTTGGAAGCCATAGGACCTCTCCATACTACTGCCTGGTTAGCTCCGGAAAAATATCCGATAGAAAGCATTTTTACCCCATAATTTTCTATAGGCTTCATCATACTTTTTCCTCCAACTTCCACAGAAATCGGTTTTTCACCTTCCGTATCGAACATGGTAGGCACAGACGGTCCGTAGATATCGGCATCCAGCAATCCCACTTTGAATCCCATTTTGGCTAAAGTAACGGCCATATTCGCTGCTACGGTAGATTTTCCCACCCCTCCTTTTCCGGAAGCAATGGCAATAATATTCTGAATTCCCGGAATCTGCTTGCCTTTGATCTGGCTTTGCTGAATCTCGCTCGGCTCCGGAGAAACAATTTTAAGTTTCAGCTGGATATCTTCTCCAAACTCACTGGCAAAAGCCTGCTTCATGGCTGCTTCCAGTTTCTTCTTTTCGTGCATGGCCGGTGAGTGGGCAGTCATGTCAATATACACATCGTTACCCATAATCTGAAAATTACTCACCAAATCATCTACTTCTATCTCTTTAAGGAAATCCTGTACCTTTTCTTTCGTCAACATATAAATATAAATTGTTCACAAATTTACGGATTTTTTCGATAATTTAGAATCAATAAAATCTATGATCCGATGTGATAAATAACATGACAGAAAAACAGCTCCCTATTTCTTATCTTACTCCTTATCATATCATTCCACTTTTATAAAGACAATTATGAATTCAAATACTTATCCTTCCAAATATGCATCTCCAAAGGGTATTTTCACTGTTGGAAAAACCCGGTTCAAATGGTATGATCTCGCTGCCGACCCAGCCATCATTTCTCCACGGGATATCATTAATGCCAAAGCCTGCATTGAAAATGCTGATGAAAATTTTCAGGATAAGAATGATCTCGGGTTTGTCATTATGCACCGATGTGGAGAAAATTATCTGCTGCTGGTCTGCACCTGGAGAAGTGAAAACGAATTATGGGAAAGCGTGTATTATGACGGCTCCGGAACATTTGAAGTCTGGGACAGAAATAAAATACACCTCCCTACCTACTGTGTCTGGGAAATGGGAATCGTCTACCATGAGTCCCAAGCCTGGAAAAAATTTCTGGGAACAGACCGGGTTGCTACTCATCAGCAACAGTATTTGGATGATCTTTTTGAGGGGGAAGTGTGATAAAAGTAAGGGATTGAGATATTAAGATATTTAAAGATTAAAAAATTGAATGATTTAAAGATTAAACGACCGATATAATATTCAGGGGAGCGGACTAAAGCCCGCTTAAAAAAATAAACAATTCAAAAGGCTTCAGTCAAAACATTTATCCAATATTATTCAAACATAATCATCTCTGCAAGCCCTGTAATCCGTGGGGAACAAAATCCTTCTTAAAATTATAGTGAATAAAAATTCAAACTCAGGAAACCCATTTTTTCAATATATTCGTTGTATAAAATTATAATATGAAAAACAGACTGGCAGTTTTCTCCCTTTTTATTGCCCAGATCATCTATTCCCAGAATTATTCCCAGTATGTAAACCCTTTTATAGGAACTGGCGGCCACGGCCATACCTTTCCCGGAGCTATTGTTCCTTTCGGGATGGTTCAGCTTTCACCGGATACCCGGATAGACGGAAGCTGGGACGGATGCAGCGGGTATCATTACTCAGATTCTGTGATTTATGGTTTTTCCCACACCCACCTGAACGGAACGGGAGTTTCAGATTATGGAGACATTATGTTGATGCCCACCATGGGAAATGCAAGCTTAAGCCCCAAAGATTATTCTTCTAAATTTTCGCATAAAAATGAAAAGGCATCGGCAGGGTTCTACTCCGTTAAATTAGATAAAAACAATATTGATGTCCGTCTGACTACAACCAAAAGGGTCGGTTATCATGAATATACTTTTAACAATTCCGGAAAAGCAAATATCATCCTGGACCTTAATCACAGGGATAAGCTTCTGGAAGGGGAAGTGAAAATCATTGATGATAAAACCGTAGAAGTATTCAGAAGAAGTGAAGCCTGGGCAACCAATCAGTATATCTATGCCAGAATTGAGTTTTCAAAACCTATGAAAATCTCAAAAAAGGACGTTAACGGAAAACAGGAAGACCGCCTTTTCACCGGGACCAAACTGGCGCTGGCTTTTTCATCCGATGTTAAAAAAGGAGACAAGATCATTGTAAAAGTAGCAATTTCCCCTACCGGCTATGAAGGAACAGAAAAAAATATGCTGGCAGAAGGCAAATCCGGCGATTTTGAATCAATAAAGAAACAAGCAGAAACTGAATGGAACAAAGAACTCTCAAAAATTGAAGTTAAATCCGATGATAAGGATAAACTCTCTGTCTTTTACACCGCTTTGTATCATGTATTCACTCAGCCGAATATCAATATGGATGTTGATGGAAGATACAGAGGCAGGGACAATAAGCTCTATTCCGCACAGGGTTTTGATTATTATTCCGTATTCTCGCTTTGGGATACCTTCAGGGCTGCCCATCCGCTGATGACGCTGATCGACAGGAAAAGGACGGCGGATTTTATCAATACTTTTATCAAACAGTATGAGCAGGGCGGAAAACTTCCGGTATGGGAACTGGCTTCCAATGAAACGGAATGTATGATCGGCTACCACTCCGTTTCTGTGATTGCAGATGCCATGGCCAAAGGAATCAAAGGGTTTGACTACGAAAAAGCATTTGAAGCATCTAAAAATTCTGCCATGCAGGATATTTTCGGACTGAATGCATACAAGCACAACACCTACATCAGCATGGATGATGAATCTGAAAGTGTTTCCAAAACAGTAGAATATGCCTATGACGACTGGTGTATCGCGCAAATGGCTAAAATTTTAGGCAAAAAAGAAGACTATCAGTATTTTATGAAGCGTTCCCAGAGCTGGAAAAATTTGTATAACCCGATTAACGGCTTTATGCAGCCCAGAAAAAACGGGAACTGGTATGAGCCTTTTGATCCGAGAGAAGTTAATAACAATTACACAGAAGGCAATTCATGGCATTATTCCTATTCCGTACAGCAGGATATTCCGGGATTGATTGCCGCACATGGAGGAAAGGAGAAATTTGAACAGTTTATTGACGCAATCTTTACTGCACCGGATCAAACAACGGGAAGAGAACAGGCTGATATAACAGGACTAATGGGACAATATGCACAGGGAAATGAACCCAGTCACCACATCGCCTATCTCTATAATTATGTAGGAAAACCTGAGAAAACAGACGCCAAGATTAAATACATTCTCGATAATTTCTATAAAAATTCACCGGACGGGCTTATAGGCAACGAAGACTGCGGCCAGATGAGCGCATGGTACATCCTGAGTTCAATGGGAATCTACTCTGTAACTCCCGGGCTTCCGGAATGGCAGACGACAACACCTTATTTTGATGAGGTGAAGATTCATCTTGAGGACGGAACAACAAAAGTAATTACGAAAAATACCGGCCGGGCCGAGCTCCAGAAATTAGGTTTTGAAAACATCAAACCGGCAAAAGATTTCAAATATACACAACTGACTGCAGCACCCGTAATTGCATCCGACAGGATTTTTGATTTCTCAGCCAAGGTACAGATCACTTCTCTGAATCTGGGTGAAAAAGTGTACTATATGACCATGGACGAAACCGATGCCAATGTAAGAAAGACTTTTACCGCTTATAAAGGCCCCTTCACCATCAGCAGAACAACGCAGGTTCATGCTTACTCGGAAAGAAATGGTGAAAAAAGCTCAGTAACCATGGCCAATTTCAGCAGAAGACCTAATTACTGGGATATTACGGTACATTCAAAAGTGAATCCACAGTACACCGCCAACGGAAAGCTGGCCCTTATTGACGGAATCAATGGTGACATCAACTGGAGAAAAGGAGAATGGCAGGGCTACCAGGGACAGAACTTTGAAGCCGTGATTGATCTGAAATCACCTCAGCAGATTACCCGATTATCTTCTACCTATCTTCAGGACAGTAAAGCGTGGATCCTGATGCCTAAAAAGGTGGAATATTATGCTTCCATGAACGGAAAAGACTTTATCCTTCTGAAAAGTATTGACAACACTCTTGATGCTAAGGATGAAAAAGTACAGATCAAAGATTTCGGAGCGGAAATCCTTCAGACAGAAGCCCGCTATATCAAAGTAAAAGCTTATTACTACGGGAAGCTTCCGGAATGGCATCAGGGTGCCGGCGGTGAAGCTTATATTTTTATTGATGAGATTTCAGTGAAATAATTTTCCTAAAATACTATAAAAAATCTCCTTTGAAAACTTCAAAGGAGATTTTTATTTTAATGTGTCGTGAACTTCTGTTTACAAAGCATTTTTCATATAAATTACGATAGTGAATAATGCTTTATTTCACGCAGATCACGCAGATGGTGCAGATGTTTGAGTTTAAAAATCTGCGAGAGATAAAATAATACGTTATTTATTTTGTATTGAAAAGATATCCGGCAGATTAAGCTGATTGCTGCTAAGAGTAGTAAGATGCTTCGACTTCGCTCAGTATTCGAATTTTGCAATATGGCTATTTATCTTAAACTTCATGAATAGCATTACAATTACCTATTTGAAATACTTCAAAGCTTGTTTCACCCTTTCTAATTATTGCATTACATTTTATTAAATTCTATTTGTGTGCAGAATATTTGACACAAATTTTGACACTTTATTTTTATTAAATACATTTGCTTTAAAATAAAGCTTATGGCAACGGTCAAATATTATCTGCGCAGTAAAACTAAGGAAAGTATTATACAGATGCAATTAAGTGTGTCAAAAACACTGAAAATGCGTAATTCAACAGGGCTCATTATTAATTATACTGATTGGAGTGATAAAACCTCCCTTCCCAAACAAAACAGCCCGCACACAAAAAACCTTACCTCTCAGCTAAACGGATTAAGAGTCTATGTTTTGAATGAGTACAATAATGACCTTTCAAGAGGTGCTTTGTTTGATAAATACTGGCTTAAAGGAAAAATCAATCATTTTTTTGAAAGAACCGATCATGAAAGCACCAATGATAATATTTTGGTTAACTATTTAAAGGCATACAGAGAGCTTAGGAAGCTGGACACAAAAACCACAGAGAAGACCGATAACCAGTACTACAATTTGCTGGATAAGTTTTCCCGTTTTCAAAAGTTTAAGAAAAGAACCTACCTTTTGTCTGATATTGATAAAAAAACAATGTTGGAGTTTAACAGCTGGCTTATGGCTGAAGGCGGCCTGATGGAATCCACAGCAAGAGGAAACCTTAAAAACCTTAAAACTGTACTGCTCGATGCCAGGGATAACGGAAAGACCATCCATCACCAGATCAACGGTTTTGTGATTGAAAACAAACCCGCTTTAAAGGTGTTTTTAAATTTTCAGGAAATTGAGCAGATTAAAAGCGCACCTATTTTAGGTGAAGATTTACAGCACGCAAGGGACTGGCTTATCATAGGCTGCTATACCGGGCAGCGTGTGAGTGATCTTCTGGGTATGAATAAGACCCGGATATTTACTAAAACGAATTCGGAGGGTGAAAGCTTCCGGTTTATAGAGCTAACCCAGATTAAGACAGGAAAGCATGTCACTATACCACTGCATGATGAGGTTGAAGAAATACTACAGAAATATAATGGTGATTTCCCGCCTTTGTTCCGGGGCACAACCCACGATAGCAACGCAGCTAAATTTAACCTACACCTTAAAAAAGTGTGCGAGCTTGCGGGGCTTAACGCGATAATGAAAGGTAAAGTCTTTAATGATGAACTAAAACGTAATGAACTTAAGGAGACAGAAAAATACAATCTGATAAGCAGCCATATCTGCCGCAGAAGCTTTGCTACTAATTTCTATGGAGACAAAAGATTTACAACACCTCAGATTATGGCTATTACTGGACATAGCACAGAGACTACATTTTTATCATACATTGGAAAAACCTCATCCGACCATGCATTGCAAACTGCAAAAACATTCCGTGAGATTTCACAGCAGAAAACATCTTAAAATTTCACAGAGTAAATTAAATCTTTTTTATCCGTATAATGAATAAAAAATTTAGTTTCATTTTTTGAGCTACAGTCATTCATGAAAAAATTGCTATGCAATATTATACGTAATTTATAATACGACAACCTTTGTCGCGTTTTATTTTTATTTTAGTCTGAAATTCCAATTAATAGCATAGATCATGAAAAAGACATTTATAAAAAAATATACACAGACAAGACTGGATAATTTATTAGGAATAGACAATTCAAATAAATATCAGATTCCTTTGTATAATAATTTTGAAAATTTTAAAAATGATTATCCTAGAAATTTAAATGATTACTTAAAACACAATCCTAATGAATCTGAGGAATCCTTTGTCGCAGAAATTTTATATAATAAATATCAAATAAATAATTATAAAACTGCTCCCATAGATTTTAAGTTTACTTTATCGGAAAGAAAATACGATACTTTTATTGAAGTACAGTTTACCCCCACAATTTTAGAAAATATATTACGAAATGCTATAAAAAAATACATTTTAAAATGTTATCATAAAAAAATGTTTTTGTCTTCTACCCAACTAATAAACTGGGATGAAATTGTAGTAGATAAAGGAAAAATAAAAGAAATAGATTACACTAAGATAACTGATGAAGCATTAAAAATATTTCTAAAATATATGGGGGATATTAATAATGAACTTCTTTTAACAAAGCTACCACGTATTTACCTCCATAATTACACATACATTAACAAAAACAAAATTAAATTTGATTATTATGGATTTATGCAGAATGAATATATAGAATATCATAAAATTGCCAAATATTTATTTAAAAGGTTCGATGATTTACAGAATACAAACCATAAAGTAAACACTCATAAAATAAAATATAAAAATCCTCAAAAATTAGCTTTGTTGCAGGAATTGGGCTTTTTTGAACTACCAATATTCAATACTTTGACTGAAACCAGGATCAACGAAATCACTGGAATTTTACTGGATGCAGATCCAAAAGAGTTTGTTTATAAAAACAGGTTGAATTTAAAATCGAAATCCCCGGATTACCAAACCCATAAGTATACTGCGTATCAGTATACAGAAGAAATGAAAAGGCTCATTTCTGAGACAGATTAAAATCTACTGCAATATTAAACGGGAGTAAAATGGGAATCATTATGCACTCCCCCAATTCTCAATACTGATAACTTTGTGTCATTAAAAATAAGATAAAAAATAAAATTATGACACAGATACAATTTATTGGAACATCTCCTAAAGAACTTATTGAAGAGCTTAAGGAATCTCTAATCCCTAAACTTAAAGAAGAATTATCCAAAGAATTTCAACCCAAAGAACCTGCGGAATATCTAACCCGGCAGGAAGTATGCGAAATGTTTCGGGTTGATTTAAGTACCTTACACCGATGGAGAAAAGATGGAATCCTGATTGCTTACGGGCTGGGAAACCGAATCTATTTTAAGAGAAACGAGATTGAAGATTTGTTGACTCGAAACAGGCTGAAATAAGTCATCAGAATAAACCCATTATAAAAGGTATTATTAAGTATAGGAAAATGCGACACATTTTGTCGTAGTACTGATTTAATTTTACCTTCTAAAAATTAGAACCTATGGAGACTTCCAAAAAATATGATGTAAAATATTTCAATTTCCCTGTTCATCTCATGCAGAATGTTTTAAAGGCCAACCAGAAAACCAAAAAAGATTTTCTCAATGACTTGCTACGTTATTCCATTTACAGACATGCTGTTCTTATCGAGGATTTGAACGAATATGAAGAAACAGACCAGGAAAGACTTAAACGGTCTGCAGGATGGCTTAATGTTCAATTGGGAAACCCAAAATATGCTTTGGATGAAGGAATAAGGCTGTATGATAAATATAGAAATGCTAAAGTATTTACAGGGTTCAATACGGATATTTTCTGGGATTTTTATAAGAATGAGAAAACAGATTATCATTGGGAGTGCCTCTTTGCTTTTTTAGCCTTTAAATCCATTATTGGAAAAAAACGGTACGTGAAAACCAATAACGAGCTTCTTTTTACCCGTATGGCAGGAAAGGAAACAGTAAAAGAATATCAAGCCTTAAAGGGATTCAATTTCACAAGGTATCATCTGGATAAAATAAAAACAGAATTACAGCTTAACTGGGGGCTGCAATACTATTCAAGATATACCAAAGGATTTTATGCAGGATTTGACATTGACTTAGAATCACTTATCTATGAAGCGGAGAAAAGAAAAGACAGCATGAAAAAAGCATTACTGAAAGAAGAGAAAAAGGCAACCGTCAATACCGTTTTGGAGAGGATTAAAAATCAGCAGCACCACAACAGCTTAAAAAGAAAATCAGCACCTTAAAAAGAGAAATTAGGTATTTCAGCAAACTGTTTGCAAACCCTCAAAACATTTTTTCAAAACTTCAGCACCTTAAAAAAAATATATAATAAAGGTATTTAATAAAGATAAATAAAAAAGATAATAAAAGATCGTGTTCGTTTTTTTGAGAAAAAACAAACTACCCTTTTTTTAATTCAGTCATGGAAGTTTTGTTTTTAAATTTTGCTCTTTCTGGCAGAAACAGAAATAAGAGATACAAGAGCCAAAACCGGAATTAAGGAAAAAAATGAAAAAATGTTTTGCTGATCAATTGGAACAGAAAATAAAATTGCGCAGAAACAAATCCGTTTCAGTTAAAATTAAAGTGGTTTTGGATCGTTTTGCACATTGAATAATAATTTACACTATCCAACAGAAAAAGGCGATTTTTAAGTATTAAATTAAAGCCGTTGCGAAAAAATATAATTTATAGAGAAAATGGAAAAAAGCCATCATGAGAAAAAATCACTCTAAAAACAATAAAAAAAATGACCCCAAAAATTCGATCTGATTTATTCCAGATTACCTATTAAATTTTAAAATTACTCTACAATGAAAATAGATAAAAAACCAATTATTAGAAATTCCAAAAGTTTACAGAAGTTGACAGAATCTGAAATAAAAATAAACCAGGTTCTGGAACTCAAAAAAATTACCCATGAAGATATAAAAGAACTTACCACTGGGGAAAGGCAATTACTTTCTGAGATGATCCAAGAACAGTTTAATCCGCTGCGCGGTGAAGAAAGAGACAAGTTTTATGAAAAGATTGAGGCTATTATGGTAGATGCGAGCAAAAACCAGATGTGGGAGCATAACCATGTTAATATTATGTGGGCTATATCAACCCTTATTAAAGAGAATAACAGAATGCCTACAAAGGCTGAAATAGCCAGTAAAACAGATCTTAGCAGACAGACTGTACACAAACACCTGAAAGAATTTAAAAACAGCCCCTATCATGCAGAATATCTGGAACAGTTTCATATTATGCAGTTTAAATTAATGACCACAGTCTTTCAGTATGGTATGAGTGGTGATATGAAAGCTGCTAAATTATATCTGGAATGTATTGGGGCTTTGAAAAATTCTTCTCCGGTTAACAATACCCTGATCCAGAACCAGAATAACTACATACAGATTAACGGCAAAGTATTAAGTCAGGAGACCGTTAAAAACCTTAAACCCGAACAACTTGATGCTATTGAAGGAATCTTAAAAACTATTGACATAGAAAACGACGGCGCCTCGTTAAAAACAGCAATGCAATGATAATACTGTTACTTAATAAAAAAATAAAATTTAAAAGAAGAGATTATGTTATTAATTGTAATTTTGTAATATGCCAGATAGAGAAATAGAAACTAAAATTGGGATTTTTTCCTTTTTTGCCGGAGCAGGTTTCCTTGACTTAGGATTTGAAACAACCAAGGGATTTGAAATACTTTTTGTTAATGAATTCCATAAACCATTTATGGAAGTTTATAAAGCTTCACGGGAAAAGCTAAAAATTAAAAAGCCGATTTATGGCCATAGTACTGATGATATTTGTTCATTCCTTAATAATGATAAAACTCAAGCACTCAAAAATAATATAGAGGAATCAAAGGAAAAATTTGATTTAATTGGTTTCATTGGTGGACCACCTTGCCCTGATTTTTCAGTAGGAGGTAAAAATAAAGGTATTGAAGGGGAAAATGGGAAACTTTCCAGAACTTATATTGAATTAATTATTAAAAACCAACCAGACTTTTTTTTATTTGAAAATGTAAAAGGGCTGTACAGAACAAAAAAACATAGGGAATTTTTTGATGAAATGAAAATTAAGCTTTTATCAAGTGGTTATTATCTAACTGAAAAACTAATCAATGCCATTGAATATGGTGTCCCACAAGATAGAGAAAGGATAATTTTAATAGGATTTAAAAGAAAAGCATTAATAGATTTAGGAGCTGAATTGGAGGGATCGTCATTACTAAAAACTTTTGATTGGAATGCCAAAACAATCTATAATGCCCAAGATGTTTTATCTAAAAACTGGCCTAAACAAGAACTTTATTTTGAAAATGGAGTTAGAAATGCTCCTAAAGGAATTGAAAAAAAACTTACAGTCCAATATTGGTTTGATAAAAATGAAATTGAAAACCATCCAAACTCTAGCCATTATTTTCAACCAAGAGCAGGCCTAACTAAATTTCAATCAATTCCAGAAGGAGATGATTTAAAAAAATCATATAAAAGACTTCATCGATGGCGGTATTCTCCAACTGCTGCTTATGGCAATAATGAAGTTCACTTACACCCATATAAAGCAAGAAGAATTTCTGCTGCTGAAGCACTAGCAATACAATCCTTACCAAAGGGTTTTATTATTCCGGAACAAATCTCGTTGTCTAATATGTTTAAAACAATAGGCAACGGGGTACCTTACTTAGCTGCTAAAGGCCTTGCAGAAACTATAAGTATATTTGTGGAAAAGACTAAACACCAAAAATCAGATCATGCAGAAATTATCAGCAAGTAATCTTGTAGCATTCATTAATCAACTAGACAAAAGACAAACCTACAATTATATAAATCCTAAAACAAAAGGTGTTATAAGAATTGAGGGTGTAGATTTGCCGGAGGGGCCAATTAGAGTTAAAAGATGGAATCCATCAATAGGAGAAATAGAGGCTCAACAAAAAGTTGAGAGTATTTCAAGCGAAATGATTTGGAGAATTGCAAATGCTTTTAATCCTGATCAGCCAATTAATGTTGACCGTATTTTAGGAGCCAGTTATAATACTAGGAGTGTATTTGAAACACTTTTGGCCCTTACTCCTGAGTTTTATTTTTGTTATCCTGGAAGAATTGAAAATAAGGGAGGCCATTCATCAATAAAACATGGACACAAGCATTTAGTATGGAAACCCAATTCACCTCATAAACCTGGCATTTTAACTAAAATTGAAACTGATATTGTAATTTCTGAAATTCCAGCCTTAGATGCTTTTTATGAATCGTTAGTGTTGCCTGATGACTTTCAACATCAACAAATAGATATTGATATTCAAAGGAGACATGCACAAATTCAAATTGCCTTATACTTTATTGGCAAACAATTAAATTTTAGAACTTGGATCGCACAAAATGATAAAGGAATTTTATATCAAAACAAACGCATTGGTGAGTTTGAAGGTGTTATATCTTCCTTAAAGGACGAAAAGTTAATGACTGCGTATGATGAAGCAGTTCAGGCTGCATTATTAATTGATTGTATCTGGTTTAAGAACGGTAAATTAATGCCAGCTGTTATGGAAGTAGAACATTCCACTGGCGTAACAAGCGGACTAAGTAGAATGAAAAATTTTAAAGATAAATTTCCCCCATTCCCAACAAGGTATGTAATTGTTGCGCCTGACGAAGACCGTGGTAAAGTAATAAAAGAGGCGAATAAACCTCAATTCCAAGATCTTGACACAAAATTTTTTGCATATTCAGCTGTAGAAGAACTTTACGCCCTTTGCCAAAGAAGAAAACTTAAAGGTGTTACAGAAGAATTTTTAGATTGTTTTATGGAACCAATATTAAATTAACTAAAATGGCAAAGTACATTTTTGAAACCACTCCCAAAAGGTCAAAAAATATGAGTAAAATAAGGAGTAAAGATACTAAACCTGAGATTTTGTTTAGAAAAGCATTATGGGCATTAGGTATCCGCTATCGCATAAATGTAACTAAATTACCTGGGAAGCCGGATATTGTTATTGAGAAAAAGAAAACTATAATTTTTATAGATGGTGAATTTTGGCACGGATATAAATGGGATGAAAAAAAGCAAAAAATCAGATCCAATCGTGATTATTGGATAAACAAAATTGAGAAAAATATAAGCCGGGATATTGAAAACACTCAAAGACTCCAAGATTTGGGATATAATGTGTTTAGGTTTTGGGGACATGAAGTTATTAAAGATTTACCTAATTGCGTATCTAAAATAATTAACTATTAATTTTATTCTCATATTGAAAACAGGAACTAATCACCCGATTACACCCGGTTTACCTCTGATAAACCGTTACAATTTCAGCGAAAACCGATATTTAACCCCTTTTAAAATGAAATAATGAAAGGAAAAATGCCGAAATTAATGCCTAAAAATTAGAAAGTACTTTTTAAGTACCTATTTTTAAAATCTTAGACCTGGCATATTTACTAATCATTTTACATGAAATAGCCTCACAGATCATCATTTATTCATCATTATTTATTCATTTTTATCTTTCCTATCTGATGAAAAGCCAGACAGCATGAATAATGATCTACATTTGATTTTAATTAATAGATTCCACAAAGTACAGAATCAAAGCTCTAATTAATTTACGGAGTTTTCTTACCCGTAAAAAGTACCTACCTTTGAAAAGCATCTATTTCCAACTAACTTTATTATTCAGTATTACCGTAGACTTTTATCTGCGGTAATTTTTTTATCCCGGCTCCTTAATATTTTAGGTTTGCAGGCAGATTGAAGAAACAGCCTGAAATAAACACATCATCCATTAATATCCCTATCTGTTACGTGTAAATAAAGAAAACCAATTTTATCTCATATTTCAGTGACCTGTTTAACTGCAATATGGGAAACGAATAAAACAGAGTAAAAGAATATTTCTTTCAGTGGTGATTTTAAAATATAATTATTCAACAAATATTTTCTATCTTCGCACTTAAGATTTTAACGAAAAAATATAAAAGCATCTGCTTTTTCTTGTAGGAGAAAACTGTCAATTTTCAAAAGCAACAAGAATAGTAATGCCTTCGCTCTGCGTAGGCTATTTTCTATTTGTTGCTTGGGTATGACAGTGCCTCTCTTACAATAGATTATAGTCCTACGCTTTTTCTATTGTCCTCATTCTAATCTGAAAAAATAAAAATTTGCCACATCATGCCATATAATACGACATGCTTTGACGCTGTGCTGTGTTAGCTTTGCCTTAGAGAAACAAAATAGAATAAATAACAATTTAAAACCACAGATTATGAAAGAACTGTATTTATCGGGTTAACAGAACCCATCGAAAAAGCCACATTAAAATATGGGGTTTTCCCCATGAGTGGAATTATAAATATTTTTTATATTCACGCCAAAATTCAAACAAATGAAAAAAAACTATTTAAGTGCATTATTCTTATGCGCCACACTGGGTATAATTAGCGCCCAGCAAACACAGGTTCTCTGGCAAAAGGACATCAAATCTGGTACGCAGGATTTTCTAAGCCAGGTTACAACGACTATTGACGGACAGTACCTCATCACAGGCAGCTCCATTCAATCAGGAAACAATTCACCTACAACCTCGGGGACCGCCCGTTCGACAAGCTCAGGGGCAACGAAGCAGAATAGCGGCTATGATTTCCATTTAGTTAAACTTAACCAGCAGGGAGAAGAGGTTTGGGAAAAATATTTCTCTGGAAATAACCATGACTATCTTTCCTCTTCTGTATCCACTCAAGACGGAGGATTTGCTATTTTAGGGACCTCCTTTTCATCGAAAAGTCTGGATAAAAAAGAAGATTCCAAAGGCAGCTCGGATTTATGGCTAATAAGGCTTAACGAATTTGGCGATGAAATATGGCAGAAAACACTGGGAAGCTCTTCAGATGAAGAGGCCCGCAGCGTGGTACAGACTACAGATATGGGATTCTTTGTGGCTGGCAATATTCAGAATTCGGCCAAAGGTTATGGATCTAAAGACGCCCTGATTATTAAACTGGATAAGAATGGGAAAGAACTCTCCCAGCTTATTTTAGGTGGAAAGGGATTAGATGAAGTTGAGAAAATAATCCCTACTAAAGATGGAGGTGTATTGGTAGGGATCTATTCAAGAAGTGATTTAAGCGGTTCAAAGAAAACAGATAACTATGGGGAAGGAGACTTTTGGATTGTAAAAATTACGAAAGATAATAAGCTAGAATGGGAAAAGAACTTTGGCGGAAACGGAGATGATCATCTAAGAACCTTGGCCTTAACATCAAGGGGATACCTTCTTGCAGGTGAAAGTCGGTCGGAGCGGTCCGGAAATAAAACCGCAGGAATCGAAGAAGGAACAGATTTATGGCTTGTTTCCCTTAATGAAAAAGGCGAAGAAATCTGGCAGAAATCCTACAATTTTGGGAACCGGGACATCCTTATGGGAGCAAGCGTACTGCACTCCGCGGATGATAAGTCTTCCAAAGGAATTCTTTTGGGTGGCTACACACAGGCTGAAGGCCGGGCTGAAGCAGATGATGAAACCTTCTGGATGCTGTATCTGGATCAGGATGGGAATGAACAGTGGAGAAAACATGTGAAAGGTGAATCCAGAAAACGTGAAGAAAGATTGTCTGATATAAAGCTGAACAGAGATGGCTCAATTATTCTTGCCGGAACCAGTGCAGAGGAGTTAGGAAAAGAAAACTGGAAGATTGTAAAGCTGGGAGACAGCCAGATTAATAAGCTGATTGAAAAGCAGGACATCAAAATTTATCCGAACCCAGTTTCGGATTATGCTTATGTGGAAATAGGCTTTGACCCTTCGACAGGCTCAGGGCAGGGTTTCAAGGAAGCTGATATTTTATTGTATGATATGGGTGGTAGACAGCTTCAGAGCTTGAAGACTAAGAATAAGGTGACGAAGATTAATACCCAGAATTTAGTTCAGGGGGCTTATCTGGTGACGATAAAAACGGACTCCAATAAAACAGCGAATGCTAAACTGATTAAAAAGTAAACACAATGAAAAGAAAAATTATATCTCTGGGAGCAATTTTGATATTGGTTTCAAATATTAATGCTCAATATATTCCTAAAATTCTCCCTCCTTCTCCCAATGCTACATCTATTGCCAAGTTTGTAGAAAGTCCGGTTTCCTATTACAGAGGCTCAGCCAGAGTAGGAATTCCGTTATTTTCATTGACCTCTGGAGATATTCCGTTAACTATTTCAATACAATATGATACTAAAGGAATTCGTGTAGGGGAGATCGCCTCATCTGTTGGAGCGGGGTGGAGCTTAAGTGCAGGCGGATTAATTACCCGTCAGGTAAGACAGCGGCCCGATGAATACAACAAAGGTTATCTTACATACTCTTACAATGCAGATTTTGAAAATAATCCTGGTTTACGTCAGCAATTAAGCAGTGATAATGCTGGCTCAGCAAGTTCTGACACCCCTGTAGATGAAGATCCTGATTTATTTTATATCAATTTTCTCGGTAAATCAGCAAAGTTTGTTATTGACAATGTTACAAAAAAAGCTGTTTTACAAAGTTTTGATGATTGGAAAGTGGATATTGATTACGAAGGTATTAATTCAGCAAATTATAGGATTAATAGAATTGTTATTACAGATGAATTTGGTGTTAAGTATTATTTTGGAAAAGATTCATCAGATGCTAACCCAGCTTATGATGTTGTTACTTCTGTAAGCTCAGGAATAATAGCAGATGCGCCTAAATCAGAAGAAAATGGTTATAAAACAGCATGGCATCTGAAGGAAATAAAAACACAAAAAAGAAGCTGCCTGTTTAATTATGCCTCTGAGCAGGTTACTACTTATTCAAAATCAGATTTAAATAAAGGAGATAATGTTGGTTCTATATTGCTTAGCACAACAAAAACGACCCAGCAGATGCTTCAAAATATTAGTTTTTTTGAGGGGGCATTAGATTTTATATATAGTACTGCAGAACGTGAAGACTTAGAAGGAGGAAGAGTATTAAACAGCATAATCCTCAAAGACGGTAAAGGGACTCAGATCAAAAAGACTGCTTTTATTCAGACGTATCGGTTAGGTAATGGAGATCATAATAATATTCATTCCGTCATACTTAGCAAAGATCAAAAATCAGATAAGCGGTTATTTTTAAATCAAATTAATGAAATAGGGAGAGAAACAAGCATTATTTCGTCTTATAAATTTGAATATAATCCAATGCAGTTGCCTAACCGGCATTCCAATTCTATTGACCATTGGGGGTACTATAATGGAAGATCTAACAGCATGAATATCTTTATGAATGCTCAGACTGGAAACAGAGATGTATCCGGTAATTATTCACAAGCTGGAATACTGACAAAAGTAATTTACCCTACAGGAGGAAGCGAGAACTTCTATTATGAAGATAATGCTGTATTGATTCCTAATTATTTTTCAAGTTTCATTTTAGCAAATCCTTCAACAGTTTTATATGATGAGAAATCAACCGCACTTGCAAAAGCAGCCAATAATTTTGTTTTAAATAACGGAAGCCAGGTTTTAGGTAAATACGTTAAAGAATTTGAAATCCCGACAGTCTATGGAAATAAATTTTTTTACACGGCAACATTAGGCCCAGGCTGTACAGCCATAGAAACATCAGATTGTAAAACAAAGGTACGGCTTCATCGTTTTGACAGAAACACAGGCTCTGTTTTAATGACTTACAATATTACTCAGGGGAATAATACAGAGGTGATCAATCCGCCGCTGGAAAGTGGGAATTACCGATTAGAAGTTTCTAACCCTGGTTTTACCCTGGCTGATTCTGAAAATTATGAGACTAACCCGTTTTCAGTTACTTTACGTTGGAAAGAATATAAATCAAATGAACCTCTCAACAGTTTTATAGGAGGAGGAAGGAGGATTTCCAGAATTGAGACGGAAGAAAACGGAAGAATTACAAAGAGAAAATTTACGTATACACTGGATAATGGAATAACATCTGGAAAATTATTGGGAATTCCCGATTACATGTGTGTCATTAAAAAGTATGGAAATATATCATTGGTGGCAGGGCAGTTATCAAATAGAATACAGCCTATGTCGAGTTTTAATAATGCAGGCCAGGTAGGTTATTCTCAAGTGACCGAATCTTTTCTGTCAGCAGATGATTCTATATTATGGTCAAAGAAATACAATTTCAGTAATTATTCGGATGGTGGAGAGTATTATAGATTTCCTTACCATTTACCAGATGACATGGATTGGGCCAGAGGCCTGAATCTAAAAACTACAAGTTACGATTCTACCGGGAAAATTGTAGAGACTTTGGACAATAAATATCATTTTTCGGGAGAAGAAATGTCTCCTTACAGGTTTTATAAAAGCTATGATGGCAGTATGGGTACAAATGCACCATTTACGGAGTTAACCCCAGCACCACCTGCACAAGCTCCTTCAAATTACATATTGTCTCATTATACCAAGAGTGTACCTATGTATAAATTTGGTAAATATTTGAATGGACCATCGGACCCGTCTAACCAATCTTCAAACGTTTTCAGAACAGCATTTTTTTATGGAGGTGTGATACATAATTATCAAAAAATAAAAACAGAATACATTAATGGGTTACCAACTCAGGTGGCATATATTGATACTGAAAAAGGTAGTATGAGTCATCATCAGGTAACCTCTAAAAAAGCAACAATGTCGGACGGAAGCATTACGGAAATCTCTTATCAGTATGCCATAGAGCAAAACAATTCAGAAATGATTACTGCTAATATGATCGGTGTTCCCCTTCAGACAGAAGAAAAAGAAAATGGTAAAACAATTTCTAAAACAAAAACAGTATATGCTAAGAATACATTAACCAATAACCTGATCCTTCCGGTATCTGTTCAGAAATTCGACAAGGATAATACCTCATCAGCAAAGAACAGCATAACATATAACCGATATGACACCAAGGGAAATGTATTACAGTATACTACTAAAGAAAGCTTTCCTACAGCCATTATCTGGGGATATAATAATACACTACCTATTGCCAGAGTAGAAGGAGCTACTTACCAGCAAATACAGAGCTTTGCCGCAGACATTATTGCAAAGTCCAATGATGATACAGATGCGGTCAAAGAAAGCCTGTTAATCAATGCCATGGACTCCTTCAGGAATCAGGATGCTTTTAAAAGATTCAGCATTACTACTTATACCTATGATCCGCTGATTGGGGTAACCAGTGTAACGCCCTCTACAGGAGTAAGAGAATTTTACAAGTATGACGCTGCCGGCAGGCTTCAGTCTGTGGTAGATGTCAACAATAACATTCTGAAAGAACTTCAGTATAACTACAAACAATAAAACACACATTATGAAAAAATATTGGTTATCCATTATAACCTGTTTGTGTACTGTACTGTCCTTAACGGCACAGAATCTGACACAGACAGAAAATTATACCTACAGCAGGACTTATCTGGAACCTGTGACTACCTCCAGCGGTACTGCAAAACAAATACAGGAAGTACAATATCTCGATGGTCTCGGGAGGGCAAAGCAGAACATTGCTGTAAAGGCAACCCCTTCCGGAAAAGACCTGGTGATTCCTGTGGAATATGATGCTTTTGGGAGGCAGGTAAAAGATATGCTGCCATTACCCCAACAAAATACGAACAGTGGAGGAATCTTCCCCTCACCTGACATCACAGGAGCAATAACCGTATATGGCAATGCTTCCAATTATTACAGGGAAAAGAAAATTGAAAATTCCCCACTAAACAGATTAGAAGAGCAGGCTGCTCCGGGGGAACCCTGGAAAATGGGAAGTGGAAAGACGATAAAATATACCTATGGAACCAATAATGCTTCTGAGGTTAAAAAAATTATGGTGAATACTTCATGGACCACTGTTTCAGGCGTTGCCGTAAGCAATCCCGTTCCCAGTGTTTCTGATGAAAATACGGCCTACGCTTCCGGGGGATTTTATAAAGCCGGGACCCTGTATAAAAATACCATTACCGATGAAGACGGCAATAAAGTTACCAGATACACTAATGGCAAAGGACAGATTATTTTAGCGAGGAAAAATGACGGATCACAGAATGCAGATACTTACTATGTTTACAATGAATACGGTCAGCAGGTATTTGTTATCCTGCCATTAGGAGTAAAAGCTATGGAAACTGCAGGAAATGTAATCAGTCCTGCTGTTTTGGATGATTTCTGCTACCAATACCATTATGATAATCAGGACAGGCTCGTAGGAAAAAAGTTTCCCGGTAAGGGCTGGGAATATATGGTCTATGACAGGCAGGACAGGCTGGTGGCTACTCAGGATGCCGAATTAAAAAAGAAAGGACAATGGCTGTATATCAAATATGACCAACTGGGCAGAACTGCCATTACAGGAATAGGAACAGGCGGACTGAGAACTACAGAACAGAAAATAGTTGACGGATTGGGATCAAACAATGTAAACAGGCTTGATACTGCTCTTTTTGAAAGACAGGGTATGCCTGTATATTATGGAAACCCTGACAATACCTATCCGAATTCCACCAAATGGGTTACTTTATTATCCATAAATTATTATGACAGCATTCCCGGTTATAGCTTCAATCCTTCTTTCCCAACTGGCAAATCTGTCTTGACTGCGGTTTCTGTTGAGGGAAGAAGCACCAAAGGGCTTCCTGTGATGAATCTGGTTAAAAATATTGAAAATGACAGCTGGACAAAAAATTACACCTGGTATGATACTAAAGGGAGAGAGATAGGATCCTATTCTATCAATCATCTTGGGGGGTATACCCAGGTGGAAACAGAGCTGGATTTTACAGGAGTACCTCTACGATCTGTGACTTCCCATAAAAGAAAAGAAGGTGAGGCTGTAACAGTAGTGAAGCAGCGCTTTGAATATGACAATCAAAACAGACTTTCAAAGCAGTGGCATCAGGTGAATAGCCAGCAGGAGCAGCTATTGTCTGAAAATACCTATAACGAACTCTCCCAGCTGACAGGTAAAAAAGTAGGCGGAAACCTCCAAAATATTGATTATAAATACAATATCAGAGGATGGGTAACAAAAATGAATGACCCTTCCAACCTGAGCGGAAAGCTTTTTGGATATGAGCTGAAATACAATAACCCGGTTAATACCTCATTATCTGCGGGGAAGTTTAACGGGAATATAACAGAGGTAGATTGGGCGGCAGCGGGCAACACCGGGCTTAAAAGGTATTCCTACCAGTATGACCCTCTGAACAGACTGAAGAGCGGTATTTATTCAGAGCCGGGCGCTTCTGTTCCCGTGAATAATTTTTACAATGAGACTATTGCTTATGACCTGAACGGTAAGATCCAGAATCTTAAAAGAAACAGAAATGCATCCGGTATTGGTGCAGAACTTATTGATAATTTAAATTATACCTATTCGGGAAGCAGGACAAATACCATCACAGATGTTTCCGGGAATTACTTTGGCTATCCTGATGTTTCGGGAGCTCCTATTTCGTACGATGATAATGGGAATATGACCAATCTTATTGATAAAGGGATTCTGGAGATCGGTTACAACTACCTCAGCCTCCCTGGCCAGATAAGGTTCAATAAGGAATACAGATCCCGTGACAACCCGGATGTAAAGTACAATGTGAATACTAAATATCTTTACAGTGCAGATGGAATCAAGCTTAAAAAAGTGTACACCTTTGGCTCCGGCAGAACAAATATGGAGTCGGTTACCACTACAGATTATCTGGATGGTTTCCAGTATGTGAATGATGTATTAAAGTTTGTGCCAACTTCGGAAGGGTATTTCAGCTTTGAAAATAATCAGTATATTTACAACTATACAGATCACCTGGGAAATATCCGCCTGTCTTATTATAAAGATAGTTTTGGAAATGCAGCGGTAGACAGGGAAACCAATTATTATCCTTTTGGATTAGAGTTTGGAGCCCACTCCACAACAAGTAATAGCACTCCCGGGTATCAGTATAAGTTTTTAGGGCAGGAATTGCAGCAGGAAACGGGCTGGGTTGATCTGAACGCAAGGTTTTATATGCCGGATGTAGGAATATTCGGGCAGCATGATCCTTTAAGTGCATCAACGCTTGATCCTTATGGATATGCTTACAATAATCCCGTAATGTTTGCAGATCCTACAGGATTACAAGGTGAGCTTGCAAGTGGGGAACCAGATGAGCCAAAACCAATAGGAACAGTGACCAATCCAATTGACGTAGGTGAAGTGGTAGTGAATGCTCCAATTAGGGCAATAGCTAATAATCTTGGATCAATTCTGCCTAATAATTGTACGCTTTGCTATAGTGGAATCGGAACTTCATCAGGTATTAGTCTTTCGGGTAACTACGCACCTCCATTACCTGCTAATTTTAAGCCTGTCTTGCATAACGGTTCTGCTCAGATGATGGATGGACTTCTTTGGGATGTAGCAGCCATTTATTTAGCAAATAATGTAAAACCTGAAAATAAATATGCAGCAATGGCGGTTGGTGCTTTAGCTATTATTATTTCCAGGGGACATGCAGCGGATGAAGTATTAAAGGCGGAAGCATCAATTGCAAAGGCGGAAGCAATAGCTGCTAAAGCTGAAACTAATACATTAATACATTATACATCCGAAGAAGGATATAAAGCTATTATGGAATCGGGAGAACTATTACCATCTATTGGTGTGAAAAATGCAAGACATGGAGCAGGTCAATATTTTACAGATTTGGCCTCAAATGAATTAACAAAAGGACAGGTTTCAAGAAGGCTATTTGGTGTTCCCTGGAATACAAAAAGTATTACTCATTTTATTGAAATAGATGTTCGAGGATTGAATGTTGTAAAAAATGCTCCTAATAATTTTTTGATTCCAAATACAAATAGTCTTCCATTAACCGGGATTATTGTAAATCACGGGACTTCAACTTTTAAACCTTAAATATTAAACTTAAAAATATGCAGGAATTATTTGTGAAAAAATTTTGGGAAGAAGAGAATATATGGTTTTATATGCATTTCCAAAATGAAGAAGCTATCAGACAAATTGAAATTAATCCTAAAGGAAAAGTGTTTTTAACATTAGAATATCCTCAACAAGGCGAATCTATGTTATACGATCAATCTTTTAAAGACCTGGATTTAAATGATTCTGATTTTATTACTAAGGACGAATTTGATGAAATTTGGAATAACAAGTAATATAAAGCCCCATGTAATTGGGGCTTTATTATTTTAGTTTCCGCAATAATTTTCAACTACAAATAAATGAATATTGGGGTAATTTCCAATTACTTTTTCAATCACGAAAGCAACTTCGTTCCAATCTAATCCGCCTAATCCTGCTCCAATTTTCGGCATGGATATTTCAAAAATATTATTTTCTGATGCATATGAAAACATCTTAATTAAAGCATTTTCAATAGCATTAATGTCTGCTTTTGTTCTCCAATTTGATTGGGTTGCAAGATTAAAAATTATCCCATTTGAATAATTATAAATAAATACATCCCCTAAAAAGAACAACTTCTGTTTACATAAAATTTTATATTCTTGGTACATGAGTGGAAATTTTTTTTTGAATTGTAATGCTATCCCCTTTCCCATAGCACCAGCACAATTACAACCATGAGCAAAATTATAAACTCCATGCAAATTAAAAATATCACCCTCTTTAATATATGTAATCATCTTGTAAGTTAAGTTATTATGCAAAAATATTATTTTTTTAAAGAATGGTAAGCTATGATAAGCCTAATGTGGTGAGGCTTCCTGATAAATAATCTTTTTTCCAACGCCTTATACTATTAGGGTGGATATTAAGTTCCCCCGCAAGAGAATCTATACTACAATTACGTTCCTCCAACAACTCTATTGTTTAGTTCTAAATTCTTTATTGTACATTATTTTATTTCTTTACTTTAAATGTAGAGCTTAGGAAATTAATTTTGGTGTCTACTCAAAGATAGCAAGTCCAAGGTTAGATTAAATTACTCTGAAATTGATACAAATAAGCAGTAATTTTATAGAATAGAGTGATAATTTGATCGCTCTATTTGTTTTCCAGTAGAAAGATTTTATTTTTGAATTTTATTTTAAATGTATATTTTTGGAGTAAAATTAATTTAAGAAAGTTTTAAATGTCCGCAAAAAGTTTTATAATAGTTTTAGCGGTTTTTGTTTCAATTGACACAAATATAGACACTTTCAAAATGATAATTTTCAAAACTGATTGATTTTAAACCATTTATATGTATTTTATAGAATACGCTCAGCATGACATTTCTGATACTAGTATTTTTTTAACATCATATTGAATATTGTTATGCTGATCGGGTTAAAACATTTTTTATTCATTGCGATATATCGTCTTATCAATTCATTCTCTCAGACCATTGCAATTCATCCGGCAACTCCATATCGGAAAATTCTATATGGATCACCCTTCTTCTTCTGCCGTCTGTGGTTCTGTTGGAGCCATGCAGCGTTAAGGGTTTCATAATCATAATACCACCCCTTTCTACGTTGCATATTTCTTCGGTTTCCACATCCCAGTTAATAGTTTCGGGTCTGTAGATTCCTTTGGCATGTGAACCGGGAACCACTTTCAGCGCCCCGTTATTTTCATCGGTATCATCGAGATGGATCCTGATGGTGCAGATATTTTCAAGAACCGGTAAAGGCGGCTGGACGGCAAACTGATTTTTCTTTGTCGTCCATGGCCCGAAGCCCTGTATTTCAAGCTTTTTATCAACTGAAATGGTGAGATCCTGGTGATAGGCAACATACCAGTTTGAGGTTTCCGGTTTATCAAAATAAATACTTTTTACCACGAAATACCTTTCTCCAAAAAGTGTTCTGATCATGGATTTAACAGCATCATTCATTACAAGATCTTTAACCCCCGGAACTTCTTTCAGAAACTGTCTTACCGCAAAAAGGTCTTCAGATTTTCTGAAATTTTCTGCTGAAGTATCTGCCTTTTGAATGGTTTCTGTGATTTTTTCAATTTCATCATCAGAAAAAACCGTATTGATTACCGTGAAGCCTTTCCGGAGAATCTCCTCTTTATGGCTGTCCAGATATTGTTCTGTCATGAATGATTAAACTTCCTGAGGTGTATTTTCAAGCTGTCCTTCCCACTTGGAAACGGCTGAAGTTGCCAGCGCATTCCCCAATACATTTGTCATACTTCTTCCCATATCGCAGAAATGGTCAATCGGCAGGATCAAAGCAATCCCTTCCGGCGGAATTCCGAACATGGTACAGGTGGCCACGATGATTACAAGAGAAGCTCTTGGCACCCCAGCAATCCCTTTTGAAGTAAGCATTAAAACAAGAAGCATGGTGATCTGCTTACCCAGCTCCATTTCTATTCCATAAATCTGGGCAATAAAGATAGAGGCAAACGTCATATACATCATACTTCCGTCCAGGTTGAATGAGTATCCTAAAGGAAGGATAAAAGACACGACTCTATTGTTACATCCGAATCTTTCAAGCTCTTCCACCAGTTTTGGAAAAACCGCTTCTGAACTTGTGGTAGAGAAAGCAATCAGCAAAGGAGCTTTGATTCTTCTAAGCAACTCGAAAAGACGGTTCCCAAGGATCAGGTAGCCTACCAGAAGAAGAACCAGCCAAAGAACCGCTAAAGCAAAGAAGAAATCTCTGAGATAAATAGCGTAGACTGTAAATATTTTAAATCCGTTAACTGCCACTACTGCTGCAATAGCACCTAAAACCCCAAGCGGGGCAAACCACATGATATAGCCGACCATTTTAAGGATGGCATGTGCGATAATATCAAAAAGCTTAACCACCGGTTGTGAATATTCTTCCCCCAGATTGGCCAGCGCCACTCCAAACATAATAGAGAAAACCACAATCTGAAGTACTTCATTCGTAGCAAAGGCTTCAAATAAACTTTTAGGGATCATATGTTTCACAAAGTCCTCCATAGAGAAACTTTTACTGCTTTTCAGAAGGTCATCCGCTGCTGCGGCATCCTGAATCGGCAGTTTGGTTACATGTCCCGGCTCCAGCCAGTTGACCAGCATCAGCCCTATGAAAAGAGAAACCAGGGAAGCTGAAATAAACCACAGCATTGCTTTTGTTCCTACCCTTCCAATCATTTTTATATCGCTCATTTTGGCTATTCCCACTACCAGTGTAGTAAAAACAAGCGGCGCAATAATCATCTGTACGAGCCTGATAAAAACGGTACCCAACAGTTTGATATTTTTGGAAAATGGTTCTGCACTTTCAGGGTACTGGGTGTGTACCACCCCTCCAATGGCTACTCCCAGAAGAAGCGCAACGATGATGGCAATAAAAAGTTTATTCTGTCCTTTCATATATATAGTTCAATTCGCACAAATATAATAGTTTTTCAGTTGGTATACTATTTTGTCCTTACTACATTAAGCCAGGATTAAGTTTGTAATACATTAAAATTAAATCCCTGATTTTGAAAATATTGCAAAAAATTAAAAAAACATTTATTGAGTTTTTATTCTTTTGGTACAAATTTTATTATTACATTTGATTGTATTAACAACATTATAAATATACAACTATGAAAAAAACTATCGCAATGGCTGCATTAGCTGTAGCTGTGTCTTTTGGAGCGGTTTCATGCAAAAAGAAAGTTTCTGATGCCGATCTTCAAACTCAGGCTACAACAGTGGTAACTTCTAATCCCAATGCTTCTGTAGAAGTTAAAGAAGGAGTAGCCCACTTAAGCGGAACCTTCGCTGACCAGCAGTCTAAAGATGCCATGATCGCAAAACTAAAAGCAATCAACGGAGTAAAAGAAGTAATGGATATGTCTACTATCGCTGCTCCTGTTGCAACTGCACCCGTGGAAACAGCATCTGCCGTGGATCCTGCCGTTCAGCAAAAAGTTCAGGACGCTGTTAAAGATTTCCCTTCTGTAAAAGTAGAAGTTGTAAATGGAGAGCTTACGCTTACAGGAAATGTTTCAGGTCTTCAGGCAAGAAAAATCAAAGAATCTGTAGATGCTTTGAAAATCGGAAAGTATAACAATAACCTTGTGGTAAAATAATTTTAAGATGAGCACATTACAAGATAAATATTCAAGCGTAGTTTCAGCGGCACAGTCTGCAGGAATTTCTAACCTTCAGGTTCAGGAGCAGGATGGTATTCTTTATGTTTCAGGAAGTGCTTCCAATACAGCTGCAAAAGATGCGGTATGGAATGCTTTGGGAACCATTGATTCTACATATTCAGCTTCAGATATCAACATCGATGTACAGGTTGCAGGATTAGCTTCCGGTGCTGCTTTAACAGTAGCTACAGAAGATTCTAACCTGAACATCAGACAGGAGCCTTCTACCGAGGCTGCTGTAGTAGGAAAAGCTGCAAAAGGTTCATCCGTAACCCTTATTGAGCAGACTTCTGATGACTGGTGGAAAGTAAAAACCGATGACGGTCAGGAAGGTTATGCTTATTCAAGATACTTAAGAGCTTAATTATCGAATAATTACATATTCAGCAAAATATTTACGAAACATCCCTAAACAGGGATGTTTTTTTTATACTTTTACGCCTTTATAAAAAAACAAATATTTAATGAAGAAAGTATTATCGATGCTGATGCTGGCATGTACGGTTTTTCTACTGCATGCCCAAAATCTGCATATCGACGGAAAGGTATCGGACCCGGATAAAAAACCAATAGAAAATGCTACCGTTTATCTTCTCAAAGAAAAAGATTCATCCATCATCAATTATACGGCGACCAACAAAGAAGGGAAATTTTCCCTGAAAACGGACAGTCAGAACGAGCCATCCCTGCTAAAAATAGACGCCGAAAAACTACAATCTTATTCTAAAAAATTCGACAAAATAAGCCAGTCCCTTTCTTTGGGAGATATTGACCTGGAAAAAGGCAATGTGACCAATATTGACGAGGTGAAAATCAGCGTTTCGCCGGTAAAGATCAAGAAAGATACCATCGAATTTAATGCTTCTTCCATAAAAGTACGTCCCGACAGTAAAATTGAGGAACTTCTGAAGCAGATTCCCGGTGTGGAAATCAGCAATGACGGGAAAATCACCGTTAATGGAAAGGAAGTGGACCAGATCATGATCAACGGGAAGCCATTCTTCGATAAAGACGGCAAAATCGCCCTGCAAAACCTTCCGGCTGATATCATTAAAAACATCCAGTTTACGACAACAAAAACGAAAGAGGAAGAACTGAGCGGAAAGACAGCAAAATCCAATAATACCACCATCAATTTCAATATTGATGAAAAGAAAAATAAAGGACTCATCTCCAGGCTCACGTTGGGATACGGTTCTGATCAGCGTTATGAGGGCAGCGGGCTGGTAAGTTATTTTAAAAAGGATACCAAAATAAGCCTTCTCGCCTCTTCCAATAACATCAATTCCCAGGGATTTTCCAGCGATGAGGTTTTCGACAGTATGGGGAATGGCCGTAATTCGTGGATGATGCAGGGCGGTTCGGTTTCTACGGTAGGAAATACTACTTATTACACCCAGGGCGGTGGCGGTGGCAAAGGAATCCAGAGATCAACAACCATTGGGTTCAATTACAGCGATAAGTTTGGAAAAGATGCAGATCTGGATACGTTCAGCTTAATGCATTCCGATTCTGACATGGAAACAAGATCCAAAGTTTCCAGAACTACCCTGCTGCCGGAATTTACCCTGAAAACCAATTCCGAAACCAATGGAGAAAGCGAAAACAAACAGTACAGTTTTGATACTTCGGCAAAGATCCGGCTGGATTCTCTCACGAGTGTGTATATTTCACCAAGATTTACCCGTTCTAAAAGTTTCAGCTTTAATAATTCAAAATCGACCACCTTCAGAGACAATGCACTCCTGAACGAAAGTGATTCTTATACCAGTACGGATTCTGAGAATAATTCATTCAATCCGTCTATCTATTTTTCAAAGAAATTCAGAAAAAAGGGACGTTCCGTCAATGCCCAGATGAGCGGAACCATTTCTGAAGGCAAAAGGGATAACCTTAACCGCTCTGAAACTGTATTTTACCAAAGCAGTGATCCGAGTGATAACAGGAACCAGCTCGCTAAAAATAAAAGCCAGAACAATACGTACAATTTCACAGCCGGCTATACGGAACCCGTTTCTGATTCTGCTTCCGTTAGTTTTGAAATGAACTACAGCTCCAATACTTCAAGTGATCTGCGGGATGTGAATGATTTTGATGCGGCGACCGGGCAGTATTCGGAATACAATACCGCTTTGTCCAACAGCATGAGACAGAAAATCAATAAAATTACTCCCGAACTTTCTTTTCAACTGAATAAGAAGAAACTGAATATGTGGGCATCCCTGGATCTTGATATCTCGGATATGAAGGTGAATTCTGTTTTTAACGGCCAGAACTATGGCCTTCAGAAAAGCTTTGTCCTTCCCGGATATAACCTGAATATACAGTACGAACTTTCTGAAAATAAAAGACTGAGCCTTTTTAATTATGCTGATTTTAATATTCCGGGAGCAGAGCAACTTACTCCTTACGAAGATACTTCTAATCCCCTAATTACCTATACCGGAAATCCTGACCTGAAAAATACATGGACCAACAATACTTATCTTTATTTCAATAATTACAATATGGTGAAAAACATGAGTTATTATTTTAACATCGGATTTACTTACAGGGATAATGATGTTGTGAATTATTCAAAGTATGACAGTTCGGGAAAACAACTTGTTACCTATGACAATATCAGCGGCAATAAGAACTTCAATGCAGGAGGAGGTTTCAGCAAAAGCTTTAAATGGAAAGACAATAAGGTGACCATCAGCCCAAGATTCAATATGCAGTACAATTACAACAAAGGGTATATTAATGGGCAGCTCTATACCAGCGACTCCTACAGCTTGAATCCGGGGATCAATCTTACCTATGAGCTAAAGGATAAATTCACCATAAAACCTTCTTACAGACTGGGCTATAATTTCTCAAAATATACCAATTACAGCATTGATGATGTAAATACAGCCAGCCAGGCCCTGAAGTTGGAACTTACCAATTACCTGTTCAAAAGCAGGCTGGTTTTCGGAAACGATTTTGAATACAATACCAATTCCAATATTGCTCCCGGCTTCAAGAGGGATTTCTATTTCTGGAATACGAGTCTGGGGTATTCCTTCTTCAATAAACAGTTTACGGCAAAAATGAAAATCTATGACGTTCTGAACCAGAACCAGAGCGTAAGAAGAACCATTTCCAATGCGTATTTTGAAGACCGTGAAGATCTGATCCTGAAGCGATATATTATGTTTTCCATCAGCATGAAGCTTAATAAATTTGCAGGAAAGAAGATGTAAAAACTCCTGATCTCTAAATCAAACATAAAAATCGGCTTAATCTGCAAAATCTGCGAGAAATAAACTCACGCAGATTTTGCAGATGAAGCAGATAAAAAAATTAAAAGGATTTCTTTAGCTCCCTTATTGTTCTCATTTCTTTTGAAAGATTGAGTGTATGTGCGCACCGGAGCTATTTTATTTTTAAATTAGCGGTAAATTTTATTTATGAAGATCCATATTTCAATTTTGTTTATTTTCTTTTTCATCCTGGGAAGCGCACAGGCTCCGGACCAGAAAGATACTTTTGTAAAAGATAATTTCACCAAAAAGGAATTCTACATCCCGATGCGTGACGGAGTGAAACTGTTCACTTCGGTGTACATCCCGAAAGATATTTCAAACAAAAACAAATATCCTTTCCTGATGCAGAGAACCTGCTACAGCATAGCGCCTTACGGTGAAAACGAATATAAAGCCAAACTGGGGCCCAATCAATACCTGATGAAGGACAAATATATTTTTGTATTTCAGGATGTACGCGGACGGTATATGAGTGAAGGTGTTTTCACCAATATGACGCCTCAGGTGGACCGCAAAACAAAAAAAGACATCGATGAAAGCACCGATACGTATGACACGATAGAATGGCTTTTGAAAAACATCAAAGACAACAACGGAAAGGCCGGCCAATACGGAACTTCATACCCGGGATTTTATACCGCGGTAGGAATCCTGGCGCAGCATCCCGCTCTGGTAGCTTCATCTCCACAGGCTCCTATCTCTGATTTCTGGAATGATGATTTTCTTCATAACGGCAGATTTATGCTGGGTTATTTCAGAACGTTCCCTGTTTTTGGGATTCAGAAAACAAAGCCTGAAAACAAGGCGTGGTATATGGATACTTTCGTGAAACAGACGTCTGAGGACGGTCTTAAGTTCTACAGGGATATGGGAACGCTAAAAGACGGCTATGAAAAATACTACAAAAACAATTTCTTCATGACCGAGATTATGAATCATCCCAACTATGATGAATTCTGGCAGAAAAGAAACCTTCTTCCCCATTTAAAAAATGTAAACCACGCGGTGATGACCGTTGGAGGCTGGTTTGACGCGGAAGATCTTTCAGGACCTCTGAATATCTACAAAACCATAGAAAAAACAAGTCCGAAAGCTAAAAATACAATTGTAATGGGACCTTTCTCCCACGGAGCATGGGCGCATGAACAGGGAAAACATTTCCATAACCAGATCTATTTCGGGGACAGCATTGCAACCTACTATCAGAAGAATATTGAAACCAAATTTTTCACTCATTACTTAAAAGGAAATACCAAAGAAGACGCCGGCCTTCCGGAAGCTTTAATGTATGATACCGGAGCTAAAGAATGGAAAGAGTTTGCTTCCTATCCTCCTAAAAATGCTCAGAAAGTTAATTTCTACTTAACGGACGGAACTCTGAAAAACTCAGCAGGACAAGGCTTTTCAGAATATTACAGCGACCCGAATAATCCGGTTTTGAACTCAGATAACCTGAAAGATTTCAATGGTTTTACGCCTAAAAATTATATGTCCGAAGACCAGAGATTTGCTGTAGGAAGACCGGATGTTCTTACATTTACTACCGATGTTTTAACGGATGACATTAGCTTTGCAGGAGAAATCATGGCTAAATTAAATATCGCTTCCTCTTCTACGGATGCGGATTTTGCCGTAAAACTGATCGATGTGTATCCTGAAGATTTTAAACCTAAGGAAAAGAAAGACGGTGTGATTTATCCTAACTATCATCAGATGGTAAGAAGTGAAATCATGCCTGCCCGTTTCAGAAACTCAAGGGAAAAAGGAGAAGCCCTGGTACCTGGCCAGAAAACTGCCGTTAATTTCAGACTGCAGGATGTAGTGCATACATTTAAGAAAGGGCATAAAATCCAGATCCAGATCAGCAGCACATGGTGGCCGCTTTTTGCCATCAATCCGCAAAAATTCATGGAGAATCCTAATTTCGCTACGAAACAAGATTATACGAAGGCTTTTATTAAGGTGTATAATGACAGTTCTATTGAGGCAGAGGTGTTGAAATAGAAATAATAATGGTGGCTTCGATTACCTCAGCCATCAATACTATATTAAAATTATTTTCTTAAATAAAAATCCGGTCGCTTTGAGAACTTCAGCGACCGGATTTTTTTATGGGGAAGGTGGCTTCGAGTACCTCAGCCACCCACTACCTTTCGGGAATATTTATCTTCAAAAATTCAATATGATAGACGCGATGATTTTATAAACAAAAAAGTAAGGTGGCTGAGGTACTCGAAGCCACCTTACTTTTTTACTCCTCAATCGTTCTGAACGTAAGATTGACTCGCGGGGTTTTTATTTTGGTAGTTGGCGGTAACCTGTGCAGCCAGTGATCCTGGGTGGTTCCTTTCATGATCAGGAGGCTTCCGTCTTCCAGGAAAATTTCAATTTTTTCTTTGGTAGTTTTATGCTTAAACAGGAATTTTCTTTCTGCCCCGAAAGTCAGGGATGCTATGGCTCCGTGTTTTTTGAGATCCTTTTCACTGTCGCTGTGGTACGCCATTCCCTCACTTCCATCGTGGTAGAGATTAAGAAGACAGGAATTGTAGGTTTCTCCGGAAATCTCTTCACATGTCCTCTTTAATTCTAACAGTTCGGGAGTCCAGAATTTTGCATATTTGGTCCGTTTTGAATAGGTGTATTCAAAAGCTTTTTCCCCAAACCAGGCTACTTTTCTTTTCGTTAAAATTAATTTTCCAAAGATGATCGCTTCATCGTTTTCCCACGGGATCTGATGAAGCAGGTAGTCATAAAAATGATCAGATTTTTCTTTATTAAACACCTTTCCATAATAATGGACGGTTCCGTCATTGGGAAGGATATTCAACGGATATTCTGATATGTCTTCAAAGAGGCTGTTCATGGAGTTTTTTTGTAAAATGTAGAATGTATAATGTATTACGTACTAATGTACAATGTAAAATGTCTTAATGATTTTATTTTGACACAAAACACACAAAATTTTTTTAAACATTTTAGAGTGAAGTTTAAAAATACCGAAGAATAATTTGAGTTTATGTCAGAAGAAAATCAGAGATTTTCATAGAACTTAAGTGTTCATGTTATTCTGATAGTTAAAAGTTTACAATAACTTAAGTATTAAAAAGACTTTTGCGTCTTTTGTGGTTTAAAAATAAGCTATCCTGTATAAACGTGTGAACTTTCCCAGCCCACCATCAGCTGTTTTCTGCTGCTTCCCCAGCGGTAGCCTCCGATATTCCCTGTAGACTGTATCACACGGTGACATGGGATAAGGAATGCAACAGGATTACTGCCAATGGCAGTTCCTACAGCTCTGGAAGCGTTCGGGTTTCCGATCTTTTCGGCCAGATTTCCGTAGGTGGATAGTTTTCCCATTGGGATAGAAAGAAGACTTTCCCAGACTTTAAGCTGAAAATCAGTTCCTTTGAGGTGTAATTTAATCGTGTTGAGTTTCGTCCAGTCCTGACTGAAAATGGACAGTGCGTTTTTCTGAAGTGCATCCTGCTTTTCAAAAAAAGAAGCATTGGGAAACTTAGCATATAAATTTCCCAATGCGGTTTCTTTATCGTCTTCAAAAGCCATATAGCAGATTCCCTTTTCTGTGGATGCTGCCATTACATATCCAAAAGGACTTTTGGAAAAACTGTAATTGATGTTCAGGCTTTTTCCGCCGTTTTTATATTCCGCCGGAGACATTCCTTCTATTTTCACAAAGAGGTCATGAAGCCTGCTAGTGCTGGAAAATCCGGTCTCGTATGCGGTGTCAAATAAACTCGCTTTTTCTTCCTTCAATAAGTTTTTAGCATGCTCAAGACTGATGAACTGTAAAAACTTTTTAGGACTTGTTCCCGCCCATTCCGTGAATATCTTCTGGAAATGAGCCGGGCTCAGGTGAATATTTTCCGCCACTTCCTCCAAACCTGGCTGAAGCCTGAAATTGCTCTGGATATATTCTATCGCTTTAGCAATCCTGTTATAATCTATCTGATTTTGTGTGGACATAGTATTTCTTTTTTACCTCACAAATTTCCAAAGAATATACGGCAGAAAAAATCTGATTCTTGCGGAATTTAGTTGTTGTTATAAATATGGTTGTAGGCCAGCATTTTATAATACAGTTTTGCCGCAAGGAAAGCGGTTGGCTTAGCCATTGGAGAATCCATTAATTCTACAATATCAAAAGCTACTACATTGCATTTTTCAAATACTTTTCTCAACAGTTCCAATGTTGGATACCACTGAAGTCCGCCCGGCTCCGGAGTTCCTGTAGAAGGCGCGATGGAAGGATCAAAAGCATCAAGATCGATGGTGATATACACATTTCCGGAAACTTTTTCCAGCACATCATTGATCCAGTTATCATTATTGGCAATTTCATGGGCAAAGAAAACTCTTCCTTCCGGCAGATATTGCGCTTCCTCACCATCCATGGAACGGATTCCCACCTGAACCAGATTATGTTTCTGATTGGCTTCAAAAACCGCACAGGCATGATTGGAAGTAGATCCGTGGAATTCAGGACGTAAATCTGTGTGTGCATCCAGCTGAAGAACGGTAAGGTTTTCAAACTTCTCTCCTACTGCACGGATAGAACCGATAGAAACAGAGTGTTCACCTCCGAAAAGCGTAAATACTTTCCCTTCGTTGTTCAGAAGCTCTTTGGTTTTCTGGTAAACGGCTTCCGTCATTGCTTCGGGAGTTGAGTTTTCGGAAATTTCACCGGCAAGAAACACTCCATCAAGGTAAGGCTCAGTTCCTGTTTCAATATCGTAAAGCTCCATGTTTTCGGAAGCATTTAAGAATAATTCAGGGCCTTTATCAGCACCTTTTCCCCATGTTGACGTTCCATCGTAAGGAACGGTTACCAGCATTACTTTAGCGTTTTCCAACGTCGCATTTTCTTCAGGAATTCCTGCGTATGTTCTCATGTATAATTTATTAATTAAAAAATTAAATAATTTAAAGATTGAAATATTTATCGCAAAGATACGAAATACTGTTTGAGTTATAAGTTATGAATTATAAATGATAAGTTGGAAGTGAGGAGTTCTAAGTCTGAATAAAATTCAAAACTCAAAATTTATAATTCATAACTCATAACTCACAACTTTTGCCTTTAAATATTAAACCCTATTTTTGTAAAAAAGAAGATATGTCCTTAAAAGCTGTTCTTTTCGATATGGACGGGGTTATTGTAGATACGGAACCACTGCACAGAAAAGCTTATTTCACCACATTTGACGAACTGGAAATTGCTGTTTCCGAAGAGCTGTACAGCTCTTTCACCGGGGCTTCCACCAAAAGGGTATTTGAAACACTGATCTCAAAATACAGTTTAACACAAACTCATGAGACCGCTTCTGCTATCAAAAGAGCCCATTTCAAGAATTATTTTGATAACGATGAGGATTTTGATCTGATCCCCGGTGTAAAGGATCTGATCAAACATTATCATGAAAACGGAATCAAGCTCATCCTTGCTTCTTCGGCGACGATGACGACGATCAATATGGTGTTTGAGAAATTTGACCTTGAACAGTATTTTTGTGGAAAAATCAGCGGTGCAGATCTTAAAGAATCCAAACCTCATCCAGAAGTATTTCTTTTAGCGGCAGAAACTGCTGGAGAACCTGTACAAAACTGCATGGTGATTGAAGATTCCACGAATGGAATTCTTGCGGCACACAGGGCCGGAATCTTCTGTGCAGCCTACAGAAGCCCTCATTCAAAAAATCAGGATTATACTTTAGCAGATATCGTGGTTTCAGATTTTGAAGACCTGGAACTTGATAAGCTTTCAAAATATTTTTAAATGAAAAAGCTCTCAAATTTTGAGAGCTTTGCTTTATTAGAGATCTTAATTATTCTAAAACTTCATAAAAATCTTAATTCTTTAATATTTAACCATTAAGAATCTATTAAGTGGTTAAGATTATTAAGTGAGATTGCTTCGTCACTTCGTTCCTCGCAATGACGTTGTCATTATTAGTAACCCAGGATTTTCAGAATATCTTCCGGTTCCTGTTTTTCACGGAAAATTTCATATTGCAGATCACCGTTTTCATCTTTCTGGATCAGGACGTGTCTCGGCTGTGGCATCAGGCAGTGATGTACTCCACCATAGCCCCCGATTGTTTCCTGATAGGCTCCCGTATGGAAAAATCCGATGTACAGAGGCTTTGTATCACTGAAAACCGGCAGATAGATCGCATTGGTATGCTGCTCGGAATTATAATAATCATCCGAATCACAGGTTAACCCGCCCAGGAATACTCTTTCATAGGTATCTTCCCATCTGTTCAGCGGAAGCATGATAAAGTGTCTTGAAATAGCCCATGTATCAGGAAGCGTGGTCATGAATGAGGAATCAATCATATTCCATTTTTCCCTGTCGTTCTGACGTTTCTGAGAGATAATTTTATACAGGTTGGCGCCACTTTCCCCTACGGTAAAGCTTCCGAATTCCGTATAAATATTAGGTTCTTCCACTCCTTCCTCTTCACAGAATTTTTTGATCTGCGAAACGATTTCTTCCACCATGTACTGGTAATCGTATTCGAAATTTAAAGATGTTTTAATCGGGAAACCTCCACCGATGTTCAGAGAATCCACTTCAGGAGCGATTTTCTTCAGACGCGCATACACACGAAGACATTTGTATAATTCGTTCCAGTAATAGGCGGTATCTTTGATTCCGGTATTAATAAAGAAGTGAAGCATTTTCAGTCTTGCATTCGGATGCTCCGCAATCTTCTGGCTGTAGTAAGGAATAATATCTCTATACCCGATCCCCAGTCTTGAGGTATAAAATTCGAATTTCGGCTCTTCTTCCGAAGCAATTCTGATCCCGATATCAAAAGTGGTATCAATGCTTTCAGTAAGTTTGTCCAGCTCACGGTAATTATCCAGAATCGGGGTAATATTTTCAAAACCGCTGTTGATCATCTCGGAAATCTTCACCAGATAATCATCTGTTTTGAATCCGTTACAGATCACTTCAATATTTTTATCTACTTTCCCTTTTTCGTAAAGAGATTTTACAATATCCATATCGTATGCAGAAGAAGTTTCTATAGAAATATCATTCTTAAGAGCTTCTTCAAGCACAAAATTAAAATGACTGGATTTTGTACAGTAGCAATAGGTATAATTCTTTTTATATTCGGTCTTCTCAAAAGCTTCCCTGAACCAGCTTTTCGCCTTCTGGATATTTTGAGAAATTCTCGGCAGGTAGCTAATTTTTAGCGGGGTGCCAAATTTTTCAACGACTTCCATTAAAGGAACATCGTGAAATAACAAATTGTTCTCAGAAACATTAAATTCCTCTGTAGGAAAATACAATGTCTGATCAATAAGTTCCGAGTACTTTATTTTCATTTCTTGACAAGTGAATTACGAAATGCAAAATTGCTAAAAAAGTTTGATTTTTGAACGTTAAATTTATTATAAATTTCAAAAGAGGAGCCATCGAAAACCTCAGCAGATTATCAATTTGTAAACTTCCTGATATATTCTTCTCTCTTATCTTCTGAAATTCCCAAAACCTTTTGAATATAAGCATCCAATGAGCCGTATTTCTTATTGATTTCATCAAAAGCAGCATCCAGATACGCGGTTTCTACCCAACTGAGTTTTTCAAGGACTTTTACATCCATTTTCGGATAGAGAAAATGTAAATTATTCGCGAGCCTGAGTCTTTTATCCACCAGTTTTTTTCTGTAATTATTGGATAAAAGATAGTCGTTGTAAATGGTTTCTTTATCAAATTTTAAAATACTTAAGATCAAAGCCGTAGTGATTCCTGTCCTGTCTTTTCCTGCGGTACAATGGTACAGAACCGGCTGATCCGATTCCAGGATTTCAGTAATGATTTTTCTGATGACTTCGGGATTTTCCGTTACATATTCACGGTAGAAATCTGTCATTCTTTTGTCTGCATCGGAACCGTTTACTTTTCCTTTCAGAACCAGTTTTCGTGACTGGGTGAGCTGATCTCCTTCATCTTCAAAAGCTGAATATTTTTTATACATCATATCACCCGGAAGCTGATCCGGTTTATCAGCAATTTCTTTATAATTCCTGAGATCAATAACCTCTTTTATTCCTAAATTTTCCAGTTCCCTGAATGATTTTTTCTTCAGTTTATGAAGATGGCCGCTTCTATAGAATTTACCTTCTTTTAAAATCCTTCCTTCGGAATTTTTAATATTCCCTACCGTCCGGAAATTGTAAACTTTTTTAATCTGAATAGGCTTTCCGCTTTCTTTTTTTCCGTATTCAGGAGTGGAAAAATCTTGTGTTTTGCATGAGAACACGCAGAATAATGAGAGGATCAGAAATGATATTTTGATGAGATTTTTCATTTATTAACCACGGATTGCACGGATTTTCACAGATGTTCGTGTAATTTTTTATATTTTGGCTAAAGCCAATCAGGATTTATATTTTTTTGAATGGGCTAAAGCCCATCCCTATTGATTGTATTGATGTTTACTTATAAATATTTTTTTCCGATAAAAATCAACAGATCTCCTTTTTCATATTCAATGGAAACCTCATCTTCAACGGCGAAATTCCGGGTTCCTATTCTTGAAGTGATGCTTAAGCTTCCGTTGGTTAAAGGCCAGTTGAGACCTTTTGTTGTTATATTTTCAACCGCAGGAAAAGGATACAGGGAAATCATTTTATTTTTAACCTTTTTCAGCTCAAATTTCTTTGGTATAAAATAATATTCTGAAAACTCATCGTAAAATTTTATATCCAAATAACCTTTAAAAGCATAAGCAACGGTAAGATTTCCTAAAAAATGATCCTGCTCACCACCACTTCCGCCAAAAACATCCACTGTATCAAATCCTTTTTCTGCAATAAGGTCCAGTGCTTTATGAAAATCTGTTTTGTCCTGATCAGGCGTATGAATAAACTTTTCATGATAGATATTTTCATCTGATCCTGAATGGGAATCAAAATCACCGGAAATAAAATCCAGCTTATCCAGCGGAAAACCTAATCTTTTCAGGTAATGAAAAGCCCCGTCCGTACAGGCAATGAGCTTATAGTCAGATGCATTAGGAAGTATTTCCGGAGCCTCTCCATTGATAAAAAGCAATACTTTACCTTTCATTCGGGTTCCAGTATTCTTCCGGTTCGTTATTTAGTTTTGAAATATATCTGGCCAGGACGAAAAGATAATCCGAAAGCCTGTTCAGGTATTTGATCAGTTCCGGGCGCACTTCTTCCGCTTCATTTAAGAAGACAAGGGAGCGTTCTGCCCTTCTGCAGATGGTTCTTGCCGCATGTAAAAAAGTAGCCGGTTTTCCACCTCCGGGAAGAATAAAATACTGAAGGGGCTCCAGTTTTTCTTCAAAAGCATCCATCCACTGTTCCAGTTCTTCGATTTCGGTTTCGGAAATAATCAACGGCAGACGTGATTTTCCGTTGGCCAGCATTAATTTATCAGCTGGTGTAGCTGCTTCCGAGCCTACTGTAAACAGATCAAACTGAATTTTCTTCAGCTGCTTCAAGACTTCTTCGTCTTCAATATGGCTTTTTGAAATCCCGATGAATGAGTTGAGCTCATCTATATTTCCATAGCTGTCTACTCTGGCACTGGCTTTGGAAACCCTTGTACCGCCATATAAAGCGGTCTGTCCTTTATCTCCTGTTTTCGTGTAAATTTTCATACTACTAAATTACTTTATTTTGAACAATGTAAAAAGTAAAATGTAGGAATAGCTTCCTATTCGGTCTGAAAAAATAAAACTGACATTAGAAATTAATGTCAGTTAATATTTACGTAGGCGGGTTTTATATTTTTTGGATTACTTTCCCTTTGGTAAGTATGATACAGCAATGCTAATTTTTTTATTTACAGATTAAAAAGTATAATTAACATTTAGCTGGAAAGTTGTTCCGTTAAATCCGAACTGGTTGACCTCCCAGGGATATTTGAACCTTCCTCCAAGATCTGTTACTACATCTCCTTTACTGTCTATTACATCGGGATAAATATTAAATAAATTATTGACGACTCCGGAAACTTTAAGATCTTTGGTGATTTTATATGTTAAAACGATGTCTGTAATCACCTTACCGGAAAATGTCTGGTCTTTGGCAGGATCAGTTGCATGTTGCCATGTAACAGAACCAAAATATGTATTATTAAGGTTAAAGTTAAGCTTTGAAATGTCATACGAAAGACTAAGAATAGTTTTTGTTTTTGGCCTTGCAGAGATAATTCTGGATTGTTCTTTTCTGTCAAAAAAGTTTTCTGAATAACCATTTTCAGCCAAAATAGACGGAACGGCAATATTATCTACTATTTTAGTTTCGTTATAATTGAAAGCAGCAATAACACCCAATCTTCCTTTCCCAATAGCGGAAGTATAATAATTAGCTACGAAATCTACCCCTTCAGTAACTGTATTTACAGCATTCGTGAAAAACTTCAGCGAGGTAATTTTATTATTGTCTAATATTACTTCCACAGGGTTTGTTATATCCGGACTACCCGGAGCACCGGTCTTGTAACCAATATCTCCTGAGAAAAGTACCCGGTCTTTAATTTTTATTCTATAATAATCTGCTGTAATCGTCAGGTTCTTAAAAGGTTTTACAGCAAGCCCCCCGGTAATGTTAAATGCTTTTTCAGCATTTAATTTTTGTACCCCAAGATCTGATCTTACAATTTGAGAGTCATTGTTAAAAGTACCCTGATTAGCTACCGTATTCCCTGTAATTTTGGTTTGAACATTAGAATAATAAATCTGGTGTAATGAAGGTGCCCTAAATCCCGTAGAAACAGACCCGCGGAAAACTAATTTATCATCCAGCAATTTATATCTTGCATTTCCTTTCCAGGAAACATTATTTCCAAAATCGCTAAAGTTTTCATACCTCACAGTTCCTCCAAGTAAGAAGTTTTTCGTAACATCCCATTCAGAATTCACATAAGCTCCGATATTCTGACGATTTTTATTGATTTCATTCTGAGGCTGCAGTCCTGGAAATGATTCTGCACCACTTCCTATATAAGATGCCTCCTCTCCTGCATTTGCCTGATAGTTCTCATTACGTACTTCAACGCCGGCTCCTAAAACAAACGTACCAAAATTCCGGTTGATATCTATGTTTCCTATAATATTACTAAACTGATGACCACCCGCTTTAAAACGGGTTGGTGAATTTCCACCCAAAGACGTATTAATCGTGTTTCCTACAACATAATCTACCGCATTGGAGCCGAAGGTAGCACTACCATCAAAACTCCATTTTCCAAACATGCCCTTCCACCCGGAGGTTAAATTATAATCATAAACATCTGTTTTAAATTCCGGTTGAAATCCATTGTAAGGTTGTCCATTTGGAGTTAATAAACCAAAATCTGAACTTACCCAATAGGGTGTTCTATACAAACCATAACTGGTTCCATTCCTGTAAGTGGTACCACCAAAAGCATAAAACTTACCTGTTTCACCTGTTGGCAATTCAAAATTCACAAACATATTGGCAACTTTTGTGTCCGGCTGCCCTATAATCATTCCCAAACCAGGATTAGCCTGCGTCCAGGCATTATCCACATCAAAAAGTCCATCTTTTGTAACAGACCCCGCACGGTTAGTTCTATTTTGGGAAGAATATCCCAATGTAAGATTCAAACTTCCATTTTTTGCAACTCTGATTCCTGTATTAAAATCTGCTCCGATATTAAAGCCGTCTCCTTTTGAAGTAATACCTGAAAAAAGATTGACTGTACTTTTTCCAACGCTGTTCTTAAGAATAATATTGATCACTCCTGCAATAGCGTCAGAACCATACTGTGCAGAGGCACCATCTCTTAAAACCTCTACATTCTGTAAGGCAGCGGATGGAATACTCTTCAGATCCGTACCTACCTCACCTTTTCCCGGCGTATCATTTACGTAAATTAAAGCGCTTTGATTTTTTCTTTTACCATTAACCAAAACTAATGTTCTGGAAGGCCCTAATCCCCTTAAGTCTGCCGGATCAAAATGAGCCGTTGCATCAGAAACGGTTTGCTGTGACGAATTAAAAGAGGGTACCGAGTATGTTAAAGCTTTATCAAAAGTAATTTGTCCTGTGGATTTTAGCTGTACTGCCGAAATATTATCGATAGGAATTGCTGATGTAATGATAGTTCTGGGCTTAGTTCTACCTGTAGTAACCACGACCTCATCTATATTATTTTCTTTTACACCTTCCTGAGCATATGCCATAGTACCCGCTCCGCTTAACACTAATACACAGATTTTTTTATTAAATGATTTTCCTTTCATACGTTGTCAATAATTCAATAAATCTAGCAAAAATATCAATATTAAATATCAAAAATGAAAATATGTTGAAAATACATTCATCAAACTATGCAATGAATATTATTATTATTCTATAAAAAATAAGACTTGATTTACAAAATATGAAGTGACCTATTAATAATCTGAAAAAAAATAATAATAACTTCCTATTCTGTCTGATAAAATAAATAGCAGACAATAGGATAAAATGATTTTCATCTGGTCTAAAAAGTATTTTCAACAGATTGAGACTGCATCGCGAATGTTTGTCAATGACTATGTAAAAAAATGACCGGATAAATCCGGCCACTCACAAATTATTTATTTACCTCTACATATTGTATGATGGTCTGGGTTTTAGGGTTATAGATTATAGTACTGTTGTTGGGAAACCTTTTCAGTCGGTAATATTCTATATTTTTATCGTTTTTGATATCATCCAGGAAGCTGGTATCAAAAGTATTTTCGGGGAGAAATTTGGAGATAAAGCTTATTTTATCAATAATGCTCTGGCCGTCTATTTTACGGGCTGTTTTGTCTGATTTATTTTCATCGGAAGCAGGCTGTTTTTCCAGAAAGGGAAGCAGGACAGCGATATCTGATTTATATTTAAAGATATATCCTTCAGAACCATTGGGAAATTTGAATTTCTTTCCGGTATCTTCGGTCACTATTGGTTTTCCGCCATCGGGAAATACTTCATTAAATTTTACGTCCTGGGAGTTGGCCAGAGAATTAATGGATTCACTAACCGTTTTTTTAACTGTTTCTTCAACGGCCTGCTGGGCTTTCTGCTGCACAGTTTCTGTAGTTTTCTGAACCGTCTGGTCTATCTTCTCTTCGATCTTATTACATGATATTAATAAAAAAACAGGAATAACGGGCAAAATATACTTCTTCATTTCTTGAGTTTAATTACTGATGTTTTATTAATGCAATTTACATTTAAACGGGAAACCTTCCCATATATTTTAATAAAGAAAAAATATTTTTTAACCTTCAAAATCCTACTGACAAACTGTTGTCATAACGCCGTCATATCTTTGTATCAACAATAACAAACAAAACAATACTATTATGACAACTACAGCAACAGCCACCAAACAATTCATGAGCACTGATCAATTATTAGAGCACTGGCAAGGACACAGAAACCTGACAAGAAGAGTGATTGAAGCTTTCCCTGAAAAAGAATTATTCGAGTTTTCAGTAGGCGGTATGAGACCTTTCGCAAAACTGGCCGTAGAACTTATCAGCATTGCAGGACCTGCATTAAAGGGAATCATCAACGAAAATATGGAAGCCTACAATGAAGAAGGTTTTAACCCAAAAACCAAAGAAGAGATCCTGAAAAAATGGGACGAAGAAACTGAAGTGATCAATCATTATTTCAATCAGATCTCAGAGGAACGTTTCCAGGAAACCTTCAATCTATTCGGGCAGTATGAGTTTCCTGTTTACCAGAATATTCTTTATTTCGTAGACAATGAAATCCACCACAGAGGTCAGGGATATGCATATTTGAGAACTTTAGGAATTGAGCCCCCTTTTTTTTGGGAGAGATTTTAGGATCACTGATGCCTTTGTTCAGGCTTAAAATCATGATACAAAACAGACAAAAAGATGAAACGGCAGAATCGCAAGCTCCATTCAGATTATCCATTTATTAAATACAGACACCCCGGATTTTGTTGTTTCTGATTTTTGTCTTTTACCTGAAAATAAAAGTTTCTTTTATTCAAATTATATAAATTTCCAAAGCTCCGGCTTCACGAATGTGAAGCCGGAGCTTGTTTTTTATTCAGGTAAAATATTTGTAAAGAATTTGATGATATTTTCTTTCAATTTAACGAAGGTTTTTGAAGTCCCAAATTCCTTGTTATCATATCCGATGGGAAATCCTTTTTCTACATATTCATTATTCTTCTTCAAAGTAAGAACCTGAAACTTATCATTTACAGTCCCCAGGCTTTCCGTATGAATATCTAAAAATTTAACGGAACCATTAGCAGAGAAATCCAGCTTATGGAGATCAACAGTTTTAATTTCTTTTTTCAGATCCGAACGGAAATAGAGATTCATATTTTTCACATCAATTACAGTCTGCCATTCTCCTGCATAGATTGAATTCAGGATGTTCCATGCGTAATCTACAGGCTTTTTGTCATACTTATAGTTTCCCAGCATATAATAAGCACGGTTGTAGCGGTCTTCCCATTTTCCGTCCTTTGTCAATTCAAATTTTTCACTGCCGCCTAAGAAATCAAATTTTTTAGCATTCTCAAAATCTTTTTTATATTGGTTATTGCACAAAAGAGGGATGGGCATATCTTTATCGGTCAGTACTTTATATTTTCCGTCAAGTAAAGCAATGGTCGCTGTATTTCCTTTGGCATCACTCAGGAAAAAGTGACTGCCGGCTGCCCCCGGCCACCAGTCTATATTAGGTCCTTCATTCAGATGATCTACCACTTCCTGTACCGATTTATAATTATCCAGCTGGTATTGAATCCACTGGGCCCAGAACATATTTGCCTGTTTGGGATTGAATACTTTCGTGGTTTCATCAAGAGACAGTTCAACCAGGAAAAGCCCTTTTTCATTAACTCCGTAGCAGGGAAAATCATATCCGAGCAGATTGAAAGTTACCGATCCGTACTTTGAAATCCATTCTTTGGTAGATTTCGGGTTATCGGTGGTCAGGTTTTCCCAGCTGATATTCCTTTTCTGAATGTCACGCTTGTTTACCACGATCATGCCCGGCATGGTTTTCCAGTTCTCATTGAATCCTACGACGCAATGATCCTTTCCTTTTAATAAAAATACCGAGCAGGCAGAAAGCATACCGGAATACACGAATGCAGCCAAAAGAAAACCGCGTAAGAATAATGATTTCATGATCGTTGTATATTTTACTATTTAAACAAAAATCAGGAGAAAATATTTTATTCAGCCAATTTTGCTACCAATGTCAGCAATTAAATGCTGAACTCCGGTTGTTACCCATCAAATTGCATTATTTTCCTTTATTCCAATTTTTTGGAAATATCCCGGGCTATATTTCTCACTTTTGTTTTTAAAGATTCAGGTTCCAAAACAGTAGCATAGTCCGCAAAAGTGATGAGCCAGCGCGGAAAGCCTTCTTCTATCCATTCCGTCTCAAAGGTCATTTCAATTCCATGCTCTGTTTCCTTTTCTTCAATAATCCCGTAATATCTTTTGGAATTAACAATATGTCCCATTATTTTTTTCTCCACCAAAAGCCGCACTCTTGTTTTTTCACCGTTTGAATATCTCCTGTAATCATTAATCTGCCCGTATTCCTGTGAAAAAGGGTTCTGGGTTTTCAAAATCTGAAGGATCCTGTCTACCCGGAACTGCCTGAAGTCTTTTCTCAATGTGCAGAAAGCCATAATGTACCAGAAATTGAACTCAAAAAAAACTCCCACAGCTTCTATGGTTCTGTTGGTTACCCTTGAATCTACGGTTTTATATTCAATGATCAGTTGTGTTTTATCTGCAATGCTTTCAAGGATGGTAGGAATTACATTTTTAACAGTATCTTCTGAACGTGGATGGTGGTTATAAACATCAATCTGTTTTTCAATATCACGGATCAGGTTTTTATCTGAATGCCGGAGTACGGAACGCACTTTTTCCATGGCTGTCTGATAATGGCTCCCGAGACTTTCGTGGGAAAATTTCTGCATCAGTTTTTCCGCGGTGATAAAGCTCAGGACTTCCTGCTTGGTAAACATTACAGGCGGGAGTTTATAGCCATCCATAAGGGAATATCCGTTTCCCGCTTCTCCTATAATCGGGATTCCTGCATTCTCAAGGGTTTTCACATCACGGTAGATCGTCCGGATGCTGACATCAAATTTTGCAGCAAGGTCCTGTGCCCTAACCATAGGTTTTGACTGCAGCTGTGTGAGAATAGCTGTTACCCTGTCCAGTTTTTTAAGATAATGATCATTCATAATTGATACAGCAAATCTATCAATCTTTTTTGGGTGGATCACATAAACTGACCTGCTTTTTATTTATATTTAACCTGAGTTCGGAAAAGAAGGCTGGAAGCTGGAAGAGGGACGCTGGAGGTTAATACCGGCGGCTAATATTAAATAACACCCTGGAATTTGATCAGGCAGTTTTAAAGAATTAATAAAAATTGCTTTAAAGTTGTATTTTAGATTTCAATAACTTCCTTCTTCGGCCTTCAAGCTTCCTGACAACATATTAAAAACGGAAATGTCTTATTCTAAACTCAGCATATATTTAAATCTTTACTCATTCCCTTATTTTTGAATATGAATCCTATCCATTTTATTCAGACCATTGAAAACATAAGTAAGCCTGAACCAGCTGTTATGGATGCTTTGGCATCAAATTTAGAATCAAAAACTTACCGGAAAGGAGATTTTCTTTTAAAAGGAGATGAAACCTGCAGGTATTTTTATTTCCTTGAAACAGGCTTGGTAAAGCTCTTTTTCGACAATGGTGACAAGGATTTCATCATGACTTTCTTTTCTGAAAATTCTTTTTTCACAGAGTTGAATGGCTTTTTAACCGGTAATCCTTCAAAATACATGATCGTTGCCCTGGAGCCCTGCGAAGTCTTTAGGATTCATAAAGACGTGATCGGAAATTTGTGTAAAAAGTATCACAGTGCAGAAACGCTTTTCAGTAAGCTTTATCAAAAGGCTCCTGTCAATATGATGGGAAGAATCAGTGAAATGCTTGAAGATGAGGGCAAAAAACGTTACCATAATTTCCTGAAGCAAAGGCCGGATCTTATTCAGCGCATCAGTCTCGGGGATCTGGCAGATTATATCGGGATCACCCAGGTTTCTTTAAGCAGAATCCGCGCCCAGAAATAGTTTTTTATCATATGTAAAAAAATTCCGGAAAATTGCGATCTACATTTGTCATATAATTAATCAAAAACAAATTATTATGTCACAAAGAATCAATGCATTTGCAGTGGGAAACAAAGCTGTAAACGCCCTTCACCACATGGGATCTCAGGTACAGCATTCATCACTTGACCGTTCATTTCTGGAGCTTCTGTATTTCCGGGTTTCGCAGATCAACGGATGTGCCTTCTGCCTGGATATGCACTCTAAAGAATTAAGAGCAAATGGTGAAACTGAACAGAGAATATTTCTGGTCAGTGCGTGGAGAGAATGTTCTTTTTACACCGACAGAGAAAAGGCCGGATTGCTTTGGGCCGAGACACTCACCTCTTTAAACGGAAAGGAAGTTTCTGACGAAATTTATGCTGAAGCCATCAAACATTTTTCCGAAACTGAACTGGTAGATCTTACTATGGCAGTAATTGCCATCAACAGCTACAACAGGATCAATATTGCTTTCGGTGCTGATGTGGGAACTTATGAGGTTGCTGAAAAAAGTACCGTGAAGTAATTTATATTTTCACGCAGATTGAGCAAATTGAGCAGATTTTCACAGATAGTTGCGGATAGATTTTGAAACATTAAGATTTATGAAGGAGATAAGAATAATTAAGAAAAATCTAAAGATTTTTTAAGTCGTACTTTTCAAAGATTTACAAAAAATAAAATCTGCTCAATCTGCTCAATCTGCGTGAATAACAGAAAATTAATTTTCCTTAAAAGAATTCACCAGCTTGTCCAGATTTAAACTTCTTGCGGATGCATCAAAGATCTCCCGATAAGTTCCGTTGAGCTGCACCAATTCATCATGGGTTCCGCTTTCCACAACCCTTCCTTTTTTCATCACATAGATGGTATCGGAATCCAGAATCTGTGACAATGAATGGGAAATAATAACCACCGTTCTTCCTTCCTTAATGGCATCCAGTGAATTTTTAATCTGTTCCGTAGCAATAGCATCCAGACTGGCCGTAGGCTCATCCAGAAATATAATCGGAGGATTTTTCAGGAATAACCTTGCAATAGCAATCCTCTGCTGCTGGCCTCCCGAAAGCTGGGTGGCATCATGCTGGTAACCGTCCGGAAGATCCAGGATCTGATCATGCAGATACGCTTTTTTCGAGGCTTCCTGAATCTCTTCAAAACTTGCATTCATATTCCCGTAGCGGATGTTGTCTTCAATGCTTCCCTGGAAAATATGGTTTTTCTGCAATACCAGTCCCAGATCGTCTCTCAGGAATGTATTGTCAAAATCATTTAAATTAACACCGTCCAATACAATTTCTCCGGAATCCGGAAGGTAAAATTTACATAAAAGATTGATGACGGTAGATTTTCCGGCACCACTCAATCCCACCAGCGCTGTGGTTTTCCCGTTCTCTATTTTCATGGAAACATTATGGAGTGCCTGTGTTCCGTTCGGGTAGCTGAAGTCTACATTTTTTAATTCGAAATTTCCTTTGATCTCTTTTTCTACAAAAGTTCCGTTAGGTTCCTTTTCATCATCAGCATTCAGGATGTCAAAATAGCCTTCGGCATAAATCATGGCATCATTCATATCGTCATAAATCCTGTGCAGCTGTCGGATAGGAGCTGAAATATTATTGAACAGCATGATATGAAGCATGATTGCGCCAATGGTCATTTGCTGGTCGAGCACCAGATAGACCGTTAAAAGGATGATCAGCACTACCCCGAATTGCTCTATAAAAGTTTTTAAACCATCATAAATAAAGTTGGTCTTTCTGGTGAACATCTGGCTTTCCATCAGTTCCATCTGTAAATCGTACTGTTTTTTTCCTTCAAATTTTTCACGGACAAAGCTTTTGATCACCATAATGGAGTTGATCAGATTCAGCAGTCCTGAAGTTTTTCTTTCCCTTTGATTTCTCAGCTGCCGGCGGACTCCGCCCAGTTTTTTTGCCTGCAGTGAGCTGATATAAAAATAAATCGGGACAATAATGGTAGACACCATTCCCACATACACATTCTGCATATACATAATGATGAGAGCGATGATAGCATTGGAAAACAGCGGCAGTATATCGATAAAAAAGTTCTGAACCAGCCTGGTCAGGCTTTCGATTCCGCGGTCTATTCTGATCTGCAGCTTCCCTGATTCATGATTTTCATCGTTGAAATAGGCTACACGGTACATCAGGATCTTGTCAATGGCTGATTGTGCCAGGACAGAACTGACATTGATCCGTATTTTTTCTCCATAAAATTTCTGTCCGAAATTGATAAAAATATTAAGCAGCTCTTTCCCCAGTAAAATAATAGAAATCACGACGAGAATATGAATTCCTTCAGACATCGGATGCGGAAGATGGGTCAGTTTTGTAACCTCGTCCACGGTATATTTTAAAACAATAGGGTTGACCTGCGCAGCCAAAGCGCCTAAAAAAGTAAGAAATAAGGTCCCGTAGATCATTAAACGGTAAGGCCTGATAAACGGAACAAGCTGTTTATAGATCCCGAATAATGTGACGGTTCTGTTAAAAGGTTTTGCCATAGAAATTATTTAACTAAAAAACGTACCGTTTCCGAGAGAAAAGGTACGTTTTATTCTATTTTTCAGCAAATACTTTTTACAGCAGGTCTGCTTATCCTTCGTAGAAATATGTGGTAAGATAATGCAGCTCAGGTTGGCTGGCCGCTTTGGATTCTGCTTCTGCCTGCTCCAGCGTATAATGGGAATTCAGTTCTTTTCTTTGGAAAACAAACGAATTATTGGCATTCTTATCTACCACTTCATTGAAAATATATTCAATTTCTGAATTGGCCAGTGACGCGAAACTGATATCTTCAATACCATGCATTAATCTGAGATCGTCAAACTGACTGAAATGTTCATCCGTAAATCCCTGGAACTGCTGTTTTGAATCAAAATTACCGGCCCAGATATTGTAAATATATTTTTTCCTTTTCGGTTTGTCTAAAATACTCTGATACACAAAGTTTTCACCAAGATAGGCCTCTCTTACCTGCGGATCATTCGCAAGGTCTTCCGGAAGCCCTTCTTTCAGGATGTTTCCTTCAAACATAATGTAGGTTTTGTTGGTGATTGCCAGCGTCTGCTGTACGTTGTGATCGGTGATCAGGATCCCGATATTTTTATCTACAAGGCTTCTCACGATTTTCTGAATATCTTCCACGGCAATAGGGTCTACCCCTGCGAAAGGCTCATCAAGAAGGATAAAGTTGGGGCTGGTAGCCAGACAGCGTGCAATTTCGGTTCTACGTCTTTCCCCTCCGGAAAGAAGATCTCCTCTGTTTTTACGAACATGCTGCAGAGAAAATTCTTCGATCAGCTCATCACATTTAATCTGCTGCTCGCGTTTAGACAGTTTGGTAAGCTGTAAAACCCCCATAATATTTTCTTCTACAGAAAGTTTTCTGAAGATGGAAGCTTCCTGGGCCAGATACCCGATTCCCTTCTGAGCTCTGCGGTACATGGCATCGCTGGTGATTTCCTGTTTATCCAGAAAAATCTTCCCGGAAGTGGGCTTAACCAAGCCTACGATCATATAAAACGAAGTGGTCTTTCCTGCTCCATTGGGGCCCAGCAAGCCGACAATTTCTCCCTGTTCAACCTGTACAGAAACCCCTTTTACTACCTTTTTAGGACCGTATTCTTTGATTAAATTTTCTCCACGTAAAATCATAGCAGCAAAGATAAAGTTTTTTTGAATTCAAATTTTAGATTATAAAGGGTAACCGGTTTTTTTTGAATCGCAGGTTTATTTTTTGTTACCCCAGAATGAAGATATTGAATTTATGTTTTGGCTAAAGCCATATAGATTATAATTATTTTTTTAATGAGCTAAAGCCTGTTTCTATTGAATATGGCTGTTTTTATGAGAAATTCTAGCCTGCATTAAAAATTAAACAACTATTCTGTAACTCCCTGAAATTTTATCCGACCTATTGAGAACTAATTTAACCTCACAAAATATATTAACAATGGAAAATTACGGATATACCAAAACGGAAGGCACACAAAATCAAAACCAACAAAACTCATTATCTTATCGTTCGGAGAAGAAAATTCCGGCGGCTATACTGGGAATTCTTGTAGGCTGGCTGGCTTTAAATAAGTTCTATCTGGGCTACACCAAAGAAGGAGTGATTCAGCTTGTTCTTAATATCATCACCTTTGGAGCGGCTTCTATTATTCCTTTTATCGAAGGAATTCTCTACCTGTTTATGAGTGATAAGCAGTTTGATGACACGTATGTTTATGGAAGGAAGGGATGGCTGTAGGAGAGGTTAAAAAGCGAAATAGCTAAATGGCAAAAGGGCGTAAAAGCAAAGAGAGCTGAGAGGGCTGAGAAAGCAAATTCGCTAATTTGCATTTTTGCCCTTTTACCTTTTCGCCTCACATCAATTTTATTCCCTACTTTTATACCACCAAATCAAGAATTAATTCACTATGGAAAATAATCAAGACCTGACGGATCTGCTTGCCCTGGATCTGGGTATTAATATTGTAGACAGGAGACCTTACGCCAAAGAGGTTTTCAAATGGCAGGATATGGATCTACTTCCCCATTCTTCCACCGATACCCTTCTCTGCGAAATCTTTGAATGGAACGGCAGAAACTGGAGAACTACGGGAAACAACCTCATCGGGTATCTGTTTTCGGGAGATATCCTTAACACTGTGAAAGAACAGCTGATCAACACACCAAAACATCCTGCTTTAATCCCCGATTTTGAGTTTACAAAAGACAGTATGGTGGAATATGGCCTTTCGCTGCCTTCTTTATTCAATATCGGGGTGAATGGAAATATCAAAAGCGCGAAAAGCTTTTCAGTACGGGTTAATGGAGTAACGAAATCCAGAATTACCAATATTGATTCTCCCGGAATTGAAATCCTGAAAAATTATTCACTATTTACGCAAAGTAAATCCAAGACTTACCGGAAAAATATCAAGTTCAATTATCTGAGCACTTCTCTTTTCTATGCTGAAAGCGTGGAGATTTTCCTGGAAAAGGAATCCGGAGTGGGGCTGGACGTAAGTTTCCAGACTCAGAATGTAGAAGTGGATGCCAAAATAGATACGGACACGAAGAAGCATTTTGTTTTAAAATACTCTGGAAATCAGGCTCCTTTTGCTGCTAAATTTACAAAAGGAAAAGATTTCAACATCATGTGATAAATTTTTATTACTTTAGTTTTTTTAACCAATAAAAATATTATTCATGAAAAAACTAACGAAAAAAGAATTGAAAAACATCAGTGGGGGAAACATCAGATTTCCTGATGCCAACGGCAACTGTCCAAGAGGCTGGTATCTGTGTCCGAAGAACGTATGCATCAATGATAATGGCGGGGAAAATCCTATCACACCCTCAAGTCCTTACTATCATGCCTGTTTCGGGTAAAAAAATATAATACCTCAGATTTGAAGTGTTTTTAAAGAAAATAGGCTGTTCGGTGAACAGCCTATTTATATGTTGCAACATTTCATTTTTTAATTAATCAGGACAAACAGCATGGTTAATCGAAATAAGATTTAACACTTATCTGTTCAGAATCATGGCTGCTTCTTTCGCAAAGTAGGTGAAAATCATGTCTGCGCCGGCTCTTTTGAAACAGGTAAGACTTTCAATGATGGTTTTATCATTATCCAGCCATCCGTTCTGAGCTGCAGCTTTTACCATGGCATATTCTCCGCTCACGTTATAAACGGCAATCGGAAGGTCAATGGCTTCCCGTACTTTGGAAACAATATCCAGATACGGTAGTCCCGGTTTGATCATAATGATATCGGCTCCTTCGTCAATATCTTTAAATACTTCGTTCAGGGCTTCGCGTGAATTGTGGAAATCCATCTGGTATGTTTTTTTATCTTTCGGAATTTCCATACTGTCTTTCGGAGCGCTGTCCAGAGCACTTCTGAAAGGCCCGTAGAAAGAGCTTGCATATTTTGCGGAATAGCTTAAAATTCCCACATCTGAAAATCCGCTTTCTTCCAAAGCTTCACGAATAACCAATACTCTGCCGTCCATCATATCACTTGGAGCCACAATGTCAGCTCCGGCTTCGGCATGGGAAACAGACATCCGCGCTAATGCTTCATTGGTAGCATCGTTCACGATTTTTCCGTTTTCAATGATTCCGTCGTGCCCGTAAATAGAATATGGATCCAGCGCTACGTCCGGCATTACAATCATTCCCGGAACGGCATCTTTGATCGCTTTGATCGTCTGCTGCATCAGCCCGTCTTTGTTCCAGGCTTCTTTTCCGGTATTGTCTTTTAAATGTTCCGACACTTTCATGTACAAATTGACCGATTTTACACCCAAAGAAAATAATTCCTTACATTCTTTCACCGTCAAATCTATGCTTCTCCTGAATATTCCAGGCATCGACGGAATTGCCTCCTGCTGGTTTTCGCCCTCCATTACGAAGATAGGCATTACAAAATCATCCGTTGTAAGTATATTTTCTCTTACTAAACTTCTGATAGATTCATTAACTCTAAGTCTTCTATTTCTTGAATGTATCATTTTGGAATACTTTTTGAATAAGTTTCTGCAAATTTACTACAACTTATATAAAAAACTATTGTATAGAATTGTAGAATTGTTTACTTTTGTTTTAATACATTCGAGAAATTATAATTTGATGAAAAAACTTTTACTTTTATTTATATTTTTAGGCGCTTTCGTTGGGTTTTCCAACAATATGCAAGCACAGCTGAGAGAGCCGGGTTCCCCTTCACAGAAGTCTGATGACGGTGTATTGGTAGCTTATCCCAATCCAGCAAAAGATTTCCTTCTGATCAAAGCAAAAGATGCTTCTTTAAAGATCAAAAGTGTAACCTTTTATTCAATTTTAGGAACGCAGGTAGCTAATTATTCTGTCAACATGAATTCCGGAGAGATCAATATTGAAAGATTAAAACCCGGAAAATATCTGATTCGCTATATTTTAAGCGATAACACCCAAAAGGTAACGCAAATCGTAAAACAATAAAAATTAAATCCTGATAATCATCAGGATTTTTTCTTTTACAGCAATTCTGCCTGAATAATTCCGTAACTTTCAGGACTTTTTTATACCCATTATAAAAACAATTGAATGCTTAAAGCTGAACATATCAGAAAGACGTATGGTGCCGGGGCAAAAGTAGCATTGGATGATTTCAGCATCCATGTTCCCCAGGGCAGTATTTATGGTCTTTTAGGTCCGAACGGAGCCGGAAAAACTTCTTTTATCCGTATCATCAACCAGATTACCCAGGCGGATTCCGGAGATGTATTCATCAATGGAAATAAACTCAACCCTGCGCACATCAGGGACATCGGTTACATGCCCGAAGAAAGAGGTCTGTACAAAAACATGAGTGTGGGAGACCAGATCCTTTATTTTGGAGAGCTGAAAGGAATGAGCAAGAATGATGCGCTGAATGAAGCCAAAAAATGGTTTGACAAACTTCACATCGACCAATGGTGGAAGAAAAAGCTTTCGGAACTTTCGAAAGGGATGGCACAGAAGATCCAGTTTGTAGTAACCGTTCTTCACCGTCCGCATCTTCTGATCCTGGATGAGCCCTTCTCCGGTTTTGATCCTGTGAACGCCAATTTGATTAAAGACCAGATCATCGATCTAAAAAATAACGGAACCACGATTATCCTGTCCACCCACAGAATGGAAAGTGTTGAGGAAATGTGTGATTATGTAGCGCTGATCAACAATTCTAAAAAAATCATCGATGGAAGGGTGTTCGACGTAAGGGAAAAGTTTAAGAAGAATATTTTCGGAGTAACTCTTTCTGAGGTTGATCAGGCTCAATTTGAAAATTTTAAAAACACCCACGATATTTTTAATTTTTCCAATGAAAATAATCTGGTTTCTTTTGACCTGAAAAATGAGAGCGGACAGAATGATATTCTGCTTGATCTCGTACACGTAGGAAAAGTAAGGTCATTCGATGAGAAAATCCCAAGCATGAACGAAGTGTTTATTAATGCTGTAAGCAATCATTCCTAATTTCTATGAACAATATTTTTTTAATTACCAAAAGGGAATTTCTGACTCAGGTTAAGAAAAAATCCTTCATTATACTGACATTGCTTGCTCCTGTTTTATTAATCGCATTCGGAGCAGTAATAGGGCTTATGTTTAAAGCTAATGAGTCTCACAGCATTATTGAAGTGGTGGATAAAAGCGGGCTTTTCAGGGACCAGCTGAAGTCTGATGACAAACTGAATTACGTCATCGTTTCCGCTGCTGATGAGAAAGCAAAGATCAATAATTTAAAAGACAACGAATCCCTGGACGGTATCCTGATTCTTCCTGAACTGAAAGACCATGACTATACCGCTCTAGAGAACGGCACGAGACTTATTGTGAATTCCAAGATGGGCTTTGATACCAAGCAAAAAATTGTTTCCGATATTACCAATGTTATCAGAAAGGAAAGAATCAAGCAGCTGGGCATTCAGGAAACGCAGCTGAACAGTCTTGATCAGGGCTTCACGCTTAAGACCATCAATGTTTCCGATAACAATAAGGAAGATTCCGATCTTGCTTTTGGAGTAAAAAGCGGGTTAAGCATTCTATTAATGTATGTGACATTTATGTTCATCATTATTTATGGAGTAAGGGTAATGAGAAGTGTTCTTGAAGAGAAGAACAACCGTGTAGTGGAAATCATTATTTCATCAGTAAAGCCTTTTGAGCTGATGATGGGTAAAATATTAGGGGTAACCCTGGTGGCTCTAACGCAGTTCCTGATCTGGATTTCCATGTCTGTGGTAGGAGCGCTGGTTTTAAATACCGGATTTTCATCTTTTCAAAAAAATATTCCCGGCGGCAACGAGGAACTTGCCAGTAAACTTGATATCACGCAGATTGCTACACAGGTTTCTCACAGTTTGCTGGAACTGAACTTTCCGCTGATTATTTTTGTATTTATTGTATTTTTCCTTCTGGGATATATTTTCTACAGCTCCATATATGCAGCCATCGGCTCTGCAGTAGATAACGAAACGGAGACACAGCAGTTCACTTTATTTGCTATTTTACCGCTTACCTTAGGTATGTACGGAAGTTTTTCTTTAATGAACAATCCTGACGGTCCTTTGGGCTTCTGGCTGTCTATTATTCCGTTTACCTCACCGGTTGCCATGATTGCGAGAATACCTTTTGGGGTTCCAGCATGGCAGATTGCATTGTCTATTGCCTTACTACTGGGAACTACTGTTTTCATGATATTCCTTGCCGGAAAGATCTACCGTGTAGGGATCCTGATGTATGGAAATAAAGCTACCTTGAAGGAGATCTGGAAGTGGATTAAGGGCTAATTTATGGGTGAAAAGGCGAAATTGCAAAAAGGCGAAAAGGCGAAAGGGCTGAGAAAGCAAAGAGGTTGATTTGCAAATCAGCTTTTTAGCGGTTTAGGCTTCAGCATAAAAAAATCCCGGAAATTAAAATTTCCGGGATTTTTTTATGCGAATATTAATTATTCTATTTGAAGATGTAGCTTAAGCTCAGGCTGATCACCTGCTCAGACTTGCTTTTATCAGTACCTCCTTTGTCTTTAGCCAGATCAGGATAAGTATCTGAAAGGCCTAAGTCATACTTAAGAGCTAATTCCAGCTGTCTTTTATAACTATACCCTATTCCCAATCCAAGAGCAAAGTTAAAGCTGGCTGCTTTTCCACTCACTCCGGCTGGATATTGAGAGCCTGTAATAACATAATCCGGATCATAATACGGTCTGTCTGCCGGAGCGTTTTTAACGTTCTGACTCATCAGAAAGTTAAATCTTGGTCCTATCATTCCAAAGAATTCTGATTCTGCCTCAGAAAAATATCCTTTAAAATAAACAGGTACACTCAGGTAGTTGTTAGCGTATACTGCATCATAACCGCTTTTTGATTTAGAATCTTTATCTTTTCCGGTTTCTCCGGCTCCATAATAAACAACCTCAGGCTGAATATAAAACTGGTTGGCTTTCCCCACCGGGATCAGTGCCAGAACTCCGCCCTGAAATGCGAATCTCGGGCCGGAAGGGTTATGGGCATTTCTTACTCTGGAATAGTTACCACCTGCCGTGACTCCAAATCTTGTGCTTTTGAAATCAATCTGGGCAAAAGACAGGGTTGAAAGGGTCAATGCTGCGGTTAATAAAAGTTTTTTCATATGTTTTGGTTTGTATTGTAATGTTTTATCCTAAAACTTTTGCAACGGTAGCACCGATGTCAGCTGGAGAATCTACCACGTTTATTCCGTTATCTCTCATGATCTGCATTTTAGCCTGAGCAGTATCTTCATCACCACCTACAATAGCACCAGCGTGCCCCATAGTTCTTCCTTTTGGAGCAGTTTGTCCTGCGATAAATCCTACAACCGGTTTAGTAGATCCGCTTGCTTTGTACCATCTTGCCGCTTCAGCTTCTAATCCACCACCAATTTCACCGATCATTACTACGGCTTCAGTTTCAGGATCGTTGATGAATAATTCCAGAGCTTCTCTTGTTGTAGTTCCGATGATTGGGTCACCACCGATACCGATTGCTGTAGAAACACCGAAACCAGCTTTTACTACTTGGTCAGCAGCTTCGTAAGTAAGTGTACCTGATTTTGAAACGATACCTACTTTTCCTTTTTTGAAAACGAAACCTGGCATGATACCAATTTTAGCTTCATCAGAAGTAATAATTCCAGGACAGTTAGGACCGATTAATCTACAGTCTCTGTCAGCGATATAAGATTTTACTTTTACCATATCTGCTACCGGAATACCTTCAGTAATACATACGATCACTTTGATTCCTGCTTCAGCAGCCTCCATGATCGCATCAGCAGCGAATGCAGGTGGTACGAAAATGATACTTACGTTTGCTCCGGCTTTTGCCACAGCATCCGCTACCGTGTTAAATACAGGTTTTCCTAAGTGCTCAGATCCTCCTTTTCCCGGAGTAACCCCGCCTACTACGTTGGTTCCGTATTCAATCATCTGGCCCGCGTGGAAAGTACCTTCGTTCCCTGTAAATCCTTGTACAATTACTTTAGAATCTTTGTTTACTAAAATTGACATTTTATTGATGTTTTAATTTATTTAAATATTTTATTAATGCTCACAAATTTACTTATTTTTCTTTGATTTCGGACAAAACCAAGTGAATAGTTTATTTGAGATTTCTCAGCTTTACTTCTTTTTTCAGATAGCCTTTGAAATCTTCCGCAAACATCCCGATATAAGTTCCTTTTTTCAGATCCCTGTTAACTCCCGTTTTACCAAGAAGCACAGAACCTGCTTCGATTTTATTTCCGGACGCGATGCCAACCTGCCCCCAAAGGGTCACCTCATCACCGATAACACAACATCCTGCAATTCCCACCTGAGATGCGATCAGACATTTTTTACCGATCACCGTATCGTGTCCGATCTGAATCTGATTATCCAGGACGGAGCCTTCCCCAATGATGGTAGAATCCGTAACACCTCTGTCAATTGTACAATTGTTTCCGATTTCTACATTATTTTCTATCACCACATTTCCTACGGAGATCAGACGGTCAAAATTTCCGTCCAGTTTTCTGTAATAGAAAGCGTCGCCGCCCAGAACAGTTCCCGATTGGATGATCACATTATCGCCGATTACGGTTCTGTCGCCTATCACCACATTCGGAAAAATCAGGCAGTTCTTGCCGATCTTCACATTGTTCCCGATCACTGCAGTGCGATGAATCCTGGTTCCCTCTCCTATTTCAGCATCATGAAGTTCTTCCGTAAAATTGTATATTCTTGTAAAATGGGTATTGATCTTGTTGAAGTCTCTGAAAGGATCATCAGAAACCAGAAGAGCTTTTCCTTCCGGACAATCTACCTTTTTATCAATCAGAATGATGGTAGCATCGGAATGAAGTGCTTTGTCATAATATTTAGGATGGTTGACGAAAACAATTTCGCCCTGTTTTACCATGTGGATCTCGTTGGTTCCCAGTACTTCAAAATCTTCCGGACCAACAAATTCCGCGCCTATTAAATCGGCAATAGTTTTGAGCTTTTGCGGAGAATGAAATCTCATAACAATTTGATTTTCTTATAAAAACAAAATTCGGACTGCTGATGCAAACCGAATTTATGTACATTTAATTATTATTTTACTCTTTCTAAGTAGCTTCCGTCTTCTGTGCTCACTTTAATTTTGTCTCCCGGCTCAATGAATAAAGGAACCATTACTCTTGCTCCTGTTTCAACGATTGCGTTTTTAAGAGCGTTGGTAGCTGTATTTCCTTTTACTCCCGGATCAGCTTCAATAACTTCCAGATATACGGACTGAGGAAGTTCGGCAGAAAGCGGAGTTTCGTCTACTTCTTTCAAAATAATGGTTACTTCCTCCCCAGCTTTCATAAACTGAGCGTTTTCAATCATTTCTTTATTCAGATATAATTGAGAGAAATCATCATTATTCATGAAGTGGAACCCGTTCTCATCATCATAAAGATACTGGAACTTTCTCGTGATTACTTTTACTTCGTCAATTTTGTGACCTGCCGAGAACGTATTATCGATTACTTTCCCGTTGGTTACTGACTTTAGTTTTGTTCTTACGAATGCAGGACCTTTACCCGGCTTTACGTGAAGAAACTCGATTACTTTAAAAATATCGTTACTGTACTCAATGCAAAGTCCCTTTCTGATATCGTTACTTGTTGCCATTAATTTATTTTACTGTTTATTTTGTTTTAAAAATAGGGACTCCTACTGATGTAGACCCCGGAACTCTCTGGTTCCCCATCACGCCTGGATTTACTACCTTACCGGATGGTGAAATAAATGAACCGTTGGTTGTGGTATTAAAGTTCATATTATTCTGCTGCAGCTGATTTACATTTTGCTGAACCGTTGAATTATTCTGTATAGGATTCATGTATGAATCGCTGTATTTGCTCTTCTGCATGAAACTTCCAACATTTTTTTTAGCAATACTATCATTATCCTGAGTCCTGACTCTTTCAATAAGAGGTCTTGAAGGCTTTTTCTCAGCCTTTGATTCTGAACTGTTTTTTTGCTGTCCCCAAACTGCTGCTGAAGACAAAACGGCAAGAATTAATAATAAGCTTTTCATATGTTGTGTGTTTATGGGTTTTATTGGATTAAGAGTTACTGTCTTTTCCGGTTCCGTAGCCTTTCACAATACCTCTAGGAGAGTTTTGGATAAACTGAAGGATCTCATCTCTTTCCGCAGTAGGAAGCATTTCTTTCTCAATATGTGAAATAGCCTGTGAAACGTTCATCTTCATCTGGAAAATAGCTCTGTAGATCTTTTGGATTTCGAAAATCTTCTCATTGGTAAATCCTCTTCTTCTCAATCCTACAGAATTGATTCCGGCATAAGACATAGGCTCTCTCGCCACTTTCACGTAGGGCGGAATATCTTTTCTTACCAGGGTACCTCCTGATATCATCACGTGCTTTCCGATTTTTCCAAACTGGTGAACAGCACTAAGGCCGCCCATCACCGTATAATCACCAATTTCCACGTGCCCGGCAATACCACAGCCATTAACGATAATCACATGATCACCGATGACACAGTCGTGGGCTATATGTGAAGTTGCCATAATGAGGCAGTTTTTACCGATTTTTGTAAAACCTAAGGCTTTTGTTCCCCTGTTTACAGTAACGCATTCTCTGATGGTGGTTTCGTCGCCGATGATCACCTGAGTATCTTCGCCGTCAAACTTGAGATCCTGAGGAATGGCTGAAATAACTGTTCCGGGAAAAATCCTGCAGTTTTTTCCTATTCTGGCTCCATCCATAATGGTAACATTGGGACCGATCCAGCTGCCTTCTCCAATTTCCACATCTCCTGCAATTGTAGTAAACGGTTCTACAATAACGTTTTTGCTGATTTTTGCACGTTTATCTACGGCGGCTAATTGATGAATCATTTAATCAACTTTATTTTTTGCGACTTGAGCCATTAGTTCTGCTTCTACTGCTACAGTATCTCCCACATATCCGTACCCCTGCATGTGTACAATTCCTCTTCTGATAGGCTCTATCAATTCAATTTTGAAAATCATAGTATCGCCAGGAACTACTTTTCTCTTGAATTTCACTTTATCAATTTTAATAAAATAAGTGGAATAGTTTTCAGGATCCGGAACACTTGCCAATACAAGAATTCCTCCTGTCTGTGCTAAAGCTTCTACCTGTAATACACCCGGCATTACAGGCTCTTTAGGGAAATGCCCTACGAAGAACGGTTCATTCATCGTCACATTTTTCAGACCTACCACATGGGAATCTGAAAGTTCAAGAACTTTATCAATCAATAGGAACGGAGGTCTGTGAGGCATGAGCTTCATAATTCCGTTGATATCAAATACCGGCTCTTTGGTTAAATCAAAATCCGGAACATTTTTTTTCTTCTGCAATTTCCACTGACGGTTTAATTTTTTTGCAAACTGTGTATTCACATAATGTCCAGGCTTGTTTGCAATCACCTTTCCTTTTATTTTTACTCCCGCTAAAGCAAGGTCTCCTATTACATCGAGTAATTTATGTCTTGCAGCTTCATTAGGATAGTTTAATGTCAGATTATCCAGAATACCATTCGGTCTGATAGAAACATTGTCTTTTCCGAATGCTTTTTTCAGTTTTTCAGTAGTATCGGGAGTAAGATCCTTATCTACATATACGATGGCGTTCGAAATATCTCCCCCTCTGATCAATCCGTGATCCAAAAGCATTTCCAGTTCATGCAGGAAGCTGAATGTTCTGGCAGAAGAGATCTCGTCTTTAAATTCTGAAATATTTTTAAGGGTAGCATTCTGGGTTCCCAAAACTTTGGTTCCGAAATCTACCATGGTAGTCACTTCATAAGTATCTGAAGGAATAATGGTAATTTCTGATCCCGACGCCGGATCTGCATAGCTCAGAACTTCTTTGATCACCAGATATTCTCTGGCAATATTCTGCTCTGTAATACCTACGCTTTCAATAGCTTCAACAAAGAATTTTGAAGATCCGTCCAGAATCGGAGGTTCGGAAGCGTCCATTTCCAGAATGGCATTATCAATATCACATCCTACCAAAGCCGCCAGAAGGTGCTCGCAGGTAGTAATTTTTACGCCTAATTTTTCTAATGTTGTTCCTCTTTCTGTGGCTACTACATAATTAACATCAGCTTCTACCTGAGGATGCCCCTCAAGGTCTGTTCTTACGAACACAAAACCTGTATTTTCTTTAGCAGGTTTAATGGTAAGTTTTACTTCTTTACCGGTATGAAGGCCAATTCCAGAAAGCGTTACTTCTTCCTGGAGTGTTTTTTGCATATCACTCATTAGTTTTATCTTTTGAGGTATTCTCAAGATTATTTATTCTCTTTACAATTTCAGTGAAATTCCTGAAATGTACATAGTTTCTAAGATAGTCGTTGTAGCTTATTGCCGGAGATCCGTATAAGGTCTCCCTGTCACCTACACTGGAATTCACACCGCTCTGCGCCTGAATCTTCACCTGGTTGCCAATTTTAATATGACCCACTACACCCACCTGACCGCCGATCTGGTTCCAGTCTCCGATGGTGGTAGATCCTGCAATTCCGGCCTGTGCTGCAATCACGTTGTTCTGCCCTATTTTCACATTGTGGGCAATCTGGATCAGGTTGTCGATCTTCGTTCCTTTCCCGATGATGGTAGAACCAATGGTAGCCCTGTCTATACTGCAGTTTGAGCCGATCTCCACATCGTCTTCAATGATGACGTTTCCAAGTTGGGGAATTTTTTTAAATCCTTCTGCTGTAGGCTGAAAACCAAACCCGTCACCTCCTACTACCGTATTGGAATGAATTACACAATTGTCCCCTATAATACAGTAGTCATAAATTCTGGCACCACTGTCTATTTTACAGTTCTTACCGATCTTTACTCCTTTACCGATATATACATGCGGATAAATCTGTGAACCTTCTCCGATTTTAGCTTTCTCAGAGACATACGTAAATGCCCCGATGTATACTCTATCTCCCACCACAGCGGTGTCATGAATAGAGGAACCATTTTCGATTCCTTCTTTCCGGCCCTGCATTTCCTGGTACAGATTCATTAAAATCTGGAAAGAAAGGTAGGCATCCTTTACGACAATTAAGGTAGGATTATAATTAACTTTATCTATAAGTTTTTCCGAAACAATAATAACGGAGCATTTTGAGGTATCTAAAAAATGCGAAAATCTATCCTGTGCTATAAAAGAAAGATGTCCTGATTCACCATTCTCAATTGGTGAAACTCCTGTAATAACCGTGCTTTCGTCGCCTATTATCTGTCCGTCAATAAAACTTGCAATTTGCGAAGCTGTAAATTCCATATTCTGCAAAGATAAGAAATTCTGTAATTCGCAAACATTTTTTGATTTTAGGAACGTGAATTTTAAGATTATTTAAGAAATTATCTGAGATATTTCTCTTGGAAACGTAAGAATATACCTTGTTGTCTTATGTACCACAAGCCCGGACAACAGCTGGTCCTGCGACTCTTCAAGCCTTATTTTTTCACCGCTTTTCGTAAGCAGGTAAATAGGCTGTTTTTCGGTGTCATAAGGCAGTAGTTTTCTTTTAATTTCATGTACAAGCTCTATTCCATTATCAATTCCAAAAAATTCATTGGTCTTTTTTATTTTTTCCTCAATGAATTCCTGCTCGAAAGGACGGGTTGAAATAATCGTTTTCGGAAGGTTTCTCTGAATAACGCACCGGCACCAGTAAGAAAGAATAAAGTCATCCGAATCCTGCCAGGATTTCATGGCATGAATTATATCATTATCATCAAGCTGGGTAAAACGGAAAATATCTTCATCAGTGGCTGAACTTTTCCCACGGTTCAGGAAATACCGGAGGTTTTCACCTGCGGGAAGATCCATTCCTTCCGACACGAGGTACTTCGCTCTCTGCAATATTTTAACCAAAAGAAATTCTGCAAGCGCCGAAGTCTTATGATAATAGACCTGCCAGTACATAAACATCCTTGCTGTAAGGAAATTTTCAATGGAATACACCCCTTTTGCATCAATCACCAGCTCTCCTTCACTGCAGACATTCATCATGGAAATAATTCTCTGCGTATTAATATTTCCTTCCGAAACACCGGTGAAAAAACTGTCCCGGTTTAAATAATCAAGTCTGTCTACATCAAGCTGGGAGGAAATCAGCTGGTTGAAAAATTTCCTGTGGTATTTCCCCTGAAACATTTCAATAGCTACGGAAAGCTGCCCTTCAAATTCTTCATTTAATTTGTGCATCAGCAGTAATGAAAGCTTTTCATGATGCCAGTCGTCCATCAGCATATTTTCCAGCGCATGGGAAAACGGTCCGTGCCCGATGTCGTGCAGCAGGATCGCCAGCATCGCTCCTTTTTCTTCTTCTTCCGAGATCTTGATTCCTTTCTGGCGAAGGGTTTCCAATGCGGTAAACATCAGGTGCATGGCTCCCAGCGCATGATGAAATCTTGTATGCGTGGCACCCGGAAAAATCAGATTCAGAAGTCCTGTCTGCCCGATTCTCCTTAATCTCTGAAAGTATGGATGCTGGATAACGTCAAATAAAATTTCGTGTGGAATTCTGATGAAACCATGAACGGGATCGTTGATGATCTTTAGCTTGTTCTGCATTGAAACATTGATATTGGTATACAAAGTTAGGGATTTTTGATTTTAGAGGTCATTAAATTGATGTTAAAGAATTTCACCTTTAATTTTTCCCAAAGATGTTTAAAAATTTTTGTGGTTTTTGTGGTTGATTTTTCACACAGATGACACAGATTTTCACATATGATTGTGGCTATTGGAAGTTAAATTTTAAATGAAGAATCTATGATTTATGTATACGCTTTTCACTATATTCTATTTTAAAAATATATCTTTGGTATCGCAAATAACCATCACAGCTTAATGAGGAAAACTTCTCTTTTCATCTTATTTTTTTTCAGCTTATATTTTTCCGCTCAGGCATTAACCGAAACTCAAAAACTGGAATCACTATGCAGGGTTTGGGGGTTTTTAAAATACTATCATCCTGAGGTTGCAAAAGGAGATCTTGACTGGGACCAGCAGCTTTTCAGGAAAATGGATGAACTTAATAATATTCATGATAAAGAACAACTGAATAAATTTTATTTTGAATGGATCAGCAGTCTCGGGAAGGTTGATGTCTGTAAAAAATGTTCAAAGGAAAATAAAGAGAAAGTATATTTTTTGAGAAACTTTGATTTAGGATGGATTAATAACAAGAATATTTTCAGCGAAAAAGTCAGTGATCAGCTTCTTTTTATCCAAAACAACAGAAATATTGGCAGCAACCATTATTTCGGAATTGGTGGAAGAAAAGTTTATTTTAAAAACGAAAAATCGTACGGTTCAAAGTTTACAACCAACCAAACCGCTCTATTGGAATTTTTCAGATATTGGAATTTTGTAGAATATTTTTTTCCGTACAAATACCTCACAGATCAGAACTGGAATGATGTTTTAACAGAAATGATTCCTAAATTTCTCAGGATTAACAATGATGAAAACTATCATCTGACACTTGCGGAACTGGTCACAAAGGTTGATGATTCTCACGCCTTCCTGTACTCGCCAATGATCAATTCGTATCAATACGGGAGAAGAAAGATTCCTGTAGCCTATACTTATGTTGAAGGAAAACTTGTGGTGACGGCAATCAATACCACCAGATTTGATGAAGAAATCCCTTTAAAAGTGGGAGATATTATTTATGATATTAATGGAAAGACTATTCCTCAAATGGTCAATAGTTTTGGAAAATATGTCCCGGCCTCCAATTCCTGGGGGAAGGTCAATAAAGTAAAAAGCCTGTTTCTTTTCAGCAATCAGGATTCTCTTGCTCTTAAAGTGGAGCGCAACGGGGAGAATATTCCTCTGACGGTTAAAACCTACCTGCTGAAAGATATTATTTTGGAAAAACCTGCAGTACAGCAAAAGTGGCATTTTCTGGATGCCGGTAAGAACACAGGCTATGTGAATATGGGAATTATTGAAAGAAGCGATCTGGATGACATGTACAGGGATTTAAGATCTGCTGCATCCATTATTTTCGATCTCAGAAATTACCCGAAACAGACCATTATTCCTTTAAGCAGAATGATTCTTCCTGAGAAATCAATTTATTATCAATTTAATTTTCCGGAGACGGATTATTTGAGTAAATTCTATAGCTCAAAAAACAGTATCGGAAGGAAAAATCCTGATTATTATAAAGGTAATGTAATTGTCCTTGTAGACGGCAGTACGCAAAGTCAGGCGGAGACCACCACAATGATGTTCAAACAGCATCCGAAAGCCAAAGTGATCGGGAGCCATACTTCAGGAGCCAATGGTGACGTTATAAGATTTAAAATCGCCGATCTGGATACCTGTTTTACGGGATTGGGCGCGTATTATCCGGACGGAAGAGAAACCCAGAGAATCGGGATTGTTCCCGATATTATTATAAAGCCCACTGTAAAAGGGGTACAGCAAGGAAAAGACGAGGTTCTGGAAAGAGCTTTGGAGTATATAAAGACCGGTTTTTAAATAAATTGAATTTCAGCATTAAAAAGGTGAATTTCATTTAACTAATATTTAACTTTTATCTTCTCTAATTTGTGAGAATTTAAAAGGAATTGGTCAACAATTTGATGCAATAACCATGTAAAAAAATAAATTATGTCGGAAAAGATATTATGGATAGATGATGAAATAGATTTACTCAAACCCCATATCGTATTCTTAGAAAAAAAAGGTTATCAGGTAACTCCTGTTAACAACGTGAACGAAGCCCTCGAACTGATGGATTCGGAAAAATTCGCATTAACGCTTATTGATGAAAATATGCCGGGAATTTCCGGACTGGAAGCCATTCCCATGATCAAAGAGAAAGACAATTCATTAAAGATTGTGATGGTGACCAAAAGTGAGGAAGAGCATATCATGGAAGAAGCAATCGGTTCGCAGATCGCAGATTATATCCTTAAGCCTGTAAATCCAAACCAGATTTTATTGTCATTAAAGAAAAATCTTCAGCAGGACAACCTGGTGGAGCAAAAAACAATTCTTCAGTACCAGCAGGAATTCAGAAACCTGTCCATGGAACTTTCTTACCTGAGAACATACCAAGACTGGGCGGAATATTACAAGAAGATCCTCAGCTGGGAAATTAAATTCGATAAGGTAGCGGACAATGAATTCTCGGATCTTCTGCAGTCTCAGAAAGAAGAAGCGAATATTCAGTTTGCAAAATTCATTGAAAAAAATTACGAAGATTGGCTTACAGACCCGGATAAACCTTTGATGAGCCATACGCTTTTTAAGGAAAAAGTAAAACCGGAGGTAGAAAAAGAGAAAGTTCTGCTTCTGATGGTGGACAATCTGCGCTATGACCAGTGGAAAGTTATAGAGCCATTATTTACAAAATATTACAACAAAATTTCGGAGGATTATTATTACAGCATCCTTCCTACCGCTACCCAATATGCAAGAAATTCTTTTTTTGCAGGCCTGATGCCGTCTGAGATTGAGAAACGTTTTCCGGATAAATGGTTCAATGATAATGAGGAAGGAAATAAAAATGAGTTTGAGCGTGACTTCCTGGAAGACCAGATGAAAAGAATCGGTCTTGGATCCAAATCCATGAAGTACCTGAAAGTCCTGAACGCGGATTTTGAAAGGAAAATCTACGATGATTTCAACCAGCATAAGAATAATGACCTTCTGGTGATTGTTTATAACTTCATCGATATCCTTTCGCACGCTAAAACAGACAATCACATTGTAGACCAGCTGATCCGTGATGATAAAACGTTCAGGTCCCTTACCCTTAACTGGTTTGAGAACTCTTCACTGCTTAAGATTATTAAATCTGCGGCAGAAAACGGTTATAAACTTGTAATCACTACAGACCATGGAACGGTGTATGTCAAAAAACCGAGCAAGGTTGTTGGAGACCGTGAAACATCCACGAATATCCGTTACAAGACAGGAAAAAGTTTAACCTATGACGACAGCGACGTTTGGGCCATCACCAACCCGGAGAAGTTATTCCTTCCGAAAGGAAATCTAAGCTCGAAATATATTTTTGCAAAGAATAATATTTTCCTGGCCTATCCGAAGAATTACAATCATTTTGTAAATTATTATAAAGAAACCTACCAGCACGGTGGAATCTCATTGGAGGAATGTATTATTCCGATCAGTATTTTAGAACCCAAATAGTCTTTTCATAGTTTATAAATTTGGGTCCGGGGCGGCAAAAATCTTTCGATTTTTGCCGCTTCTTTTTTTTTGCAGTCCTTTTAATAGTCTTCAAGAGTTCCTATCTTAGCAAAAACAAATGTTTATAACGAACACTCTAAAATATTTATACAGAACTCATGAGGTTAATTACTTATAATGTCAACGGAATCAGAGCTGCTTTTACCAAAGATTTTCTGGGCTGGCTGAAGACGGCAGATCCGGATATCATCTGCATCCAGGAAAGCAAAGCCGGAAATGACCAGATCGATATTGAAAGCCTTGAAAAAGCCGGTTATCACAGCTACTGGCATTCTGCGGTACGAAAAGGCTACAGCGGGGTCGGAATTGCCTCAAAAATCAAACCGAATCATGTAGAGCACGGCTGCGGTATTGAAAGCTATGATAATGAAGGCAGGATCATCCGGGCGGATTTTGATGGTTACTCCGTTATTTCTGTCTATGTTCCTTCCGCCACCAATATTGACAGGCTTGAATTTAAGATGCAGTTCTGCCATGATTTCCTGGCTTACATCAGGGAACTGAGAAAGACGATTCCCAATCTTATTATTTCCGGTGATTTTAATATCTGCCATCAGGCTATTGATATTCATGATCCGGTACGTTTAAAGAATGTATCCGGCTTTTTACCGATGGAAAGAGAATGGATGACCAGCTTTATCGAGGAGTGCGAATTAATAGACAGTTTCCGCTTTTTCAATAATGAACCGGACCATTATACCTGGTGGAGCTACAGGCAGAATTCCAGAGCCAACAATAAAGGCTGGAGACTGGATTATAATTTTGCCACCTATCCGTTAAAAGACAAGCTCTCCAGAGCGGTTATTTTAAAGGAAGCCGTACATTCCGACCACTGTCCTGCTTTAGTAGAACTGGATGTATAAAAACATACTATTACACCATACAAAAAGCCAGCTGAATCAGCTGGCTTTTACATTTTAAATCATAAAGGTTTAATCGACAATTTCATATTCCACCGGAATGGTACCATGACTGATATCTCCGATTTCATCGAACGCAGCTTTAGAAATATCTAATGCTCTTGATGCATGGAAAGGTCCTCTATCATTGATTCTTACTATCACCTGCTTTCCATTGTTCAGATTGGTAACTTTAATATTAGTCCCAAACGGAAGCGTTCTGTTTGCAGCGGTGAACTTTGAGTTACTAAAGATCTCTCCGCTTGCTGTTTTTCTACCATTAAATTTATCGTGGTAGTACGATGCATAACTTGTTTTCTTCGCATCTAAGGTATTTGCTGTAAAAGAGTAAACACCCAAGGTTGAAATCATCATTATGATTACGAGAATGAATCTTTTCATCATGTTGAATTTTATTGGTTTTGACGGAGCAAAAGTATAAGGAATGTTGTAAAGTCCCTACTCCATATGTTAAAAACCGTTAACGAAAACAAAATTATATGTTAACAAACGCTGTAACCTCCTATTAACAGGGGTTTTAGATAGTACTGTTAAAAAATGTTAAAAAAAAGAACTAAAAGTTAACATAATTAACTTTTTGTCGTAAAAATGGAAAATTTAAAAATATTAATTAATTGATAATCAGTATTTTATATATTTTGCAGAATTTTCAGATTTCATTTAAAATAATTTTAAAAACTAAAAATGTTAAGATATGATGTGTTTATTAGCATTGTAAATCATCACTCAGGCTACCTGGGGATGATCTAATAGTAATTTAATCATAAACTTTTAACAATTTATTTAAATATCCAAAATATATGCCATTGCAATTTCATCCCTTTGACATCATTAAAAATAAAACACTACAATCCTAAATTTTTTAACCAGTTATAAAACTGAACGTATCTGTCAATTTAGTTTTTTTATCAATCAATAAGCCCTTGCCTCTATTCTCAGTCTGAAAACTGTTATGATTGATTGCAGTACTTATTTTATTACCCTTTCATATTAAAACAAAAAAACCAATGAACTGGTCATTGGTTTTAATTTATATCAATAAGAATTTCTTATTTTAAGTATTCAATTACATAGTCATACGTTCCGTTAGGATATACAACTGACATGCTTGGTGAACCTGTAATAGCATTTCCTGCACTGGTAGCAATGGTATAAGAATACAAGCTTCTATCATAAACAGTGTTTGTACCTGCTTTATAGATGGTGATACCATACAAAGCCGTCATACCTGTTGGAGCAGGAATGTTAACTGCTGTAGAAGTTCCGCTGGCAGTAAATGTACCTTTTACAGCATAAACCTGCTTACTAGCTACAAGCGTATTGGTGGCAGTTTCTGCAGTCGTTACATCAAATTTTGGATTACCGCCCCCTACTGGTCTCCATACCCCTGCAGTTACATTAGAGTTGGTAGATCCATTTGGGTTATAGAAATAATAATATCCAGGAACAACCGGTGTTGCAGTTGAAGATCTGTTACCAGCTGTAAGCGTAGTACCTGTAGCATTGTTGTAAACCAACATACCGTCAAAGAAGGTAGGGAACGTTGCTCCGTCTGCTAAAGTTAGATCAAATTCAAAATTAACAAGGTCAACACTTGGGATAATAACCCCTTTACCCTGGTTAGGGCCAGCTCCTGCTTCGGTACTAAAAGTACTACTTAAATCAATCGCAGCATTCGAGTTGTTGATACTGGTCTGCATACCGTTGTTAAGACTCACTTGAGCATTGCTCAGAGAACATACACCTACAATTGCTAATAAGCTAAATATATTTTTCATCTTGTTCTAAATTTTAAAATTATTTTTGTGGAATAGTCCAAAGAGTTCCTGTCCATATAAATTCGATACCTCTTCCCTGGTTAGCTGCTAAGTTGGCACCTGTAGGTAGTGGTCCGGAAAAAGTTAAACCCGATGGAGCTGTATTATTATTAATAACTTTAATAATACGGCCTATATCTGCCGGTGTATTAGTCAATGTAGGAAGTGTAATGGCAACACCCGCGTTAAATTGTGTAACTACCACGTGGTCTGTTGCAGCAACAGTATAAGAACCTGCGTTAACAGTTGTAACATTACCTCTGATATTTTCATATCTCTGAGTAGTAGCTGATCCGCCACCGCCAACCGGCTTCCAAACATTGTTACCATCAGTTCCATCATAGTAATAGAACCCGGTTGCAGTAACATTTACTGTTTTGCCGGTTCCTAAACCACCTAAACCGTTAACAAATACAAGGGCGCCATTCTGTGCACTAGGTGTACCAGCTGAACCATCAGCATATGCTCCATTTTTGGCTTCTAACTGAGCTCTTGACATACGAGGGACTAGTAAGGCGTCAGGTCTAGCGTTATCAGTGGTATTGGCTACCACATCTAGCGTTGCGGAAGGTGTAGTTGTGTTAATCCCCACACGTCCCTGCTGAGCCTTGGAAACTGCCGAAAGGCCAACGAGCATAGTCGCTGTTAATAAAAATTTTTTCATAAGTTTTTAAAATTTAAATTACATTATTTTTCATCAATATTTCCAAAACGGAAGATGCATTCCTACTTGTGCTTATTGTATATTTTAATGCTTTTTGGCTTAATTCAACAGGCAACTGTCTGAAGCATTTGATTTTAAAACATTGCTTATTGCGCAAATTTAAGACATAATTTTTGAATTTATTCATTTTATATAAAAAAAATGAAAGACTTTTATATGGTATAATAATAATTAACTGAAAATCAGTTAAATAAAAAAATAAAGCATTGTAAAATCTGCGTTAAATTTTATTAATATTTTTCAATATTGATTAAAAAAATAAACCTTAATAATTTTTGTAAAGAGTGAATTATCAGATTAGTTCACCGTATAGGTCAAATTCTTCAGCGGATGTTATTTTTACTTCTGCAAACTCACCGATTGAAATATAGGTTTCTTCCGCTGACACCAAAACGGTATTATCTACATCAGGTGAATCATATTCTGTTCTTCCTATGAAATAATTACCTTCCTTCCTGTCAAATATACATCGGAAAACCTTCCCGATCTTTTCCTGGTTTTTCTCCCATGAAATCTGTGACTGCAATTCCATGATCTCTTCTACCCTTGCTTCTTTCACTTCCTGCGGGATATCGTCTTCCAGCACATAAGCTCCTGTATTTTCCTCATGAGAATAGGTGAAACATCCCAATCTGTCAAACTTCTGCTCTCTTACCCAGTTTTTCAGTTCCTGAAATCTTTCTTCCGTCTCTCCAGGATACCCTACAATCAGAGTAGTTCTTACCGCCATATCCGGCACTTTCTCCCTGAATTTTGCCAGTAAAGCATTTGTTTTTTCATGGGTAGTTCCCCGTTTCATAGATTTTAACAAATCAGAATTGATATGCTGTAGAGGAATATCTATATAATTACAGACTTTCGGTTCTTCACGGATAATGTCAAGAACATCTTCCGGAAAGCCGCTTGGGAAGGCGTAATGAAGACGGATCCATTCAATACCGTCAACTTTCACCAGTTCTTTTAACAATTCTCCCAGCGCACGTTTTTTATACAGGTCAAGTCCGTAATAGGTAAGGTCCTGTGCGATGAGAATAATCTCTTTGGTTCCTTTTTTTGCCAGTTTCCGGGCTTCCAGAACCAGCTTTTCTATAGGGCTAGATACGTGCCCGCCTCTCATTAAAGGGATCGCGCAGAAAGAACAAGGCCTGTCGCAGCCTTCTGAAATTTTAAGATACGCATAATGCTTAGGCGTTGTTGTCAATCGCTCTCCTACCAGCTCATGTTTGTAATCTGCTCCCAGATGTTTCAAAAGAACCGGCAGATCTCTTGTCCCGAAATACTGGTCTACATCCGGAATTTCTTTGATAAGATCCGGCTTATATCTTTCGGAAAGACATCCTGTAACAAAAACTTTCTCAACCTCGCCTCTGTTTTTGGCCTCCACATAATCCAGAATGGTATTAATGGATTCTTCTTTTGCATTATCAATAAATCCGCAGGTATTGATCACTACAATATCTCCGCGGTCTTCATGAACCACTTCTTTTCCATTGGCTTTCAGCTGGCTCATTAATACTTCGGAATCATATACATTCTTGGAGCATCCAAGCGTAACTACATTAATTTTCTTCTTCCCTACAGATTTTGTGCGCATCGTTTTGATTTTGAGTGTGCAAAGATACAAATAATAAAAGAGTAAAGAATCATAAAATAAAAACCACTTCAGAGAAATGGTTTTCAAGGTTTTATTTAGAAATTTCCGTCTTTGAGGCCTGGAGCATTCTGATCTTTTTCAGAAAGGATCATGTCTTTTTCGTCAATCTTCCAGTCTATGTTAATTTCAGGATCGTTGAATTTAACACTTCCTTCGTATTCCTTATTGTAAAAGTTATCACATTTATACGCAAAAACTGCGGTTTCGCTCAATACTGAGAATCCATGTCCAAATCCACGGGGAACATACATCTGTATTTTATTTTCGGCAGTGAGTTCTATCCCGAACCATTGCCCAAAGGTGGGAGAATCTTCCCGGAGGTCCACAGCCACATCCCATACTTTTCCTTCGAGACAGGACACCAATTTAGCCTGGGCATGCTCTCCTTTCTGCAGGTGAATTCCCCTAACCACGCCAAGCGAAGACTTAGAAATATTATCCTGAACAAAATGCCCGTTCATCCCCGTAAGCTCTTCAAACTTTTTTTCATTGAACTTTTCGAAGAAATATCCTCTGTCATCTTCGAATATCGTAGGTTCTATAATGTAACAATCCTTAAGTGGAGTTTCTTTTATTTTCATGGTTTATATTTCTATAAATTGTATTCCTTTTTCAGTTTCCATTTTAATGCTAAATACATTCCGCCTGCAGGAATAAATATAATTAAAATAACGGCCCAAAAAGGGAGTTGTGAATGAATTAAAAATATATTAATCAATAGTTGACAAACAGCATAGACTGAGCTTATCACCAGGTGCGAAATCTTCTTCTCATTAGCCAGAAGCTGATACAGATGTCTTCTGTGGGCTTCAAAGATATTTTCTTTCAACAATATTCTTTCCACGATGGTAAGAACTACTTCCATTCCGTAAACTGAAAGCAGCAGGATGTATTTGTACTCTCCTGTCCTCATGATGAGCAGGGTAATGAGCCCTAAGACCCAAAAACCGATTCCCATACTTCCTACATCACCGGCAAAACATTTTGCTTTTTTTCTGAAATTAAAGAATAGAAAAACCATACATGCCATTATTGGATACCATATAAAATTCTCATCTGTAAACCGGATGATCTCTTTATTGATATAAGCCAATGAGCCAAGAGTTATCAGGCTGTACGCCCCTGTCATTCCATTGATGCCATCCATAAAGTTATAGGCATTCAGAGTCCCGATGATCAAAATGAATAAGATGGGCCATGCCCATACAGGCATCAGGTTAAAAGCTCCTGTAAAATACAACAGCAGTCCCACGGAAATCAAATGTACGGACAGCCTTATTTTATTGGATAATGTTTTAACATCATCTATAAAACTGATACTGGTTATGGCTAAAAGACCGAGACCAAAAGCCCAGTAATTCTGTATGGCTTCATTCAGGTTGAACAAACAAAATATAATAAATGCTACCGGGAAAATAATTCCACCGCCTCTCAGAGTAACCTGTGTATGGGCACTTCTGTGATTGGGTTTATCGATAATGTTGTACTTGTCGGCAATTCTGAAATAGATCAGCTCTGTCAAAAACAATAATACAACTATAATCAAAAAAATAAAGTTATTCATCAAATAGGTTTTAATTACTATATCTTACAGAGTAAAACAGTTTGTTAAACATATCTCTGATGATATGGGCTTTCGAGACAGGGATCAGACTCAATATCCATAATAATGGTTTGATAAAATTCCTGTTAACTACAATTTTTGGTTTTTCCAAATCAAAAAATGACAGCAGATCATTTTGTGTATAATCTTTATTGTCTTTCACAATTACCAAAGAATCTCCATCCAGTTTCAATGTTTCTGCTACCACGCTCACCACCTGATTTATACTGCATAGTGAGTAGACTCTTTCCTGAGTGGTAACAAAGGGAACTTTAAATATCGGTAAAAAGACCCTCTTTCCCAAATCAATTAAGTTATTCCGGGAAAAAACTGGCGCCAGACGCAGAATATGAAGTGATTTCGGGGCTTTGTTTTTAATTCTTTTTTCACAGGCAAGTTTGCTGATTCCATATTCTGTGACAGGAATCGGCTGGTCATGCACTGAGATTATCTCCTTGTTATTTTTAAAACTGTATACAGAAACGGAGCTGAGATAAATTACAGATGAATCTTTAATATCCAGAAAATTAAAAACATTGTCAGTCATCAAAATATTGGCATCTGCTACGGACATACTGTTAAAGCTATTTTTACCGTGGGCTATAGCTGCGGCATGGATAATCAGATCAAACTTTTTGTCTTTAAAAAAAACTCTGCAAGCCTCTTCATTTAGAAGATTAAGAGCCGTATATTCCTGATGCTTCGGTGATGATGCAATAGCTGTGACTTCAAAATCATTTTTGAGCGCATTGTAAATCTGAGAACCGATAAATCCGCTCGCTCCCGTTAAAAGAAGTTTAGCCTTCATTTTTCATAATTTGGTTGAATGTAACAAACTCGTAATTGTTGTCTTTTAACAATTTAATCAGTTTATGCATTTTATTTTCCACACTTTTTCTTCCCTGATTAAATCTGATTTTTGTTTTAAAATCTGTATTCTCCGGGATCCGGATATTGTAATTTTTTGAAAATTCAAACGGGTGAATATAGAAAAAGTAATGTTGATTGGTTTTAAAATACTTTTTAAGGAGCATTTTCGTTAGTGCCCACGGGAAAATCCTTAAATATCCACCTCCCGATACCGGCAGGCTTTTTCCGAATACTTCTACCGTGGAAGCTTCAAATTCGTAGAAATTTCCCTGTTTATACACAACAGAGTTGAATTCCTCAAAACCGTTAAGGTCCATTCTTCCATACAGGTCATGAGCATCGAACTTTATTTTACTGGAATCGAAATTAAATCCGAGATCTCTTAAAACTTCCAGCCGTTCTCTGTCTAAGCTGAAACAAGGGGCCCTGTAACCTGTTACTTCAATATCTGTATATTCTTTAAATGTATTTATCCCCTTAAGGGTATCTTTTCTAAAATCTTCGGGACTCAGCTGAAGCGGTCTCTGATGAGCATAAGAGTGAAGACAGATTTCGTGTCCTTTTTGCTGAATAAGTTTAATTTTATCCTTTAAAACTTCTACCAGCTCTCCTACAATAAAAAAGGTGGTCCTGATATCATACCGGTCTAAAATATCCAGATAAATATCTAATCCATCTAACGTGGACTGACTCTGATCACACTCTTCCTTTTTAAAATAGTCCAGATGGTACCAGTCTTCCACATCCATACTAAGAACTGCATATTTTTTCATATCAATTTGCCTCCGTTTTTTGTAAAATCCTGAAACTGTTCTATTGTAGGCCATGTGAAATAACTGCCTTTTTCTGCAAAGTTTTCCTTAACGTTTACTGTTGAATTCTGGATTTGCCGAATGGTTTCACACATGAGATTTCCGCCAATTTCCTTGCTTTTTACAATCAGGGAAAACATGGTTTCATTTTCAGAAATTTCGATTTCCTTCTGATTTAAAATAGCTCCGTTATCAATCTTTGTATCCATATAATGCACCGTAGCTCCCGTAGTTTTTTCTTTTTTGTACAGTGTCCAGAAACTTGGCATGACACCGGCATAACTGGGAAGAAATGAACAGTGAAGATTGATACAGCCATGTTTTGGTATTTTCAATAATGCCTCTTTGAATACAACCGGTGCTGAATAAGATACGATAACATCTGGTTGCAAGGCTTTAATCTCCTCCAAAAAAGCGGCTGCATTGGGATTCTTTATTCTTTGAAATTTAATATTATACCTACCGGAAACAGCTTTTAAACTTTTAGGCGTAATAGCAAGTTTATATGATGTAAGCGTATCTATGGTGTTTAATACTTTTGCATGAACTACCTGCAGTCCCATTTTTATGGTCTGTAATAAACCAAAACCTTTTATAAAATATGATTTTTTATTGACCAAACTATAATCTGAGTCTATATCTATGACCTTCAAAAGCTCTACGTTTTCCATTCGTAGAATTTTTTCAATATTTTTAGGGACAACAAAGGAGTCTTCCTGGGTTATAATAATTATTTTCATCACGCTTCAATCAGCTGTTAATTAATTTTCTTATGTGTTTGTAGTATTTTTCGGTAACTTTTTCTTTAGTATAGTGTTGCTGTACCAGATCAAAGCCCTTTTCACCCATTTCTCTTAATAATTTTTTCTTATCCAGTGATTCTTTTATCACAGCAGACAGTTCCTTGTTTACGTCATTGGATGCATTCTCAATTAAAAAAGCAGCTCCTGTATTTTCCAGTAGATCATAAAGCGGTGTATTTTTATTACTTATGACCAGCAATGGCTTCTTGCATGCCATAATGGTATACACTTTAGAAGGCAGCCCATCTTTTTCGAGCTTTCTATTCATGAAAATAAAATGCAAATCCGCATAATTAATAATATGGGGAATACTTTCTCTTGCCTGATAATCAATCAGACTGATATTATTTAACTGATATTTTTCAATCTCATCCTTAAGCCATGATCTGCATGCCCCATCACCTATTACAAAATACGTCACAGGCAGTTCTCTGGTCCTTTTTGCAACTTCTATCAATGGTTCCCAATCCTGGGCAAATCCAATATTCCCTGCATACATTACTTTCAAGGTATCATTTTCAGGAAATATAGACCTGTTGACCACTGGATGAAGTATCGGGTGATACAATTCCGTATCTACAAAATTAGCAATAATTTCAATCTTTTCAGGATCTTCCATTCTTTGGGCAAGCGTATCTCTGAAATTCTGATCTATTGTAATTAAAGAGTCTGACTGTTTATATACAAACCTTTCCAGTTTCTTAAGTATTTTCAAAACGGACTTTGACTTCATCTTCCCCTGATTGACAAAGAAATCCGGATAGATTTCCTGTACATTGTAGATAAATCTGGCTTTTTTCAGTTTTGCAAGCGCAATAGATACCAATGCTATCGTAAGAGGCGGTGAAGGACTGATGATAACATCTACATTCTTAATCTTCAATCCCAGGAAAAATGACAATACGTGCCAGTAAATCATAATAAACCCACGTAAAAGAACACTGTTGTATTTTTTCTGGGGTACATGATATACTTTTATCCCCTTATAATCACTGGTGTAATAGAGTCCGAGAAATTTTTTTTGAAATTTTGTCTTTACAAGATCGGATTCTACTTTATTGTAATGGGGCATAGTGGAAAGCACTTCCACTTCAAACCCGTTTTTCTTCAGGTTGTACGCAATATCATTATAAAGGTACGCTGTAGAAACTGCATCGGGTGCAAAAACAATACTGTGTATTAATACTTTTTTCGACATTGTGTTTTATTTGCTCCAAACAACTCTGTTAACGTAATCGGTATAACTCAGGATAATACGTACCATTTTCTCGGAAACATTCGGCATTGAATAATCGGAAACCGTTCTGTAATTTCTTTCTTTACCGGTTTTCTGCTGCTGAAGCTGGGTAAGGCCCTGCATAATTCTTTCAGGGGAAAGTCCTACCATCATTACAGATGCTTCTTCCATGGCCTCCGGTCTTTCGTGAGCATCCCTGATATTCAGTGCTCTGAAATTAAGGATCGATGACTCTTCAGAAATGGTTCCCGAATCAGAAAGCACGGCATAGCTTCTCATCTGCAGCGCGTTATAATCATGGAAACCTAATGGCTTTAAGAACTGGATTTCAGGTCGTACGGCAACCTGCTTTTTGTCTATCATATTTCTGGTTCTTGGGTGGGTAGAAACTATGATAGGGTATTTAAATTTTTCCGCAATGGCATTCAGACTCTCCATTAATCCGTTAAAGTTCTTTTCGGAATTAATATTTTCTTCCCTGTGCGACGATACTACGAAATACTTTCCTTCTTCAAGGTTTAATCTATTGAGAACATCCGAGCTCTCTATTTCCGGTAAATAATGGTTGAGTACCTCAAACATCGGAGATCCAGTTTTGATGATTCTGTCTGCCGGAAGACCTTCTCTTAATAAATATTCGCGGGCAATATCCGAATAGGTAAGATTGATATCTGAGGTATGATCTACGATTTTACGGTTGGTTTCTTCCGGAACTCTCTGGTCAAAGCATCTGTTCCCGGCTTCCATATGGAAAATCGGAATCTGTCTTTTCTTGGCAGGAATTGCACAAAGGCAAGAGTTGGTATCTCCTAAAACCAGAAAAGCATCAGGTTGAAGTTCTTCAAGAAGGGGATCAATTTTAATCAGGATATTTCCAACGGTTTCAGTGGCGGTTTTTCCAGCTGCTTCCAGAAAATAATCCGGTTTACGCAAGCCCAGGTCTTCAAAAAAGATCTGGTTCAGTTCGTAATCATAATTTTGTCCTGTATGGACGATTATATGTTCTATGGCTTCGGAAGTGTCCAAAGCGGATAATACTCTTGATAATCTAATAATTTCCGGCCGCGTGCCTACGACCGTCATCACTTTTAATTTTTTCATCATTACAAAATAATATTATAGATACAGCTACTGCTGAAAAACTCCAAAACTCCATATTTTCATATATGGTATAAGAGGTTAAAACCAATATAAAATACTGAACAAAAAACAATAAATAAGGCAGGTTATATACTTTATCTTTTATATATGATATTTTAAACTTCAATAGATCTTTAAAGTACAGACAAAACAAAATAAATCCGGTTAAACCCATACTCATTAATACTTCTACAAAAATATTGTGAGGATACATTCCATCTTCAAATAAAATATTTCCCCCCAGAAGTATATTGTTCTTAAAGATATCGATACCCTTCAGCATATTGTATGATCTTCCATATCCGTCTCCCTTGAAAATAGCATCATACATTCTGTTGATAAATGCAAAATCTGAAAGAGAGGTATGTTTTAGAAAATATATTCCTGCTACAAAAATAAGAATAAAACCTACTAATGCTATCCAGTATCTTATCTTATTCAAATAAGCCAGAAATATCAGTACAAGAATAAACGCAGCTAGCATAGGGCTTCTGGCAGAAGAAATAAATATTGTAAATATTCCTATGAGAATTCCCAGAATGGATTTCTTCTTTATTTGAGGAACCTGGAAGTAATAAAATAGTGACAATATCACCAAGGATAAGCCATAATGCCCTACACTGATATAATAACTTGCAAATATTCCGTTTGACCTCTCAATATTATGTGTTACAAAAATTGCATACAGACTACTGATTCCGATAATAATAAGCAGAAAATTAAATGCCCATTTATTAAGTTTCACCATGATGTCTTTTGACAGACTGATACTCAAAACAGCAATATAAGGTATCATGTTCAAGCAAATTATTCTTATATAAACCTGTGATTCATTGTTCATCACCTTAGGCAAAAGCAGGCCGCTTCTATAGCTGTAATTAGCTTTGATCAAATATAAGATCCAGAAAAGTGCAGTAAAAATAATGGTTAATTTTCTCTTTTTTATATTCTCAAAGTTGGTGTATATAATATATAAACTAGCGAGGAACATCATGATCCGGAAAGGAACAGAAAAATAGGTGTTTAAGGTACTAAACGGTACCGCCAGCGAATAAACGAAAATATATCCGAACGTTAAGAAAAAAACAAAATAAGACTCAATATTAAACCGACTTAACCTCATAATTATACAGTTAAAAAGTAAGTATCCGCATCCTCGGCATTAAACGGTTCATTGATCCAGAAAATGGTATATAATTCTTCTTCGCCAATATTTTTGATATTGTGGGTATACCAGATGGGCATATCCACATAGGCAGGTTCATTCCCGTCCAGATAAAAATCCAGGACTTCATCCGTATCAATTTTTCTCAGCTGTATCAATGCTTTTCCTTTTATTACTGCGAATCTTTCTATTTTTCTTGTGTGAAAATGATTTCCCCTGGTAATTCCGGGAACTGTTGTGGAAAAAGAACATTGTCCCCCGATTCCGAGCCTGATTACCTCAACAAAGGCTCCACGCGGATCTATATGCTGGGTAAATTTAACAGGATAATGATTTTTTATATCAAAATAACAACGGAAAGTATTGAACAGATTTAAATCAAATTTTGTTGTCAATTCAGGAATTTCCCCGCTTTCAAAATATAGGTTTTTATAATTTTCCAGCTTCGCCAAAACTTCTGAAACTTTATTTTCCGAGGTATGCTGAACTTCGTATAAATCCTGAGATTCTTCCGTGTCAATTTTTTCAATGATTTCCTGAACCAACTCCCCTACGTAAATAAGTTTTACATCTCCGTCATGGTCAATTACAGGGGTTTCACCATGGGTAAGTTTATGACAAAACGTAGCAATGAAAGAATTATAATTGGGTTTTCCAAAGGGCCCGAAAACATTCGGAATAATCAAGCCTGTGAATTTTCCGCCTGCTCTTGCTGCCCATTCTGCAAAGAGTTGTCTTCCTTCTTTTTTAGATTTCCCGTATAGGTTGTCTTTCTCCTCCTGGGATGAAGAGGAGAACAGGATATGTGCTTTAGAGCCTGTTCTTTCCAATGAAGCAATTAAAGCCTTCACCAGATCAAGATTGTTATTATAGATCACTTCAGGATCAGGATGGCGGTTCATGGCTGCCAAGTGGACAATGACATCACACTGTTTTACAAATTCATCGAGCTTTTCCGGATCTTCGAAAAATGATCTTTCAAAACCTATTCTTTCAAATTCATCAGGTTTTAATCCCAAAGTATTATATAAATGTGAGCCTACAAACCCATTTTGTCCTGTAATTCCTATTCTTTTCATTTTATAAATTTTCAAAGTAATCTATAGGGAAACGGTAATCATCGTTGATTTCTCCCAAAGAGTAATTTGCCATTACCAATAATCTTGAACCTTTTTCTACAGCCTGGATAGCTGATGCATAACCTCCCGGGACATGAAGTACATCCATATTGTCAGCATTTATTTCAAATTTCAAAATATCTGATCCTTTGGACGGATGTTCCCAGTTGTCAATCCTGATCAGCTTGATGATAAAACTTCCCTGAACTACGGAGAACCAGCGCTGCTCAATTTTATGACCGGTCCAGCCTCTGATCAATTCGGTGTTAATATTTTCTATAAAGTATATTCTTTTTACTTCAGAAGCATTGAATTGATTATTAAAAACAACGTTTCCTCTTTCGTCGGAATAGTTTCCTCCTGCAAAAATTTCCGGGCTTTCCATAGTTATTTAATCTGGATACTGCATTATATCTTCCCCCAATACTTCTTTTCTGATTAACGGAAGTTTTAACAGAAGTTTTTTCATTCCTTCTACGTCTTCCTGCTGTGTATTATGAGAATGATAATCTTCTATTTTAGAGATATCTTCCACGCCTTCAGAAAAATACTGGGCATAGTTCAGATCCCTGTTATCCGCAGGGATTCTGTAAAAATCACCCATATCTTCCGCCTTGATCATTTCTTCACGGGTACACAGGGTCTCATAAAGCTTTTCCCCATGTCTTGTTCCTATGATTTTAACCTGATTATCAGCTTTAAACATTTCTTTGAGGGCCTGAGCCAGGTCTCCAATGGTTCCTGCCGGAGCCTTATTGACAAATAAATCACCAGGGTTTCCATGTTCAAATGCAAAAAGAACTAAATCAACAGCTTCTTCCAATGACATTAAAAATCTTGTCATATTAGGATCTGTGATGGTAATGGCATCTCCGTTTTTGATCTGTTTGATAAATAGAGGAATTACCGACCCCCTTGAGGCCATTACATTTCCATATCTGGTAAGGCAGACTACTGTATCTTCAAGGTTCCTTGATGCAGCAACAGCTACTTTCTCCATCATCGCCTTGGAAATCCCCATCGCGTTGATAGGATAAGCTGCTTTATCTGTACTTAAGCAGATTACTTTTTTCACTTTATTCTTCGCAGCTGCATCAATTACATTTTGTGTACCTTCAACATTTGTTTTTACAGCCTGCATAGGAAAAAATTCACAGGATGGCACCTGTTTGAGGGCAGCTGCATGAAAAACGTAGTCTACATTTCTCATGGCCGGCTCAATGCTTTTATAATCTCTTACGTCTCCGATATAAAATTTCAGCTTATCATTTTTAAACTGATTCCTCATATCATCCTGCTTCTTTTCGTCGCGGGAAAAAATACGGATTTCTTTAAAATGATCTGTATGTATAAATTTCCTAAGGACTGCGGTTCCGAATGAACCTGTTCCTCCGGTAATCAGAAGTATTTTATCTTTAATTTTCATATTATGTGTCTTAAGTTGTAATTTTCATATTAAATACTTCCTCCCAAATAGCAATATTATATAATTTCCACTGCATTTCCCTGTTCTTTAGTATTTTTATTTTTTTAGAATAAAGTTCCTGAATAATCTCAGACTGATTAATTTTTTCCAAAATTTTATCAGAATACGGCCACCATTCTTCAGTAGGGGCATCAAAACCTATTTTTCTTTTTCGCCAGGTTATTTTATCGGGCAGCTTGCCTGCCATATTTTTACGAAGAATATATTTAGACCAGCCTTTGTGTATTTTAAAATTATTGTTCATAGACAAACATGTCTCTACGAATTTATAATCTAAAAAAGGAAGTCTGGTTTCCACAGAAAATGCCATGGAGTTTTTATCTTCAAATCTCAATAATTCAGGAATCTGTGCCCAGAAAATCTCAATTTTCTGCATCTCAAATATATTAGAATACGATTTTGTGAGCTTTTTCATCAGACCAAAATTGATAGATTTTCTATACTTTCCTTTGAGCCCCCGTCCTCTGAATAATATTCTCCACTTCCTAACAAAGAACACACTAAAATACAAGTAAGTAAGTATTCCTCTCAGAATGGATATATCATAATGACTTCTGATGTTCGATAAAAAATTAATATTCTTAAAAAATGAATGGTTCCTCAGGTATGCTGCCGTGTAACGGCTATATCCCAGCAGAATTTCATCGGCTCCCTGACCATCCAATAATACTTTTATTCCAAGTTTATTGGTCTCTCTCATCAGAAAGTTCTGCATATAAATTGAAAGCCCCCCAAATGGTTCTTCCTGAGTAATGATCACTTTTAATATCTGGTTTTCAAAATCTTCTTTATCAGGATATATCAGATCCTGATTTAAATTCAAATGTTCTGAAACCATTTTGGAGTAATAGCTTTCATCATTACCGGGATTTTCTGAACCAACAGAAATCACGTTAAATTTATCTTCCATCTGATTTGAAAAGACGTCTGATGCTATTGCTGCCAAATAAGAACTATCAAGCCCTCCGCTTAATGCAGATCCTATTTTCACATCAGATCTCAATCTTAGTTTTACAGATCTTTCTAATTCTTTTTTAAATAATTCTGATGACTTCTCCAGATTTAATTTTGAAATTTCTTTATGAAAAGGTATCTCATAATATCTGTATATGTTGAAGGTATGCTCCTTCAGGCAATAGACTAGATTATGTGAACCCGGTAGTTTATCAATACCTTTAAAAAAAGTTTCGTGAGTCTGCTCAGTTAGATTAACTGCGATAAACTGAAGTATAACCTGAATATTAACCTCCGTTATTTTTTCAATTTCAAGAATGGATTTTATTTCAGAGGCAAAAATAATTTTATTTTCATCGGAATAATAATAAAAAGGCTTTACGCCAAAGCGGTCACGAGAACAAAACACTTTATTTTTTTCGGGATCAAAAATAGCAAATGCCCACATTCCATTAAACCTTTCAACACATTTTTCTCCCCAGCAGTCATATGAAGCGATTAATACCTCCGTATCTGAAGTTGTAGAAAAAGCGTATCCCAGTTGCTCTAACTCACTCCTTAATTCTACATAATTATAGATAGCCCCGTTGAATGTGAGTACTTTAGAGTTCAGTAAAAAAGGCTGGTTCGCAGCGCTGCTTGTGTCAATAATGGACAATCTTCTATGGCCAAATCCGATATTTTCCCTGATAAAAAAACCTTCAGCATCCGGCCCCCTATGGGACAGCTTATCTGTCATTTTCTTCAGAGCCTCCCGGGTTACAGAAGTTCCGTCTTTATATATAATTCCTGCAATTCCACACATAAATTATTTTTGTCTTAGCCCTTCTTTCTCATCAAAAGAAGGATAGTTTATTAATACGGCCTTATAAACCCCTTTAAATACAAATAAACTACCTGCTGCTACTCCAATAATTCCGTGCTTATCTATTACCTGTTTGATATCTTTCAAAGAGCCTGCTCCTCCCAAAACGGTAAGCGGCAATGAAATCTTTTCTCTGATTTTTTCTATCAATCCCATATCATATCCCTTCATCACACCATCCTGATCTATGGAATTGATAATAATTTCACCGGCTCCCAAATGCTGTGCTTCTTCTACAAATTTAACAGGATTGATTCCTGTAGATTTTTTTCCATTATGAGTATATACTTCATAGCCTCCGAAAAGTTTTTTCTTTACATCCAAAACCACAATAACGCTTTGCGACCCTACCCTGTCTGCAATTTGAGTAATCAATTGCGGATTCTGAAGAACAGCTGATGAAAGCGCAATTTTTTCAATACCAAGACTAAAGATTCTCTGAGCCTGTTCAACCGTTTTCACTCCACCTCCATAGCAGAGGGGCATTCTGGATTGATTGGCAATTCTTTCTATTAAGCTGTAATTAGGCTCCAATCCTTTCGCTGTAGCATCAATATCAAATATGGCCAATTCATCAACCTCTTTCTCATTAAAGATCCTCACTGCATTGATGGGGTCTCCCACGTATTTGGGATTCTTGAAATTGACGGTTTTGACAAGTCCGTTATCCTGTATTAACAGACTGGGTATCACTCTTGGTCTTAACATTTGTGTTTATGTTTTGTTTTTTAAAGTTTCGCAAAGTTGTGAAGTAATATTTCACCATAATGGTGGCTTTTTTCGGGATGAAACTGGATTCCATATTTATTTTCGTGATGGGCTGCAGAAGAAAACTCGCCTCCATAATCCGTGACAGCCATAATGTCTTCCGTATTATTACACTGAAAATAGTAGGTGTGAAGAAAATAAAAAATAGCATTATCTTCCAGTCCTTTGAATAATTCAATATCTTTAACCGGTTTCACATCATTCCAGCCCATATGTGGAAGTCTTGTCACCTGATTAATTTTTGTTTCATCAAACTTTTTTACCGTAGCATCAATCCACTTCAGTCCTTCTATCTTTCCTTCATCACTGTTATTGGCCATCATCTGCATTCCTACACAAATTCCTATGACCGGTATTTTATGATTAAGAACCAGATCGTCCAGCTTATCTCTCATTCCTGAATTATTAAGCTCTGTCATGGCATGATCGAAATGACCAACCCCTGGAAGAATGAGCTTTTCAGCACCTTCCAAATCTTCCTTGGTTTTGGCTATTTTCACCGCTACATCCACTCTCTTGTAAACATTTACAAAAGCATTGATATTTCCAACGCCGTAATCTATAATTGTTATCATCTGAATAATCTCTTTTCTAAGCCCAGCTTTTGCATTGCCTGCGCACCAAATTTAATAATACCCATTTTATTTTTATAATCTTTATAGGTTTTATTTTCACCCTCAAAAATCTGCTGCAATTCTTCTTTGGTAAGATCTAATTTATTGGCTACATATTCAAACTCTTTCTGCAGGAATTCTTCTGAAAGCTCAGGCCTCGACACCCTGTCTAACGCCTCCTCACGTGTCATCTGCCCTGTAAGTATGAGTGATGAAAAATGCGCTTTTCTCTTTTCATAGCCAAATTTTCTAGGTAACCAGTAATCTTCATAAAAACGGGTAAACCTGGACTCATGGTGTTTGTGTTGAAATGATTCCCATCCGAATTTTTCAATTAAAAGAGATTCTGCGTCCTTTTTAATGTAAGGCACCAAGTTTAATGGCTTAAAAACTTCCATTCCATAGACATATTTATAATATATTTTGTAGGACAGGATGTCTACTAAAGGAAATGTTTTAAGTGGTTTTTTTCCAAATTTAGAATGAATATCTTTTACAAGTGTGGTATCAATTCCTGGAAAACCTCCCCATTCTTCGGGTTCTCTACAACATTCCGTAGAAAAATTGCTCCCTGTAAGTACATAGTTTATTTTATGTTTTTTGGCAAATTTATACAATCCCGAGAAGAAAGCATAATCCTGTGGTAGGTCCTGGTCGGAAATTTGTGATTTAAGAAATGCAACCTGCAAATCTTTCATTTCCTCCCAATTGATGACTTCAGTGTACAAATCTAGATTAAGACCATTAATCAGCTTTTCGATATTTCCTACCGCTTTATCTGTATTCCAACCTGCATCTACGTGAAAAATCAAGGGACGTATTCCCATGATTTCTTTTGCTACATAAGCAGCATAAGAGCTATCCAACCCGCCACTCAGGCCTATGATACAATCGAAATCTTTATTTTTTGACGTTTTTTTGATTTTATCGGCAATTTTCATCAGTTCATCATATCCTCGTTCGTCGGTATGCCAGTTTGGTTCAATATTTTCTTTGAAGTTGGTATAATAGTCACTTTCTCCTTTTTCGTTGAAAATGATATTTGGATCTGTAGTATCCATTATGGTTTTTGTACAGATTTGGTAAGTACCTTCTTTTCCCATTTTTTTTAAAATTATCTTTCTTTTATCATTATGTTTAATAAACTTATAATATAGCTATCGTAAAACTGATCAAAATCAATTTTACTTTTACTAAATTCTTCACGGATCTTAGGTTCGTTAATTCTATAGAAATAGTCATCAAAATTCCATAAGACAACTCCGTCTACTTTTTCCCCTTTATGATTCGTTTTCATTATTTCGGAGACATATGTTCTAAAATTTTCAGTACTTATCCTTCCATTCCCAATTTTGGCAGTTGAAGGATGGTAGCGGGACATTATAAACGGATATACCTTTTTATTGTAGAGTTTCCCTATTCTGATCACCTCTCTGGTATTATCCTTTAAATAATCAATGTTTTCAGAATCAAAATCTGCATTATTATAGAAAATATAAATGGAAGGAAACAATACATCACTGTTTCTTATAATTTCCTGAACTTTTTTATGCTTTTCAAAAAAGTCTGTTTTCCTTTCCCAATAGGTAGTAAAAGGAATATAGTAATACCCCCATTTCACATCCGGTCTTTCAGCCTTTACAAATTTCAGCACATCCAGAAAAAGCTTTAGGCTTTTTTTAAAATTATCACTCGAAACATCTTCATTCATCAGATACTCGAGATAAGGATGTTCAAGATCAATATAACCTATTCCTTTCGCTTTAGGATCAGGATAAGCCAATCTAACCTGCTCCCGGAGGTTTTCCGGATTAAAAGCAAATTCTTTGTTCTCATCCAAAAACTGTCTGTCATTAACAAACCTTACCTGTTTTATATTATTATCAGATATGAATCTTTTATACTCAGTTCCTTTATTCCCGGAAGCAATCAGTACTTCGGGAACAACTTTCTTTGCTCTCGTCTGTGCGGAGATATTCAGGATAGCCCCTATAAAAAATACAAAACATAAAATACTGTTAGGAAGAAGTAGTTTTGACATGTGAAAGTGTTTTATTAATCAGGTGATTCCAATCCAGATATTTCGCTGCAGTTTTTGAAGCCAGCTCTTTCCTTAGGCTAAGTTCATTTTCAACATACAAAATCTGCTCAATACTCTTTTTTATATTTTCCTTGGTTATATTTTCACTGCTCAGCTCAATAATAGCCCCAAACTCATTCAGGTACTGTACAGACTGCTCTCCTGTGTCTCCTGCAATCAATGGAAGTCCCGAAGCAATAGCCTGCTGCCAGATTATAGACTGACTGGCTGGAAATACAGCAATATCCGATGCAGACAGATGCTCATATACTCCTTTATTATTCAGCCATCCAATATAATGAATATTTGGATTATTATCGGACAAACTTAATAATTCTTTTTTATATTCCTGGTTATACTGGTCTGCATCTCCTACCATGATCAGATGTAGCCTTTCATCATTAATTTCGTTAAACGCTTTAAGAAGCAGATCTGTTTTCTTTGCAGGTGTAAGTTTTCCTCCTGTAAAAATTACAATATCTTTTTCAGCAATTCCAAGTTTTTCTCTGATCTGTTTTCCTACCTCCTGATTTTTCAATTCTCCAACCATATCAGTATCTGCTCCCAGAGGAAGTACTTCCATTTCGCTAAGCGGTATACCATACACTTCTTTAAGAAATTTGACACTACCGGGAACTATAGGATAAAATTTTGAAATATGTTTTCGGATAGGGTTCATATATATATACTTTCTCAGCAGCTTATGAAGAACGTTTAACGAAAGCCAGCTATTCGCGGAGTTGCTGTAATCACAGTGATAATCCATAATCATCTTCACGTGAGGGTTTCTTTTTTTATAATCCAGCATTTCGAACATATTCGGCATAATATCGTGAATGTATAAGAGATCCGGTTTAACTTCTTCTACAATCTTTGTAATGGATATATATTTTTTAATCTTCCCCAAATAATTAAATTTAAATGGAAGTTTTATAATTTTAGCTCCGTGGTCATAAAGAATTCTTTGCGGTTTTGAATTATCATGTATATCATTATAATAATCAAATACATTATCATAGGTGGAAGTAATAACCGTTACTTCATGCCCATGCTTTTGATAATATTTTACCAGAAGGTTTTCCTGATATTCAAGATTTTCAATATAGAGCTCACAAAGCATTAATATTTTCATTTTTTTTCTATTTGTTTTTTTTTAGTTTTAAAAAATATTTTTCAATAAAGAACCAGGAAACAGATGCCAGAATAATTGTTCCTGCAAATACCATGATAAAATAAGTAGTACTCTCTATCATTCCTCTCTGCACAAAAAAGTTAATAATAAGCATATGGAAAATGTATACTCCATAGGAGATATCATTATGATGAAGCAGCTTGTTGCTGATGCCATTAAAAGTGAATGCTGTGGAAAGAACAAGAAAAGCCAGGAAAATATTGGTAAGGAATTGGTAAGGCGTGTAAATAAAGTAAGAATTCAGATCATTTCCCAGCCAGTTTCCGAAAACATTAATGTAGACAAGGTACGTCACTAGCCAGATAAGCATTTTCCCTTCTATGAAAGCTTTAATTCTATCCCAGTAAATATAAGCCAGTACCCCAAACAAAAAATTATACAGATAAGGAAATACACTTACACCTGCCAGTTTATATGCTATAGAATCTTCTGAAAATTTACCAAAGTAAAAATTAAACGCCAAAGATAATGCTATAAATACAAGTATGATGCTTAATGTGTTTTTCCTGAATTTCCTGATCAGAAAAAATAATACCGGCACAAATATATAAAACTGCATTTCCACGGCGATAGTCCACAAGCTGCCGTTGGGAGTTCCAACTCCCCAAAATCTTAGGATGTCTGGTGTCCAAAACTGAAAAACCGTCATCTGTCCGATAATCCAAAACCAGAATTGCTTTGCCGAAGTGATCAGAAAAGGGTCTTTAGCATCATATAAGAGAAGTATAATAGTTAAAACAAGACAGAACCATAAAGCGGGAAATAGTCTTAACAACCTGTTTTTGAAATATTTGATAAGATCATTCGAGTTTCTGTCAAACGACCAATAAATCAAAAATCCACTGATAGTAAAAAATATGGGAACCCCCGGAAAATAATATACCAATAAAGTTCCGAATTCTCCGATACTGCCCTTCATCTCGAGGTGATGGACAGAATGGGTAAAAACCACCTGCAATGCCGCAAGAAGTCTGATTAAATCGAAATTATTGATTTTGTTTATATTTTTCTGAATCATCGTGTGAATTTTAATAATTAAATATCATTATCAAAAAGTACAAACCAGTTAAACTTTGGTTAAATATTGCTTAGGAAGCGTATCTTTATTATTTATTTTGAAATTATATTCTACAATATATATACATATCCAAAACAAGCTTATTCTCCATCCATCAAAAGAGCCACTTTTCATATCTTCAAGAAAGAATAAAAGCGCAATAATATACATGATAAGTAATCTCTTATCTTTCCTGATATATTTTAAATGATACACAAAAAAATAAATATAAATACTCAGATATAGTATTCCTCCCAATATCCCTAATTCCATCAGACTTTCGATAATCAGATTATGCGGAAACTCAACCTGATCCACTCCTGTAAGCGATATTCCTGAACTTCCTATTCCTAATCCCATGAAAGGATGCTCATAAAATGTCTGGAGCCCTTTTTCCATAACTATTACACGGTATAATACGCTCACATCTTCTGATGACGCTTTTACCATATTAAATCTATCAATATTTACATTCTCTATTATGAAACCAATGATAGTATCCAGATAGAAAATCATAACAAAAATCCCCGCCATAAACATTAGAACCACCTTATAGTTGAATTTAATATTTTTTAAATTCAATACATAATAGATACAGAGGGATAATATAAGGTTAAAAATTGGGCCTCTTCCTCCCAGCTGAATCAAAAAGAATAAAAGAACCAAACGGTAAATAATAACTGCAACAGTAGGTTTACTGGATAAAGAGAAAATAAAACATGCTGAAAGCATAATCCCAATGGTTAAATATGTAGGTACATTCTCAATGTATCTCGTTTCATCAAAGAATATAATAAATGTGGTTGTAAAATAAACGTACGCTAACATGCAGACTGCAAAAATGCCTACCAGATACATTAGTTTCTGAAGTTCTTTGAAAATTACATCTTTAAACGCCAGCAGCGGGTAGATAACCGTGAAGAAGTTAAGCAGCATGGCTTCATTTTTTTTATCCGAATACACATATGATATGGTGTAAAAATTAGAAAGAGCAAAAAAAACGATCAGGGAAAGAATCAAAAGAACCTGGTTGTAAACTTCTTTTCGAAAAATAGTAATTGTTTTGATTTCAAAAAACAGAACAGCAGCGCAAAGTGCACCAAAAAATAAGGTAAAATCAATAGGAAATGGGATCCACTTGATAGAACCTGAAAATACGAATATAAAATATACAAATACTTTAAAAAAATTAAAAGAAAAAACAGTGCTAAAAAAATCCTTCATTTATATATTTTTCTTTAAAAATTCTAAATATACTTTATTATAAAACTCTAATTCTCTATATACATAGGCATTATGCCACAATACAATAAAATCTCCTCCGGTTCTTTTTACCCTTTGATATAAAGTTTCTAAAACCTTGTTGGCTTCAGAAACAGAATATTTTTTATACATGCTCAGTGTTACATCCATGGCAATCAAAGGTTTTTCTTTGATTTTGTATGGCCTGTCATTTTTTAAATCATAAGGATGAAATTCATGTGAAGTTCCGCACTTAAATCCTTCTTCCTCTGCAAATCCCATGGTATAGTCTGTGTGAATACCGGCTTTCTCCAGGTTTTCAAAAGTTTTTCTTCTGTCAAATCTCAAATAATGCTGTCTTGAGTGCGTGATTCTTTTTTCCGTAGCTCCGGCCACTTTTCTAATCTGCTCATTTAAAACATCAATATCCCTGAAGGTGTAAAAACCCGGATGGATACCTGAGGTCATCCGTGAAGCGTCAATATTTCTGAAAACTTCTTTCAGGTTTTCATCATAGATATCATACCCGGAATCAAAAGCAGATGAATTTCCCGCCATAAAAAAGAAGACCGATTTAAGACCATTGGCTCTGGAGTCCTCTAAAAGCTTTTCAATTCCTTTAAAATAAGGGTCTTTGCGTTTATCCGAAAGACACTGGATCAGAAATCTGAAAGCCAGTAAGACTTCTCTGATATTTCCAGTATTTACCAACTGACCTAAAATTGATTTAACTGCCTTAAAAGGCCCTGTAAATCGATAAATATCATCTATATCATGTGTAGGTGTAATCGTAAACTTTCGTGGCCTTATATCAATATCCGGACATTCCTTCTGTATAATTTTTCTCAGCATCATTGCATATTCATCTGCCAGAGGAAGTTTAACAAGATCATACTTTTTACAAATACTATCTTCATAAGGAAACCTGTCATATTCATCCCTTTCTTCAGATAAATATTCATCGAGACCTGAAAATAAAATAAACGGCAGTGAAAGCAAATCAAAATTAATGGTTATTTTTTCTTCCGATCGGTTATACAGATTTTCTTCTCCGTTCATTTTGATAACAGGAATCTGGCTGTAGTTATCAAAAGCAGAAACAGAAGATAGTTTTAATTTACCTTCAAGCAGCTCCTTAAAATCACCACTTTCACAAATCAGGAAATTAATATTTTTATTTTCGAGGACAATTTCAATATTTTTCTCTGAATAATTATATACATAACAATCAATCTTGTATCCCAGCGCGACAGTCAGGATTGTATCAATTGTATATTTTAAAGCATTCTCAGTTCTCATTTAAAAAAATTCTGTGCCTCCGTCTTTGTCATAGATTCACCATGACCCCCATAGATTATTTCAATTCCGGCGAGATTCAAAATGGTATCAATTGATTTTTCTGCCATTTTTCTGTTTCCGGAAGGTAGTTTGGTCACCGTCTTCTCTCCTTTTATCATTAAATCACCCACAAAAACATCATTATTTATTTTACAACTTATGCATGAGGCTGTATGCCCTTTTGTATAGTACAATTCTAATTCATGACCTTCCCAATTAATAATATGCCCGTCTTCACGGACAATTATATAATTTTCAAGCTGATAAGAAAACGATTTTCCATAAAACACGGAAAGGTTTTTCTTAATGTCCCCAATATAGTTAAGAGATTCACTGCTTAGAATGCACTTCGGGTTGTACCTGGAAACTATATCTTCAATACCATACACGTGGTCAAAATGACCATGTGTAATAATGCAGTATTCAACTTTAAGGTTTTCTTCTGCAATAAACTCATATAATTCGATATGGTTTTGAGTACCGGGATCAACAATAATAGCCGTACTTTTATTAAAAATTAAAAAACAGTTTGAATCTATAGGTCTATTTTCAAATCTCTTAATATACAGCTTCATTTTCTAAGATGATATATTAATGGAGCGTCCCCCGTCCACGGTCATCTGCTGTCCTGTAATCCATCTGGCCTCATCAGACAGCAAAAAATTCACAGCATCTGCAATATCCCCTCCATAGCCAATTCCTAAGGGATACTGAGCCTGCATTCTGGACATTACTTCATCATTATCAAATATATTCTGAGTCATCTTTGTCAGGACTGCTCCCGGGAGTACAGAGTTAAATCTTACTTTTGGAGCAAGTTCCACTGCAAAATTTCTCATCAGCCCATCCAATGCAGATTTGGAGGCGCCATAGGTACTCATAGCTTTAGCCCCTCTGTTGCTGATATTGCTGGAGATAAAGACTACAGCATCCAGCAATGAATTATTATGCTTTTTATTGGTTAACAGTTTTACCAGCAGACTGGCCGAAAATACGTTCGTTGTAAAACATTCCAGCATAAAATCATTACTAATCAGTTTCAATGGTATCATTTTCATAAATCCTGCACAGTGTACAAGTTTATGAATGTTTATATTCTGGTCTTTCAGAAACTGTACAAGTGTAGTTTCCATTTTCTCCAGATTACTAAGATCCATAGAAAGAACATATGACTTACATTCCGGTGTAAGCTTCTGCTGAAGCTCATTTAATTTTTCAGTATTTCTGCCCGTAAGTATCAGGTCATATTTCTCTGATAATTTTACTGCAATTTCTTCGCCTATTCCAGCACTGGCTCCTGTTAATAAAACTATTGGTCTCATATTGTTATATTGCTGTAAATCCTCCGTCCACAGACAGAATGGTTCCGGTAATCCATTTGCTCATATCCGAAGCTAAAAATACCGCTGCATTGGCAATATCCTGTGCTTCTCCCAATCCCATAGGATGCAGGGCCTGCAGCCTTTGGTTATATTCATCATCGAAGGAGACGGCTACATCATCCAGCATTTCTGTTTTTATAAAGCCCGGAGCGATACAGTTTACCCTGATATTCTTTCCAGCCATTTCAATAGCCAATGATCTGGTAATACCATGCAGAGCCGTTTTAGACATTGAATAGGCTACATTAGCTGCCGAGCCTACCAAACCATAGACCGACGAAATATTGACGATGGAAGGATAATCTCCCTGATGGTTTTTTATGCTGCAGAATATTTTAGAAAGCTCAAGTACTGCCAAAGTATTTATTCTGAAAACTTTTTCCGCAGTTTCAGCTTTCAGGGTCTTCAGTGGCTGTACACAGGGAATTCCTGCAACATTGATCAGTCCGTTAAGTTTTCCTGTTTCTGCCACTTTATCTTCTACAGCCTTTTTCAGCCCACTTACATCAGAAAGGTCATGAATCAGAACTGAAGAAATATTTTTGCAAAGCTTCTGTGTTTCCTGAAGCCCCTGCTCATTAATGTCAAGCAAAATCAGTTTTGCCCCTAATGAGGAAAGTGTAACTGCCGTGGTTCTGCCGATACCGGAACCGGCTCCCGTGATCAGTATGTTTTTTGCAGAAAAATCCAGAAAACCTGTTTCTTTAAGCATTCTGTTTGGATAAAATTAAGTTATAAAGCCCTTCTACTGTCTCTGCATCCGTAATCTCCTGATTAACCAGTGATACCCCATATTCTTCATCTGCCATTGCAATAATGGAAAGAGTGGCCAATGAATCCCAAGCTTCAAAACCTGTTAACTTATCCTGAACATTTACCTGATCTACCTCTAAGATTTCTGACATCTGCTCTAAAAAATTTTCCATATTTATCTTTTTTTAAATGTTTATCTGTTTACAAAAATTCATATTTCCCAGGTTCATTACCAGGGTTCCCCATGTGAGCCCAACTCCAAAACCTGAAAAACAGACCTGGATGGTTTCATTTTCCAGCTTTTCTCCTAAGTTAAAAGTAGTAGCCACGGGTATAGTAACCCCACTGGAATTTCCGAAATTTTCTACCACATTGCTGGGTAGCTTATCCCGGGGCACTCCTATTTTATCAGCCAGCTTTTGAAGCATAAATTTATTAGGCTGATGGAACAAATAATAATCTATATCATCCGGTGTTTTACCCGCTTCTTTGAGAATTCTGGAAATCTGTTCAGGTACATTGGTCAGCACGAAATTAAAAACATTATCGCCCTGCATTACCAGATGATTCTTACTTCTTCTGTTACCAAAAGAGTCTTCATATAATTCACCCGTCTCCGGAGTAATTGGATTTCTGGCTCCCCCCGCAGGAATATTCAGAGCCATCGCCCCTTTACCATCCATCAGTATTTCTCCGTAAATGTGAGATCCTACTTCTCTCTCTACTATAGTGACGGATGCAGCATCACCTATTAACGGATTGCTATTCCTGTCAAATTTCGAAACTTTAGGACTTAATACATCTGCATTACATAACAACACTTTGTTAATTTCAGGGTTATCCAGCAACATGAAAGCCTGCTGAAGCCCAACTATAAAGCCCGCACATCCCTGGTTAATATCCAGACAAAAAACATGTTCAGACAGATCTAAATATTGGTGAATCAGGTTACTTGTGGGTGGCATTATATATTCCGGAGTCTGTGAAACAAAAAGCACAGCGTCTATCTCCTCTTTATTTAAAAGGCCGTTATCCATCAGATACTCCAATCCTTTTACTATAAGATCATATCCTGTAATGTCTTCTGATTCCACAATATGCTTGGTATTGAATCCCATTGCCATTTTCAGCTTAAGGGATTTAGCTTCGGAAAAGGAATAATGATGCATCTCGTCCTCAAACTTTACTGTATTGGCGGGCAGAATACTTAATATTCCTGATATTTTTTTATTTGATGTATTAATTTTCATATTTAAACGGCTCCGTTTTTCTTTAAAACATTTTCTATGGATTCTAATGTTTCAAAGTTTTCAGGCAATATATCCGTACCATCTATGGAAATAGAAAACTGCTCATCCAGACTTGTTACCAATGAAACCATGTCGAAAGAATCCAGTATTCCACTGCTTATAAAATTATTTTCCTGAGAAAAATCAAATTCAGGTCTTATACTGTTTAATATTTCAATTATTTTGCTCTTCATATTCACGTTTTTTATTTATAAGTACAATATTATATATTTTTTCTTCAAGATATCCAAAATGTTTATATCGCTTTATAGCATTTTCATTGGTATCTATTACCCAAAAAATTTCCCGCCTTACCTCTTCAAATTTTGTAAAAAACAAATTCATGAGCTGCGAGCCAATTCTTTTTCCTCTGTATTCCGGGTGTACAAACCAATATCTTAGATGAGAAGTAATTCCCGCTCTTTCAAATATTATAAACCCTTGAATATCTGCATTATCGGAATAGTAATATACATTTCCCGCCTGCACCATTTTCTGCAATTCATTCCATGTAGGAATCTGCTCAGCAAATTTATTAAAATATTTAAGAAAAAGACTTTGCAGCTCACGGATTCTGTCCATAGAAAGCAGATGAACAGGGGGGAAAAATTCAAAAATGTTATTTGCCGATCTCATTCTGCTCATCCTTACGAGCCTGGTGTATTCATTGAACTCTCCTGCTTTGGTAAACTGGGTTTGAATATCTGCCAGATAATCCTCATTTCCAACAATTTCACATACAACAATATCATTTTCAAACTTCTTTTGTATGAGCACTATGTTTTTCTCAAGATCATCTTTTTTATTAGTAATAAAAAAATATTTGTAAAAGCCATCTAACCTGACAAGAAAATAAAATCCATGATCTGATGTATAAATGACAGCCTCATGGTCTTCCTGCAAAAAATTCCACTTTTCTTCAGAGAGAAAAAAATTCGTCCTCATATCTTTATTTCGCAACCGAATTAATTCCTTACTGATCATCTCAAAGCTTAAAATTCCCGTTTCTTTCATATCATGAATTGATTTGCTGGTTCAGATAAGCTCGGTCTATTTTTCCATTGGGGTTTCTGGGCATTTCTTCAAGAAAATTATAAACGGTAGGAATCATATATTTGGGTAATACATTCAGGATTTCTTTTCTAAATACATTAGGTCCAAGCTCCTGATCATTTTCATAAATCAGGACAATTTCTTTTTTCTGCCTGTCATACACGCAGCAAGCATTTTTTACCAGTTTCAGGGTATTCACCACAATATGCTCTATTTCTCCAAGTTCTATTCTGTATCCCTGGTGCTTGATCAAAGTATCTTTTCGCCCTTTGAAAAGAATTTCACCTTTATTATTCACAGAAACTATATCACCTGTCCGGTAGATCGTTTCAGGATAATGTGGGTTAAGCGGATTATTTACAAATGCAGCAGCCGTTTTTTCAGGAGCATTATAATATCCCAAAGCAAGAGATGAACCTCTTACACAGAGTTCACCTTCTTCTCCCTGCGCCGCCTGTTTATTATCTTCAGTAATGATCAGAATATCTGTATTCCTGTATGGAAAGCCTATTGGCAGTGGCTCATCGTCTCTGAATTCCCGGTCTATAATATAATATGTACAATCTAAAGTAATTTCTATAGGACCGTATAAATTGGCAAATTTTGTGTTCGGCAAAGCTTTGTGCCAATAATTGAATTGTTTGGTGGGGAAAACCTCTCCCGCAAACCATACCAGTTTTAATGAAGAAATATATATGGTTTTCAACAGGTCCATATTGGCAATATTCACCATAATGGTTGGTACCCAGAATATGAAACTCACTTTTTCTTTTTCCATAACTTCCAGGATTTTTATAGGGAAAGCTGCAAGATGTTCAGGCAGAACCACAATTGTACTGGAATGTGCCATAAGCATGCAAAGCTCATAGCTGTAGATATCAAAGATGACAGGTGAAAGGGATCCAATGATCTCATCATCCGAAAATCTGAAAATATCTTTGGATATTTCTATAAAGTCTATAAAGCTTCTGTGATTCAGGGCCACACTTTTGGGAATTCCGGTGGATCCGGAGGTATTGATGATACAGGACATATCGGTATCAACAGATCTGTTCTCAAGTCTGGAGAAAAGTGTTTCGGCATATTGAGCGGAATCCATCGGCTGGCTAAAGTCTATTTCATCTATAAGAATGATTTTAGATGCGGGATAAATATCCTCAATATTTTTTTTTAAAGCGCCACTAGTAATCACGAACTCCGGTTCTACAAGATTAAGTATGGCTGCCACTCTCTGTAACGGACTTTTAACATCCAGGTTGAGATATGCATTTCCGGAAAACATAACTCCGAGGTCAGCCGTTACGCAATATATTGACTTAGGAAGGTACACTGCTACCGGCCTGTTAAGAATATCAGCTTTGTCAAGCAACAAATTACCCAACAGAATTGTTTGCTGATACAAATTCTGAAAACTAATTTCCGTATCATTTTCTATAACAGCAGTTTTATCAGGAAACTGTTTTACAGTTTCAATAAAATATTCGATCAGATTTTTTTTCATAATGCTGTATTATTTACTAAATATGTATTTTTTCGGGTCCGGGTGTGTGTAGACTACAATCCCTTTTTTTCCTAATTCTGTAATTCTGGGTACCACATATTCTGCCTCAAACATAGTAATCTGTAGATTGGATAACTGATCTATCTTATATCTGCTCCTGTCAAAATATTTTTTTACTACTGCCCAGTGCGACTGTTCCGTGAAAGCATAATAAAAATCATCTTCTTTTGTAAGATAATTTTTTACAATAACTTCACCGTCAGCTTTTTTTATAGTAATTTTTTCATGTTTTTTAAAAAAAAGGTCAAAATATTCATAATCTCTTCTTAAAATACTATCAGCACAATGCATAATGGTCCCCACATGATGCTTTCCTAATCCCATAGAAAAAACCTTTGCTTTTACTTCTGCCAGTTTATAATAGGGTGAATGCTCGTCCCATGGACTTTCGGAATGAATATGTGATTCTGTGATATACTTTGCCAGCTTTCCATATGCTGCCACGGAATGATAATCCAGACTTCTTTCTACCTTTTTGTAATTCCGGAAAACTTCTGGCAATAATCCGGCTAGTGTAGGGGTGGTCTTTATGCTGAAGGTACCACCTTTTTTTCTGATAAGCGGATAAGAAGGCATCAGCAATGTACCTTCTTCACCAATGAGCTCTAACATGAGATCAATAAAAGATTCCGGAGTTCCTTCATAATTATAGAACTCATCCCAGGAACTATGAATAAATAGTACATCTCCCTTCTGTACTCCCAACGCTTTAAATTTATCTTCAAAGTCCTGTGTACTTATTTTCTTCTGATAAATAATTTTATCAAACTTTCTTCTGTATTTATTCTTAAAATGTGTTAAGGATCTTACTTTTAACCTCGTTCTTAACAGATCATAAATCTTTCTTTTCATATTAATTCACTTTTCCGGTTGCCAATCTATATGTCATTCCAAGCTGGATAAGATACGTAATACTTCTGCCCGCAGACAATAAAATAAGTGTATATATCACATTATTTTTAAAGAAGAAATAACTAATTCCCAATGCCAACAACGTAAAAATAAGAAATAATATCTGCCACAAAAAATCAAGCTTCTGCTTCTCTGCAATTACAAATAACCATCCAGTAGGCATTCCTATGAAGTTAAGCATATACATAATACAGAGAATCTGAGCATAGATTCCTGAGTCTTTCCACTCAGCACCGAAGAAAAAAGAAAAAAGTTCCGGAGCAAAAATAAACAAGACAATAAAAGGCGGTAATGAACACGCGATCAATAAAAGTGTGGTTTTCTTGTAAATATCACGACACTCGCCTTTATCCCGGTAGTCTTCCGATGCCTTTTGCTTAAAAACATCTTTAACAGCATTTCCAATAAACTGAAGCGGAACTCCTAAAAACCGATCTGTAAGTGCATATAACCCCACCACTTTGAATCCAAACTGGGAAGTAAGATAAAAGACAACCACCTGTACGGACAAGGTATTGATCAATTGCCCTGGAATATTAAATTTCGCGAAATTGATATATTTAAGAAGCAGCTTCTTCATTACTCTCTTATCAATGGTTTTAAAAAGAGCCCAGTCTTTTTTCAAGATTATATATGACCCTGTAATCACCGATACTATCTGCCCTAAAATCTGCCCTTTAACAAGTCCCAAGGTCATAATATTGATCTGTGGCAATAACGTAGACATAACTACAATAGAAGAATTATTGACAATCTTATTTTTCACCAAAGTCTGAAAATATTTTCTTCTTACAAACCATTCATTGAGAAGATTAAAAAGGGAAAATAATAATGCTCCGAGAGGAACGTACAGCAAAAAATTATTATGATGGTCAAATTTAAAAAGCTGATAGATCAGGTTATCAAAGAGACCTACGATCAAAAATGTCAATGTACAGAAAATAACTCCAATAATCAGGCATAATACCAAAAGATTTGCTGCCACGGAATCTTTTTTAGGTAAAATAATGGCCATATCGTATTTAAGAAGCATAAATACGAGTAAAAAAGACAACACCGCAGAGAAGTTTGAGAATACACCAAAATCCTCAGGCGTGTATATCCTTGTCAGCAAAAATGAAAAAAGGACAGGGATGAGCTGTGCCAGAAAAGAACCTCCAATCATTAAGACAAGATTCTTTCTGAAATCACTATTCAGTTTTTCTTTAAGCTTGAAAAAAAAATTATTTATTGGCATAAATCCTTTCAATGATGTCTACCACTTTGAGACCTTCCAAAGCATTTGTGGTAATTGTATTTCTACCTTTGATTACGTCTACTACGTTTTCAATAATGTAATGGTGATTGGCAGCAGAACCTTTATAAGCACCATAGTCATTTCCTGGATTGGTAGGTGCCAGTTCCGGCATTATATAATCTTTTACATTACAAATCTCTACTTTGTCCATATACTGCCCTCCTATTTTTACCGAACCATTTTCTGCAATGATGGTCATGGAGCTTTCAAGATTTTGATTCCAAACTGAGGTTGAATAGTTTAATGATCCCATGCCTCCATTCACAAAATCAAAACTTACAAAACCTGAATCTTCGAAGTCGGTAAGCTTTGCATGATTAAAGTCTGCAAATTTTGCCTGGATATTGGTAATATCTCCAAACAGCCAGTACATGATATCTATAAAATGGGAAAACTGCGTAAAGAGGGTTCCTCCATCCAATTCTAATTTTCCATGCCAGGATTCCGGTTTATAATATCGGTCATCACGGTTCCAGTAGCAGTTCAGCTGAACCATGTAGATTTCTCCCAGTTTTCCGCTTTCCACCATTTCTTTTATCCAGGCTGAAGGCGGGGAATAACGGTTCTGCATCACGGCAAAAATCTGCTTATGTTTGTGCAATGCCTGAAAAATAAGCTTTTCTGCATGCTGTTTATTGAGCGCCATTGGTTTTTCTACCACCACATGTTTTCCAGAGTCTATCACTCTATATGCCTGTTCGAAGTGGAATCCGTTGGGAGTGGCAATGTTTACTACATCCACTTCAATTCCCGACTTCAGAAAGTCTTCTAAAGAGGCAAAAAAAGGAACATCATAACTATCTATTCCTAAGACTGATTTATCTTTTACATCGATTAATGCAACGAGTTCGCATTCGGAGTTCCTAGACACCATTTCGGCGTGTCTTTTACCTATATGACCGCAACCGACAACTGCAAATTTTATTTTTTCAGACATTTGTATTTTTATTTAAATTTTCGAAACTTTATTATTCTCAATTCTGTATTTCTCTCCGCTTTCTTCACATACTGCAATTCCTTCATCATTGAATGTCAGGCGATGTCCGTACTCGCTCATCCAGCCTAGCTGCCTTGCAGGGTTTCCTACAACAAGGGCATAATCCGGAACCTCCTTCGTTACTACTGCCCCTGCTCCGATGAATGCATAATTTCCAATATTATGACCGCAAACAATGGTTGCATTGGCACCAATAGAGGCTCCTTTTCCTACATTCGTTTTCAGGTATTCATTTTTTCTGTTGACTGCACTTCTGGGATTAATAACGTTAGTAAAAACCATAGAAGGTCCTAAAAAGACGTCATCTTCACAAGTGACTCCTTCGTAGATAGAAACATTATTCTGAACCTTAACATTTTTCCCTAAAACCACGTGAGGAGAAACCACCACATTCTGGCCAATGTTACATCTTTCACCCAAAATACAATTAGGCATAATATGTGAAAAATGCCAAATCTTAGTTCCGGCTCCAATCTGGCAACCTTCGTCAATAACCGCTGTTTCGTGTGCAAAAAAATCCGACATAATATTCTTTATTGATTAAAAAAGTTTTTGATTTCAAAAATAATATAATCTGCAGCATCCTGATTAAATTCCGTATGTACAGGTAGTGAAATAACCTCCGAACAGAGTTTTTCGGTAACGGACAGCTCAAAGCCTTCTTCCACATATTGTTGAAAAGCTTCCTGTTTGTATAACGGCAATGGATAGTAAATCATACTTGGAATATTCTTCTCCCCAAGGTATTTTTGCAGTTCATCTCTTTTTCCGTCCTTTACCTTCAAAGTATATTGATGGAATACGTGGGTAGAGTTTTTTGCTCTCTCCGGAACCTGAATCCCGGAAATACCCGCAAGATTCTCATCATAATAAGCGGCCATTTTGTTTCTTGCCGCTGAATATTCATCAAGATATTTTAATTTCACTTTAAGAACCGCAGCCTGAAGGGTATCCAATCGTGAATTACAGCCTAGTACTTTGTGATAATATTTTTTAGCCTGCCCATGATTGGCAATCATCCTTATTTTTACGGCAAGCTCATCATCATTGGTGATTAAAGCTCCTCCGTCTCCATAGCAACCTAAGTTTTTTGAAGGGAAGAAAGAAGTACATCCTATGTGGCCTATTGTACCTGTCTTTTTAACTGTACCGTCGGAAAATGTATAGTCTGAGCCTATTGCCTGGGCATTATCCTCGATGACAAATAAATGATGTTTTTCTGCAAATTCAAGGATTCTTTCCATATCTGCACTTTGTCCGTACAAGTGAACAGGAACGATGGCTTTGGTATTGGGAGTCAGATATTTTTCAAGATCGTTAAGTTCAATATCGAATGTATTTTCATCCACGTCTACCATCACAGGTTTCAATCCTAAAAGTCCGATTACTTCTGCAGTGGCTACGTAAGTAAAGGCAGGGCAGATAATTTCGTCTCCGGGCTTCAGGTCGAGGGCCATCATTGCGATTTGTAATGCATCAGTGCCGTTTGCACAGGGAATAACGTGCTTTACATTTAAGTATTTCTCAAAATCCTGCTGAAATTCTTTTACAGCCGGACCATTAATAAATGCTGTATTATCAAGACAGTTCTGAATTCCTGCATTGATTTCTTCTTTTATCTTTTCATATTGACTTTTTAAGTCAACCATTTGAATTTTCATATTTAGTGTTTTTTTTAGTGCATCTGTTTTCCAGACTAATCTGAGATCAGCTCACTGATTTTATTTCCTATGGAGAGACATGAAGTGGCCGCAGGTGAAGGCGCATTTCTAACGTGGATAATGTTCCCGTTTTTAACGATATCAAAATCATCGATCAATGCCCCGTTTCTATCGCAGGCCTGTGCTCTCACGCCGGCACCACCAGGGACAAGATCACCTTCCTGTATTTCCGGCATCAGTTTTTGCAATGCTTTTGTAAAAGCAGATTTGGAAAGTGAACGATGGATTTCCCCCATTCCTGTTTTCCCATATTTTGCAACAATTTTTCTGAAACCAGGCCATGTGAGCGTCTGCATGGTTTCGCTGAGACTGAAATCAAAAAAACTGTAGCCTTCTTTCCTGAACGCTAAAACAGCATTCGGCCCTGCTTCAATATTCCCATCGATCATTCTTGTAAAATGCACCCCTAAAAAAGGAAAATTAGGATCTGGTACAGGATAGATCAGATGTTTAACCAGATGTTTTTTCTCCTCTTTTAATTTATAATATTCACCACGAAAAGGAATAATGATCACATCATTCTTTTTGTTGGTCATTTTAGTTATTTTATCAGAATAAAGCCCCGCACAGGAAATAAGCTTGGAAGTTTTAAATTCTGAAACGGCTGTTTTAACAATAATCTCCGATCCTCTGTCAATAATATCTTTTACTTCTTGACCAAATTGAACTTCACCTCCCAGCTGTTCAAATAATTCTTTTATTTTATTGGCAACGCCCGGGTAATCTATAATACCGGTTTGTGGTACTTTGATGGCTTTTACGCCTTCGCAGTGAGGTTCTATTTCACGGAACTCTTCTTTGGAAAGGTATTTTAAATTTCCAAGACCATTTTGCACTCCTCTGTTGTAGATATTATCCAAAAGCGGAAGTTCTTCTTTTGAGGTGGCAACAATTATTTTCCCACACAGATCATACTTAATTCCATACTCTTTCGCAAAATTGATCACAGAATTATAACCCTCAATACAGTTTTTTGCTTTTAAACTTCCGGGTTTATAATATATTCCGCTATGAATAACTCCACTGTTATGACCGGATTGATGCAAAGAGACATTATTTTCTTTTTCTAAAATAAGAATCTTAGAATCCGGATTTTTAAGTTTAGCCTGATAAGCGGTTGCCAGCCCTACTAAACCAGCCCCTATGATTATGATGTCATAATTCATTGTAATCTATAATCTCGCGTCTACTAAATTTCTATCCAGACAAGCTTTAGTATCAAAAACCACGGCATTTTCTGTTTTAAGCAGGTTCAGATCTAGTTGAAGGAATTCGTTATGAGAGACTGCAATGACAATAGAATCATATTTTTTTCCTTCCTGAAGGGCATCAAGAATATCTATTCCGTACTCATGTTTCACTTCTTCTTTGCTCGCCCATGGATCATATATGTCTACATGGATACCATAATCTGTAAGTTCATTATAAATATCCACCACTTTAGTATTTCTCACATCCGGGCAGTTTTCTTTAAAGGTAACCCCTAAGATCAAAGCCTGAGAGTTTTTAATCACCTCACCTTTGGCAATCAGCAGCTTCACAACCTTGGAAGCCACAAATTTTGCAATAGAGTCATTAACTCTTCTTCCTGATAAGATAACATCAGGATGATATCCAAGCTGTTCTGCTTTGTGAGCCAGATAATAAGGATCGACAGAGATGCAATGCCCCCCTACTAATCCCGGCTTATACTTTAAGAAATTATATTTTGTGCCGGCAGCTTCCAATACGTCATTGGTATCAATTCCGATTCTGTCGAAAATAAGCGCCAATTCATTGACAAAAGAAATGTTGACATCGCGCTGTGCATTTTCAATAGCTTTTGAAGCTTCAGCAACTTTAATACTTGAGGCTTTGTGTGTTCCGGCAGTAATAATTTTTTTATACAAATGATCTACTTCTTCTGCAATTTGGTCTGTAGATCCTGAAGTCACTTTTTTAACACTGGTAAGGGTATTTACTTTATCTCCTGGATTAATTCTTTCGGGAGAATATCCTACAAAAAAGTCTTTGTTGAACTTAAGCCCTGAGTGTTTTTCCAAAACAGGAACACATTCCTCTTCGGTACAGCCAGGAAAAACTGTAGATTCATAAATAATGATATCTTCTTTTTTAATGATCTCTCCCAGCATTTTTGAAGCAGAAAGCAGCGGATTTAAGTCCGGTGCATTATATTTATCAATAGGAGTGGGAACTGTTACGATAAAAATATTCGCTCCGGCAATATCTGATAACTGGCTTGTGGCTGTATATCCGGCTTCTCCATTAGAATTTTTATATTTCGCCAAACCTTCATTAAGCTTTTCAATTTCAGCTTCAAGAGTGATATCCACTCCTTCATTAAGCTGATCAACACGCTGTTTATTGATATCAAATCCTAATACAGGATAATGGTTTGCAAATTCCAAAGATAAGGGTAAACCTACATAGCCCTGGCCAATAACAGCTATTTTATATGTTTTCATCACTAGCTAAATTTATTTTTAATTTTTTCAAAGAATGTGTGTTCTTTATGGTTGTTATATCCGTAACCATATTTGTTGCTATATCCTAAATTTTCGTGGCTTACATCATTCAGGACAAATCCAACATTTTTGATCTTTCCTGTATCGATATTGCTATTTGCAAATTCCAGCAACGCTTTTTCTGTATATTTGGATCTGGCGACATAAATAGTAACATCTGCCAGTTCAGCAATAAGGAAAGTATCTGTAACTAAAAGCAGTGGTGCCGTATCCAAAATGATGTATTCATATTTCTCTTTCAGTTCATCTAAAAGTATTTCATATCGTCCGTTGGATAGTAATTCAGTTGGATTCGGTGGGATCATTCCTGAATAAATAACATCTAAATGGGGATTAAAAGAAGAAACGTGTATAATCTCATCTAATGTTGTCTGATCCGAATACAGGTATTCTGTAAGTCCTGTTAATCCTTTTCTGGCTGGGTTATATCTTTGTAACTGCGGATTCCTAATATCAGACCCGACAATAATTGCTTTTTTCTTTGGATTGGCTAATGTAAGGGCCAGATTAACGGAAGCAAATGTTTTACCTTCTCCCTTAACAGTAGAGGTTACAAAAACCACTTTGCTTTTTTTGTCTTTTGGAAGCATAAAATTCATATTGGTAATAAGAATTCTGAATGCTTCAGCCATAGGATTAATATCATTCACACGGACAATATCAGAGTCTCCTTTTTCAAGACTAGGTAGTTCTGCTATGACAGGAGCATGTACCAGTTTTTCAAGATCATGCTTGGTAACCACCTTATTATTAAATAACCGTGAAAGATAAATAATAACAAAAGGTATCAATAGCCCTAACATCAATGAAATAATAAGAATAACATTTTTCTTGGGAGCCACCGGGAATGGAGAAGCGTAGGCCGCATCAACTATCTTAGCTTTAGGGGCATTGATAGACTGAGCAATAGCGGTTTCTTCTCTTTTTTGAAGAAGAAGAAGGTATAGATTTTCTTTAATCTGTTGTTGTCTTTCAATTCCTCTGAACATTTTTTCAATAGACGGGAGTTTGGAAATCTTACCTGAAACCGTGTTCTGCTCTTTTAAATATTCATTTCTTGCTAATTCAAGCCCCTCTCTGTTTCTCTGCAGACTTTGAGTAATAGAGGTACGCAGCAAGTTGATCTGTTTGGTAATATCTACTACAGCAGGGTTGTCCTCAGTAGCAGACTCCAAAAATCTGTTTCGCTGAAGAATCAGCTGATTATAGGTAGAAATTCCCGATGTAGCTTCAGGATTACTTAGTCCTACATTAGCAGGAAGTACCTGATATTTGCCTTGTTTAGAAACAAAACTGATTAATGCATCAGTAAGCTCCACCTGAGCGTCCAGATCAAGCTGTTTTGCTCTTGCCGCTGCCGAACTTTCAAGATTTATTTTTGCTTCAGTTTCAAGATCTGTCAGATTATTTTTTGACTTAAAACTTTCTTTCTGGTCTTCAACCTGTCCAAGTTCTACGGTAAGCTTTTTAATTCTGTCCTCAATAAAGTCCAACGTCTTTTTTGATTCAGAAGTTTTATCAGAAATAGCATCGGTATTATATGCTACAATTAGACTATTTAAGATATCCTCCGCCTTTGCTACCTGCGGATATCTTAAAGCCAGCTTAAGAACCGTTGCTTCTTTATTGACCAATGCTACATTAAGAGGTCCCTGAAGGCTATTCACTTTTGCATCCAGTGGTGCAATATTCAATTCCAGATTTTCAGTATTCAGGCCCTTTAATGCGTTAGGATTATAATTATTATTTCGAATAATCATAATATTGGCAAAAGGAAGACCTATTGTTTTGCCATAGGTAGTTACAATTTCCTTTTTTAATTTATCTGAACTTAACGTAAGTTTTGTTCCTTCAATTTTCAGGTTCAGTTTACCCCTTAAGGTGCTTGTAGGCTTCTCATTAATAATTCGAACTTCTATCGGAGAGGTTTCTTTATATAATTCAACGCTGGAAAAACGGCCTTTTGCAATAATATTAGTCTGAAGATTCTGGTTAATAACCACTTCCTTCATGAGCTTTTTTGATTTCAAAATCTCTATCTCATTGGCAACACTATTGGTTTTAAGTCCCCCAAATCCGGAAAAATCCGGGAGAGAGCCCATTTCACTACTGAATGCAGAAGAAGAACCTTTAGAATCTTTTATAAGAACGGTTGTCTGTACATCATATACAGGTACCATAAATTTTAATGAAATATAGCCTATTACAAAAGCTGCAAAAGCACTAACAAAAAACCAAGGCCATTTTTTAAGATATGGTTTTAGTACTTCATTGAGATTAACACTTGTATTATTTGCTTCTGAAAATTGTGAAGATTGCTGGTTATCCATCAATTTTTTATTTCTTATTAAATAAACTTATTACTACTGCGACAGCTGTTACTGCTATAGAAATACCTGTTAAGATAAGCCCTGTATTAGGATTCTGCTTTGCTAAAATATCTTTTGTATTATTGGAAGAAACAATAATAGCATCTCCCTGCTTTAGATTATAGTAAGGTGAATTAATCAGATCCGCATCTCTAAGATTTATACGTCCATGTGAAACAACACCGTTTTCGGTTCTGATGACCAAAACATCTTCTCTTTTTCCATAAGAAGTTAAATCTCCTGCAAGACCCAATGCATTGAGAATAGTAGCCTGTCCGTTGGTAATAGTATAATCTCCCTGCCTGTTTACTTCACCTAAAACCGTTACTTTAAAGTTGGCGAGTCTTATATTTACAGTAGGGTTTATAATATATTTCTGCATTCTCTCCCTCAGTTCATTCTTAAAGTCGACCAAAGTTTTATCTGAGGTATTCATCCTTCCGATAACGGGGAAATCAATATTTCCTTCAGCATCTACTATATAAGTAGGTCCTGTAAGGGTTGTTGCTCCCTGATTAGGTGTATTGCCACCCGCTGCAGCATTGGTCTGTACGAATTCGGAAGACGAATAGTTCTGGTTGAACGGTTTTACAACGTCCAGATCCTTAGCTGTAATCAGAATGATAAGCTGATCTCCTGCCTGTATGGTAAGTTTAGAGTTTCTGGCAGATGCATCAATAGCCACTTTTTCTATATTCTGCATATAGTTCAGATCATTTGGCTTATTTTGGTTAACCTTACAGGAAACCAGCATCAAAGCAAGAGATATTGCTAGTATTTTACCCTTCATATCTTTTAAAATTGTACAAATATACATTTATAATTTATCTATTTATCTAATTGTTCATAGACCGAATTATTACTCTTAAATTCCGGAACAATTGTTTTCAAAAGCTTCACTACATTTACTTTGTCTTCCATTACAGAAGCATCTGTAATTAGGTTGATAAGATTTTCTATTTCCAGGAATTCCATGGTTGGATCTTTGGAAATCATAATCTTTTCGTTATGGGTAGGAAGCGTTTTGGCATTATCACTTAATAATTCTTCGTAAAGCTTCTCTCCCGGTCTTAATCCGGTATAGATGATTTTTATATCTATATTAGGTTCAAAACCGGATAATTTGATCATTCTTCTGGCCAGATCCAGGATTTTTACGGGTTCTCCCATATCGAATACAAAGATCTCCCCTCCATGTCCCATGGTTCCTGCCTGTAAAACAAGCTCACAGGCTTCCGGGATAGTCATGAAGTATCTCACAATATCCGGATGGGTAATCGTCACAGGTCCTCCTGCTTCGATTTGCCTTTTAAAGTGTGGAATTACGGAACCGTTTGATCCCAATACATTTCCAAATCTTGTGGTAATAAATTTGGTGGTATTTCCTTCAACATGCTGTAAAGACTGAACAAATAATTCGGCAGCCCTTTTGGAAGCGCCCATAACATTTGTAGGATTTACAGCTTTATCTGTAGAAATCATGACAAATCTGTTCACTTTATAACGGCTTGATAAAACTGCGATGTTTTTTGACCCTAACACATTGACGCGAATGGCTTCATTCGGGTTTTCTTCTACCAGTGGAACATGTTTGTATGCCGCCGCATGGTATACCATTGAGAAATTATAGGTTTGAAACAGAGGCTCTATTCTATATATATTGGAGACATCCGCTAAAACAAATTTAAACCTGATATGTGGGAATTTCTCCTTGACTTCAAGCTCGATATCGTACAACGGTGTTTCTGCCTGGTCTAAAACAACAATTAGTGCAGGATTAAATTGCGCTACCTGTCTTACAATTTCGCTACCGATAGAACCGGCTCCGCCCGTTACCAGTATATTTTTATTGTAATGTCTGCTTTTTACCTCTTCATTTTCAATTTTTATAGGCTTTCTGTTAAGAAGGTCTTCAATCTGAAGGTTTCTTATAGCACCACCCAAATCACTGTCTCTTAATTTTTGAACGGAAGGTGCTTTGAAGATATTCAGGTCTTTTTCTAAAAATAAATTCACCCATGAATTCATTTCATCCTTAGACATCATTTCTTTAACAATAATAACCCCATCAATGATAAGATCATCTTTTGTAGCTTCTTCTATTCTTCTTTTCTCGTAGATAGGTTTTCCCAGTAAAGAGGCTCTTTTGGAATCCGTCCTTTGGGTAAGAAAACCTACTACCTGATAAGGAAGGCTTGGATTGTCCAATATAGCACGTGCTATGGCAATAGACTGCTCATCAATACCCAGTACCAGAATCCTTTTTTTCAGTGTACTTCTCCTGTATTCCCGCACAATATGGAAGAATTCTTTCACGTAAAGCCTGAAAAGAAACAGCCCCATGAAAGAAATAATGAAGTATAAAATAAGGAATGGCGTTAAGATAAACTTACCTCCGGTAATCCAGAAATAGATCAGGTTAACGATCCCCACTACAGCCATGGTACAGAAGCATGATATCAGCAGCTTAAAAAGGTCAATAAATGTTGAATGTCTGATTATCCCCGCATACGTTTTGAACAAATACATAAAAACGCTATTGACCAAAATAATAAACGCAAAAACAATGCTTTTATCTTCGTGATAAATAAACTCTTTCTGGGTAATTTTTTCAATAGTATAGGTAGAAAGAAACAAAGACATGGCCAGAATAATAATGTCTATTACAAGTATTATCCATCTGGGAAGGTATCTTACGTCTGAGAGATTGACAACATTATCACCTCCAAATATTTTTTTTCTAAGAGAGCTGTACATTGTCTGTATATATGTTCATATTTAAAAGGGCACAAACCCGATTTTCATTTATATTAATAATAAGCCGGGTACAAAATTAAAATAAAATTTTATCTACGCTCAATTTAAAACAAAATTTAGTGAATTTTACTTTGTAGCACCTCCGAAATCCTGCTTCTGTGTTCATCTGTTAAATTGGTTCCGGACGGCAGGCACAGTCCTGTTTCAAAAAGTGTACCAGATAAATTATTACCAAAGAACTTATATCCCTGAAACAGTGGCTGAAGGTGCATGGGTTTCCATAGGTATCTGGTTTCTATGTTCTCCTGTGAAAATCTGGCCTTTAAATTTTCTTTAGACAAACCATTTTTCAGGATAATTGTATTGAGCCAGTAATTAGAAAAGAAATTACTATCAGGTTCGGAAAACAGTTCAATATCTTCAATATTTTTCACTGCTTCCTGATAAAAATCATGATTTTGTCTCCGCTGCATGATTTTTTCCTCCAGTGTATCCATCTGTCCTCTTCCTATTCCGGCAGCTACATTATCCATCCTGTAGTTATAGCCTATTTCTGAATGGCCGTAAAATTCCATATCATCTTTAGCCTGTGTAGACAAAAAAAGAGCCCTGACCTTATCTTCAGCATTTCTGGAAATCAAAGCTCCTCCTCCTCCGGTGGTAATAATCTTGTTTCCATTAAAACTTATCACAGAAAAATCTCCAAAAGTTCCGCATAAGCGGTCCTTGTATCTGCTTCCCAATGCTTCAGCACTGTCTTCAATAACCGGGATTTCATATTTTTTTGAGATCTGGAATATTTCTTCCACCATAAAAGGCATTCCGTAGGATAATACTACAATAATTGCTTTAGGCTTTTTCCCCTGCTGAATACAATATTTAACAGCATCTTCCAGTGCCTCAGGACACATATTCCAGGTTTGGCTTTCGCTGTCTACAAATACTGGCACGGCATTCAGATAAAGGACTGGATTGGCTGTAGCCACAAAAGTAAAAGACTGACAAATGACAAAATCCCCTTTCTCCACATTCAGCATCCGTAGCGCCAGATGAATAGCTGCAGTACCGGAAGACAGAGCGGTGACATGAGAGCTGCTTCCAAAATAATTTTCGAGGCTGTTCTCAAACTCATCTATATTAGAACCATATTGTGAAATCCAGTTGGTATCCAGTGCCTGGTGTACGTATCTCAGCTCGTTCCCTCCCATGTGAGGGGGCGATAGCCAAATCTTTTCTTTTTTCAATTATCTGCTTATGTTTCTCCAAAAGTATCATTTATTTTTTCATATTCAAAACCTCTGCTCATTAAATATTTAATTGTTTTGGATTTTTTTTGATATTCTTTCAAACCATTTTGCCTTGAATAGTAATCATCAAAGATCTTTCTGATCATTTTCTCATAATCCTCTTCATCTATTTCATCAAAGCAGCTGCTGATCAGTTTGTCGGAAATCTGTTTCTGCTTCAGATGTATTCTGATTTTATTTCTTCCCCAATGCTTGATGTAGAACTTTCCCCTGATATAACTTCTTGTAAATCTTTCCTCGTTCAGATAATTCTCCTTAAGCAGGTACAGGATGATTTCATCCTTTGCTTCATCAATCAGTAAAAACTCGCGCATTTTCTGCTCCACTTCTGCATGGCAGCGGTCCTGATAAACACAGTAATTCACCAGTTTCAGCTTAATTTCATCAAAAGTAAAAGATTTTTTCTCCATAATCAGATATAAAAAAGAATGGACAGGATGCCCATTCTTTATTATGATGTTTTAAATACAATTAATAGTTGAATAACGCTCTGCCTTCCATCAGTTCATTAACTTTCTTTCTCACAGAAGAGATCACTTCTTCGTTTTTGATATTGTCAACAACCTCAGAGATCAGTCCTGCAATCGTATCCATATCATTTTCTTTAAGACCTCTGGTAGTAATGGCAGCAGTTCCTAATCTGATACCGGAAGTCGTAAACGGCGATTTATCATCAAAAGGAACCATGTTTTTGTTGCAGGTAATATCCGCCAGCACCAAAGCCTTTTCTGTTTCTTTTCCGTTTACATTTTTATTTCTGAGGTCTACCAGCATTAAATGGTTGTCTGTTCCTCCGCTTACAATATCGAAACCTCTGTCGATCATCGCTTTTGATAGCGCCTGGGCATTGGCTCTCACCTGCTTGGCATAGGTTTCAAACTGACCGTCCAGTGCTTCAGCAAACGCTACCGCTTTACCGGCAATAACGTGCTCCAGAGGACCTCCCTGAATTCCCGGGAAAACAGCTCCATCCAGTACCTGGCTCATCATCTTGGTTTCTCCTTTTGGAGTTTTATGCCCATATGTATTTTCGAAATCTTTCCCCATCATGATCATTCCTCCTCTAGGACCTCTTAATGTTTTATGAGTGGTAGTGGTTACTACATGGCAGTGTTCAAACGGAGAGTTTAGCAATCCTTTTGCTACCAGACCGGCCGGGTGAGCTATATCCGCCCAAAGTGTTGCCCCGATCTCATCAGCAATCTCTCTGTATTTGGCATAATCCAAGTCTCTTGAATAGGCAGAAAAACCTGCAATCAGCATTTTCGGTCTTTCTCTTAAAGCCACTTCTCTCATCTGGTTGTAATCGATAAGACCAGTTTCTTTTTCCACCCCATAAGATACCACCTGATACTGGATTCCGGAGAAATTCACTCCTGATCCGTGAGTAAGGTGCCCTCCCATAGAAAGGTCCATTCCCATAATTTTGTCACCAGGTTTCAAAACCGCAAGATAAACGGCAGCATTAGCCTGGGAACCTGAATGCGGCTGCACGTTGACATAATCAACACCGAAAAGTTCTTTTGCCCTGTCTATGGCTAATGTTTCAACCTCATCTACTACTTCACAACCTCCGTAATACCTCTTTCCGGGATATCCTTCAGCATATTTGTTGGTCAGCACACTTCCCATTGCTTTCATTACGTTTTCAGAAACGAAGTTTTCTGACGCAATAAGCTCTAATCCATGGGCTTGTCTTTGTCTTTCTTTTTCAATCAGGTCGAAAATAATGTCCATTTTACTTTTAGTTTTTGAAATTTTTCACTCCAAATGTACGGAATTTATCGTAAGATTTCTTTATGACAAAGGATGATTTTAACGCTTAGATTTCATAAAACCGTCTATCTATAAAGTACAAGGAAATACAAAGAATTACGTTCAACTTCTTTATATTAGAATAACCAAGAGTGTTTTACTTATTTCCGAACTGTCGTAATTCAAAATAAAGTAATTTTTTGCAGACGGGTTTGGAAAATAAAAATCCCCACAGAAATTTCTGCAGGGACTCCACCAATTTGCAATATAAATTAAATATGAAATTAAAATTCTTCTTCTGACAGTTCTTTATTGACCACAGCTCCGGTGAAATTACCCTGCGCAATTGCGGTAGCAACCGATCTCATCATCGTTACATTGTCTCCACCCGCAAAAACTCCCGGAATATTGGTCTTCTGCATAAAATCAACTTTAATGAAACCCTGTTCCGTGAGCTCACAGCCAAGATCTTTTTCAGCATTGATATTCTGTTCAAAAGGGATTTTAGCATATAGTGCTTTTAAGGAAATCTCTTTTCCGGTTTTAAAAATAATTTTCCTTATATTCCCGTTTTCATGCTCTATTTTTTCAACTTCATCTTCAATCAGGCTAATGTTATTTTGTGCCAGCTTATCTTTCTGCTCTTTTGAAAGAATTGATTTTCCATTGGTAAATAAAAACAGATCCTTCGTTAAATTATAGACCAGTTTCGTAAAGTCGTAGGCCATATCACCATCTGAAAGAATTCCCGTCACTTCATTTCTCACCTCATAGCCGTGGCAATACGGGCAATGCAGCACCGAAATTCCCCAGCAGTCCGCAAACCCCGGAATATCCGGCATCTTGTCTTTCACTCCCGAAGCCAGGATAAGTTTCTTGGCACTGAACTTTTCGCCTGTTGCTGTTTCAGCTTCAAAACCACCTTCTGTTTTTTTCAGTCGGGTAACGATGTCTTCATGAAAGTTCACAGTAGGGTATGCAGCGACCTGTTCACGGGCCAGATCTGAAATTTCTTTCGGTGTTTTTCCGTCGTGTGTAATGAAATTATGGGAATGCAGAGTCTGTCTGTTGCATGGTTTTCCACTGTCGATGATCAGAATATTTCTTAATGATCTACCCAAAGCCATTCCTGCGGATAATCCGGCATAGCTCCCTCCTATAATAATAACGTCGTAGTTTTTCATTTCTAATAGTTAATAGTTCCTGTCTAGCGAATTTGCAAATCAGCAAATCAGCTAATTCGCCTTTTCGCCTTTTCGCCTTTTCGCCTTTTCGCTTTACAAAGTTAACACAAAAAACTATTAAAGAAACATTGTTGCATTAATATTTTCTATCAGGATTAATGATAAACAGGAATAACTCATTGAAACTACCACTTTTACTGAAGAATTCTGTCATAAGATTACATTTTTTGATCAGATTTTGAGCTGTAGTATTTAATATTTACTTTTTTCTTCATCAATTTCATCCTGCAGCTTTTTTCTTATATCAATTTTTGCTTTCCGGAAGCTGAAGATGGTAGTTCCTTTTTCGCGGGCATATTGATTAACAATAGAATCTGCTGCTTCTGAACTTTCAAAATAAGCAGATGTTTCTTTTAATTCATCCCTGCTTGAAAACGATTCTTTGACCCTGATAAGATGATCATACTTTTTTTCAAGATTGAACCAGTTGATATAATCTGCATTAAAGGACACCGCCCGTATCCCTTTTCTTGAATAGTAATTGATGGCCCCGGCCTGCCCGTAATTATCACAAAGCACGAGCGTATTTCCGGATTCCGACAATTGTGAATATTCCTTATCTACCTTGCGGGCAAGCTCTTTCCAGCCCTGCATATCGGCAAAATCCTGAGGCAATGAATGATCTTTTCCGTCTTCCCAGCGAAGCAGCCCCATTTCTTTATACTTCGCGTGATGGGTGGTGATATACTCAGGACTTTTGTTTGGAAAAGCCACCTGATACAGGGGTAAAAAAAGCAATACAGGGATTAAGATGAATACAGGTTTAAGCAATTTCCTCCGGTCTTTGCCAAAAACATGTTCCAGAAACACTGCTCCGCCGGCTATTAAAACAGGATAAAGTCCAATGGCATAATAATCTTTAGCTTTAAAAAATACAAACAGAACGATCGTGATTACATAAGCCCAGAATAAAAACCTGAACTTCTCAAAAGTCTTATAAAACAGGAATGCATACAATCCGGCGATGACCACCAGAACTGAACCGATGAAAAAAAGGATCTGCGATTTAAAAAAATCAAAACGGTCAACATGTACCAGCTGCCGTTCGGTAAGTTCTTTCATATGATGAACAACCGGAAAATGATTATGGTACTGCCACAGCAAGTTGGGAAGTATAATCATCAGCGCCAGGAATCCTGCACCGTAAAGATGAGGCTGAAGAAATATCTTTCTTTGCTTTGTCAGCAAAATAGCCGGAATAATCCCCAACACGGAAAAAGCAATATTGTATTTGTTCAGAAAGCCAAGTCCGAAGAAGATAGCGGCTATGTAGAGCCATTTTATTTTTTCGGAATTAAAATACCGGATCAGAGCGTAATAAATCAGTGTCCAAAGCAGGATCTCCAGGGATGTCGGCTGAAAAAGCATATTCACCCGGAGAAGCACAGAAAGTAGAATTCCGGTTGAAGCCAGAATTTTAGCATATAAATTCCCATCAAGCTCTTCAACGATTTTCCATACAGCAACAATGGTTAAAGCCCCAAACAGCGCCGGAAAAAATTTAACCCAAAATACGGATCCTCCTAATATTTTAATGGTCCATGCCAACCATGAATTCACAGGCGGGACGGAAAGATATCCCCACGCCAGATGATTCCCCTGGTCCAGATGCAGGTATTCGTCCCTGTGTAGCTCATATTCCGGGCTGATCAGGGAATACTGCAGAATAAATTTTGCGGCTATAAAGAAGAAAAGAATGAGGTAGTTTTTCTTCATGGTTAGAATTTTTAAACCAGATTAATCTTTTGAAGCACCATTTCTGCTTTGATATTAGAAATTTTTTCTGCCCAGTAAGTGAGGTATTCTTCCTTTTCGGGAAGCTCTTCCTTTGTCTTATTTTGACATTTTACTAAAGAGTTTTCATAGTCTTTCAAGATATTTTTCAGATAGTGTTCAAAATCATTAGGGTTTTGAGGAATGTAACCAATTCCGTTACAACCACAACTATAAAAACATTTTCCAATTCTAAAAAGACCTTCTGTAATTTCCCATTCTTTAACAGCTGTTTTCTTTGGGGCTTTAAAATCTTTTCCCAAATCTGCCATTAAATTTCCACATTCAGGACATTTGATCTCTCTTGAATCTATTTTCTTTCTCAAGACAAGCAATTCTTCATTTTTAGATTTTGAAAAAACATTCCCAACCTCTACCACCTGTCCATCTGATTCATGATAGATCTTTTCTTTTTTAATCCTTAAAAGGATATCATCAGTACTCGCCTGTTTAAATGATTTCCTACATCTGAAACAAACGTAATGGGATTTATATATTTTTCCGCTATACCTGCACATGGTTTTGTCTTTATTAGCAAATTTATCAATTAGTTTTAGAAAAATCAGCTATTCCGGTTATTGAATGCCCGCTATTTAACCAAAAAAAATCCCGAGAAAAATTCCCCAGGATTTCACAGTTAAAATATATAGTGATCGTTTACTATTTTTTCTTTTCTTTAAGCTCTTCCTTGTCTTTATCGGAAGGGTTCCAAACTTTCACTTCAGAGTCTTTGGTCAATCCGGAAAGGATTTGTACGTTGATCCCGTCGCTGGCTCCAAGTTTCACATAGACTTTTTTGAATTTTCCGTCAGCCTGTTTCACTTCTACAAAAGGAGTGTCTTTTCCGTTTTTCTTTTCATACTGGATCAGAGATTCGTCTAAAAGCAAAGCATTTTTTTCAGATTTCAGGACAATTTCCCCGTTGGCAGAGAATCCTGCTCTGATGTATTCATTATTCGGGTTATTGACATCCCCTTCCACAGGGAATTTAATGGTTCCCAGATTATCTTTTCCTTTGGGAGCAATCATCGTTAGCTTTCCGGGAAATGTTTTATTCTGAAGGGCACCGATTACGATTTTCATATCCATCCCCTGCTTCAGTTTTCCAGCCTGGGCTTCATCAATTTCTCCCTGGAAGATCAGTGAATTAAGGTCTGCAATAGAACAGATCGTAGTTCCTGCATTGAATGAGTTAGCCTCAATTACCTGGCTCCCCACTTTTACAGGAACTTCAAGAACGGTACCTGCTGCTTTGGAACGGATCTGAGTGGTTGCCAACCCCTGTAATTCAGGAGTAGCACCGGTTTTTACAATCTGTAATCTTTTTTGAGCGGTAATCAGCTGCTGATTGGCATTCTTAAGGTTCTGCTGCTGAGAAAACAACTGTTGCTGCGAGTTTAAATACTCCTGCTTGGAAATTACGCCCTGCTTGTACAGTTTATCCTGCATGGCAAACTGCTTCTGCATATTATCCACATTCATTTTAGCATTGCTGATCTGCAGCTGGGAATTCACTACTTCCTGCTGAGCATTGTTGACATCAGCAATATTAGGGATAATTCTCACAGTAGCAATCAGCTGTCCTGCTGTCACTTTATCTCCTTCATCTACCAGGATTTTATCAATGATTCCTGCAATATTCGGTTTGATCTCGATCTCTTCTTTTGGAATGATCTTTCCGGTAGCCATTACTTTGTCTTCCATGTTCTGGTAGCTTGGTTTTCTGGTCAGGAAAGCTTCACTCTGTTTAGAATTTGATTTCACGAGATACCCGATCCCGGAGAACAACGCCACTGCAAATAAAAGCCCCAGTACAATATAAATGGCTTTTTTCCAAGTGAATTTCTTTTTCATATATCTAGTTTATTTTTACTATTAATTCAATGATTTAAAGATTTAAGAATTTAATCATTACAAATCCTGTCATCATTTTCAGTTTTCAAGTTATTTTATTTTCAAATTAACGCATTGCCACATCAGTACATCATCACTCCGATCTAAGTGCTTCAATAGGCCGTATCTTCACGGCCCGCTGTGCCGGAATCATTCCGATAATCAAACCGAGAATTACCATCACTGCCATGGCTCCGAATACATTTCCATAGTTCACCGTTGGGTTATAGAACGGAAATTCATCCTGGTTCTGCGTTACTATATTTAATATGATCAGAACAAAAATTCCGCACATAAATCCGAGAATTCCCGAGGAAAGCGTAATCACAACACTTTCAAGAAGGATCTGATTTCTTACTTCAGCAGGTTTTGCTCCTAAAGCTCTCCGGATTCCGATTTCTTTGGTTCTTTCTTTTACGGTGATCAGAAGGATATTCGAGATGGCAATAACACCTGCAAGAATAGTCAGAGTACCTACAATAATGGTTAAAAGCTGCATTCCGGTCAGAAAGCCCGTGAGCTTTTTAAATTCCTTTCCCAGGTTAAAACTTCCGAAGGCATTGGTATCTTCAGGAGACACTTTATTTTTCTTTTTAAGCACCTGCTTTACAGTTTCTTCTACTCCACCCACATTCACATTAGGTTTACTTACGATGGCAAACATATCGATCTGCTCCCCCGCATTATACATTTTTGTGTAGGTTGAAAGTGGAATAAATGCCGTACGGTCATTTTCAAAACCGCCGCCTTTCTTCACTCTGAAAACGCCGATCACATTAAAAAACAATCCTTTTATATTCACCTGCTTTCCAACCGGATTTTCTTTTTTCTTGGCATCGAAAAAGTTCTTGTAAATCTCTTCCCCTATTACTGCCACGTTCTTATTTCCCATTACGTCGGCATCATTGATGTAACGCCCGAAAATAAGTTTCTTTTCAGAAATTTTATTTCCTACCGAGTAATCTCCGGTAAGCGAGTACGTCCCGCTTTTACCATTCCTTGACATGGATTCTCCCGGTGTTCCGGTGAAGCTTCCCCTGGCATTCTGCGGCGAGATATAATCTATGCCGTTAACTTTTCTTTTCAGCATGTCCATATCTGATAAATTCAGGTGAACTTCCCGTCCTTTAGGGAATCCGTCATACGGAATAGAGGTTTTCTGGGCCCAAAGAAAAATAGAGTTGGTTGCAAATCCGGAAAACAATTTATCAAAACCGTTTTCCATTCCTTTGGCCGCTCCAAGAAGACTTACATACAAAAACATTCCCCAGCCTACACCAATCATGGTAAGGAACGTCCGAAGCTTATTATTCCTCAGTGAATAATAAATTTCCTGCCAAGTATCTTTTTTAAATATAATATTCACTTCTTTGAGTATTTATTATGTATTAATCTTTAAAGGCTAAAATGCAAAATCGCGAAACAGCAAAATCGCTTAATGACCCTGTATCAGCAAATTAGCCTTTTTGCTTATTTGCAAATTCGCCCTTTTACCTTTTCGCTCTTTCACTCCTCATCATTCCGTTCTCAACGCCTCTATCGGTTTAATTCTGGAAGCTCTGTACGCCGGAACAAATCCTGCAATCAGACCGGAACATACCAGCGCTATGAAGGCCATAAATATGGTTCCCCATCCTACACCCGGGCTTTTGATAAAATATTCTTCAAGACTGTCACCGATCAGACTCAGCGCAAGAACTCCCACTGCCACTCCAATAATACCTGAAACCACCGTTATCACGACACTTTCCTGTACAATCAATGCAACAATACTTCTTGGTTTAGCTCCAATAGCTTTACGGACTCCAATCTCCTTGGTTCTTTCTTTTACAATATACACCATGATGTTGCTGATCCCAATGATCCCGGCCAGCAGGGTTCCCAATCCAATGAAACCCACAATCAGGGTAAGCACCGCCATAAACTGGAAGGTTTCGTTCATATTCTGGGCATTGTTCCATACACGGACCCCGTTTTCATCATCAGGCGCTACATTTTTCCTGGCTTTTAATCTGTCTTTAAGCTCGTCACCATATTTAATGGCTTCCTGAGGCGTTAGTTTCTCGTTATAGGCAATATATGCCGTAGATACCGTATCCGAGCCTTTTTTCATTTGCTGAAGGGTGGTAATGGGAACGGAAATATGCCGTTCATCCCAGTCCCCGCCATCATCAGAAAATACACCGATTACTCTGAACATGGTGCCGTTAATATCCAGGTCTTTTCCAACCGGACTTCCGTTTTTGATCAGGTCACGCTGAACCATTCTTCCAATCACCGCTACATTCCTTTTTTGGGCAAGGTCCATGGATGAAAGGTAGCGTCCATCAAGCATTTTACGGTTTTCTATCACTTTTTCTCCCGGTTCTGCCCCGTTGATCTGGTAACTCCCACTTTCTTTTCCGTATTTCACCATTAAATTGGTGGTATATCTTGGGCTGGCGTCGCCTACTTTATCTTTATCCGTATTGATCAGAAAATCATAGTCTTCATTATCCATCGTGACGGTTCTGTCGGACTGAAGCCCTTTATAAGCCAGTGTGGTTTTACCGGTATAGATCGTGATCAGGTTCTGCGCATCTCTGGCAAATCCCTCTGTAAAGGCATTCTGAAGACCCGTTCCGATTCCGAAAAGAACAATAAAGATAAACAGTCCCAAAGCTACCGTAAACCCTGAAAGCACCGTCCGCAATACATTACTGCGGATAGAACTGAATATTTCCTGCCAACGATCTAGGTCAAACATAGTTTTTATTTTTTTACTTTGTAAAAAGTCAATTAACTGCGTTGTGAATTTTCTTCGAAATCAATTAACTTCGTGGTCAATTTTGTATTAATTAAAAATTTTTCAATTTTTAAAATTCACTATCGACAATTCACTATTCATCATTATTCCAATTACATTTTATTTCTTTTTCAACATTCCACTTAGCAAGATAAATGTTGTCTTAATTAAGTTTTCAATTTTTACTAATTCTTCTTTTTTGATGTAATTACAATCTATCACTATATCAAAACAAGAATCCAATTCTATCACTGAGCCTCTTGCTATTTCAAAATATCTATTCCTCTCAGTTTCTGATTTTCTGGAACATCCTTCTGTTATATTTAGCACAACTGATGTTGAAGCTCTCCGTATCTGATCAGTCAGATTAAATCTCTCACAATCAGGAATCTCAGATAAAATTTTATAACATTCAATTCTTAACTGCCTGGCCGATTGATAAACATCTAGTTTATAATGGTTCAGATTTAAAAACATGAATACTTTTTTTCCATTTTCATTTGTGTGTGTTATCGATAATTTTATTTTAAAATTGGCTTTTCAACATTCGCAATGAATTAAAAATTCACTTGCGAAGCAAAACTGACCATTCACCATTCACTCGATCATAAAACCACCTGCTTGATAAACTCATCACTTTCAATGATTCCGTCTTTCAGGACAACATTTCTTTTGGTTTGTGCAGCCACATCCGGTTCGTGGGTAACGACAATGATGGTTCTTCCTTCATTATTGATTTCCTGAAGAAGTTTCATAATATCATGCGTGGTTTTGGAATCCAGCGCTCCGGTAGGCTCATCGGCCAGTACTACTTTAGGATCAGTAATCAAAGCTCTTGCGATGGCTACCCTCTGTTTCTGTCCCCCGGAAAGTTCGTTCGGAAGGTGTCCTGCCCATTGTCCAAGACCCACTTTTTCCAGGTATTCCAGAGCTTTCTGGTTTCTTTCTTTTCTGGGAACATTCTGGTAGTACAACGGCAACGCTACATTCTCCAAAGCGGTTTTGTAGCTGATCAGGTTGAACGACTGAAAAATAAAACCCAGAAATTTACTCCTGTATTCCGCTGCTTTCACTTCAGACAAATGTTCAATAGGAACATTGTCCAGCTCATAAGTGCCCGAATCTTTTTCATCCAGAATACCGATGATATTAAGAAGCGTGGATTTTCCGGAACCGGAACTTCCCATAATAGAAACAAACTCGCCTTCAGAGATATTAAGATTAATCCCTTTCAGAACATGCAGCTTGCTTTTTCCTGTATCGTATGATTTATGTAAATCCTGAATTACTAACATGAAGTGATGCTTGTTTTATACCCAATAAGTAGATGATAATTTCAATTTGTTACAAGAACGGGAATTTATTCGAATATTTTATTGTTTAACACATTAATGCTTTATTTAAAGTACATTACATTAAACCGTTTAACTGTAACTGTAATTTTTCATTTATTTTTTACCAATAACGCCTCGTAAGCCATTATTCGTGCTGGTTTCATGTAAATGTGGAAAACTTTTAAGGTTAAAACTCAGCCAATTAGTATTTACCCCTTTCAAAATCGTTTCTTTTTTTCGAACTTTGTCATTAGTTCTTTACAAGAAACCGACACTCACCAATGTGAATATGTTTCCAATGTAAATACCAAACATACAAGAAGTTAAGCATTGCTTCAAAGTTATCCACAGTGATGCCAATTATTTAATTTTAAAGATATTTTAATATGGGAATTTTCGATAAAAGAGTCAGTTACAAGCCATTTGAATACCCTGAGGTTCTTCAGTTTGTAGAAGCGATCAACAAATCGTTCTGGGTACACTCGGAAGTGGATTTTACTGCAGATGTTCAGGATTTTCATTCGCAGCTGGAACCACACGAAAAACATGCTGTGAAAAACGCACTTTTAGCGATTGCACAGATCGAGGTGTCCGTAAAGACATTCTGGGGAAACCTATACAACCACCTGCCAAAACCTGAACTTAACGGGCTTGGAGCTACTTTTGCAGAATGTGAATTCCGCCACTCGGAAGCTTATTCCCGACTGTTAGAGGTTTTAGGATATAATGAAGAATTTAATCACGTTGTAGAAATTCCTGCCGTGAAAAAGAGAATTGACTTCCTGTCAAATGTTCTGAAGCACGCCAATTCCACTACGCCAAAGGAATACGTTTCTTCTCTTTTATTGTTCAGCATCCTGATTGAAAACGTATCACTTTTCTCACAGTTTGCCATCATCCTTTCCTTCACCAGATTCAAAGGATTTATGAAAAATGTTTCCAATATCATCGCCTGGACTTCCGTAGATGAACAGATCCACGCCAATGCAGGAATCTACCTGATCAACAAAATCCGTGAAGAACAGCCTGGCCTCCTGAGCGATTCTGATATTGAAGACATCTATACTTTGGTAGATCAGTCTATTGAACTGGAGGGTGAAATCCTTGACTGGATCTTCGAACTTGGAGAATTAAGCGTTTTCTCAAAAGAAGACCTTCTGAACTTCATGAAATACCGTGTAGACGACAGCTTAAAGAAAATCAATATGGAAACCCGCTACAATGTTTCTCCTGAACAATACCGCCCGATGGTATGGTTCGAAGAAGAAGTGTTCGCGAACTCCATGGATGATTTCTTCGCTAAAAGACCGGTAGATTATACGAAGCACGACAAGAGTATTACAGCGAACGATTTGTTTTAATGGAAACAGACATGGAAGTTAATTTTAAAAAAATCAGAAAGGGTTATGAACAGGATTTTCATAATTCTTCAATGAATGGTTCGAAAAAACTTTCATTTCAGCATGAAGATTGGATTAGCGTTTTAGATAAACCTCAAAGGGATGTATTTTCAGAAATAAAAAGTGTTGGAGTCTGGTTATTTCCTTTCTACCCAATTGGAAATAGCTTTATAAACTTCGGAAACCCTTTCTCAAGAATTGGAATAGAAATCATCTATAAAAATTATAAAAAAGAGAAGGAAATCAGGATACAAGAATTTGAAAAAAAAGGCTGGGAAGTCCATAAAATTGACTCAATTCATGATACGCTAAGCATCGAAGATCTTTATAGGAAAAAATATAATGGTTTTTTAGAAGACTTAGATGAAGAAGATTATTTAAATTTTTTAATTGAAAACAAGAATACTAATCTTGACTGTTTACTTCATTATCTAAAAGATCGTACATAAAATATAAATATGATTAATGTAATTGTAACCTACACCGTAAAACCCGAATACGTTTCAGAAAACAAAACCCATATCCAAACGTTTCTGGATGATTTTAAAAACCTTGATCAGGAAACATTTGAATATAAGGTGTATCTGAAGGAAGACGGCGTTACCTTTTTACATTATTCAAATTACATCAACGAAGAGGTTCAGCATGAGGTTTTAAATGTACCGTCTTTTAAAGAATTTCAACGGCTAAGAGACGAAAGCGGGCTGAACGGCACGCACAAAGTGGAAATATTACAATCAATATAAAAGCAACAAAATTCCGGAGTATAAACACAGCTCCGGAATTCGAAAATATAACATCTATGGAAGAGCAAAATTCAAATATATGGTGGCTCAATGAAGAGTCTGAGCAGATGCTGAACAGAGGCTACCTGCTGAAAGGGGAAACTGTAGACGGAGCCATCGACAGGATTACTACCGCCGCAGCAAAAAAATTATACAAGCCGGAATTACAGCCCGCTTTCAAAGAAATGATCACCAAAGGATGGATCAGTTTCTCATCTCCTGTATGGGCTAATATGGGAACCCAAAGAGGTCTTCCTATTTCCTGTTTCAACGTACACATCCCGGACAGCATTGAAGGAATTACCCACAAAATGGGTGAAGTGATTATGCAGACGAAGATCGGTGGCGGAACATCAGGATATTTCGGAGAACTTAGAAACAGGGGAACAGCCGTAACCGATAACGGAAAATCTTCAGGAGCGGTTTCGTTCATGAAATTATTCGATACGGCTATGGATGTAGTTTCTCAGGGGGGAGTAAGAAGAGGTGCTTTTGCTGCTTATTTGGATATTGACCATGGTGATATCGAAGAATTCCTATCTATTAAAGATATCGGAAGCCCGATCCAGAACCTGTTTACCGGAATCTGCGTTCCTGATTACTGGATGCAGGATATGATTGATGGGGATATGGACAAACGTAAGATCTGGGCCAGAGTGCTTGAAAGCCGCCAGCAGAAAGGTCTTCCTTATATTTTCTTTACCGACAATGTAAACAGAAACAAGCCTCAGGTGTACAAAGACCTTGGAATGCCTGTCAATGCGAGTAACCTTTGCTCCGAGATCATGCTTCCTTCCACAAGAGAAGAATCTTTTATCTGCTGTCTGTCTTCCATGAACCTGGAATTATATGACGAATGGAAAGATACTGACGCTGTAAAACTGGCCGTTTACTTTCTGGATGCCGTTTTAACGGAATTCATAGAAAAAACTGAAGGAAATTACTACCTGCAGGGAGCCAGAAACTTCGCTTTGCGTCACAGAGCGCTTGGACTGGGAGTTTTAGGATACCATTCTTATTTACAGAAAAATATGATTCCATTTGAAAGCTTTGAAGCAACCCAGTTCAATGCAAGAGCTTTCAGACACATCAAAGAACAGGCAGAAACCGCTTCAAGAGAGCTTGCCAATATCTATGGAGAGCCGGAATTACTAAAAGGGTATGGACTGAGAAATACCACAACCATGGCGATTGCTCCTACCACTTCAAGTTCTGCCATCTTAGGACAGACTTCTCCGGGAATTGAGCCGTTTGCGTCCAACTATTATAAAGCCGGTCTTGCTAAAGGAAACTTTATGCGTAAGAACAAATACCTGGCTAAATTACTGGAAGAAAAAGGCCTTGATAACGAGGAAACCTGGAGAACAATTATGCTGAACCACGGTTCCGTACAGCACCTGAAAGAGCTTACAGACGAGGAGAAAGCAGTATTCAAAACATTTAAAGAGATTTCTCCAATGGAAATTATCTCTCAGGCGGCTCAGAGACAGCAATACATTGATCAGGCTCAGTCGCTGAACTTACAGATTCCTTCTACGATGCCTGTGAAAGATGTGAACTATCTTTATATTGAAGCATGGAAAAAAGGAGTAAAAACCCTTTACTACCAAAGAAGTTCTTCCGTTTCCAAAGAAATGATGGTCAACTTTGTGACATGCTCTGCTTGCGAGGCGTAGAATCCGCTAATAATAAACTCAGTATAGTACCACAAAACACGCTTTTTAAGCGTGTTTTTTTTGTTAAAAAAAAATTTTAATAAAATTTTAATCTGCCGTTTACAAAAATCATTATTCAGCCAAACACCATCAATACAGAAAATATGAATTCCTTATTCTCTAAACAGTGAAAATAAAACCCTATATCATTGATTATCAGGCAATATTATAAATTAAAATTCAATATATTTGTAAAAAATTATTTCAAACTTCACTTTATGAGAAAAATATTAGGCGGTAATATATTGCTTATATTGCTGTTATATCCTACTCTAAGCACAAATGCACAGGTTAAAATCTCAAATTCATCAGGCGCTGTTAATATGGAAAGTGTTCTGCATCTTGAAAGTGCAGCAAACAATAAAGGTTTTCTGCTGACAAGAGTGGCCCTGCAGGCGACGAACAACGCAGCACCGATGACTTCCCACACTGCGGGAATGATTGTGTTCAACATCGCTACGGCCGGAACTTCTCCCAACAATGTAACCCCTGGGCTATATTACAACGACGGAACCCGATGGATTAAAATGACCACCAAAACTCCGCAGACCGGAGATATTAAAAACGGATTCCAAAGTGCTGATCATAATGGCTGGTATCTTCTGAACGGAAGAGCTGTAACCACATTAGCAGCAAACCCACGGGCCAGAGCTGCTGCATTAGGCTTCAGTACCAATCTTCCAGATGCTTCAGACCGGTATTTAAAGAACACCAACGGACCGGACAGCCCCGGTACTGCTGCAGGAGTGAATTCTTTCACACTCAGCCAGGCCAATCTTCCGAATTTCACATTTTCAGGAACAACAAATACGACAGGAAACCATTCCCATACGTATACGGATAACCCAACAACGGTGGCATCTGTAGTTAGTGGAAATAATAACCCTATTTCCAATACAGCAAGCATCGACACGAATACCGAAAACTCAGGAGCCCATACACATACCCTGTCTTTTTCTCTGGGAGGAAGCAGCCAGCCTGTCAACCTTGTTCCGAACAACATTATCACTAACGTATTCATTTATTTAGGAAGCTGATTATGAAGAAAAATTATGTAAACACATTGATCGGAATTTTATTTTTTTCGATTGTAAGGTCTCAGGTTGGTATAGGGACTCCAAATCCATCCAATTCTGCAGTGCTAGAACTAAACAGCAGTAATAAAGGATTTCTAATGAATACCATTTCATTGACCTCCACGCAGTCTGCAAGCCCGCTTACCGCCCACACGGAAGGTATATGGGTATACAACACCGCTACAGCCGGAACAGCACCTAATAATGTCATTCCCGGCCTCTATTACAATGACGGAACCAAATGGGTCCTGATGTCCATCAACACAAATATTCCAAAGATCGGAGACATCAAATCAAGTATGGTCAGTACTGATCACGAAGGATGGTATCTGATGAACGGAAGAAATACATCCACTCTGCCAGCTTTGGCACAAACGAACGCATCCACACTAGGTTTTTCAACTGCATTGCCCAATACAGCTGACAGGATCTTAAAAGGGAAAAATACATCCGAAGCAGTAGCTGCAACCGGAGGAACCAACTCATACACCCTTTCCCAGGCCAATCTTCCGAATCTTACATTCACCGGCAATACCAGCACAAACGGAGCCCACACGCACAGCTATACCAACAGGGGAGTTAATTACTGGAATTTTAATGCGGGAAGTCTTTCTGCTACAAGAACCATTAACACAGAAACCAGAACAACCGGTACCGCCGGAAACCACAACCATACTTTTTCCGTAGCCAGCGGAGGAAGCAGTACGCCTATTGCCCAGTACCCTAAACATATGGTGGTGCAGTATTTCATCTATTTAGGAAAATAAAAACAACAAAATGAAAAAAATCAATTATATCATATTGCTGCTTGCTGCTTTCAATGGTTTGAATGCACAGGTTCTTATTACAGCCGGTACCTCCCCGACTCCTGTACCCAATACGCAGGCCGTTCTGGAATTGTATTCAAAAGATCAAAACAAAGGACTTTTGATGCCGAAGGTAGCCCTTACCGCCACAAACAATGCAAGCCCGCTTCCCAGCCACATTGCGGGAATGACCGTATACAACACGAACACAACGACTACAGCATTAACAGGAGTAACGCCGGGATTTTATTATAATGACGGGACTTCCTGGAGCAGACTGGAAGTACAGCTTCCCAACACGGGTGACATCAAATACAGCAGCACTGCTCCGGATCATGACGGCTGGTATCTGCTTAACGGAAGAGCCATTTCTACGCTTCCTGCAGCTGTACAGGCCAGAGCTACAGCACTCGGGTTTTCTACAACGTTGCCTGACAGCACAGACCGATATCTAAAATCCAGATCTGGATCTGAAACCCTGGGAACAACCGGTGGAAGCACAAGCGTAACTCTTGCCCAGGCTAATCTTCCGAATGTTACCTATAATGCCACCACAGTAAGTGCCGGAAGTCACAACCACACTTATAATGACAGGGCAAGTGGTGTAACAGCCAGTGCAGAAGGGGGAAGCACCAGAACGGTTGTGGATAACGATTCGAACACTTCTACCACATCCTCTGCAGGAGACCACTCCCATACATTTTCTGTATCTACCGGAGGATCAAATACCCCATTGAACCTGCAGCCAAAATACCTTTCGGCTTATATGTTCGTATATCTCGGACAATAAAACAACATATTCTCAAGGCCACAGCTATTTATTGTGGCCTTGATTTTCAAATTCTACCGGACTTTTTACAGAAAAAATATTGATTCACAAGGTTTAATCATCCAAAAAGATCAAAAAGCACAGGAAAATAAAGGGTAAAAAAAATTTAACAAATTTTAACATTTAGGCATCAATAATTATTTTTCTCTTAAACGTACGTTATCACGTAGAATACAAAGCATCCACTCCCTAAACAGTGAATCAAGCGCCTTTGACAGGCATTTTAAGTATAATTTTATCAAATTTTTAATTACATTTGTTTGAAATTTACTACATATATTATTTTTTTATTAAAAATATAAATTAATAATATTTTTATTTATGGATAATAATTAATAAAAACACAATACATTTAAACAAACACAAAACACGATATTCACTACCAAAAACCCACAAAACACACCTATACAAATCACTGCATGATGAATTTAAACACAATAAAAAATTATATAAGATAATAAGCTATTAAAAATCACTGATTATATTATAAAATAAATAAAAGACACATATTTAACAATTAATTTTCTGTTGGCAGGAATTTTGTTAATAGAACAAACACACAAAAAAAATTATTTCGAAATGTACAGAATTATTACCTTAATTTTGGTGATGGCTTTTTGTTCCATTACCGCTCAGGTTGGTATAAACACAACTACACCTGACCAAAGTTCCATTTTAGACATTACAAGTACCTCAAAAGGAATTCTTTTACCAAGAGTCAGCAATCTTTCATCAGTCACCAATCCGGCTACCGGACTTGTTATTTTTGACACGAACAAGAAATGTATCAGCCAGAATGTGGGAACACCTGCAGCACCGGACTGGGTATGTCTTTCTCCGTATGTAGCTAAGTTTTTCTACATGCCGAGTGTAGTTTTTGACACAACAACGACTGCAACAGGACAGACAAAAGACTTATACACCCTGTATAAAAACCAGTTCTCGAATGTACCGGCAAATGCAAGAAGTGCATCTGCTCCGGCTTCTATTCCATTCTTTCCGAATGCAACGGACCTGCATTATTATGTAACGGGTTATGATGCTGCTGTTTTCAAAATCAACAGCATCAGCAACACCGGTGTATTGAATTACGATGTGCTATCTAATGCTACATCAGCGTCATTCATCAACATTGTATTTGTTGTAAAATAAGCAGCCATGAAAAATAATTATAAAGGGCTGTCTCTGATGAGCCTGGTTTTCACCCTGCTTACCCATTTTGCGTATGCACAGACAGACAGCACTGAAGTGGCCAGTATTTACGGCTTTTATTCCTATTCAAGTTCGCTGATGAATGCTTCATCGGCATCGGAGCTTACGATACAGGGAAATGCGTCGCATACCGCTACAGGGGTACAGCTTACTCCCGCCAGTTCAGGCCAGTTCGGAGGTTTGTTTATCAACGGAAGAACCTTTACTTCGGTAAACGGGCTGCACGTTGAATTTGAATATGACATGAAAAACGGAACCGCACTGGGAGGTACGTATGGAGACGGTTTATCATTCTTTCTTTATGATGGAGCCGTTACCAGTCCTACAATCGGTGCCCCGGGTGCCGGGATAGGATATTCCTACAACAGAACGAAAGACACCTATGCCTCTCAAAGAAGACAAGGTCTGTCAGGAGCTTATCTTGGTATTGCCCTGGATGAGTTCGGGAATTTTAAATCCAAGCGTTTTCAGGGAGAATCCAGGATAAACGGGATATCCGGAGTAACCTGGAGCCAGGCAGCCAGCCATGTGACTTTAAGGGGAGCCAGAGGCGCAGCCATCAATACCACAGGGCTAGGGGCAGGATTCACAGGATATCCGGTTCTGGCCACCAGAACTACCTTAAGCAATTCGGGGACAGTGGGAAGAATTCTTCAGACAGACAGAAGCTATGCCGCGACTTCAAACACACTTGCGTCCACATTTGATCTGAGAAACAATGCCGGAGAATTCAGGAAGGTATATCTTGATCTGATTCCGCATTTTACAAGCCCTACGACAACGGACGGGTTTGACATCAAAGTGGATATCCAGACAACCCAAAACGGCACCCCCATTAACGTAATTAATTATTATCATTACAAAACCTCGATACCTTATACTGAAAATGCCAATCCTCAGACGAGTGATTTTAATACTTCGGATACGGAAGGAACAGCAACAAACCATACGCTGAATGCAACGGTACCTTCTGTTTTGAAACTTGGTTTTGCCGCAGCAACAGGAGGCGCTTTCCAGCAGCATATTATCAGAAATGTAAAGCTTACCCTTCCGTATTCGGCTGTAAGCAATAATGATGTGGCTTCAACCTGTAAATTTCAGCCGGTCAATATTCCGGTTTTCAGTAATGATATTGCCTACAAAGGCCCTATCAGCATAACGACACCGCCTACCGGCAGTAATACGAATATTGATTATTCCACATTCAGTTTTACAAAAACAAGTGATACAGACCTTACCCTGTACCGAAGGAAAGTAACGCCACAGGGAACATGGACCTATAATAAATCTAACGGGATTGTTACCTTCACCCCTTCCAGCGGATTTACGGGAACTGCTACCATGACTTACTCGATAAAAGGAAGAACGGTAAAGGATTCTAACGGAAAAATTATTGAACCGTACGGTGATACTGCTTACAGATCTGTTCCCGGAACCATTACGGTTAATCTGAAAACTACCGGATGTATCTATTCCGTTATTTCCAACAGAATGGTAACGCAAGGTGTAAAATAATTCCACACGACAAAATATAGCATAAAACCATAGAAATTTCTATGGTTTTTTGTTTTTTCCCTGATTCATAAAGAAGGTTTTGCGCCGAAACGCCTACACCGATATTATTCTATATCAAATAGTTCATAAAAATTAGAATAAAATCCAAAAAAAAATTACATTTGTAGAATTAAATTCAATTCACCAAGTTTAGAAATAGAATTTAATCACTAAAAAACAAACAATGAAAAAATTTATTCTTGCCCTCTCGGTAGGCTGTTTTTCTGTGGCCTACACTCAGAATCTAAATTTCAGCGATTCCAATTTTAAAGCTTTAATCTTAAGTTCCAGCGCCAGCAATAATATTGCTAAAAATACCGGTGGAAACCCAATTGCAGTGGACACCAACGGCGATGGAGAAATACAGCTTTCGGAAGCGCAGCAGGTGAGATTCTTAACCGTAAAAGTAAACGGAACCGCTACCTACAGCAATATTCCCGATACCGTTACCGATGCACTGCTTTTCACTCATGTAGAGGAACTGTACATCTATGATTCCAAGTCTGCAACCATTCAGTTTGTTAACAATTCTACAATCAAAAAGGTAATTTACACGGGAACCGGCGTTTTTACTGACCATACAGGAACCACACAGTACGTTTCCCCTGATTTCTCTTTTAATAATTGTTCCGGAATACAGGATATTAATCAGTTTCTGTCAGGAATCAGCAATAACTTTAATACCGGAATCACCCTAAGATTTAACAACTGTCCTCAACTCACCGGAAATATTGTGCTGAGCGGGAAAACCATTAAAGAGCTTTATATGGAGAACTGCAGCGGCATAACCTCGGTCAATACCAACTCATCTTTTCTGCTGAGCAAACTCCACTTTCAGAACATGACTTCATTAACTAAAATTCTGGTGGATGGCAACAGCGGACCAGTGGGGAACCAGACCTACAATATGAATGTGGATCTTACAATCGCCAACTGCCCAAACCTGCAGGAAATAGTAGCTGACACAGATCATTATTACAGCGCAGGGGGATTCTTTTCTTCAGCCAATATAAGCAGCTGCCCGAATCTAAAAAAAATAAAAGGCCTGAATGTTCCCTCCATTGATTTTACCAATGCAGGACTGGTCAATCTGGAAGAGCTTGACTGTGCTTTTTACAACCGGAATATCTACAGTACCACAGGAGGAGTGTTTTTCGGAAACCTGACCTCGCTTAATCTGGCGGGCCTTCCAAAACTTAAAATCTTAAAAGCATTTAACCAGCCAGTCACCAATACGGTAAACTTCGGTGCCGCAGCAGCGCTTCAGGATATTGACATTACAGGTACTTGCGGCTATATGAGCACGATCAATGTAAGTAACCTTCCCCATCTGCATACTTTAAAAGCAGACCGTTTTGAATCGCCGGGAGCCCAGGGAAATAATGACCTCCAGAATATCATTGCTAAAAACTGTACTGCCCTGACGAACCTTGTTTTCCGAAATAACAGTGATCTAAAAGTATTGGATGTTCAGAACTGCCCGGGCTTACAGAAATTATCCATTGGCTATTATGCACCGATGAGTGACGGAATTTTCCCGGAACTGCACACTATTAATCTCCAGCAATGTACCGGATTAAAGGAAATCACCGTTCAATTCACTAAAATCAATGCTTTAAACACAAACGACTGTACGGCTTTAACTTCATTAGACCTTTATGGAAATGATTTTCTTCCTTCTGTGAATGTTACCCATAATACGAATCTGGAATATATCGGTCTTCAGTCTCTGCCACTGATCTCACAGGTGAATACAACCGCCAATACCCAGTTAAAAAGTGCTTATTTTAATAATTGCCCGCAAATTACCCAGCTGGATTTTTCAGGTGCTTCTGCTTTTCAGTATATGACCTTATGGAATATGCCCAATCTCACTTCTGTTAATGCTAGAAACGGCTCCATTGAAGAGGGATTTGATTTTATGAATTACAACAGTAACCTTTCAGTTTGTGTAGATAATGCCCAGCTGAATGATGTTCAGGCGATGTATCCCGATATTTCATTTACTACCAATTGCGGAAATTTTTTAGCAGCTAAAAAGAACGATATTAAAAAGACCGGAATCACCATTGCTCCCAATCCTGTAAAAGATTTTATGACTGTAAAATCTGAGGACCCTTTAAAAAATGTAAAAATTTTCGATACCCAGGGAAGAATTGTTTTCAATCAGGAATTCAATGATGAAGTGGTTAGAATTAATCTTTCGGCACATCCGGCCGGAAGCTATATTGTGAACATAAAAACCGGTACCACAGAAGTTACGGGAAAAATTATAAAAGAATAATAATTGAATCCTGATAAAAAAATAGCTGCAGTTATTCTTTAATTACAAAAACTTAGAACACAAAACCATAGAATCATCTATGGTTTTTGTTTTATATTTGTTCTACTCATTTAATCCCAAAAACTTTCAGATATGAAATTCGGACAAGTAGAAGACCCGTCAAAAATAGATTTTACGCTTCCTAAAGATCATTCCAGAACCAAAGAAATTTTAAATCAGAATACAAAAGGACTGGAAAATATTTCAATAGGCTGCGCAAAATGGAATAAAACCGACCTTAAAGGATTTTATCCCAAAGGAACAAAGGACGAACTGACCTATTACGCCAAACAATTTAATTCTATTGAGCTGAATGCTACTTTCTACGGAATGCCTACCCCGGAACAGGTGGAAGTATGGAAAGAAAAAACGCCCGACCATTTTAAATTCTTCCCAAAAATCACCAATACGGTTTCGCATTTCAGAAGGCTGATAGATGTAACTGAACCGGTAACGAGCTTTGCTTCTGCTGTAATGAACTTTGACCAGAAACTTGGGATGGCGTTTTTGCAGCTTCATGATAATTTCAAACCTAAAGATTATGACAGGCTGGAAAAATTTGTGAAAGACTGGCCAAAAGAAGTTCCCCTGGCCATTGAACTCAGAAATACCGAATGGTTTACAGATGAGGAAATATTCAATACAACCTGTGAACTTTTTGAAGCGCATAACATCACCAACATTATTGTAGACACAGCCGGAAGAAGGGATATGCTTCATATGCGGCTTACCACTCCCCATGCATTTGTCCGCTACGTAGGTGCCAATGCTGAAAGTGATTATGAAAGACTGGACGACTGGATGGAACGTCTGACAAAATGGAAAAAAGAAGGAGTACAAAATATTTATTTCTTCGTTCACCAGAACATTGAAAAAGCGTCTCCACTGCTTTCCGCTTATTTTATAAAAAAAATGAATGAGGAATGGAAAACGGATCTCCATGTCCCGCAAATGGCTACTGACAATAACGGAACCTTATTCTAAGCCTTGTAAAAAAAAGCTGCATTTTCTCATAAATCTTCCAAAAACCTTCTTAAAAAGTAGCTTTTATGGAAAATTATTAGTAATTTAGGGAATACTGCTATTCATCATATGAATGACAGTGCTTAAAATACAAGATGTCATGGAAAAAGAAATTTGCACAATAAGCATTGCAAGCAACTGGCTGGGCGATGAATATACATTTTACGAAGATCACAGAATAAAAAGGGTCTATGATAATCACAGCCTGAGTGCCAACCGCACAGAATGGCTGAAACCTCATGAGATCAGTAAACAAAATAAAGATAAGCTGATCAAAAGCTGTCCTGAAGAACTCAAGGAGCAGATAATGCATATCCTGGACTATCCTTAAATAAATAAGTAATGAGTAATGGGTAATAAGTAATTTCGTGTTACTCATTACCTGCTGCTGATTTACGTCTTTCTTTTCGAAGCAGCAGGGCAAGATTAAGAAAAATAAGCAGAAAATCAAGGCAGATCCAGATTCCCAGTTTTGAATTTTCGTAATTATAGGCATCTACGGTCTTTTTGGCAGTTCCGGAAAGTTTCACACTCTGGTTGATGTAGTTGTTAACTTCTACAATCTGGTCAATATTTTTGTTGGGAACTGCATGCTGGGAGAAATACACCATATTCTTTCCAAGATATCCTATGATCCAGTATTCCTCGGACTTATCCATTTTAAGGTATTCTATCCTGTAATATTCCGGACGGATTTTACCGATATGTTTTGGTTCCAGATTGCCGTCTTTTCCCGTATCCACTTTGATAAGGTAAAAATCAAGGGTCTGCGGAAGCTTATTCACCACCTGCAGTCCCACTGAATTATCGACAAAGCCTACCGCACTTTTTTTGATGAACCAGTACGTAAAAAAGGAGATAGAAAAGATCATGGTGACAATGCGAAACAGTTTCGCCCATTTTGCCATCCTTCCTGATTTTACTTTGAAGCAAACCAGAGAAAGAACACAAGCCCAGAAGATGACAAAAATGATAAATACCATACTGCAAAGATACTGATTTCACCCGAGTCCGGATGAAGCATTCTGTTTAATAATATTATTAGGAAGTTGGAAGAGGGAAGCCGGACGTTATTGAAGTCCAAAGACGGAACTTTACGATAGTATTATCAATTTTTCCAAATTGTGACATCAAATTTTAAGCTTGTTGTTTAATGTTAACGTCTGATAGAACTTCTAACTTCCCTCTTCCTGTCTCCAGCCTTAAGGTTTCGCTAATCAACATTCCATTCTTTGTAAAACTGATCAAGGAATCCCAGCATATAATCATGCCTTTCCTGGGCCAGCTCCTTTCCTTTAGCTGTATTCATCAGGTCTTTTAAAAGCAGGAGTTTTTCGTAGAAATGGTTAATAGTACTCCCGTTGGATTTTTTGTATTCATCTTTAGACATATTCAGGCTGGGCTGGGTTTCAGGATCATACATCGGGTTATTTTTAAAGCCTCCGAAATTGAATGTCCTTCCTATTCCAATAGCACCAATGGCATCTATACGGTCGGCATCCTGTACGATTTTAAGCTCAACCGGTAGTTCTGCAGGAGCTTCGCCTCTGTTTTTAAACGAAATATTTTTAATAATAAATAAAACTTTTTCTATAACTTCTTCGGAAATCTGCTGTTCTTCCAGAAATGCTCTGGCTATTTTTGGGGCGATGGTTTCGTCACCATTATGGAATTTCGGATCTGCAATGTCATGAAGCAGCGCGGAAAGCTCTACGACTTCCTGGTTACAGTCTTCTGTTGCCGCAATTTTTTTTGAAAGTTTCCATACCCTTTCAATATGATACCAGTCATGCCCTGCTTCAGCTCCTTCCAGTTTTTCTTTTACAAATGCTACGGTGTTTTCGATCGTATTTTTCATGTATCTTTCAGTTCGTTTAAAATAATGTTCCAGAGTTTTTTGTTATAGCTTCTAAAAAAATTGATATGACCGATCTCTTTTTTATCAGACTCGGAGGTCTTTACCAGTCTGTATGAAGGTTTAAGATTAGGATAGGTATTGTTTAAAAGGCTTAATACTCCTTTTTCAGTCAGCCATACATCATCTTCTGCCCGGATCACAAAGACTTTCTGTGTCAGATTTTTAGAATAGTCATCTATTTTTTCCAATAGCCTGTTGGTAGATTTCCTGTTTAAAATTAAGGTTCTCCAGTCATATGCGCAATTTTTTGGAAGAATTTCTCCCAAACCGAACCACTGAGCCGGGAAATACCCTAATAATCCGGTAGTTAGCGGCTGAACAATTCCAAAACCCAAATACGCTTCAATTTTTGTCCGGAACTTGAGGTTTCCTACAAACGCATTCTGTGTTCCCACGAAAATAAATTCATCAAAGATGTCAGAATCTTCGTTCATTCCAAGGATTAACGCGCCCACGGAGTGCCCAAGACAATACTTTTTATATTCCGGAAATTCTTTTTTGATGTATTGTGTTACTGTTTTATAGTCTTCAGAACCCCAAATCCTCATGGACGCCCTGAAACCTTTCATATTTTCAGGTTTCGATAGCCCGATTCCCCTATAATCATACGAAATAACCGTAAACCCATGTTCTGAAAAGAATTGGGCAAACGAGAAATACACATGCTGCTTCACTCCGGTTGCAGAATTGATCAGCAGCAGCTTTCCGTTACTGTTCTCCGGTCTGAAAAGATGAACCGCAAGAGGTACATGGTCTTTTGTAATGAGTTCCCGTTTTTCCATAAGATGAAAATAAAAAATCCACTATAAAAGTGGAGATTTTACTTATATTTTTATGTTAAGTTTCTGCTTTTCGATATGTGGCAAATAGCTTTAGGAAAAGAAATCGGACATTCTAGGAAGCCCTGTTTGTGATCCTTTTCCTCCGGAAACCCTTGAAGAAACTTCATTTCCGAATTTCACACAATCCTCGATAGAATTTCCATGGCAGAGCGCTATGGCAAATCCTGAAGTAAAGGCATCTCCCATCCCCATTTTGTAAACGGTTTCATCCTTATCATTTCTGTAATACTTCATTTCAGTTCCGTCAAAATAGATCGTAGAGTTGGTATCATCCCTTACAAACACTTTATTAAAGTATTTTTTAAGGATCTCCTCCCTTTGTTCTTCACCGAAAACCGTATGAAGCTCACTGCTTTTCGTCACGATAAAGTCTACATTATCAATAATTCCTTCATGTATTCTCATGGCTGGCGAAGCATAAAGCCCCACTTTTTTACCATATTTTTTGGCTTTTCTGATGGAGTATTCTACAACCTCCATCGCTACTTCAAGCTGAACAAGGATCAGGTCCACACTATGAAAATAGCGGTCTGCGTCTTCCACATGCTGTATGCTCAGCCTTTTATTAGCGGCAGGAACCACCACAATAGCGGCATTTCCATGACTCGTTGTTACATAAGCTGTTCCGGTAGACTCTGCATCAGTTTCGTGGACGAAGCCTACATTCACCCCTTCCCCTACCAGATTTCTCATGATCTGCTGCCCAAGAGGATCCATCCCCACACATCCGATAAAATAAACACTGGCCCCCAGTCTTGCGGTTCCTACCGCCTGATTGGCTCCTTTGCCTCCGAAATAGCTGTCTGAATTGACGGCCAAAACCGTTTCATTGGATTGGGGAATTTTTTCGGTTTCTAAGACAAGATCTATTGAGGAGCTGCCTACTACTATTATTTTGGGTTGTTCTGATGAGAAATTCATTGGTGTTTTATGTTGGTCTAATATAATACATTTAAGGAAACCTGATCCCAAAAATAAATAATTTAATTAACTTATCTCAATAAATTCTGTAATTATCTTCACCGGCTTGTGATCTTTGTCATACGCGATGTAGCTGGCGTAAAAACCTTCCCCGTAACCGGTCTCAAAAGCGAAGATAGTGCCCGGATGATTATCAGCCGGCTTTAGAAAAGCATATTGATCTATGGCTCCTTTTTCATCAAAGAAATAGTCGTGGAAAAATTCTTCATAGATTCCCATGAAATCTGCACCTTTGCTGTGGTACAGTCTTTTTTCCAGCTCGTTCAGGCTGTTTTGGGTGTCTACATCCATTAGGCATCCCATTCCGCTTTCCACCGGATATCCGAATACTTCTTCTTCGGCAAGATCTTTCACATCCTGACCTTCCGTAACGGCCATTTTCCACTCTGAAACCGCATGGTTACTGAAAATAACCTCTGCATAGGCTACACAGTTGCTTTCTCTTTCCTTATGCAGCAAAACAGAAAAATTCCCTTTCGGAAATTCTGTAGAAAACGGAAGCATATCATTGGTGATCAAAGGATCACAGGCGACCAGCTTTCCACTTGAAAGGTAGAGTTTCCCAACTTCGAAGCTTTCCAGTAATGGGCTTTCCACGAAGTTTTTTGAGAATAGTTTTTTTATATTTTCCAGGTGTGTCATCTTAATTTTAATTAGTCCTCACCACTCAATGTGATGTATACATTTTCATTCCCTACATTTTGACAAAATAGAATATCGTTCATTTCATCTTCCGGGCTTTCAATAATCAAAAGCTGATAGATTTTAGGGTCATTAGCCATTTCAATATTTTCTGTGGAAGTAATTTTAACAGATATTGCCAAACTTGAATTTAAAACAATATTTATATAATTATTTTCTTTCATACTTCCATCCAGCAGTTCTCCAATAAGATAAAACTCTTTTTTCCGCCTGATTGTAAAACTACTAATGACCCTAAAAGTCCCAACTTTATCTTTAAAGTTCATTACAAACTTTTCAGTTTCTCTTCTAAAATAGCAATTTTATCCTGCGCATCTTTCTGTTTTTTGCGTTCTGCATCTACCACCTCAGGCTTAGCATTGGCAACAAACTTTTCATTTGAAAGTTTCTTTTCTACAGAGATCAGGAATCCTTTTAAATAAGCTACTTCCTCTTCCGTTTTCTTTTTCTCTTCCGCTAAATCCAGGTTTTCGCTTAAAGGAATAGAAACTTCATTGGCTCCAACCAGGAAAGTAAAGCTTGGCTTATCAGTCTTTTCACCGAAATGAATTTCAGCAACATTGGCCAGCTTTCTGATCACGGCCTCATTGGCAAATGCTGAAGCACCGGTGTACACTTCCACCGCTTCTCTTGGAGAAATTCCTTTGGTCTGGCGGTAGTTTCTGATTCCGGAAATAATCTCTTCCGCAGTTTCGAAGTTCTTAATGATGTCTTCATTAAATGCTTCCGCTTTTTTCTGCTGAGCCACAATTAATGCCTCTTCAATGCTTCTCTCAGAAATAGTCTGCCATAATTCTTCAGTTAAGAAAGGCATAAACGGATGAAGCAATTTCATTAATTCTTCAAAGAAATATATCGTCTTCTGATAAACTTCTTTTGAAATTCCTTCTCCATAATTTGGTTTGATGGCTTCCAGATACCAGCCGCAGAAATCGTCCCAGATTAATTTATAAATTAAATGCAGTGCATCTGAAATTCTGAACTTTTCAAACTGATCATTAATCTCGCCGATAGTTTTATTAAGCTTGTTTTCAAACCATTCAATAGTCTGTGTATCTGCAGCATTCGCCGGTTTGTCTTCATGATTCCACATATTAATCAATCGGAAAGCATTCCAGATTTTTGTTGCAAAATTCCTTCCCTGCAACATCAGGTCTTTATCAAAAAGCAAATCGTTTCCGGCAGCAGAACTTAACAAAATCCCAACCCGCACTCCATCCGCACCAAACTCGGAAATTAATTCAAGCGGATCCGGTGAGTTTCCTAAAGATTTTGACATCTTTCTTCTCTGACTGTCTCTTACAATCCCTGTGAAATAAACATTTTTGAACGGAACTTCCTTTTTATATTCCAATCCTGCCATGATCATTCTGGCTACCCAGAAGAAAATAATATCCGGCCCTGTTACCAGATCAGCCGTTGGGTAGTAATAATTGATATCCTTATTTTCAGAATCCAGAAGTCCATCGAATACAGACATTGGCCACAGCCATGACGAGAACCAGGTGTCAAGAGCATCATCATCCTGTTTAAGATCCGATATGGTAAGGCTCTGGTTTCCTGTTTTTTCTTTGGCCAGGTTTAAGGCTTCCTCGATATTTTTTGCAACTACAAAATCATTCTCTCCCTCACCGTAATAATAGGCAGGGATCTGCTGTCCCCACCATAGCTGGCGGGAAATATTCCAGTCACGGATGTTTTCCATCCAGTGCTTGTAGGTATTTTTGAATTTTTCAGGATAGAATTTGATCTCATCATCCATTACAACATCCAAAGCTGGCTTTGCAATTTCAGACATTTTTAAGAACCACTGAACCGAAACTTTAGGTTCGATAACCGCACCTGTTCTTTCGGATGTTCCTACTTTATTTACATAATCTTCTGCTTTCAGCAAAAGATCTTTTTCCTGTAATTCTTTTGCAATCTGCTTTCTTACCTCAAATCTGTTTTGTCCGGCATAGTGAAGTCCGTACTCATTCAGGTTTCCGTCATCATCTAAAGCATCGATCATTTTTAACTGATGCTTCTGCCCGATCTCATAGTCATTCGTATCGTGAGCAGGGGTAATTTTCAAGGCTCCGGTTCCGAATTCAATGTCCACATATTCATCTTCAATAATAGGAACTATCCTGTTAACGATTGGTACAATTACATTTTTACCTTTCAGATGGGCATATCTTTCGTCATTTGGATTAATACATACCGCGGTATCCCCGAAAATAGTTTCGGGACGTGTAGTAGCTACCGAAAGGAATTCTTCCGAACCTTCAATTTTATATTTCAGGAAATAGAGTTTTCCGTTCTGCTCTTTGAATATTACTTCCTCATCGGAAATATTGGTTTTCGCTTCCGGATCCCAGTTCACCATTCTGTAGCCTCTGTAGATCAATCCTTTGTTATAAAGGTCTACAAAGCTGATGATCACCTGCTCGGAAAGCTTGTCTTCCATGGTAAAGCGCGTTCTGTCCCAGTCACATGAGCAACCCAGCTTTTTCAGCTGTTCAAGAATAGTTCCTCCGTATTTGTGGGTCCAGTCCCAGGCGTGTTTTAAGAATTCTTCACGGGTAATATCTGATTTATTGACTCCTTCAGACTTCAGTTTAGCAACAACTTTGGCTTCAGTGGCAATTGAAGCGTGATCTGTTCCCGGAACCCAGCAGGCATTAAAGCCCTGCATTCTTGCACGGCGGACCAGAACATCCTGAATGGTATTGTTCAACATATGTCCCATGTGTAATATCCCCGTTACGTTGGGCGGAGGAATTACCACAGTATATGGAGGCTTATCATTCGGTTCTGAATGGAAGTATTTGTTCTCCATCCAGTAGCTGTACCACTTCTGTTCTGTTTCCTGTGGATTATACTTTTCTGAAATCTGCATAAATTCTATTTCTTTTGCTTACAACTTGCAAAAATAGGCTAAAGAAAAAAAATTTTAAGTATGAATTAAAATAATTTTTAACTTTGTTTCTCAAAATTTATCTAACAAACATATTAACATTCAAGAATATGAAAAAATTAATTGCAGGAATTGCATTATTTGGAACATTTGCACTGGCTTCTGCACAGACCATCACTTTTGACAAAACTACTTTTGATTACGGTACGATCAAGCCAAGTGCTGACGGTACAAGATTTTTCACAGTAACCAATACTGGTGACAAGCCTTTGATCCTTTCTAATGTAAAACCTTCTTGCGGATGTACAACTCCTGAGTTCAGCCAGGACCCGATCATGCCAGGAAAATCTGCTAAGATCAAAGTAGGATACAACACTACTCTTAACGGACCTTTCAACAAAATGATCGAGGTTTTCTCTAATGACCCAGCTAACAGCAGAAGCGTAATTTACATCAAAGGTAATGTAGATGCTAATGCTCCGGAACCAAAGCCGTTGACTGCTGAAGAACAGAAAGCAGCAGCTAAAGCTGAAAAGAAAGCCGCTAAACTTGCTAAAAAAGCAGCCGCGAAGTAATCTCTACTTTAAAAATAAAAGAACCGTCTTCATTTGGAGGCGGTTTTTTTATTACATTTAAATAAGATATTAGAAATTAGAGGTTAGAAGTTAGATATTAGATTCAGATTTAGAAGTTAATGCAGACTTTCCCTTAATTTTTTAATTTCTGAATCTCTCAATTTTTTAATTTTAAATTCTTCAATCATTAAATATAAAAAAACATGGACACCAATTTCTCAGATGATTTCCTGATCAAAGGAAAATTTTCAATCAAAAAAGTATCAACCGAATATAAAGGAAAACTGACCAAAGAAGAAGGCGGGCAGTTGCTGGTGATGGAGAAAGAAAAACTCCGTGAACTACAGGAAAAGCTTTACGCAGACGGCAGCAAATCCCTGCTTGTGATTCTCCAGGCTATGGATGCTGCAGGAAAGGACAGCCTGATAGAGCATGTTTTCGGAGGGGTAAATCCGCAGGGCTGTAATGTGACCAGCTTTAAAACACCCAGCTCCAGAGAATATTCCCATGATTTCCTGTGGAGGCATTATCTGGCTCTTCCCCAAAAAGGAATGATCGGGATTTTTAACAGGTCCCATTATGAAAGCGTTCTGGTGTGCAAAGTCCACCCTGAATATAACCTCAGCGAAAAAACATGGTCTTCTGTAGAGGATTTTGATGCTGAATTCTGGGAAAATCGATACGAAAGCATCAGGAATTTTGAAAAACATCTGGCACAGAACGGAACCACCATTGTGAAAATATTTCTCAATGTCTCAAAGGACGAGCAAAAGAAAAGATTACTGGACCGGATCAACGAGCAGGAGAAAAACTGGAAATTTTCAACCGGAGATCTTCCTGAGCGGGCATTATTCCCACAATATATGGAAGCGTACGAAACTGCCATCAATGAAACTTCAAAGGATCACGCTCCGTGGTACGTACTTCCGGCAGACAATAAATGGTTTGCAAGAGTAGCCGCTATACAGATCATTATTGATACGCTTGAAAAGATGGATCTGAAATACCCACAACTGAGTGAAAAAGAGAGATCCGGGCTGGCAGAAGCTAAGAAAACACTTGAAAGTGAATAAATTTAAACGGTAAAATATTACACAATAGCTAAGTATAGATAAATAAATTTAACTTAAAAGACACCAAAATGTGAATAATTTATTGTTCATATCATTTTTTTTTATACATTTATCAAAAATTAATTGAGAACTACCAATCATTAAACTTTAGCTATGAAAAAACATTTATTATTATCAGCATTCGCTATAATAAGTACTATTTCCTGCAACAGTGAAGGAACAGCCGTAAATACCGTACAAAGTATGAAAACTCCGCAAATGGAGAATTTCGACAAGGCTTTCAAAAGTCTGGGTGATCCGCAGAACAGACCTACTGAGGAAGAAAAAAAGAGAAATACCTCTGAACTGAGTGACCGAAGAAAGGCACTTCTGGTTCCTGCATCTAAAGAACTGATCCTTTCTTCCGGCGTTACAGAAGCTGAACTCACCAGAAAAACCGGTGGTGACATGAGCCAGATCATTGTCTGGGCAACCCAGATTTACATGCAAAAGAGCGACGAGATCCGTAAAAACTTAAAGTCTGATCAATAAATCATGAAAAAGTTTTTACTGCTTCTCGGCATATGCTCCGTTTCTACGGCGTATGCCCAGGGAGGAACGCTGATTATTCAGAATTTCACCACGAACTATGATTTCCACGGATCTCTTTATGCCAACAATAATGTAGGTGGTGGATGTTACCCGATGGTTATTTCAAAAGTTCCCGACGAGATCATCGTGCCTGCGGGCGCTGCTGCCAAGTATGAAAATTACAGAGACCAGTTCTCTACCTCCGGTTATCCGGTTTCTACCTGGAACGTTTATCTGGCAGCAGGCTCTGCCGCTTCACCAAGACCGTGGAGCCATCCCAGTTTAATCCCAGGCGGCGTTATTTCCAATAACACCAGATGGTCTATGTCCAAATATCAGATGTATCATGCCGGAACTTCTGTGCCGGAGACTTACTTCAACGGAGATATCGGAGAAACAGCTCTGCCATGCAATACAGCCCCTGATTTTGTAGACTCCCCACCTTACGGAAGCGCCAAATGGTTTACCATCACTTCCGGTACAGACGTCTATACTTATCTTGTTATCCAATAAACTTATATTACTATGAAAAAGATCTCATTACTTGTATCTGTCCTGGCAGGAGTACTCTCTTTTGCCCAGACATCCCCTTTGATTATACAAAACTATAATACTTTTGATGCCGTAGGAAGGCTGCGCACGGGTACGCCGGGAGGTGTTCCGGGACCTTATATGTTTGCAGCTCCCAACGCTCCCTACGGTACTTACACAGTTCCTGCGGGCGCTATGACCCAATACAATACGTTCAGTACTTCGGGTACAGCGGCGCTTCCCATCACGATATGGTATGTGACAGACCCTACGAACCCAGCCAATAACGGAGGCTATCCTTACAATGATCCTTTCATTTCGTCGGTAATGAACTCTTCCAATGTATGGGGTGGATTTCATTTCTGGCTGACAGATCCTTCCAGTGGGGTAACAGATACATATCAATTGGGAGACCCTACGATATATTCTGGGTTTACCACTACAGGAACGGGAACTTTTTCAAGTGCTGACTGGTTCACCATCACCACACCAAGCGGCCCAACCACTTACCTGCAGATTTTTTAAGAAGTAACGGCAGCTGTTCTGCAGCTGCCTGTTTTATTGTACTTCATGAATACGGAAAGCAACCATTTTGCTTTTCCAGGATTTGTGATGCCTGAATGTAAAATTTTATTTAAACCTAATTCCAACATAATTTACTCATGAAAAAACTGATTTTATCGGCTGTAATCGCCGTGGTAACGCTTGTATCGTGCAACAATGAGAATGCTGCCACCCATACCGTGGAAAGTATGAAAACCCCTCAAATGGAAAATTTTGACAAGGCTTTCAAAAGTCTGGGAGATCCACAGAACAGACCTACCGAAGAGGAAAGAAAAAGAAACACTTCAGAACTAAGTGACCGAAGAAAGGCGCTCCTTGTTCCTGCTTCCAAAGAACTCATCCTTTCTACAGGCGTAACCGAAGCTGAGCTGACCAGAAAAACTGGTGGTGATATGAGCCAGATCATCGTTTGGGCTACCCAGATCTATATGCAAAAGAGTGATGAAATCCGCAGAAATATTAAATCTGACCAATAGATATGAAAAAGTTTTTAACTATTATCGGACTTTTGTTTATTTCATCTGCATTCGCGCAGGGAGGACCTCTTGTCATCAACAATTTTACGGCTTATGATTTTCATACCAGAATAACCGCAGCCAATCTTGCTACACCAGGCTGCTATTTTTATGTAACCCTGGAAAATCCTGAGCTCGTCATTCCGGGCAATACCAATGCAAGCTACAATAGCTACAATATTCCGGGGACTTTCTGGAAAGTATCGTTATCCCCTACCAATGCAACTACCAGAGCCGGAAGTCATGCAAGTCTTGCTTTGAACGGCGTAATTTCCGTGAATACAAAATGGGTGGTTTCTGAGTTCCAGTTTCATCAGTCGGGAACACCTATGTCCTCCGGAGCTGTAGGAGATACCTCTTACACATGTAATCCTGTCCCGAATACTTATTTCGCTCCGGAAGCTACTGTAGAATGGTTTACCATCACCAGCGGAGGAACCTCCTATACTTATCTGCAGGTTCTGTAATGACCATATATAATTCAATTTTAAAATTTAAAACTAACATCCAATTCCTATTATGAAAAAACTTTTTTTATCGGCCGCTTTTGCTGCTTTAACCCTGATTTCATGTAATAATGAAAGTTCTGCCGTGAATACGGTGGAAAGTATGAAAACGCCTCAGATGGAAAACTTTGACAAGGCATTTAAAAGTCTTGGCGATCCACAAAACAGGCCAACTGAAGAGGAAAGAAAAAGAAATACTTCCGAACTGAGTGACCGAAGAAAAGCACTGCTGGTTCCTGCTTCTAAAGAGCTGATCCTTTCCACTGGTGTAACTGAAGCTGAACTGACCAGAAAAACCGGCGGAGACATGAGCCAGATCATCGTATGGGCCACCCAGATCTATATGCAGAAAAGCGACGAGATCCGTAAAAATATTAAGTCAGATAAATAAACACTAAACATTAAATCCATTATGCTATGAAAAAATTAACTGTTATTCTCGGGATAATAGCCGGAACCGCTATTTCCGCTCAATCTTCCTCACTGGTTATCAACAACTACAGCGCTTATGATGCAGAGGGCAGATTTATGACCGTGGGGTCAATGGGCCTGGGATCATCCCAGCCGTATATGTATGCTCTTCCTAATCCTCCTTACTCCGTATATACCATTCCTGCGGGAGGCTTTACCAAGTATGATAAATTTGACAATACAGGAATTCCAAATCCTATTCCGATTCCGGGATGGAATTATATTGATCCTTTAAACAGCGCCAATAACGGAAATTATCCCTACAATCATCCTATGATTACGGCAGTGACCGCTATTGATGAGTGGATGGGATTTGCCTTCAGACTTACCGATTCTACAGGATACACGTATGATACTTTTGAGGTTGGGGATCCGATTCTCTCCGGCGGCTTCTTAAGTTCTACCCAAACCGGTCCCAATACTCTGGTGACTGCAGACTGGTTCACCATCACCACACCGGGAGGACAGGTGACTTATTTCCAGATTTACTAAATCTTCAAATCCATTTAAAATTTAACACTATACGATTTAATTATGAAAAAACATGTATTACTAACCGCTTTTGCCATTCTAAGTCTGGTTTCATGCAGCAACGAAAATGCCGCAGTCAATACGGTGGAAAGTATGAAAACCCCACAGATGGAAAATTTCGATAAAGCGTTTAAAAGTCTTGGTGATCCGCAAAACAGGCCTACGGAAGAGGAAAGAAAAAGGAACACTTCCGAGCTGAGCGACAGAAGAAAAGCACTTCTGGTTCCTGCTTCTAAAGAATTGATCCTTTCTACCGGCGTTACCGAAGCTGAACTGACCAGAAAAACCGGCGGAGATATGAGCCAGATCATTGTCTGGGCTACGCAGATCTACATGCATAAAAGCGATGAGATCCGTAAAAACATTAAATCCGATAAATAATTACTGCTATGAAAAAAATACTATCCCTGCTGGGACTGGCCGCTTTTTCTTTTGGGTTTTCCCAGGGAGGAACGCTTATCGTGAACAATTATACCCCTTATGATTATTACGGAGCACTCATCGCCAATAATTTTGCGGGAGGATGCTACCCCATTGTTACTCCAACAACTCCGGGCAGTATGGTTACTGTTCCTGCCAATTCCAATATGGGGACCGGCACTGAGCTGAGGTATGACAATTACAGGGATCAGTTTACTTCATCACTATATCCGGTAACGCAATGGCAGGTCATGCTTTCTGCTACCAACGGACAGCCAAGATTGTGGAGCCACCCTGCTATAATGCCCGGTTCAGTGGTCGCCAATAATACAAAATGGGGATCTACCAAGTTTGAAATGCGTATTGCAGGGACCACGACCAATGCTCCCGATAATTTTCACGCCAATTTAAGTGTGATTGGAAATCCATGTAATACTGCTCCTGACTTTTTTAGTACGCCTTCGGGAAGTAACAGCGCCGAAATGTTCTCCCTGACCAGTGGAGGAATTGTATATACCTATATTCAACTTTATTAATCCTGCTTCATTATGAAAAAATATTTTTTATCGGCTGCCATAGCTGTTTTAACATTAGCATCATGCAACAATGAAGGTTCTGCCGTGAATACGGTGGAAAGCATGAAGACTCCACAGATGGAGAATTTCGACAAAGCTTTTAAAAGTCTTGGTGATCCCCAGAACAGACCTACCGAAGAGGAGAAAAAGAGAAATACTTCTGAACTGAGTGACAGGAGAAAAGCCCTTCTGGTTCCTGCTTCCAAAGAGCTGATCCTTTCCACAGGCGTAACTGAAGCTGAACTGACCAGAAAGACAGGTGGTGATATGAGCCAGATCATCGTGTGGGCCACGCAGATCTATATGCAGAAAAGTGAAGAAATCCGTAAAAACATTAAATCTTAAAATATAATCAACATGAAAAAAGTATTAACATTACTGGGCCTTGCAGCCTTTTGCTTCGGATATTCCCAGGGAGGAACCCTTATTCTGAATAACTATTCCCAATATGATTTTTCAGGATTTATTATTGCCAACAATATGGCGGGAGGATGCTATCCGTATATAAGCTCCAACAATCCGGAAATGGTAAAGGTCCCTGCCAATTCCCACCAGGGCAACGGACTGGAGCTGAAATATACCAATTACAGGGATCAATATACTTCTTCTTTGTATCCGATGACCCAGTGGCACGTCAGTACATCCTCTGCTCCCGGCATAACAAGATTGTGGAATCATCCTTCTATGATGCCGGGCGGAGTTTTTTCAAACAATACCAAATGGGCTACTACAAAATTTGTGATGTATTATCCGGGAACGACCAATCTTGCTCCTGATAATTTCAATGGCGCCATCACACTTGCAGGGAATTCCAACTGCTACACTGCCTCTGACAATATGATGAGCTCTACCGGAAACAACAGCGCAGAAATTTTCACGCTGAGCAGCGGAGGAACTGTTTTCACGTACATCCAACTCTACTAATATGATTTAATTATGAAAAAAATCTTAGCGATACTGGGAACAGCAGGGGCGTCTTTGGTATATTCACAGGGGACCATCATTGTGAATAATTATTCGAAATTTGATTATTACGGATTTTTAATAGCAACCAATTCTACCTCCGGCTGCTACCCCCGTGTAGGAAATGACGGCGCAATTGTGGTTCCTGCAGAATCTCGCTTGAACTTGTATACAAGGACTATATGGGCCAATTCTCTTCTTCCCTGTATCCTACTGCGAACTGGGTAGTCACACTAAACCCTACATCATCTTCAATCATGGCGTGGAATAATGTGAACCTTTCACCGGGCGGCACCATTGCAACCACCACAAAATGGTATGCCACGAAGTTTGATATGATGGACGCAGGAACAACAAATTCAAACACTGAAAATTTCCGGGTCAATATGAATATCGCCAACGCCTGTGGTACCGGTATCAATGACTATTTCGTTACTCCTTCAGGAAACAACAGTGCGGAAATGTTTACTATTTCCGGCATTATATACCTGCAGCTTTACTAATCTTCAATCACTTTAATACTAAAAACATGAAAAAAATACTAACTATCATTTCACTCGCATTATTTTCATCAGCATTCTCCCAGAGCAGCCTGATGATTGTCAATAATTATTCCACAACGTTTGATTTTAAGGGAAATATAAGCGCCCATAATTTTGCAGGCGGCTGTACTCCCTTTGTAACCTCCAGCACACCCACAGCTATTACTGTGCCTGCCGACTCACATACAGGGAACGGGCACGAGCTCGCTTATAAGAATTTCAGAGATCAGTTTACAGGATCACTGTATCCTACAACCAACTGGACCGTGCAGCTGAGCCCGACTGTTTCTCAGATCCGGGCCTGGAATCATGTAAGCATAGCACCCGGCGGTGTGATCTCGTCCAATGTGAAGTGGGCATCCTCTCAGTTTCAGATGTATTATACGGGAACCTCCACACCGGAACCGTCTTTCAGCGGTCTGATTGGCGAACCTGCTGATCCGTGCACGGGTGCCAATTCCTATATTTCCACATCCTACGGAGATGCCGAATGGTTTAATATCACCACAGGGAATGTGGATTATTCTTATTTGCAAATTTATTAGTCAAATCCAACCTAAATTAAATTAATCATGAAAAAACTAATTATACCGACATTATTTGCTGCTTTAACTTTAGTATCCTGTAACAACGAGAGTGCTGCTGTGAACACAGTGGAAAGTATGAAAACCCCTCAAATGGAAAACTTTGACAAGGCATTCAAAAGTCTTGGAGACCCGCAGAACAGACCTACTGAAGAAGAAAGAAAAAGAAATACTTCTGAACTGAGCGACAGAAGAAAAACGCTTCTGGTTCCTGCTTCCAAAGAACTGATCCTTTCCACAGGCGTTACTGAAGCTGAACTGACCAGAAAAACAGGCGGCGATATGAGTCAGATCATTGTTTGGGCTACCCAGATCTATATGCAAAAAAGTGACGAAATCCGTAAGAACATAAAATCTGACAAGTAAGGTATGAAAAAGATTCTGTCACTACTAGGTTTTGCAGCCTCCATAGCTGCTTATGCACAGGGAGTTCTTGTGATCAACAATTATACACCCTATGATTTCAGAGGCGATGTGATTGCACACAATATGTTTGCGCCCTGCTACCCAAGGGTTGTAAACAATGTTCCTATTATAGTTCCCGCCAATTCCAATACGGGAACGGGAACTCAACTTCAGTATGATAATTTCAGAGACCAGTTTACTTCTTCTCTGTATCCGATGGCTGCATGGAGTGTTGCAACATCGCCAAACTCAACCAATGTAAGACCTTGGGATCATCCTGCTTTGGTGCCGGGAGGCACATTTGCAAACAATACCAAATGGGGGATCACTAAATTCGGGATGGTATACGCAGGAACCAGTACCGGCGTAGTTGGTTTTGGCGGTAATATAGCGATAGCAGGAAACCCATGTTATACATATCCTGATTATTACACCACTTCAAGCGGACTGAACAGCGGGGAGATGTTCAGCATCACCAGCGGAGGTACTGTAACGACCTATATTCAGCTTTATTAATCAGGAAAATTAAATCTAATTACTTATGAAAAATCTTTTTTTAACGGCAGCTTTTGCCTCTCTGACCCTGATTTCATGTAACAATGAAGGAAGTGCTGTCAATACTGTGGAAAGTATGAAAACCCCTCAGATGGAAAATTTTGATAAAGCTTTCAAAAGTTTGGGAGATCCGCAAAACCGGCCTACTGAAGAGGAAAGAAAGAGAAATAGTTCTGAACTGAGTGACAGAAGGAAAGCGCTTCTGGTTCCTGCTTCCAAAGAGCTTATTCTTTCTTCGGGGGTGACTGAAGCCGAACTGACCAGAAAAACCGGTGGTGATATGAGCCAGATCATTGTTTGGGCTACCCAGATTTATATGCAGAAAAGCGATGAGATCCGTAAGAATATCAAATCTGAAAAATAAATCATGAAAAAGATCCTAACCGTATTGGGAATAACGGCAGCTTCGTTCGTTTATTCTCAGGGGATGTTTATGCTTAACAATTATTCCCCTCATGATTATTATGGAAACCTTATGGCCATGAATCTTAGCGGCTGTGTTCCTGCGGTCATCAATAATGACCCGGCTATCATTATAGTTCCAGCCAATTCACATATGGGAAACAGTCTTGCCTTGAAGATCGATAATTACAGAGACCAGTTCACCAATTCCCTCTATCCGATTACCAGCTGGCGTGTCACCCTTGGGCCATCACCTTCAACAGTAAGACTGTGGAACAATCCCAGCCTTATGCCGGGTGGGGTAATTGCCAACAATACCAAGTGGGTGACCTCTAAGTTTTCCATGTATTATGCAGGAACAGGTAACCAGGTGACCGGCTTCAACACCAACCTGGGAGATGCTACTCCGAATACATGTGTAACGAGTATTGACTATTTTTCTACCCCGAACGGTTCGGCAGAATGGTTTACCATTTCATCAGGTACAACAACAACAACTTATCTTCAAATTTACCCATGAAAAAAACAGCAGCTTTATTACTGGGCTTAGCAGGAATACTTTCTTCTGCACAGACGTCTTCCTTTGTATTTAATAACTACAATGTTTACGATGCAGTGGGGAGATTTATGACCTGCAGCCCTACTCCGGGAATGGTTAAGTATATGTACGCTTCCCCAAACGGAACTTATGGGACCTATACCATGCCGGCGGGGATTTCTTCCTCTTATTCATCTTTTGGAACTACGGGCCTTGCCCCATTCCCAATGAATGTGATGCAGTGGTATGTAACCGACCCGTCCAATACAGCAAATAACGCATCCTACCCTTACAACCATAATTTTATAACATCTACCATGTCTGCCATCAATGAATGGGCATCATTCCATTTTGTGCTTCGTGACAGTGCTGGAAATGGTATTGATTCTTATCTTGTAGGAGACCCGGCTGTTGCCATTAATGCAGGTGTTACAGCAAATGCCTACCAGATAGGGGCTAACAGCGGTATAGAAGCCGAGTGGTTTACCATTACCACAGCTTCCGGAAAGATTACGTATTTCAGTATTTATCCATAGAAAAAAGCGGAGATCAGTCTCCGCTTCTTTATTTTAAAGCTTTATGTGTCCATAAAAATCACGAGAAAATCTGTAAGCCGGATTTTGTGCTTCCGAAGAAGTGCCTGTTATTTATCTGCGTCTTACATTGCTGCAAAACTTGAGCTGATTACCCCTCGGCTTTCAGGACGAGCCGCCCCTATTTTCATTACTGAAAAGAACCGATATACTTATCATTGCACCGCAAAGAGTTTACCTGGTTTCACTACAGCCGAACTGTACCTGCTTTCTGTTGCACTTGTCCTACCCTCACGGGTGACGGATGTTATCCGCTTTGCTGCTCTATGGTGTCCGGACTTTCCTACCCCTGCCGAAACAGGAATCAACAAGCCGATTTTCTCGCGGTGGCAAAGATACGTAAATTTTAGAGAGGCAAAATAGCGAAAGGGCAAAGAATGCTAAGGAAGATGAGAAGGCAAATAAGCTAATTTGTCCATTTGCTGTTTATCTTTCGCTGTTTTGCCTTTTTGCCCTTTCGCTATTTTGCCTTCTGCTTCCTCCGCTTTTTCACTATTTTCCATTATAATTCTTCACCAATTACCGCATTATTATTATCTTCGTGCCATTATATCACTATGAGTTCCAGAGAAAAAGAATTTGCGCAGCTTATTAAAGATAATCAGGGTCTGATTATTAAAGTTTCGCGTCTTTATACGAACGCTCTTGAAGATGAAGAAGATCTGTTTCAGGAGATTGTATTGCAACTTTGGAGAAGCTACGATTCCTTTAAAGGAAATTCTAAAATTTCTACGTGGATGTACCGTGTAGCCCTTAATACAGCCATTACTCTTTTCAGAAAAAAAAGCAAAAGCCTTCCTACGAATGAGCTGGATATCAACCACAGGGATTTTGTGGAAGATGATGATGAAAAGCAGCAGCAGATCTCGCTTCTGTACACGGTGATCAAAACTCTGCCCAATGTAGAAAGAGCCATAGTGATGATGTATCTTGACGACCTGCCTTATAAGGATATTGCAGAAAACCTCGGAATCACCGAAGTTAATGCCCGCGTGAAAATGAACAGACTAAAGAAAACCCTTAAAGAACAGATGGAAAAATATGCCTGATTTTGATTTAGACAGCTTTAAGAAAACATGGCAGGAACAGCCTGTTCAACCGAAATACGACAGCACTGAAATTCTCCAGATGCTAAACAGAAAGTCACGTAATTATGTGAAGTATATTTTCTGGATCAGTGTGGTGGAATTTTTGTTTTTTTCCGTTTTGGGATTATTTTATTTCTTTCAGGATGATGAATCCGACAGCTTCCGTAAAATACTGGAAAAACTGGGTGCCCAGAAAACCCCTGAGATTGAAACCAATTTTGACCATGCCTACCTGGCCATAAAAATAGTAAGCCTGCTGATTACCGCCTATTTCGTCCTTAAATTTTATCAGAATTACCGTAAAATAAAGATCGAGGAAAACCTTAAAGGCCTTATCACCAGAATTATCAAATTCAAGAAGACTGTCAATGCTTTTATTCTCATCAGTATTGCGTTGCTGGTAGCTTTTATGTTTGTATTTACAGCATTCATTTTCTATGTATTGAATTCACAGAATATACAGCCTACCAATTCGAATCTCATCATCGTTATTATCGGAATTATTGTAAGCACCATATTGTGTGTGCTGCTGATCTGGCTTTACTACAGACTTGTGTACGGAATTATCATCAGCAAGCTGGACAAAAACCTGCAACAGCTCAGAGAGATTGATTCTCAGGAGAGTTAGGATAGTGAATGGTGATTTATGCTTCGCTGGTCACTGGTGAATTCTGATTATAAAATTCACTAGTGACAATTCACCATTCGCTTTAGCATTTTCATTTCAAATTCGTCTGAAACAGGCATCAGTTCAAGATTTTTCATTAATTTTATCCAACCAAATCTTAAACTATGCCATTATCTTATGTCTATGGAGCTTCCTCAGTTCCATTATTAGGACAAACTATCGGAGGAAATCTAAAAAAGACTGTTGAAAAATACCCTAACCAGGAAGCATTAGTATGCGTTCATCAGGGGTACAGGGCAACCTATCAGGAATTTTATAATCAAACAACGGCAGTAGCCAAAGCATTGATTTTTTTAGGAGCCAAAGCCGGCGACCGGATCGGAATCTGGTCTTCAAACCGCTATGAATGGGTCCTGCTTCAATATGCAACCGCCAGAATAGGGACCATCCTGGTCAATATTAATCCTGCCTACAGAACCCACGAACTTACCTACGTTATCAATCAGTCCGGAATCCGCAATATTTTTTCTTCCTTAAGCTTTAAAACCAGCAATTATAAAGAAATGGTAGAATATGCAAAGGAAGTATGCCCAAGCCTGGAGCATGAAATTTTCTTTGATGACAACTGGGAGGATTTTTTAAACAAAGGACAGGATATCTCGGATGATACGCTTCACAGCTTTGAAGAACACGTACAGTTTGATGATCCGGTGAATATTCAGTATACCTCCGGGACTACCGGCTTTCCAAAAGGTGTTACGCTTTCGCATCATAATATTTTAAATAACGGATATTTCATCGGGATACGTTTAAAGTATTCGGAAAAAGACCGGGTGTGTATTCCGGTACCTTTTTATCACTGTTTCGGAATGGTAATCGGGAATATCTGCTGTACCGCCCATGGTGCCTGTATGGTGATTCCCCATGACAGCTTTGATCCCGATATTACCTTAAAAACCGTTTCTGAGGAGAAATGCACTTCTTTGTACGGAGTTCCTACCATGTTTATCGCGGAACTGGCCGTTAAAAATTTTGACACCTATGATTTTTCAAATTTAAGAACGGGAGTCATGGCCGGATCAGTGTGCCCTCCCGAGATTATGAAAAAGGTGGAAAGCCTTATGAATATTAAAGAAATGAGCATTTGCTACGGAATGACGGAAACCTCTCCTGTTTCTACCCAAACCTTAATAGGAACCACTCTGGAAAAGCAGGTGAGTACCGTAGGAACTGTACAGGACCATCTTGAGATTAAAATTATTGACGAAAACGGAAAAATACTGCCACGCGGGGAACACGGGGAACTTTGCACCAGGGGCTATTCCGTCATGCTGAAATACTGGAATGATCCCGATAATACAAAAAAGGTCCTGGATGACGCCCGCTGGATGCACACCGGAGATTTGGCTGTAATGGATGAGGATGGCTATATTACCATTTCCGGGAGAATTAAAGACCTTATTATCCGTGGCGGAGAAAATATTTCCCCAAAAGAGATTGAGGACTTCCTATACACCTATCCGAATATCCTGGATGTCCAGATCATTGGAATTCCGAGTGAGAAATTCGGGGAGGAAGTGATGGCCTGGGTGAAAGTCCGGAAAGGTTTTGAAGTATCGGAATCTGAGCTTCTGGAATACTGCCAGGGAAGAATTGCCCATTATAAAGTTCCGAAATACTGGAAGTTTGTGGATGAATTTCCGATGACTATTTCCGGGAAAATAAGGAAGGTAGAAATGCGTGAAATTTCGATTAAAGAATTACAGCTGGAGGGGATCAAACAAAGGTCTTAATCGATCTTGTGTAAATATAAGAGAAACTGTTTATGTAACTTTTTACAAATAAAATATCCCGCAGATTGAGCAGATAAAGCAGATCTACAGTTACACATAAAAATCTCTGTTTTTTTTAACTGAAGTGTACTTTATCGCAATAACAATCTAATATTCAGTGTTCAAAACTTTTGTGACTTTTGTGGTTATTTTTTTAACTCAGATTAAGCAGATTTGACAGATTTCATCTTTTTAAAAATACAAAAGCCCGGAAATTCCGGGCTTTTAAATTATTATTTTCAACTTATTAAAGTTCTTTTCTTAGTCTCGCAACCGGAATATTAAGCTGTTCACGGTATTTAGCGATGGTTCTTCTTGCAATATTGTATCCCTGTTCTTTCAGGATCACCACCAGTGCATCGTCGGTAAGCGGTTTTCTTTTATTTTCCTTTCCGATTACTTCCTGAAGATGGGTTTTGATCTCTTTGGTAGAAACTTCTTCACCATCATCATTCGTCAGACTATCGGAGAAGAGGTCTTTCAGATAAACAATTCCGTTCGGGGTATCGGCATACTTGCTTTTTACCACCCTTGAAATCGTGGAGATATCAAATCCTGTGATATCTGCAACATCTTTAAGGATCATTGGTTTCAGTGATTTTTCGTCACCGGTGATAAAATAATCTTTCTGGAATTTTACAATAGCGGTAATGGTTTGAAGCAGGGTATTCTGACGCTGGTTAATGGCATCTATATACCATTTTGCAGCATCCAGTTTCTGTTTGATAAACAAAGCCGCCTGCTTATGCTCTGAAGAGTTTTTATCATGGGAATACGTGGTCAGGATATCTTTATATTCCTCGGACACTCTTAAAGTAGGTGCATTTTTACTGTTAAGCATCGGAATTACCACCCCATCCTTCACCTGGATTACAAAATCCGGAATAATTTCCTGGTTAATGGTGATGGTCTGCGTATCAAAGTTTCCGCCTACTTTTGGTGAAAGTTTGGAAATTTCTTCCAGCGCATCTTTCAGATCATCTTCCTCGATATCGTATTTCTGAATAATCTTGTTGTAATGCTTATTGGTAAGGGCATCAAACTGATGTCTCAGGATATTGGCGGCCAATGAAACGGCTTTATCCGAGCTTACTTTCTTTTCGATCTGAAGCAGCAGGCATTCCTGAAGGCCTCTTGCTCCCACACCTGGCGGATCAAGCTTCTGGATGTAGTTTTCCAGAATATCTTCTACTTTTTCTCTGGTGGTATAAATTCCCTGTGAGAAAGCCAGATCGTCCACAATAGCTTTGATCTCCCTTCTAAGGTATCCGTCTGTATCTAAATTCCCGATGACATATTCAGCGATCTTCTCATCTTCTTGGCTGATATTCACCAGATGGATCTGCTCCAAAAGGTAGTCATACAGCGACTGCCCTTCCGTCAGAAGACTTTCGTTATCGAATTCTTCATCATCCGGAGAATAGTTACTGGAGGCAGTTTTATAGCTGGGTTCGTCATCGTAGATATACTCGTTGACATCAAAATCTGTTTGAATGCTATCCGTTCCCTCATCCTGATAAGCATCTTCCAGTGAAGAGAAGTCATCTTCTTTGGAATCTTCCTTTACAATTTCCAAAGCAGGATTTTCTTCCAGCTCTCTTTCCAGCTCCTCTTCAAATTCCAATGTGTGAAGCTGAATCAGCTTCATCAACTGGATCTGCTGAGGGGCCAGCTTCTGTCCCAGCTTGAGTTGTAAGTGTTGTTTAAGCATATTAGTCTTTGTGTTTTAACATAACATATTCCACGAATTTAATAAATTTATTCGACAAAAAACACATTTAGCATGATTTTTGCATTAACTTATTAACATAATAAACTATTGGAAAATAAAAAAAGCCTTAATTTTTACATTAAGGCTTTTTTATTGTTCTAGAATTCAGCACTCTTCGGTGTTCTCGGGAAAGGAATCACATCTCTGATGTTCGTCATCCCTGTTACGAAAAGAACCAGTCTTTCCAATCCTAAACCAAAGCCTGCATGCGGTACAGAACCAAATTTACGGGTATCCAGGTACCACCATAATTCGTGCTCATCTACATGCATATCTGCCATTTTCTGTTTTAATACGTCTAATCTTGCTTCTCTTTCCGATCCTCCGATGATCTCCCCGATTCCCGGGAAAAGAACGTCCATAGCGGCTACGGTCTTATTATCCTCGTTCAGCTTCATATAGAAAGCTTTGATCTCTTTAGGATAGTCGAACAGAACCACCGGGCTTTCAAAATGCTTTTCCACCAGGTATCTTTCATGTTCAGACTGAAGATCTGCTCCCCATTTCTCTACCGGATACTGGAATTTTCCTTTTTTATTTTCTTTTGAGTTCAGCAGGATCTCAATAGCTTCGGTGTAGCTTACACGCTTGAAACGTTTTGCAATCACATTCTGAAGCTTTTCGATAAGCCCTTCTTTTGCTCTTTCTTTTTCTGGTTTTGATTTCTGCTCTTCTTCAAAACGCTTGTCCAGGAATTCAAGATCATCCTTACAGTTGTCAAGAACATACTGGATCACATATTTTAAGAAATCTTCCGCGAGGTCGATGTTATCTTCAAGGTTGTTGAATGCCACTTCCGGCTCTATCATCCAGAATTCTGCAAGGTGTCTTGTTGTGTTTGAGTTTTCTGCACGGAACGTAGGTCCGAATGTATAAATTCTTCCCAATCCCATAGCTGCAGTTTCTCCTTCAAGCTGTCCTGAAACCGTTAGGTTGGTTTTCTTTCCAAAGAAGTCCTGTGCAAAATCAATTTCTCCGTCCTCAGTTCTTGGAATATTGTTCAGATCAAAGTTGGTTACCCCGAACATTTCTCCTGCTCCTTCCGCATCAGCTCCCGTGATCACAGGCGTGTTGATGTAGAAGAACTGGTTTTTGTTAAAGAATGCATGCACGGCGAAGCTAACGGCGTGACGTACTCTAAACACAGCTCCGAATAAATTCGTTCTGAATCTTAAATGCGCCTGGTCTCTCAATACTTCCAGTGAGTGTTTCTTAGGCTGAAGGATCGTTTTGTCGCGGTCTTCTGTAAAGTTATCTCCTAAAATAACAATCTTTTTAGCGACAATTTCCACACTCTGCCCGGCTCCCTGGCTTTCCACCACTTCACCTATTACTTTTAAAGAGGCAGCTGTACTGATTTTGCTGATAATCTCCTCGTCGAAATTTTCAAAATCAACTACTATCTGCAAATTATTGATCGTAGAACCATCATTAAGCGCTATAAAGCGATTTGCACGGAAGGTTCTTACCCAACCGTAAACCGTAATGTCATGATGTAATACTTTCTTGTAATCCTGTAGGATTTCCTTAATGGTCTGCTTTTTCATTTGTTGATTATAAATTTTCGTTTAAAAATTAACGACTGCAAAGTTACAAAAAAACAGCGCAACTTCATGATTACGCTGTCTTTTTAAAAAAATCATTTATCAATTAATCATCTAAAACTTAAAATATATCCCGGCTTCTACGGAAAAAGAATTAAACCCTTCCGGCACCGTATTCTTATACCACAGGCGGTAGGGCATGTACGAAGCCTGTACGCCCAAGCCTACATTATTTCTCCAGAACCTTATCCCCTGCCCAATCTTCACAGTGGCAACACTTTCTGCATCTACATTCACATATACTGTATTTTCATCTTCTTCCTCTTCAGGCTCATCGGGAATTCCTTTTCCGTCAAAGAACAGATTATGAAAACTGAGTTCCGTTACCCATTCTATCCTGGTTTTTCCGGAAGTATATCCCTGAATCATCCTGGCACCCAGATTCAAAATATATTCCTGAGAATGTACAGGATAGAACCTGTCTCTCTTGCCATAATCAAAATTATATACGCTTGAACTGTAACCGAAATTCCCTCCCATCTCCAGATGAATTCCGGTTTCATCTTCAGGAAAACGATACCAGGAGCCTATATAAAATCCGGGACTCTGTTTTGTCTTTGCAGGGGAAAAAGTGAGATAACTTCCAGCCTCAATCAACCATTTTTTACGACTCTGATGAGTTCCTTCAACCTGTGCCATCATCTGCGTACAGACTAACAGCAAACAAAGAATAACTGCTTTCATATCTTTAAAAATTAATTAACGGCAGTGTTCTTTTCCCGTTCTTATTCCAAAATCCAATCTGAAGGCCTTTATTTTTATCGGTTTTATTGACCAGACCAATCTGTACGCCTTTGTTTTGCTTGCTTATATTGACTGCACCGGCCTGAACTCCCTTCATCACGTGGGTATTATTATAAACTCCGACCTGAGCGCCCCCAAAGGTATCTGCCGTATTGCTGAAAGAAATTAAAAGCCCGTGGCCCTGACGCGCAGAATTATTAAGAAACGAAACATGAAGCCCGTTCAGTTTACCGGAATGGTTATTAAATCCATTGACCGTGATTCCGTTGGTTACCTGGGCGATATGATACATGGAAATTCCGATACCATTCAGTTTTTTGGCATCTGCCATTCCTCCTGTTGAAATATGAAGACCGTTGACAGAAACCGTTGCCGCCTCATCACCTGGTATTTCTATAGCGTGCGGAAGCAGGAGATATAATAAAGAAAAAGGATTTCCCTGCAGATTAAAACCATTGATCTTTTGGGAATTGTAATCATCCATAACCCCCAGATTGATGCCCGCTGTATTTTTTACTTTAGTTTTTGGGTTGAAGGTAATAATGCCTGTTTTTATATTTTCAATCTGTATGCTGTCCTGTGCCTGGATAATATTTGCGATAAAAAGTCCGGTTATCCATAAAAATTTTGTTTTCATAACTCATTGTTTTAAAATTATGATTCAAAATTATCTGTGGAAAACACAAATCCGAATGCGAAAAAAAATTAAAATAATTGAGTACATTTGTGAAAATCACAAAAACATGGGTCAGGAGCTTTTACTTAAAGAAATCCGGAAAAAAATAGGTGACAAATCTTTAAATGATGAGATCGCGAATATTCTCAATATAAGTTATGATGCAGCCCACAGAAGAACGTCGCTGAAAGCCAAATTCAGTTTTGAAGAAGCTCTGGAACTGGCGAAATATTACCAGATCTCCCTGAATCAGTTTATCACTTCAGACCAGCAATTGGTCGTTAAGAAAACCTCAGCAGTAAATACCACGGAAGATCTGCAGTTCTTTTTCCAGAATAATCTCAGCATTTTTGAAAACCTTCCGCTTTCTGATGAAATGACCATTTATTATTCCGCAAAGGATATTCCCTTCTTTTATACGTTATCTGATACGTTGCTTTCCCGTTTTAAGATCTATGTCTGGATGAATTTGCTGAATGCCAAACAGGTTTTCGTCCCTTTTCTGCAGTTTTCACCGCCCTATTTAGAATCCAATACCCAGGAGCTTAAGAAAAAATACGAAGCGCAGCAGGTAGTAGAACTGTGGAATGACCGCACTATTTCCAGCATCCTGCAGCAGATCCTTTTTTACTATGAAACCGGACTTTTACAAAAGAAAGAAGCTGAAATTATCCTGGAAGAACTTCGTGAAATTATAGAACACATCGAACTCAAAACAGAAAACAATCCAAAATTCCAGTTGTATGAAAATGAACTGATGCATCTTTCCAATGACATCTTTTTCCATCATCCGCAGCAGTCGCTTTTTGCAATTCCTACCAATATGTTCGGTTACATACTTGTTAATGACGCGCAAACCTGCACTGAAACACGGAATTATTTTGAACACCAGATCAAAAACTCAAAATCCCTGAACACTTCCGGAAACCGGGACAGAAAGGTATTTTTCAATAAAATGTATACTCAGATCGGGGATTTGAAGAGGAAAATTTTGAAGTGAATTGTGAATTAAATTTTGAATTGTGAATTGTGAATCGTGAATTTCAACCGTGAATTCACAATTGACCTGCGAAGCAGAAATTGACCTTTCACATTTAAAAGCCGTGAATTATAAGTTGTGAAAAATAGGTGAATTATGTAAAATATAAGATTTGAAAAGGGAGATTTTGAAGTAAATTGTGAATTAAATTTTGAATTGTGAATCGTGAATTTCACAACCGTGAATTCACAATTGACCTGCGAAGCAGAAATTGACCTTTCACATTTAAAAGCCGTGAATTATAAGTTGTGAAAAATAGGTGAATTATGTAAAATATAAGTAAAGCAAGGCCCATTTGCCTTTTCGCCAAAAAAACTATTCGTCCTTTTTAGAAGGTACTAAGAAAACATCGATCAGTCCTTCCGGGAGCTGCATTTTGATGAATCTTTCTTCTCTGTTTACTTCAAGGATCCAGTCTTTGATGATCGGGATCACTACTTCTTTTCCGTCCAGGTTGGTCACGAAATAGTTTTGGGCAGTCTGATCGTTTACAGATCTTATAACTCCGCAATTGCTGTCATTTTCATCCAGGATATCGAAACCGATGATTTCATGATAATAGAACTGCTTTCCTGAAAGTTTCGGAAGGCTGGCAAGCGGCAGGTAGACATTTTTTCCTAAGGACTGGTCTACCAGTGCTTCGGAGGAATTTTTAAACGCAATATTCAGCGCGTCGTTTTTACTCCATGCTGATTTTGCAATAAAAAAAGGAACCAATAATCCGTTGATTTCAACGAATATTGATTCCAATTTATTGTAAAGCTCGGGTTGATCGGTATCCAGTTTAAGGATAACATTTCCCGCAAGGCCGTGTCTGCGTGTGATTTTTCCTAATAAATAGCAATCTTCTTTACGCATACAGCGGTATTCTTAAGCTTCAGTGTTTTCTTCAGTTTCAGCAGCAGGAGCTTCTCCTTCTGTAGCTTCAGCAACAACTTCTTCTTCAGCAGGTGCGTTGGCAGCTTCTTCAGCAGCTTTGGCATCAGCTTCAGCTTGTGCAGCAGCAGCAATTCTGGCTTCGTTTACTTTAACTTCAGCTTCTAAAGCAGCTTTCTTAGCGTCAGCCTGAGCTTTAGATAAACCTTCTACTTTACCTTGTACTTTTTGTTCTTTAGATTCTACCCAAGCATTGAATCTTTTTTCAGCTTCAGCCTCATCAAAAGCTCCTTTAGCAACACCACCTTGTAAGTGTTTTTTGTAAAGGGCTCCTTTGTAAGAAAGGATCGCTCTTGCAGTATCAGTTGGCTGAGCACCGTTGTTTAACCACTTTACAGCAGAATCAACGTTCAAATCGATAGTTGCAGGGTTAGTAATTGGGTTGTAAGTTCCAAGCTTTTCGATGAATCTACCATCTCTTCTAGCTCTTGAATCTGCAACCACGATGTGGAAGAAAGGCTTACCTTTTTTACCGTGTCTTTGTAATCTGATTTTTACTGACATAATGTTGTGAATTTTATGGGAACTCGTCCCAGTTAAATATTTAAGAGTGCAAAGATAAACAAAAAATTCAATCTATCAATGCTAAAAATACAATTATTGTAAAATGCTGTAAAAGCAGGTGCCCTGAAATTGCTTGGACTGCGTGTTTTAATGATTCCGGATGGCAAATATGCTTTATCTTTAACTCAAAATTGATCGAAATGAGAAGCATTTATATTACAGGAATGTCAGGGACAGGAAAGTCATCCGTTATTCAAAGCCTCAGCGAAAAAGGTTTTACGGCAATTGATACCGATTATGGGGATTGGAAAGAACTTTCCGTATCAGGTGACACCCAGGAATGGCTGTTAAAAGAAGAGAAAATTAAAAAATTACTTTCAAAACCGCTTACATCACCCGTTTTTATTGCCGGGTGTTGTTCTAACCAGGTTGCTCTCTATCCTTTTTTTGATTACATCCTGTTGCTTTCCGCCTCTCTTGAAACTATTCTTGAAAGGATTTCCAGGAGAACTTCCAATCCCTATGGACAACTTCCGCATGAGCGCAACGAGATTATCCTGAATTTTGAAAATATCCAGCCTTTATTACAGGAAGGTGCCCATTTTGAATTTAATACTGAAATGATGGCTGTTGATGAAATAGCAGCATCGCTGGAACAACTGGCCACCACCTGATAAAAAAGACTGTCTCATCAGTGAAACAGTCCCGGTTATTTTAGAAATAAAACTCTTTACTTATTGCTCTTGATCACCTTGTGCTGAGAAGCAGTTTTATCCTGATACTCTATGTTTACAAGATAAACACCATCCGGCAGAGACGTACAGTCTATCCTTTCAGAGGATTTTCCTGTACCGGAAACGGTTTTTACTTTTTTCCCCGATGCATCGGTCATATGAACTGAAGAAATTCCCTTTTTACTTTCAATGGTCAGGAAATCAGTAACAGCGTTGGGATAAATTCTTACTGAGCTTTTATCTGTCTTAGCTTCGTCTGTTGAAAGAACCCCGTCATATTCAATAACAAAAAACAGAATGTTTTGACCAGACAGATCATTCCACTGTCCTAGGTTTCCGAACGGCCATTGAGTAAGAGCCATCGCTACGAAGTCCTGGTTTCCATTGAAATTGTCCGGTTCAACAGGCGGCTGGTTCATTGGAAAGCCCCAGTTAGCATAAGCACTGGCTACCGGCATTCCCCCGTTCATAGGCGACCCACCGCTCCAAAAAGGAGTTCCAGGATCCATGTTGTTGCCATTCATATTTCCATCCCACACCCATCTATTTGGATTTTGAATTTCACGTCCCCCAATCCACACATAAGAAGCATCCCCTCCATCCGGAGCTGTGGTATTAGCCAGAACAATTCCCGCCTGTGGAGACTGCAGTGCGGCAAGTATTCCATTTTGTTCTGCAGCATTGTTGATTTCTGCCAGATATCCCTGTCTGGATGCAGCGCAACTTGCGGCTATAGACCAAGGCCTTCCCTCCCTTACAAGGTGATAATTTTTCCCCCCCGTGCTAAATGAGTAAAAAGCAGATGTTGCAGGGCACTGGGCTTTCAGATTAGATTGACCAATGCTCATCAGACTGATGAGCGCCATCATAAGAAAATTGTTTTTTTTCATAATATTTGGTTTTAAATTCAGGGCGAAGATAAATACTTCCTGCCACAAAATCAAAAATCCAAAAGCCAACTAAAGCAATATAAAAAACTGGTTTTTAACCATTTAAATCAATTTTCAGTAATTAAAAATATACATTTTAAGTTTTGTATCAATTTATATTTTGAAAAAAAACAATGTGATAATAATATTTTTTTGAAAAAACTTTTAATTAACAGTTCCCATATAGAAAAGCCCAAGACACTTTTGGTTTTCTTCAATGGTCAGAGACGCTTTCAAATGGTTCACGATTGCCGGGGAACTCCAATTGATTAGTTATCGCTAAAAAGAGACATCAGCTTATGATGATCCCAGATCAGCAATATGATAACCGCAATCATCATCAGAGAGGTGATGATCCAGGTTCCGGTAAAGGAAAGGCTGATGGTGATGATCCAGATATTACTCAGTATAGTCAGAAACATAAGGGCGGCCCAATAGGGCATACCGCTGCATTATAAGTAAAATTCCGGCTATTATCTGACAAAGCCCTAAAAAATTCCAATACACCCTGTCTGGTACATCACTTCAAAAAAAGCCCCTATCGGAGTATCAGTAGAAAGCACGGTAAATCTGTTTCCCAATAATTTGGTAAGTCCTGAGGGGAAAAACGCAAAGCCCACCAGATACCTCAGGTTGATAATGATCCATTGATTCCGTCTGTTTGTCCTGAATTTTGAAAATATCCAGCCTTTACCGATTTTGAATTTAATACTGAAGTGATGGCTGTTGAGGAAATAGCAGCATCGCTGGAACAATTGGCCACCACCTGATAAAAAGACTGTCTCATCAGTGAAACAGTCCCGATTATTTTAGAAAGAAAACTCTTTACTTACTGCTCTTGATCACCTTGTGCTGAGAAGCAGTTTTATCCTGATACTCTATGTTTACAAGATAAACACCATCAGGCAGAGACGTACAGTCTATCTTTTCAGAGGATTTTCCTGTACCGGAAACGGTTTTTACTTTTTTCCCCGATGCATCGATCATATGAACTGAGGAAATTCCCTTTTTACTTTCAATCGTCAGGAAATCAGTAACAGCGTTGGGATAAATTCTTACTGAGCTTTTATCTGTCTTAGCTTCGTCTGTTGAAAGAACCCCGTCATATTCAATAACATAATATAATTCATTCGACCAACGTAAGTCATTCCATTCTCCTGCATTACCTCCAGGCCAAGACGTTAAAGCCAACGCTAAATAATCCTGATTATTGTTGAAGTTATCTGGTTCGGCCACTCCCCAATGAAAATAAGCTCCATTAATTGGGTGCCCTCCACTACCGGGAGTTGCACCTTGCCAAAATTCTACATTAGAATTACTCCATTGCCAGGAGTCACTAGTTGTATTGACTCCTCCCAGCCATACATAGGATGCATTGCCTCCATCCTGAGCAGTGGTATTAGCCATAACAATTCCAGCCTGTGCAGATAACAGGGCAGCAAGTATTCCATTTTGTTCCGCCGCACTGTTAATTTCCGCCAGATATCCCTGTCTCGATGAAGCACAACCTGAAGCATCAAACCAACTACTTTGCTGTTTTACAAGCTGATAATTTTTCCCACCCGTGCTAAATGAGTAAAAAGCAGATGTTGCAGGGCACTGGGCTTTCAGATTAGATGGACCAATGCTCATCAGACTGATGAGCGCCATCATAAGAAAATTGTTTTTTTTCATAATATTTGGTTTTAAATTCAGGTCGAAGATAAATACTTCCGGCCACAAAATCAAAAATCCAAAAGCCAACTAAAGCAATACAATAAACTGGTTTTTAACCATTTAAATCAATTTCCAGTAATTAAAAATATACATTTTAAATTTTGTATCAATTTATATTTTGAAAAAAAACAATGTGATAATAATATTTTTTTGAAAAAACTTTTAATTAACAGTTCCCATATAGAAAAGCCCAAGACACTTCTGATTTTCTTCAATGGTCAGAGACGCTTTCAAATGGTTTACGATTGCCGGGGAGCTCCAGTAGCAACCTACATTATGGGCTGTACAGGTAAGATACATATTCTGAACTGCCATAGAGACGGCAGCAATTTCTTCCCATTCCGGCACCATACCACTGAAATTAACCACGATAGAAACCACGGTATCCGCTTTATTGATTTTAAAGCCAATATCCTGGTATTTTTTTTCTAAAAAGGTCTGTTCAGATTGGGTTGCTTTATAGATGGACTGCATTTCTGCAGCGAGCTGAGATTTTTCTTCTCCCCTGAATACCTTAAACCGCCAGGGTTTTGTACGCTTATGATTGGGAGCCAAACTTGCTGAATGTAAGATTTCATCCAGGATTTCCTGTGGTATTGCAGTTTCTGTATAATCTTTCGGAAAAATACTTCTCCTTTGTTCTATGATTTCTTTTAAAATTTCCGCTTTATTCATGATGCAAATTTACAACATGAAAGTGAATGCATAGTGGTAATTTACACCTGATTCTTTACATGTAAGTTAAGTTTTTTATACATTCTATAATTAGAGATTAAAAAGGTAAAGATTATCAGAATTACCAGCGTTCTTACAATCCATTGCTCCGGACCTTTTTCCACCGGCCCCGGCACTGATAAACCCAGGAGACAAACTGTGTAGATAATCCCGGCATTGATCCAGATACGGCCCGGATCCGGATAAGATTCTATAGTCATTGAATGGTTATCGCTAAAAAGAGGCATCAGCTTATGATGATCCCAGATCAGCAATATGATAACCGCAATCATCATCAGAGAGGTGATGATCCAGGTTCCGGTAAAGGAAAGGCTGATGGTGATGATCCAGATATTACTGAGTATAGCCAGAAACATAAGGGCGCCCAAAAGGGCATACCGCTGCGTCATCAGTAAAATTCCGGCTATTATCTGACAAAGCCCTAAAAAATTCCAATACACCCCTGTCCGGTACATCGCTTCAAAAAAAGCCCCTATCGGAGTATCAGTAGAAAGCACGGTAAATCTGTTTCCCAGTAATTTGGTAAGTCCTGAGGGGAAAAACGCAGAGCCCACCAGATACCTCAGGTGAATAATGATCCATTGATTCCGTCTGTTTGTCCTTAGTTTTTGAAATACCATGGGGTTCTGGGTTGTAGGGTTTTAGAGTTTTAGAGTTTTAGAGTTAAAAAAACCTCTTTAGATTTTCAAAACGTTCTGCAAAAGTCTCTGAAATTATACTTTCGTCTCACATCTGATATCTGATATCTTGCATCTTGATTCCAATCTAAATCACCTCCACAATCTTCTGGTGAATATTATTCAGCGTGAATGCATCACCCGGCTTCATCCCCATCATCTTTTTAGCCATGGGACTTTCCGGAGAAATAGCGTAGAAACGGTCGCCTTCGAAAAAAAATTCACCTAATGAAACAGAGATATAAAACCTTGCCTTATTGGTTATCACCAGAGACCCGAGCTGTACCCGAGCTGTAGTGGTATTCAAAACTTTTGACATATTTCTCTTAAGATCATTCAAGGCGCCCAGCTGACGCTGCATCTGGTAGATCTCTTCCTGCATTTCCTCCCTCATACTGTCATATTTAGGAGTCTTCTTAATATCACGGCTTGCTTCCAGCGTAAATTCAATAAAGTTTTTAAGTTTTTCTATTTTTTCAGAGATCACGGTTTTCACGTAATCCCGTATGTCACTTTTCTCAAATACGATCTTCTCCATAAATCTAATCTTTACATAAAGATAATAATTTTTTAAAACAATAATTGATATTTTCGTTCTTCATTCGTGAAGCTGAGGCCTAAATACCGGGATGAAAAATTTTAAAAATCCGGAAGCTACAGGTTTGTGGATCATTCCGAAAAATACATTAAAAAAGCCCTGTATTTCTACAAGGCTTTATTCTTTACTGTTCAGAGACCTTTTTAAGGTCTGCCAGTCCCTGGTCAAACATTGTGGTCATATTTCTGTCCATCATGGGTTTCATAATCTTCATCATGGTATTCAGCTCATTATCCATTGCCCAGGTTACTTTGGTCCCGTTTCCTTCCGGAGTTAAGGTAAAAGTAGCCACAGCATCTCCTTCAAACGGCTTGATAAAATGAAGTTTGGTGATCATTTTTTCATTGGGCACAAGCTCACTGATGGCATGCTCACCCTCTCCCACCTGATTATTTCCTTTCCAGTGATAAGAGTCGCCTACTTTGTCGCCCGCACCGGAATACGTGATCACAATATCTTTATCTGCCTTGGAGAAAGGATCCCATACATTATATTCTTTCAAAGAACCTAAATGCTGCCACACTTTTTCTTTCGGGGCATTGATGACCACAGATCTTTCAAAATGATTCTTTTTATCGAAAGCAAATATGGCAATAAGGGCATAAAGTGCCACTAAAATAATGATGCCTACAAGAATTTTTAAGAATGTTTTCATAGTTTTTTATATTTGGGTTTTAATTTTTGTATGAATTACAGATGATGTCAAAATTAATTATTCCATCCTCATTTCAACTTCTCCTATGACAAGATATTAGACTTTTGCTTTTTTATAAAGTCCCAATTCACTTAACGTAACAGGAACCGGTGATTTTGTAATATTAAGCCTGAGTTTACGAACAGTTAAAGGTTCATCCAACTTAATCAGCCGCTTCGCGCCAATGCTTGTTCCATCATAAATCCTTTTCCAGGCATTATCTTTAAAAACTTCAATAGTATAAGCTTCAATCCTCTGGCCTAAAGGAATATACTCCTGCAGGCTAATAATATCAAATGTCTGAGGTGACGGAAGACTTACCTCCAGGCTTGCTTCATGAATAGTATCCTGTGTGATCCAAAAACTTCGTTTATCCCCATCCAATACAGCGGCCGGCTCATGGTTTTTATCTCTGGTACTCGTAGATTGGATGGTGGCCCCCTTTGCCAGATTATGGGCAAAAGTCTTCTTTAGCATAGTTCCGAAGGACTTCAGGGCTGCCACATCATCTGCATGCATCTGTCCTGTAGTGTCCGGTGCCAGGCCTAAATCCAGGCTTGCTCCGCGCCCTACGCTTTTGAGATAAAGCTCGAATAAAACCTCCGGGGTTTTGGGCTTTTCCCGTGCATGAAAAAACCAGCCTTTTCTAAGGGGAACATCACATTCTGCCGGCATCCAGTATTTTCCATTTCTGATGCCCGCAGGACTTTGCGGATAATTAGCCTGCCCGGGAACCGCCTCGCTTTTCCCTTCTGCAGGCATGGGCGTAAAAGTTGCCCAGCTGGTTTCCGCAGCATATCCCTCTTCATTGCCTACCCATCTTACATCCCAGCCCACATCACTGAATATATTGGCCATGGGCTGCATTTTGCGGGTGATAGCCCAGGTATTCTTCCAATCGTAATACACCGTATTGTCAATGCTTCTTGTTTCCCTGGCACCTCCGTAATAGCCGTCTCCTCCATTTGCCCCGTCATGCCAGCTCATAAAAAGATTCCCGTAATTGCTGTATAGTTCTTTTAGCTGATCCTGATAAATACTGAGGTACTCTGCCTTTCCATATACGGGATTGTTTCTGTCCCAGGGAGAACAATATACCCCGAACGCCAGTCCGTATTTTTGGGCTGCAAGCTGAATCTCTTTCACCATATCTCCTTTACCGTTTTTAAAGGGGCTTTTCGAAATATTATAGGAAGTTGTTTTCGTGGGCCATAAGGCAAATCCATCATGATGTTTTGCTACTAAAATGATCCCTTTCAGTCCTCCTGATCTGGCGGCTTTTACAATTTGTTCGGCATCAAAATCGGTAGGATTGAAGATCTGAGGATCAGCATCACCATACCCCCATTCTTTATCTTCAAAGGTTGTTGGTGTAAAGTGGATCAGCCCGTACATTTCTATATCATGCCAGGCTAATTGTCTTTCGGAAGGAACAGCTCCATAGGGCTTGATAGCTTGCTGTGCATTCACAGAGCCAGACAGGAAAAGACAGTAAAAAAGAATTTTCTTCATATCAGTATAATTACTGTTAATCATAGTTTTTGTCAAACTTATCTTTTCCTCCTCATGCCACTATGCTCCCGTGACAAAATCAATTAAAGATAATGCATTTTTGTCATATCCTGATATCCGGGCATTATTTTTGTGCATTTCAGCTTTGATTCACGATGAATCATTAAATTTACCTACCTAAAAATCAAAAAATGAATATTCTAACAGAAAAATTTACGACACCATATCATGCAGCACCCTTTGATGGGATTAAAAATGAGGATTTTCTTCCGGCATTCCGGGAACTGATCAAAAAATCCGAAGAAGAGATTAATGGTATTGTCAGTAATTCTGAAGCCCCTACATTTGAAAATGTCATTGAAGCACTGGCCTATTCAGGCGAACAGCTGGATGTGGCATCCAATATTTTTTTCAATTTAAATTCTGCGGAAACCAGCGATGAAATTCAAAAGATCGCTCAGGAAGTTTCTCCTCTTCTGACGGAGTACTCTTCAAAAATTTCTCAAAATGAACCGCTTTTCAATAAAATCAAAACAGTATACGACGGAAAAGCTCAGTATAAACTGAATGAGGAACAGGAAATGCTACTGAATGAGACCTACAAAGGCTTTGTAAGAAGCGGTGCACTCCTGAATGCACAGGATAAGGAAAAATTACAGAAGATCAATATGGATCTGTCTTTGAAATCGCTTCAATTCGGTCAGAATGTTCTGGCTTCCACGAATGCCTATTTTAAACATATCACGAATAAACAGGATCTGGCAGGGATTCCGGAGGCTGTTATTGATCAATATGCGGAAGAAGCTAAAGAACGAGGATTGGAAGGCTGGGTGGTCACTTTGCAGTACCCAAGCTATATTCCGTTTATGACCTATGCTGAAAACCGTGAGTTAAGAAAGGAAATTGCCCTGGCCAACGGTAAAAAATCTTTTGACGGCGGCGAATTTGACAATCAGGAGCTCATTAAAGAGCTTCTTCAGCTCAAGCAGGAAAAAGCTGAATTATTGGGCTATAAAAATTATGCAGACTATGTTCTGGAAGAAAGAATGGCAAAATCCCCGGTAAAGGTTTTTGATTTTCTGAATGAACTTTTAACGAAAGCCAAACCTTATGCAGACCAGGAGATTGATGAACTGAGATCTCTGGCCAAAGCAGACGGAATTGAGGAATTACAGGGCTACGACCATACTTTCTATGCAGAAAAACTAAGAAAGCAAAAGTATGATTTCAATGATGAAGAACTCAAACCCTATTTTCCTCTTGATCAGGTGCAGGATGCCGTTTTCGGATTGGCCGGTGAACTTTTCGACTTAAGCTTTGAAGAAAGAAATGATATTCCAAAATATCATGAGGACGTTAAGGTATATGAAGTAAGCGAACTTATTGCAGTATCTACCGGTGGAAAGACAGAACATGCCTTCAAAGCACTTCTGTATGTGGATTATTTCCCAAGAAAAGGGAAAAGAGCCGGGGCATGGATGACGAGCTATAAAAACCAATATAAAAAAGACGGTGAAAACTCCCGTCCGCACATTTCCATTGTCTGCAATTTCAGCAAACCGACCAAAGATACGCCAAGCTTACTGACCTTCCAGGAGGTGACTACCCTGTTCCATGAGTTTGGGCATGCCCTCCACGGAATGATGGCTGATACACAATATCCGAGTCTTTCCGGAACTTCTGTGAAATGGGATTTCGTGGAACTTCCGTCGCAGTTTCTGGAAAATTTCTGCTATGAGCCGGAATTTTTAAAGACTTTCGCCAAACATTATAAAACAGGAGAAGTTCTTCCTGACGAAAAAATTGAAAAAATAGAGCAGTCCAAAAACTTTATGGAAGGTTACCAGACGATGAGACAGCTTGGTTTCGGACTTCTGGATATGAACTACCACACAAAAGTCGGAGAGTTAGAGGGTGAAAGTGTGAAGGCATTTGAAGATAAGTATACCAAGGCAACTTCCCTGTATCCTGTGAATCCTGAAACGGCGATGAGCCCAAGCTTCTCCCATATTTTCCAGGGAGGATATTCAGCCGGATATTATTCTTACAAATGGGCGGAGGTTCTGGATGCAGATGCTTTCCAGTATTTTAAGGAAACGGGAATTTTCAATCCGGAAACAGCTGCCAAATATAAAGTTCTTCTTTCTTCCGGCGGTACCAAAGATCCAATGGAGCTGTACAAAAGCTTCAGGGGAAGCGAGCCGAAAGTGGAAAGCCTATTGAAGCGCGCATTTGGATAATATCATTAAAGTATTGCAATCAATCATATAAAAAGAACAGTCACTGGCTGTTCTTTTTTTGTTTTAATTTCAGCTGTATTTAAATTGACCGGTTCAGCTTATCCTTTTGTGAAAATGTGTAAATTTAGCCTGTACATGTAAGAGAGATACGCGTACCCTGCATCAACCATGAAAAAAAGCTTAATTTTAATTTGTATTGTAGCTGTTACCATTGCTTTGGTGTACGCTCTGGTTCACTTTATCGGAATGAAAGGCTTTGCCTTTGCCATGGCCCTAAATTTCCTGCTGATGGCCTGTGTGCTTGTTTTTACAGAAGCGTTAAAAAGTGATTTCAATTCCTCTTACTTTAAGGAGAAAACCTGGGAAAAGAAAGGAAAAATCTATGAATCTCTGGGTATCAACTTATTCAGGAAACTACTGGTCGGGATTGGTTGGGAAAAGCTGAACAAAAAATCCAAACCGGTAGAAAAGAATGGAAAAGCTTTAACCTTTCTGCATCACCGGACCAAACAGGACGAGTTGGGACATCTTATTATCATGTTGATTGTTCTGGGATTTAATATCTATGTGGCCTGGAAGTTCGGTATTCTTCAGTCGCTATGGCTGTTGGTGCTTAATATTGTATTAAACCTGTATCCTATTTTTCTGCAAAGGTATAACCGGCCACGACTGGAAAGGGTGATACAATTAAGTAAACTCAGACATCCGATTTAAATTCATGCATAAATCTCCAGATAGTATCTTATCTGATTGATGGAATGTATACATTTGGTCCCTATATAGCAAAACCAAACACCTATGAAAACTGTAGCCTCTTTTCTGCCGTTCCCTATTAGAACATTTTCTATTTTAGGATTATTTATTTTTATTTCGTGCCAATCCCAGGACAATAAATCGGTTGATCTGGGAACACTATCAGACGGATTTGATGTCTCCGGATTTTATCAGGAACGGTTGAAAAATACGGCAAAAACTATTTCAACTGATCCTAAAAAGCTGGATAAGAAAACAGCCTCAGAACTGCTGGATCAGCCTTTTTTTGAAAAGGATACCCTAGGATATTATCCGTCAGAAGGAAGATTTCCAACCGCACAGTACCTGGGATCTAACCATGACTGGATGACCAGAAATAAAAAGCCAACAGAGTTGTTTGGTTATGCCTACAGGACCGTGGCCTGGAGCGAAGACAAGGATACTTTAGCTATTCTCAATAAGGTATCATTCCCGAAAATAGATATGACTGAGAACCGTAATGGAAATCTGGCTTATCTTAATGTAGAAAAAACCTCAAAAAATAAAGAAGACTACAGCAGAATTCTGGAATATCTGAAAAAAAACTGCAAGCCAATAGCAGTCGATCATGGTGATGCAGATACTACTTACTGGGAAAATAGCAGCTCCTTTTACAGTCTTTCCAATGAAGAAAAGAAGGAGGAAGTCTCTTCCTATGATCTTCAGGGAAATAAGAATTCCAAATGGGTAAATATTACTGAAATCAGACTGGAGATCTATCAAAAATCCTATGTCACTGATATGGAAAAACTGAATATGTATTCCCCGGGCCAAATATTCTGGAAAAAACCGTTTTAAATTACATTCATTAATCCCAAGGTATATATGACCATACAGGAACAAATCCAGGACTATATCACCAGCCAGCCTGAACCCAAACGCAGCGATATGCTGAAACTGCACCACATCATCCCGGAGCTTATGCCGGACTGCAAACTGTGGTTCTTAGATGGCAAAAACACCGACAATAAAACGGTTTCCAATCCAAATATAGGTTATGGGCACTATACCATACACTATGCAGATGGCAAAACGAGAGAGTTTTATCAAATTGGTCTGAGTGCCAATACCACTGGAATTTCTGTTTACATCCTTGGTATTAAGGATAAAACCTACCTGGCTGAAACGTATGGAAACAAAATAGGCAAGGCAAGCGTCAGCGGATATTGCATTAAGTTTAAAGCATTGAAAGATATTGACATTGAGGTTCTTGAGGCCGCCATACGGGATGGGTTTCAATCTAAGTCATAAAACGTCCTGATTTTCACTGAAAAATCACGAAAATTATCGTAAATAATACCCTCATCACGGTTTCGTACTATTATGGTTTTCCGTTATGAAATTCAGTTTCGATTTCCTAACTTCGCTTTCCAGCCGGAAAAACCGGCAACAGTTTCCAGCACTTAAAATACGATTAGCCTTATTGATATGAACGAGATCAAATGTCCTCATTGCCACAAAATTTTTAAAGTAGACGAAGCAGGTTTTGCAGATATTCTTAAACAAGTGAGAGACCACCAGTTTGAAGAAGAACTTCAGAACAGGCTACATCTTGCAGAACGAGAAAAGCAAAATGCAGTACAGCTTGCGGAAGAAAGGTTTAAAAATTCATTACATATTGAACTGACCAGTAAGGATAAGGAGATCACAGAACTGAGAGCCTCCAGCGAAAACAGATTGATACAGCAGCAGACTGAATGGGATCGTTTACTCGCTGAGATGAAAGCCAGGCTTGAAAATGCTGAAATCGACAGGAAGCTTTCCGTAGCAGAAGCCGTTCAGAAAATTGAAAGGGAAAGAGATGAGAAAGATAGAGAATTAATTCAGCTGAAAGCCGTTAGCGAACGGAATTTATCTGAAAGATTAAACGAAAAAGACAGTGAGCTTATAGAATTGAGATCCAGGCTTGAACATACAGAAATTGAAAAGAAACTTTCGGTAACTGAAGCTGTTCAGAAGATTGAAAAAGAAAGGGACGATCTGGCCAATAATATAAAACTCAAAGAAGCGGAAAAGCTGCTGCTGGAAAAATCCCTGAGTGAAAAGTATTCCGCAGAACTGAAGACAAAAGATGACATCATTAAGATGAAAGATGATGAAATAGCCCTTAGGAAGGATATGAAGCTGAAACTTTCAACTAAAATGATTGGTGAAACGCTGGAACAACACTGCGAGATAGAATTCAATAAACTCCGTGCCACTGCATTTCAGAAAGCCTATTTTGAAAAGGATAATGATTCCAGATCAGGCAGTAAGGGAGATTATATTTACAGAGAAACGGATGATCTGGGAAATGAAATCATCTCCATTATGTTCGAAATGAAAAATGAAGGTGATGAAACAGAAAAGAAGAAAAGGAACGAGGATTTCTTCAGAGAGCTGGATAAAGACAGAACTGAAAAGAAATGTGAGTATGCAGTGCTTGTTACCCTTCTGGAAGCAGACAACGAGCTTTATAATGCCGGAATTCTGGATGTTTCTCATAAATACGAAAAAATGTACGTGATCCGTCCGCAATTTTTCATCCCGATCATCACCCTTCTTCGCAATGCAGCGATGAATTCCATGAAAGCTAAGGCAGAACTCGCTTTGGTGAGAAGTCAGAATGTGGATATTACCAATTTTGAAGAAAACATCGAGACTTTTAAAAAAGGTTTTGCTTACAATTATGATCTGGCCAGCAGAAAATTTAAAACAGCCATTGATGAAATAGACAAAACAATCACCCATCTTCAAAAAACTAAGGATGCTCTTCTTTCTTCTGAAAATAATCTCCGCCTTGCCAATAACAAAGCCGAAGATCTGACGATTAAAAAACTTACACGGGGAAATCCTACCATGACGGAAAAGTTTGATGAACTGAGAAAAAAAACTGAATAAAAAAATTACGCATCATGAATTTAGATTTTACAGAAAAATATACTTTAGAAAACGATTTTGTTTTATTACGCCCTTTAGAGCCTTCGGATTTTGACCTTTTACTGGAATATGCTGAAAATGAAGCAGAAATATGGTCATACAATTCCGGTGGGCCGGCCGGAAAAGAGGGTCTTCAGAAATATCTTGACAATGCCATAAACCAGAGGACTCATGAAAATGAATATCCGTTTATCGTATTTGATAAAGCAACTCAGAAATATGTGGGCAGTACAAGATTTTATGCCATTTATCCCAACAATAAAACATTGGAAATCGGGTATACCTGGTATGGGAAACAGTATCAGGGAACGGGAATTAATAAAAACTGTAAATATTTACTTTTAGAATTCGCTTTTGAGCAGCTTCAAATGGAACGCGTGGGATTCCGGGCCAATAGCCTCAACAACCGAAGTATTGCTGCTATGAAAAGCATTGGATGCGTTGAAGAAGGAATTTTAAGAAATTTTGCTACAGATGCCAAAGGAAACAGAATGGATGCCATTGTGCTGAGTATCATCAGAAATGAATGGTTTGATACGGTAAAACAGAAGTTAAAAGATAAAATCGCGAAATAATAAAAAAATAAACTTCCATTTCATCAAAAATTCTTACTTAGTTTTAATTTTGAAGGGAAAAGAGACCGCTATTTTGAGAATGATAACAGTACAAAAATTCTTAGAGCAAAAAGGAAAGAAGAATGATGGAAGAAGAATTTACAGCGTGGATTATTAAATATAAATCCCCCAAATTTATCGAAGGTATTTATTTGATCTGGTATCCGGATATTAACGATATTGATCAATTTCTGACCTTGGACAATGGAAAAATTTTCATGTCAACGTCCCTTAAAAATCTACCTGCCGAAATGGGTCATACATCCATATCAATTGAAAACCGGGAAAAGATGATTTCATGGCTTAACAGAGAATTCGCTCCTGATCAAAAAGAAATTGCAGAAGATAATTTTTATGACTTAAACATACTATTAAAAGAACTTGAACTTGATGTTTATTCTGTTGAAACCATAGAAAATTTCACAAATTTCATTAATCTTTTCGGAGATTATGCACGACAAAGTAAAAAGAACAATTTTCTGCTCGAGTATGAAAATAACGGATCTATCAATGAATTGTGGACCTATTTTTATGAAGCCATCTTTTGGCCCAGGTTTAAAGACAAAGAAAAATTTGATCCCGGTCAATTACCACCGTTGAAAGTCAATAAGCAGATATTATTAGAGAAATTTAAAGAAATTGTTTCTGTCTTTGATGAGCAAATAGCACCATAATAAGTTAAAAAACCAACCTGAACATTGAAGCAAACACTAAGCCTGATCAGCCTCTTTTTAATTTACATCCATTTATATTCACAGAATACTTTTGTATTTTTCGGATCATTTAACCGGGATAAAACCACTGAAGGAATTTACGTCTACCAGCTCGACACTATTAAGGGGAAACTTTCTAAGGTAAGTTCATTAAAGGGAATTTTAAATCCATCTTTCCTCACGCTTTCGACGGACGGTCAATACATTTATGCCTGCACTGAAAGCAAAACGCACGGCGCAGGAAGTGTAAGCAGCTTTAGATTTGATCCTAAAAATAAAAAGCTCACCTTCATCAACAGCCAGAAAAGCGGCGGCGAGAATCCTGTTTACGTATCGGTTCATAAAAACGGCCGGTGGCTGGTGAATGCCAACTACACGGAAGGAAGTGTCTCTGCATATCCCATCGCCGGAAACGGAACGATACATCCGGCGGTACAGAATTTTCAGTTTTCAGAAGGAAGCATCAACAAAAACAGACAGGACAGATCCCATGTTCATGCTGCTGTTTTTTCACCGGACTTCACCCAGGTATTTTTTCCGGATCTTGGGGCTGATACAATCAGAATGTACAATTTTGAAAATGATTCAACCGAACCTCTGCAGCCGGCAAAACAATCCTTTGTAGCCGCCACTCCGGGAAGCGGCCCGAGGCATTTCACCTTCCACCCCAACGGAAAATTCGCCTATTGCATTGAAGAGCTGGGGGGCGCTGTTACTGCTTACCGGTATGATAATTCCAGCCTGAAAAGTATTCAGAGAATCAATACCCACACGGATCAATATAAAGAAGATTTCGAAAGTTCTGATGTTCATATCTCCCCGGACGGGCGTTTTTTATATGCATCCAACCGCGGAGCCGAAAATAATATTGCTATTTTTTCAATCCTTGAAGACGGAACTTTAAAAAACATAGGGTATCAGCCCACTTTCGGCAAGCAGGCAAGAGTGTTTGCTTTGGATGAAAGCGGTAAGTTCCTTATTGTAACCAGTGCATCCAGTGGCGATGTTGTGGTATTTAAGCGTAACCCTGAAACAGGTTTATTAAAAAAAGTAGGAAGAAAGACCAGGATTTATGGAGTTTCTTGCGTGAAGATCAGAAAGTATTGATTTTTTTCCTAAATTTCTAACCCATAAGTCTAAATTCAAATTGAATGTTGATAGACCCACTAGACCATATCAATTACTTTAAGTATCATACTCCGGATGAGAAAAAGGAGTTTGAAAACGCCATACAACTCTACTCTTCCAACCGGAAGGGATTAAATAAGATCATTAATAAATTTACTTTCCGTCATGACAGGCGAAGTTTTCTGATTGAAGAAAGTATTGATTATGACACTTTAATGATTGACGGAAACGGAAGAGATGATAAGTGGACAGAGTTTGCTCTGAGTGCAGAATCCGTGAACAAAGCTGATTTTATTGAATTTCTCCGGACCTTAGGACTCATTATTCTTTTTGGAGAAACAATAGAATACGACGGGAAAAATGAGTTGAAAATCTTAACAGTCACTATTAACGACCTGGTGCATACAATAGAATATCCGTATCTGGAAGATGAGCTGCTGTTATACAGATTTGTAGAAGTTGTCAATCAGGAACTGAAAAAAATAAACTCCCCGGAAAACGTGTATATGATCGAAAGGTTTCCTACCATTCTGCTGGTTACTACTGAAAAAATATACCAATATTTGACTGAATTGGATTCTGAAGATCATTTTGAGCTCCTGAAGCCGGAAGAATGGATTGAAAAATATAAAAGCTCCGCCATTGAATAAAAAAACAAAAACTTTTAAACAATATTTCCTTCAGCCATCGTCTAGAATTAAGGCCTACCCGAAGTACAGCAATTTCCAATGTTATTTTTTTCACCGCGCTTTTACTGAATTTAGTCAATATGAAACTGTTTGAGAAAACAATCATCCGCTTAGAAATTATTGCTGTTTTGTATTTTTTAGGGGCTTGTTCTTTCTTCTTATTCAAAAAGAAACTGAAAGAATTAAGCTCATGGAATAACTTCAATGCTGCTATTTTTTGTCTTTTCGTAAGCGGAAGTTATTTAACCACATTCATGTTGGGAATAAATTATTGTTTTGCGGAAAAGAAAACTGAGAACAGAATTTATAAAATTGTCAGAAAAACTGAAATTATTGGCCCCAAATATGACCGGAAAAGAAAAAAGCCTGCTGCAATTATTGAAACCGGAAAAAACCAGACGAAAAGAATGGAATTTAAGCGTGCTATGAAAGCCAGGCTAGATCAGGCAGAGTTTCTGGAATTGGAAACATCCAAAGGCTTTTTTTATTTTGAGGTGATTCGTGGTTCAAAGCTTATATAACTGTCACTCATTGTATGGAAAGGCTGAATACCCGAGGCAATCTGGGCTGCTTCAATGCCAGAGCTGACCGCGGGAATGACAAACTGATCCGTGCCATGAAAGAAAACCGGCGATAATTAAAAAGAAAGCTTCTGTTTATCTTCCCGCAACATCATCATGAAATTTTTTTACTAGAGAAACGTAACGTTTCCCTACAAAACAGAACTAATAATTTGAACCAAAACAATGCTCAGAATAACAGCGGCTATGTTTACAAATTATTAATCATGAGATATTTAAGTTTTTTTTTCATTTTTATTTTCACGATTCATCTTCAGGCCCAGAAAAATTCTGAAAAGCATAAAAAGGAACTGAACCGGTATTTCACCGCATTGACAGATCTGAAAAAATTCAACGGGAATGTACTGGTTACCCAAAATGGAAAGATTCTTCTGGATCAGACCTATACGATTTCCAGCGGACCCGCGGCTTTACGCGTCAATAAAAACAGTGCATTCATCATTGCATCCGTCTCCAAGGTCTTTATTAAATATGCCATTCTGAAACTCGAGGAACAGGGAAAGCTTAAACTTTCGGATAAGCTCAGTACCATTATTCCTGATTTTCCCGACGGAAACAAAATTTCAATTGAAAACCTGCTGTATCACCAATCCGGACTTCCACGGGAAATCAGGGATTATGAGAAATATGAAAATCTCAGCCTTGAAAAAACGGTAGAACTCGCGAAAAAAGAATCCCTCCAGTTTGAGCCGGGCACACAAAACCTCTACTCCAATGTGGGTTATTTCATTCTTCATTATATTATCGACCGTTCTTCTGATAAAGGATATCAGGAATTTATAAAAAATGAAATCATCAAAAAGTATCAGTTTAAAAATACGGGAGAATTCAATAACACCGGAACAGTCTCTAATTTCGCGTATGGATTTACCCAGGATGATAGCGCTAAAACGGTTCCTGTTTCAAAAACCAGCATCAACAGGTTTGAAACGGGAAATTACTATTCTACAATTGATGACCTCTATTCTTTCAGTAAAAACCTCTTTTCCGGAAAAAATATAAAGAAAGAACAGGCGCTTAAAATGTTTGGGAAAGACAGCCTGCTGGTTCAGGCCGGCGGAAGACCTGGGTACAGAGCTTATTATTACCAGAATTTAAAAACGAAGACCACATTTATTTTTACTGCTAATTTTGATGATATTCCAATCCAGAAGGTTACAGAAGATATTATTAATCTTTTGAAAGATAAGCCGTATACCATTCCTCAAAAAATCAATAAAAAACAGGTAGCTGTTTCTGATGACATTTTAAAACAGTACACGGGAAAATTTGCTTTGGATGTGGATAAATCCCAGGAATTTACAATCTCCCTGGAAAATAACGTTCTGTATATCGCCGATAAAAGCGGTGAGAAAACAAAAATTTATCCGGAATCTGAGACCTCTTTCTTCGATAATCCTGAATCCGCAGACGGCTACCAGTTTACCAAACAAGCTGACGGAAAATATGGCCTGATCATTATCTCTACAGGCATTACCCTGAAAACAACCCGGCTGGAATAAGTATGAATATAGTCAGGAAGCTGGAAGTCCGAAGCGGGAAGTTATTGAAGTTTATAATAGAACTTTAGCTCTTTATTCATTTTTTAATTGCCTGATCAATTTCATGCAGATGTTTAATATTAGCGTCTGCCAGTAACTTCCTGCCTCCAGCTTCCCTCTTCCCTCTTCCCTCTCCCAGCTTCCATCCACCTGATTCTGAATTTCTATCCTGAGTAAAGGTTATTTTGTAAAATTTATTACATTGCATAACATAGTAATGAAATTAAATTATATCTTTGCATAACAAATAACACCATTATGCAATTAAAACCTATTTTTTTATCGCTTCTTTTTTTGCTGTTATCTTTTCAGACTACTGCAGCACAGGCTTATGAAAAAAAGATCGACAGCCTTATACTAACCGGATTTGGAAATACCAATGAACCGGGCGGTGCCTTCCTCGCAACAAAAAAGGGAAAAGTTATTTACCGTAAAGCATTTGGAAAAGCCAATCTGGAACTGGATGTCAATATGACCCCGGACAATGTGTTTCAAATCGGTTCCATGACCAAGCAATTTACAGCCGTTGCCATTCTCATGCTGGAGCAGCAGGGAAAACTGAATGTAGACGACCCGGTTTCAAAATACATCAAAGATTATCCGTCAGGAGATAAAATCACCATTCATCATCTGCTGACGCATACTTCCGGGATCAAGGATTTTACAAAAATGAAGGCTTTGTCTACCATTGCCCAAAAAGAGATGAAACCTGAAATGATGGTTGATTTTTTCAAAAATGAACCGGTTGATTTTGCGCCGGGAGAGAAATTCGAGTATAATAATTCCGGGTATGTGGTCTTAGGCTATATTATTGAGCTGGTTTCGGGACAGACTTACGAAGATTTCATTAAAAAGAATATTTTTGAAAAAGCCGGGATGAGCCATTCCTATTATGCTACCGACCGCCTTGTGATTCCTAAAAGAGCGTACGGCTACCACCAGAAAGAATATGGATTTGTCAATAAAACGGTGATCAGTTTCAGTGTTCCTTTTTCATCCGGTTCCCTGATGTCTACCGTAGACGATATGCTGAAATGGCAGCAGGCTCTGAATCAGAATATACTGCTTAATGCCGCTGAAACCAAAAAAGCTTTTCAGAAATACAAATTAAATAACGGTGAGAAATTTACATACGGCTACGGATGGCATCTGAAAGATATCAACGGAACGCCTGACAGAGAGCATGGCGGAAGTGTTTTCGGGTTCAAAAGTATGGGCGTGTACATTCCATCTGAAGATATTTATGTGATTGGATTCAGCAACTGTGACTGCCACTCACCTACCGAGATTACAAGAAATATTGCAAAAATTGTTTTACAGTCAGGAAAAAAATAATAAGCAGGAAGATAAAGAAAAACTGTTGAAAGAAAATTTAAAATAATTATATTTAAGAACTTATTTCTTCACAGGAAGTGCATGGTCCGGAACTTTCGCAATACAATACAGGACGGCAAAAAGGCAGATCATATTAACTCCCAAAGCTACAGAAAAGGCATTGTAATACTGCGGCCATGACGGTTTTGTGCCCAGAAAGTAATAGTAAATACTTCCTACCACAATAATTCCGGCTATGGCTGCCACCTGTTGAAAAGTATTGTAAACGCCTGAAGCATTTCCGGCAAGCCTGTCCGGAAGCCCGGACAAAGCAATATTGGCAAGCGAAGGAATAATGGAACCAACTCCCGCGCCATGAAAGAACAGCAATAAGCACAAAACAAAAAAAGGAGTTTCAGTATTGAACAAAAAAATCTGTGTGATAAGTACCAGTATGATGAGGGTTAAACCTACCATTAAAAATTTTTTACCATATTTTAAAATAAATTTTGCCGAAAACAGGGAAGCCAGAATAAAACCTACTCCCTGAAAAACAATGACCTCACCGGAATCCAGCGGCCCGATATTCAGCCCATCCTGAAAAAATACAGAGAGAATATAAAAGTAAGAATCCAGCATGATGAAGAAAAAAGAAACGGCCAGAATCCCAAGATTGAAATTTTTATATTCAAACAGGGTAAAATCAATCAGGTAAGGTTTTCCGTCCTTTAACCTTATCTTTTGGTCTTTAACAAAGTACATTAAAACGGCACCTGAAGCAAGCAGCCAAAAAATATTTTCCATATGGACCCCGTGATGCTCCGAAAGGGTGAGCGCATACGTAAAGAGAAAAAGTCCGGCTGCCAGAACAAAAACCCCAAAAAAATCAAATCCCTTTTTTTTGTCCGGAATTTTTGATTCACTTACAAATCTTTTACAGAAAAATACCGCCAGCAGGCAAATTGGGATATTTATCAGGAAAATAAGCCTCCAGGATTCTTCCATGATGGTCACCGATGAAAAATATCCTCCCAGAAACTGTCCTGAAATAGTTCCCGCTCCAATGGTAATTCCATACCAGCCCATAGCTTTTGTCCTCTCCTCATGCCCGCTAAAAAGGATCTGTATCATCGAAAGCACCTGCGGAGACATCAGCGCAGCACAGATTCCCTGGATAAAACGGGCAACGACGAGCAATACGGCTCCGCATGAAATACCGCATGCAGCAGAACTCAGCATAAAGAAAACCAGCCCTGTCATAAAGATTTTTTTTCTTCCATACAGATCCCCCAGCCTTCCGCCTGTAATCAGAAATGAAGCAAAGCCTATAAGATAGGACGCAATCATCAGCTGCATCTCTCCGTTTGAAGCATGAAGATCCCTTTGAATGGATGGTATGGATACATTGATGATGAAAATATCCATGATGGTAAGGAACTGGCCCGATAATATCACCAGCAGTTTAAGATATTTGGAATTCATTTTTATATAGATATATCTATTTTTAACTGATTAAAAAAATTAAGGCAATTGCGCCTCAATCATTTTTCGGATCTGATCAAAAGAAGTGGTATTCTTTTGAATGGTAGACGTCACAACTGCACCTTCAATCAGCAGAAAAATATTTTCCGTTGTTAAATTCACATCAATATGAGTATGATTTTCTGCAAATTGTTCCACCATTTCCCGGATCATTTTCTTCTGTCTGTCTTTATGCTGTTTTACAAAATCAGAAATGACAGGGCTACTTTCCCCTGTTTCCGAAATAATTTTAATGAAATGGCATCCTGCAAACTCTGAAGACTGCTGCAGCGTTTTACGATAGTCTATCAGGGACAAAATCTTTTTCCTGCTATCTGAAATGTTGGCGGAAAATTCATCAAACCCTTTGAACCATTCTATTTCTTCTTTGGCAAGGTAAGCCAGAAGAAGGTCGTTCTTGGATGAAAAATGATTATACAGAGACCCTATGGCAATATCTGCCTCAGCAATGATCTGGTTAATCCCTGTGGAATTAAAGCCCTGTCTGTAAAAAAGGTCCGAGGCAACCCTGATGATTCTTTCCTGTACTTTTTCCTTTTTCATTCTTAATTTTTTACAAATGTAGACAAAAAATAGATAAGTCTATCTATTTTATTTCAACCTGAAATCATTTAACTTTATCTTTTAAATCTAAAGATTATGTTTAGAACTTTCTTCCTGTTCTTTTGTTTATTTTTGTTAGTGATCAACTTATCCTGCCAACCATCTAAAAAAGAAATTATGTTACCCTCCAACCCTGCCGTATATTTTGAGATTCCTGTTAACGACATGAAACGGGCCGAAAAGTTTTATAGCCATGTATTTGGCTTTTCGTTTGAAAAAGAAATGATTGACGGATATGAAATGGCCCTGTTCCCGTTTGAAGAAAAAAACAGCGGGATCACGGGAGCTTTGGCAAAAGGAGATGTCTATAAACCCACAAAGGATGGGGTCATTATTTATCTTAAAACCACAGATATTGATGAAAGTTTATCAAAAGTGCTGAATCGTGGCGGCAAGACGCTGTACCCTAAAAAAATTAATGAAAAATACGGCTTTGCAGTAGCAGAATTTGAGGATTCCGAGGGAAACAGGATTGCCCTTCATGAGACGCTCGACAACCCATAAAGTATATTGCTCTAAAAAAGAAATCCGGAGAAGCATGTTTTCCGGATTTCTACAACATCACTTATACGGCTTAACTATTCTTTTATAATTTTCTGTGAAATAATCAGTGTCTTATCTTCTGTTATGTTTAACATGTAAGTTCCGGACGGAAGGTTGTTGGTATGAACAAGAAGTGCATCAGGTTTCAGCCTTTCGAATCCGGCAGCAATCAATTTTCCAGACATATCATAAATATTGACATCAATTTTCCCGGAAAAATTCTGCTTACCCTTAATGACAAATTCGCTTTGAAATGGGTTAGGGTAAATCCCAAAATGCCTCTCCTGTGCCTTAATTTCGGCTACTCCTAACACTGTCTTGTTCAACGTCCATGTTATATTGGTAAAATGGACTGTGTGATGATTATCTACTTTGACCAAAGTAGTGTTATCGGTTACAGAGAAAAGCAGAGTATTGGTACCGGTGTTCAACTGTCCTGGTGAAATAGTTATTGAATTTCCGGTGGCTGCCAGCATAGTTCCGTTTAGCTTCCATGAATTTACAAGCGTATTGGGGATTGGCAGGATTTCGTTCACTGTAAAAGTAACATTGGAATTTCCGTCTACCGCTGTGCTATTGGTTGGTGTATAAGATTCAATGGGTGAAACCAGTGAATGTATCTTCTCAATAATTGTTTCTCTGCACACAGCGCAAAATTGTCTGTTAAGGAATCTCATTTCACAATTTTGATGAGGCCTGTACCATGTGTTATCTTCCGGAAACGGATAGATCCCAACTCCATCGGTACCTACCCAATTCTTCCATTTTACAGTTGCAGGATTAGAATTTTGTGTTTTATTATGACTTTCACCTGTAGTTATCCAGTATTCATCGGCAAGCCTTCCAAATGAGTGTCCCAATTCGTGGACGAGAATCTCATTTGATGAATTATTAAGCGAGGCAAATGCATAAGCTCCTCCACATCCTCCATACTGGGTAGAATTACTCAGAATATAAGCAACATCGTAGTCCGGAACATTGGCAGACAAAACCTGTCCTACTTTTGTGTTGTTACCATACATACATCTATGAGTTCCACCTATGTCAAAAGAAGAGCCCAGAAAGTTATTCGGGTTAGATACGGGAAATATAGGCTCTGCACTGTTTGCTGCCGTTCCCGGATGTTTCACTCCACTCTCCGCAGAAATCACCTTTACTGCATATACATTAAAATAATTTTTATACTCCAGATAAGGACTCTTATTAAAAAGATAATTCATTGAAGCCTGCGCAGAGGTGATGAATTCTGTTTGTTGCACATCTGTAAACCCATCTCCTAAAATAACCATATTAATACGCTTATCATTCGCACCGTTTTGTAATAAAGGCAGTGTTTCAAAGGTTTGTGAATAGCACAAGACACCAGACAACATCAGCAATACAATTTTTTTCATCATTAAAGGTTTTGATTAAATAACAGTCTTTTCCCCATCAGGGTTATTTTCTCAATTTTTACCCCAGCAATTTCTTTTGTATAGGAAAACCTTACATTGAATTCTGCCTTTTGCAAGGATAATTTCTTTCTGCTGATCTTATCTTCGTACACTTCCATTTCGGGATTCAGCGGATCTTCCAAATGCTGCTTTACAACTTCTTTGCCATCCGGTCCTAGTAAAGAGATAATATAATCTCCTTCTTTAAGACTGTTTTCATCACAGTCCTCAATATTTTTCAGCTTACCATTTGCAATTTTTTTTTCTTCAAGAGTGAATGCTTCCATTCCCAAAGGATCTTTCTCTACTTTAAAGAAAAGATACAGAATCTGAGGCCCGTTCTCCGGCTGTCCGCAGTTTTCCCTACGAACTCCAGAACTGCTTATATGCAGGAAAATATTGCATATAATACAGGAAAAAATAAAAAAACTATATCTTTTTTTCATGATGTATACAATTAGATTGTTTATATTAAGTAAATCAATTCCAAAAAATGGATCTTAAAACATATACTCTTATCATTCAATTTTGTTGTAAAGCAAATAAAACACAGTCTAAAACAATAAAAAAAAACGTTACAAAATGTTAACTAATATTACTTATGACAAACAAAAATATTATCTCAAACAAAATAACACACTAAATAACAGTTAGTTAAATTTTAAAACCTGTTAATTTCAAGACTCTTACATAAAATTCTATTTTACCTGCTCTTATTCAGATAATTAATTCACTGCATAACATTATTAGCTTTAATCAGTACATATTTCGTATCTTTAGGTACGTAATTACAAAAGATTATACGGTACAAGAGCAATGGCAGAAGAACTTTATTTCATTAAAACCAATCCTAATATTGCGAAAATCAATTTGTACAATAAACTCTCCCGTGAAGAGGAAAGTATTATGAAATTTCTTCAGGATGACGCGAGGGTAAGCCTGGAAATCATTAAAAATAAGGTCAAAGATTCCGTAGAAGAGCTTTCCAAAGAAGAGCTTTCCAGTATTTTCAACTGGTTCAGTCATACCTATCCTTCGGGTGGTGAAGAAAACAAAACCCAGCTTTTCATTCATGGAATTGATGTTTTTTATGAAATTCCTGAAACAAGCAATGTAAAATCTTTCCAGGAACTTCTTTCGGATTATGAAAATTTTTCCAAACAGCATCTGGACTTTAAGCTGAATTCCCAAAACTTTAATCAATTCCTGATTTACGGCTTATTTTTTACGGATATCGCCCTGAAAGAAAAAGGGAACTGCACTATTCTTTCGCATTATTTAAAAACCGATAATCCTTCTCTATATGCCTTTGCGGAAGAACAGTTCCGGGAAAAGGGCTCAGAACAGGATAATGATTCCGAGCTTCAGCATTATTTCGGGGATCTGTATGACCTTACGAAATTTTACAAAGGTCCTATTATAAAGCTTGATCACTAAGAAATTTAATCATGTTGCTACAGAAAATACAATCCGGTGCTCTTCTGATATTGTCAGCATTGATTATGGTTTGCTGTTCAAAAACCTATGACGCTTCCTTTTTCAAAGGTGAGTGGCTTTCCGATTCGCTGGTGAGCAAAGAAAATGATCATTGGAGAGAGTTCCTGTATTTTGATAACGGATATGCCGCACGTACAACTGTGTGGGGCAGACAATATCTACTCAATAAAAATCTCAAAGTAAAGGATTTACAACTGTATGAGCGGGACAAGGCATTATTCCGTATTAAAGTCATTGATTCCAACAAAATTACTGTAGAAGGAAAGGATTATTACGGAAGCTTTAGAAGGAGTAATTATCAGCCCGATGAGATGAGAACAGCTGTAGCCATTGCGGAAAAAACAGAAAGCCAGCGTAAAAAATTATTAGGTCAATGGAAGGCAATTAATTTCAGCATCGTTTCACTACAGGATCCAAAAGATACATTCACCATTCATCTTCCTGAGCATAGGAAAATAGCAGTAATTTCAACCGATGAGATAACTGCCGTTAATGTTGGCTATAATCAACTTTCATTTCATACCAACAACCATATTAGATCCTTTGAATATAATGCTGAGCCAGATAAAATAAATTTTATTTCCGGAGATGTCATTTTTTCATTAAAATACTATTTTCAAAATGAAAGGCTGATCATTGAATATCGGACTTTCAGAAATATTTTAAATTCTGTCACTTTCGAAAAAGTGCGATAATTCATTATCCAAAAAGTAAAGGCATTCTTATCGCACAAATACATCCATAAAATCAAATACCAACACAAATTTACTAACAATCAGCATGTAAAAAGATTCTTCACGGCCTTTGTAATATCAGGGATCCGATAATTGTCTTGTATAAAAAACAAACCATGAAGCTAAAGATTGCTTTTCTCCTGAGTCTTATTTCCTCTTCTTTTATTTTGGCGCAGAGTGTTGAAGGAACTATTACCAACAAGGATCATCAACCGGCATCGGAAACTGAAGTACTTATTATCAGAAATGATTTAAAATTTTCTGCGATTACAGATGATAAAGGCATGTTTAAAATCCCTTTAAAGGAAGATGGAGATTACTTATTTGAAATCATAAAAGACGGGGTAAAGACCAATAGTGAAAAAATTACGGTTAAAGGAGCCTACAGGAAGGATGTGCTTCTCACAGAGCCACCTGCGGAACAAAAAATAGAAGGCGTAACGGTTACAGCAAAGAAAAAATTATTCGACAGAAAAGTAGACCGCCTGATCTTTAACGTTGAGAATTCCGTAGCCTCCCAGGGAATTGACGCGGTAGAAGCATTAGCGAAAACCCCGCTGGTGAAAACCAGTGACGAAGCCATAAGCATTGCAGGAAAAAGCAACGTAGGCATTATGATTAATGACCGGCTCCTGAACCTGAACGGGCAGGAACTGATCAACTACCTGAAAACCATACGTTCCGATGATATTCTTAAGATTGAAGTGATCACTACACCGCCAGCAAAATATGATGCGGAAGGAAAAAGCGGGCTCATCAATATTATCCTGAAAAAGAATGCCAATCTGGGCTGGAACGGTTCTATCCAGACTTCGGGAAATTATTATTGGGGAAGACCTACTGTAGCGTCAAGAAGTGGTGCCACCTTTAATTATCAGGGCGAAAAGCTGTCCTTAAGCACCAATTTATCCGTAGGTGATAACTACTGGTATTATACAATCAAGAACTATCTGTATGGAACCACAAACAATGACTACTGGAACAGGGAGAGCCAGAACCTCAACAATTACAAATACAAAGGGGGAAATGTAAAGGCGGAATATAAACTGAATGATAAAAATCTTTTAGGGATCAATTATAACTACTCATACAGTAATCCTCTGGAACAGGGAGAAAGCCAGTCGGCCAGATTCAATGATAAAGGCTTACTGAACATTATTGCGGATTTCCGGAACAGAAACAGCAGGGATGTTCACAATGCCACGGCATTTTATGAAACCAAACTGGACAGTGCAGGTGGCAAGATGACCCTTACCGCAAATATGATGCTTAATAATTCCAATGCCAGAAATTTCTCCAATACCATCACTTCAGAGACTATTTCCACAATGGCAAACCCGATCAGCAAATACAGGATTTATTCCGGGCAGGCAGATCTTGAAAAAACTTTCGCCAAAATCAAGACCGAATCAGGACTAAAGTATACCAAGATTAAAAATGATTCCGAATTTAATTTCTTTGATATTCAAAACGGCCAATATCTTCTGAATACATCCAGAACCAATACGTTCTTTTACAATGAGGAAAACTATGCTGCCTATTTTTCCACCAATTTTAAAATCAGTGAAAAGTGGGATGCAAAAGCCGGTCTCCGTTATGAATATACCACCTTGGAAGGTATTTCAATGAATGATAATACTTCCGCAAAGATAAAGTATGGCAAATTATTTCCAACTGCCTATATAAGCTATAAGCCTAATGAAAATCATTCATTCTCCCTTAATTATTCCCGCAGAATTTCACGCCCGTACTTCGGGAACCTGAATCCGTTCAAATATTTTACTTCCGAGTACGAATACACCACCGGGAATCCTTACCTGCTGCCGTCATTTTCAGATAATTTTGAATTCGGATATGTGTTAAACAGCAATCTTAATATCACTTTATACTATAATTACAACAAGGACAACTGGGACCGGATTCAGATGGTAGACGGTGACTACCGGTACAGCGTAGCCAAAAATTTTTATAACGAAGACCAGGCAGGTATCAACATCAGCTACAATTACAACAAACTAAAATGGCTGGAATCCACGCTTTTCGTTAACGGATATTATACCAAATCGAAATCTTATGATCCTTTGATCCTTCCGGTTCCGGCCGGCTACAGTGCCAATTTTAATTTTGACAACAACTTTTTCCTGAATAAAGAGAAAACAGTCACCTTCATGCTCGGCCTCTGGACCAGCCTTCCCAACCGGAACGGAAATACCTATTACTATACCAGCGCTTCACTCTACTCCGGATTGAAACTCGCGCTTATGGATAAAAAAATACTTGTGAATCTGTATCTGAATGATATTCTGAACACCAACCGTGAAAAAGGAATAGAATATTATCCTTCCTACAATATTGACTATCAATACAAAGGAATTACCCGAAACGTTTATCTTTCTTTCACATACAAATTTGGAAATAATAATGTAAAGGGAGCAACCAAGCAGGTAAAATTTGAAGAATCCAGCAGGGCAAACGGAGGCAACTAAGCTTTCTGCAGCGAATTTTAAAGAGGATAAAAACTATAATACGGCCGGCAGTTTTCTTATCCAACTTCAAGAAACCAACTGACGGAACTGTAGATGAAAAAGATTAGCAAAAATGCTAATCTTTTTCTAATTCTATCGGGTTTTCATATTTTTTATTTTCTTCTCTTTCTTTTTCTCTTTGCCGTAACATTTCCTGTCCTTTTATGATACTGGTGCCATAGCTTGCAAGTACGGCAGCGGCATTGGCACTGGCATTTCTGACTGCCTGTTTCAATTTTGGTTGTGTTGTTTCTATAGCCTCAGTGTATCTGCTTTTCTTAATGTTGATTAATTTGCCTTTTAATTTAGATTCAGATATAGATTTTATCAGTTCAAAATCAAATTCTCCTTTATCATCTGTTATTTTAATTATTAACCCAGGCAGTCCACTGAATTTATACGGACCATAAGGTAAAGGAATTTCAGGAGAATACCATGCTATCCAGTTTCGTCCTTTAAAAGTAACTTCTGCTTTTTTACACTTAATTGTATTGATTACTTTTGTTTCATTCACAAGCTTCCAATTCCTTATTACTGGATCTTTATAAGTAAGTAAAGACAGTCCGGCTGATCTAAAATACTGCGTATTTTCATTGGATTGAATTATGGTGAAGGACAGATTTGTTTTTGGAATGACAACTCCTTCTTTATAACTAAGAGTGATGCTTCTATCAGAATTTTTTGTCGTTATTCTTGAATTCTCCATTACCGAATCACCTTTCAATGATATACTGCTTGCAAAAAATGCACGTTTATCCCCTATCTGTAATAAAAACTGTTCTTCATATCTATGATCAGTTCTTGTATCAAATTTAGCTTTTAGCAGGTAAGTAAATTCGCCCCGTAAAGTATCCTGTTTGTATGATTGAGCACAAAACAAGACACCATAAAATAAGATGAATATTTGAATCAGATTTTTACAGTAATGCATAAAGTATGTTTTCATTATAAAAATTGCACTAATAGTGTAATAATTCCCACTTCAATAAGTGCTTAAATTTACTTAATTATGCTAAATCATCACTAGGACCAATGTGCGTAGGCGTCTTACAGTAATTTTTTTCAATTTCATCTACCCAGGCATTTGCTTGCTGTGGAGTCCAATCCTGAGTTGTTGTAGCTGTAAAACCACACTTAGTTATTGCTATCCAAGTCTGTTTTTCTCCTCCTGTTAATGTTTTAAGATCATTTCGAGATAATTTTTTAAAATTCTTCATTGTGTTCAATATTTAAATTAAGCAATAAATATAAGTGTATAAGTCATACAAAAGAGAAAAATTTTATTATGTTAAACCCTCTCTAACATTGAATAAAACCATAATAATAAGTGAAAATATTTGTATCAAATTTTAATTAATTTTTCATTTCTACTTAAAGAAAAAAGCATTTTTTCATGAATGTTTTTATTATTTTTTTTGATGCCAAATAATTAATATCAGACAGATGTTTTTGTTTGATTATTAAATAGCCAGACTTTAGCCAGATAATAAATCATTCCACCGGCAGAATACGCCAGCACATCCCAGAAATCTCCTGTAAATTTTTCTGAAAGCATCGGACAAACCACTTCAAAAAGGAGCGAAAGATAAACGGTGGATGTGCTAATAAATTTAAGATCCGGCTGCCAGTGATAACCAAGCAGATCATTCATGATGTATTCCACAAGATAAGCATACATTGGAAGGGTAATAAAGTCCGTCAGGTGATTGCTGATGAGCGGAATAATGATTCCTTTTTTTCTCAGACCGGTAATGAGCAACCAGACTACCAGCCCCAGCAGAAAACCAAATGAAGCTTTGACCTTCATCACATATGGAGTATGGCCATTACCAACCCGATGATCACCTGCAGGATTTTCACCAGGGTTTCCTGTATATCTTTTCCTTCGCCGGATTCTTTGTTTCCGGGAGTTTCGTAATTGAATATTTGCTTTCCTTCCATCCTTCAAGATTTACTTGTGCAAATATAATTAAAAATTAGAACAAATGTTCTAATTTTGAAGTTTAATTTAAACTCTCTTATATTTGACCCATGAAAACGAAGGAAAGAATTTTATCCAAAGCGCTGGAGCTCTTCAATGAAAAAGGCTACAACAATATCACCACAAGACATATTGCAGCTGACCTGGACATAAGCGCAGGAAACCTGCACTATCACTTCAAACATTCTGAAGATATTATCAAGATTCTTTTCTCTGAGCTGATCCTTAAAATGGATGTCCTGCTGAATGATCTGCAAAAAATAGACAATAAAACACTGGAAGACTTATATCATTTTACGTTTTCAACCTATGAGGTCTTCTACTCCTTCCGGTTTATTTTCATGAACTTTTTTGATATCCTGAAAAAAATTCCTGCCATAGAATCTCAGTACGAATCCATCAATATCAGCAGAAAAGGTGAGTTTCAGGCGATTTTCAAAGGTTTTCAAAAAAATAATATCTTCAGAGACGATGTTCCGGATTTCATCCTGAAAAGCCTCACTACCCAGATTTTCATTATTGCAGACAACTGGATCATCCACAACAGCCTTGCTTTTAAAATGAATAAAGATGAGGCGGTGAAGCATTATGCACTGATCCAGATGAACCTGTTTTATCCTTTGCTTACTTCGGAACAACAGAAAATTTATGAATTAAACTATATTCAGTAACCATGAAAAAACTTCTTCTACTTTGTTTTATTACAGTATTTCAACTCATCTTTTCACAAGATACCATCGCTTTGAGCCAGGATCATTTCATAGATGCCACAGGTCTGGTAGAAGGAAAACTGGTTTTGAAAAAATGGACGAAAGACGCCAATGAAAACGGTGAAAAAAATCTCTGGAATGTCATCTACTGTGATGAAAAATGCATGGAAGAATCGATGGCAGCTGAAATAAAAGGGAAAGTAAAAGATGCTGAAAAAAAATACCTGGAAATCAAAGAAAAATATCTTTCCGAAACGGTACAATTACCCTCAGGAACTTATAATATCACCAGAAAGCAATATGATATCCCCATGGAACGGATTGTTTTCAAAATAGATTCCAACGGAAATTTTGAAAATCTGATGCACAAAGATATGCAGAACCATGCAGCCTATATTTTTAAAAACGGTATGCTGGTCAGTGCCAAAAGCCTTTCCAAGGACCAAACCAAAACTCAATTTAAAGAAGTTTGGGAAAAGAATATCTACACCCGCACCCAGTATCATAAAAATGGGAACGTATACGAAATAATAAAGGCAAACAATTCCATTAAAGATAAAAACAGTAAAACCATTACTACCACATATTCTTCATCTGTTCCTGATCAGGTTTCAACGGTAAACAATACGATAACCAAAGTCCTTCAGGAATATTACCGCAACGGAAAGCTTTGGAAAGAACATGATGAAAAAAAGGATGTTCACACCACTTATAAAGAAGATGGCTCCAAAACCATTATCCGCTACCATTTTGCAGAAAATAATTCTTCAGATCCCAAAGATCAGTATAATTGTCAGGAAGAATACAACAGCAGTAATATCCTGATTTCAAAACTCTGCAAAAATTCAATGCTGAAAAAGGAATATACTTATAATCAGGGAAAACTGGCGAGATTAAAGGTTTCAGAAAATGCAGTAAACTATAAAGTGTATGACGGCAAAGGAAATCTTTTAGAAAATGTAGAGACACCCATTGCTCCATCTTACCGGTAGAAAATCAGGATCATGATCATCAGAAAAGGTACCCTTAATGATTTAGCAGAAATGCTCACGCTTTTTACAGATACGATCACTACTGTCTGTAAAAATGACTATGACAATGATCAGATCAATGCCTGGAAATCCGGAGCAGAAAATGAAGCAAGATGGCTTATGGTGATGGAAAATCAAAAAGTGTATATTGCAGAAATTAATCATAAAATAGTTGGATTCTGTACCCTTGACCAGGGGAATTATATCGATTTGCTTTTCGTTCACAAAGATTTTCAGCACCGTGGAATTGCAGGAAAATTGTATACCTTTACGGAACAGGAAGCCAGAAATTAGAATGAGAAGAGGCTTACGGCCCATGTCAGCAAAACAGCAAGATCTTTCTTTGAAAAAATGGGTTTCAAAGTAATCAAAGAGCAAACTGTGAATATAAAAGGAACTGATCTCATCAATCATCAAATGGTGAAAGAACTGAATTAAAACTCATCCCATGCAGGAATCACATCCGGAATACCGCCAGCTTAAAATCCCGGTTCCCCAGGAATTCGAAGATGTATTCACCTACTTTTATTATGCTGAAAACGGCTCTTCAGATCCTGTTACGAAAACACTCCTGCCCTCCTACCAGACCATTATGCTGTTTTGTTTTGGAGACCATGCTTTTATGACCACTCACGAAAAAAACACTGTGGAAGTACACCAATGTATTATTTTGGGACCTGTCCGTCAGACCTTTGAATATACGCTCCCCGCAGGAACTTCTATTCTGGTGGCCAATTTTAAAGATGATGCTTTTTACCGGTTTTTCGGAAAAACTGTAATCGCTGCTCATGGAACCCATCCCAATGAAATTCTCCACGACAACTGTTTTACAGAACTCTGGCAGCAGATATCAGCGCTTCCATCACCGGAAGAAAAAACGGCTCATATTCTTGAATTCTGCAGACCCTATCTTCAGGATCAGGATGAAATAATCCGGCTTTTAAGTAATTTTAATGACGATACTCTGAATCCCGTTAAAACCATTGCGGAACAAACCCGCCGGAGCGAAAGAACCATCCAGCAGAAACAGAAAGAACAGCTCGGCTATTCAGCTAAGGAAATGATCCGCTATACCCGTTTTCTTAAAGCCATCAAGCTGATTGAGAAAGAGCTGGAACATCAGAAAAAAATCGAATGGTTCAATATTATTGACGAGTGTGGCTATTATGACCAGAGCCAGCTCATCCATGATTTTAAGCATTTCATTAACCTTTCCCCGTCACAATATCTGAAATTCCAAAGCGATATCTGCCGTTCCGGATCAGATTAACTGCATTTCGTTTTCTTACAATTTTTGAGATTCGCGCTTCTCTACATTTGTCTTATAATTTTAAATACAAAAACAATGAGACATCTAATCATTTATGCACATCCTAATGAAAACAGCCTGAACCACAGCCTTTTTCAAACGGTAATTGAAAGTCTAGAAAAAGAAAATCATGAGATACAGATAAGGGATCTCAATAAAATGGGATTTGACCCGGTCTTTTCCCTGGAAGATATGCAGGGGCAGTTTGCCGGAAAGATTTCGGATGATGTGAAAACAGAGCAGGATTATATTTCCCGGGCAGAACAGATCACGTTTATCTATCCTATCTGGTGGACCGGAATGCCTGCGATAATGAAAGGTTATATCGACCGGGTTTTCAGCTACGGGTTCGCCTACCGTTACGACCAGGGCATTCAAAAAGGTCTGTTAAAGGGGAAAAAAGCAGTGATTATCAATACCCACGGAAAATCACATGAGGAATATGAACGGATGGGAATGGACAAAGCCCTTACTCTCACCTCAGATAACGGTATTTTTCTGTACAGCGGTTTTGAGATTATTCAGCACTTCTTTTTCGACCGGGCAGACAAAGCCACTCCCGAAGATCTGGAGATCTGGAAAGAGCAGATCAGAAATACATATTCACAGCCTGTTTTTAACCTCTAAAACTGATAAGTAATGGAAAAAATTACCGCAAAACAAACTTCTAGTCCTGCTTTATTCATAGGTTATCAGGTGTTAAAAAAAATCATTAAATACAGTTTATTTATAACGATTCTTTATTTCGCATACAAAGGATTTATGGCATGGAATTAGCTTCAGAAGCGATAAGTAAAATTGTTTTGAAACCTTTATTTTAAGCCATTAAGACAGATAATCTGTTGAGAACAGTAAGTTTTTTATAAACTCAACTGGTATGGAACTTTACAGCAAGTCTTAATGGTTTAAATATTGGATCTACATGAAAAAGCTTTTATATTTGCATTAATGAAACATTTAAACAGCATATTGCGTCTTCCGTTTTTCAATGCGTATTACTCCCCAGCGAATCGTTCGGGAAGACCTTCTATATCTGTAATTTAAAAAGAATAATCAACATTTATATAGAGCCCGGACAGTATTGTCCGGGCTTTTTTCGTTTTAAAATCAAACCAATATGATCAGTACATTACAAGAAAACACAGCCATTATCCTGCCGGAAAACGGTCTGGAACAAAAACTTAAACAGGCTGAAAAAGAGAACAGAAAATTAATTGTCAAGCTGGGTTTTGACCCTACCGCTCCGGATCTTCATCTGGGACATGCTGTAGTGCTTAAAAAGCTAAAACAGTTTCAGGAACTGGGACACCAGGTTGTGATTGTTGTAGGAAGTTTTACGGCAAGAATCGGGGATCCTACAGGGAAAAACAAAGCCCGGAAACCTCTAAGTGCAAAAGACGTGGAGCTTAATGCAAGGACGTATATTAACCAGCTTTCAAAAATACTTGACATGGAAAAAACAAGAATCGTTTTCAACTCGGAATGGCTGGATGCCATGAGCTTTCCGGAGATTATCCAATTGATGTCCAAAGTAACGGTAGCCCAGCTGATGCACCGGAATGATTTTAATAAAAGGTTTACAGAAAATACCCCGATTGCGATGCACGAGCTTGTATACCCAATCCTACAGGGTTTTGATTCCGTACAGATTGAATGTGATATCGAAATGGGTGGAACAGACCAGCTTTTCAACTGTACCATGGGAAGACAGCTGCAGGAAGTTCATCAGATGCCTGCTCAGACTGTCATCTGCATGCCGCTCCTGAAAGGTCTTGACGGTAAAGAGAAAATGAGCAAATCCCTGAATAATACTATCGGCCTTACGGATGAACCGAATGAGATGTTTGGAAAAACCATGTCGATTCCGGATAGCCTTATTGATGAGTTTATTGAGCTTGCCGCTGATTTTTCTGCCGGAGAAAAGAAAAATTTACAACTAAAACTGGAAGGTGGTGAAAATCCGATGAACATCAAAAAACTGATCGCTAAAAACATTATTGCCCAATACCATGATCAGGAAGCCGCAGATCTGGCAGAGGAATTTTTCAGCAACCAGTTTCAGAATAAAAATTCTGAAGAGAAAGTCTATGAGGCTGTTTCTTTAGCCTCATTTCAATTACAGGAAAACAGAATGAAAGCGGTGGAACTGTGCAGCCGGCTTAAAAGTGACCTCAGCAAATCGGCGGTCCGCAGACTGATCCATGGCGGAGGTATTCAGATTAATCATCTGAAAATAACGGATCCTGATCAGGAAATAGAACTGCTGGCACAGACAAAGATCAGAATCGGAAGAAGGGATTTTTTTGAACTGCTCTAAGTAGAGGTGTTTTTAATATATTTGTTTTGCTAACAAACGTATTGACTACGAGAAATATAAAATTTGATTAAACAATGAGCTATTTTATGGTTGACATTGAATCCGATGGTCCTATTCCCGGAGATTTTTCGATGATCTGCTTCGGGGCAGTCCTTGTGAATGAAGAACTGAATACCACGTTTTACGGAAAGCTGAAACCCATCTCAGAAAAATTTAATCCTGATGCGTTGGCCGTATCTGGCTTCAGCAGGGAAGAAACCATGGGTTTTGATGATCCGGAAGAAGTGATGCTGGCTTTTGAAACATGGATTAAGGAGAACTCTTCGGGAAGGCCTATTTTCATCAGTGACAATAATGGTTTCGACTGGATGTTTATCTGCTGGTATTTTCATCATTTTATAGAAAGAAATCCTTTCGGGTATTCATCCAGAAGGCTTTCGGACCTGTACTGCGGCCTGGAAAAAGATACTTTCGCGCAATGGAAACACCTCCGGAACACGGAACATACCCATCATCCCGTAGACGATGCCAGAGGAAATGCTGAAGTTCTTTTACATATGAAAAAGGAAATGGGTCTGAAAATTGGATTGAAATAATTTAAATAGCGGGAAGCTGGAAGGGAGAAGCCGGAAGTTGCTAGTAGTCAATGATAGTAACCAATATCTTTAAATTTGTAGTACAACAACAGTCTTACACCGAACTCCTGTTAAATTAATTACTGATCATTCCATTGAATCTTACAAACAACCTATGAATACCACCGTAACATTCAGAAAAGCCACAGAAAACGACCTTGATTACCTTCTCGATTTAAGGATAAAAACCATGAATCCGCATTATGCCGATTCCAATCTTCCGACGGACCGGGAAACCACTCTCCAAAGAGTTCTCTATCAGTTTGATAAAGCCCATATCATCCTTTTAAACAATGAGCCTGCTGGATTATTAAAGATCAGCAAAACTGATGATAAAACAGAGGTTCTTCAGCTTCAGATAGATCCCGACCAGCAGGAAAAAGGGCTCGGAAAAATGATTTTAACCGATATCCTGAAGGAAGCCTCTGCTGAAGAGAAAACAGTAAGCTTAAGCGTCTTAAAAACCAATAAAGCTCAACATCTGTATACCAGTTTAGGTTTTAAAACTGTGGATGAGGATGAGTATTCTTTTTTTATGGAATATTGAGGAGCTTCGAGAGCCCCCGTCACCTATTTTTTTTAACCAGAAGAGTCCCAAAAGTTTTTTACACTTAAGCTAAAAAATCAAAGATTTTTATCCATCATCCTAAAAATCTGCACGATCTGTTTGATCTGCGAGAGATAAAAAAATCGAAACATTAAGATTAGTTTAAGCTTTTAAGAATATTAAGTTTAAGCTTCGCTTTAAGAAGTATAGCTTAAAAATTTTTAGATTTTCCTTTATTATTCTTATTTATGGTTGAGGAACAGCTTAGATTCTTCATTGATTTTACATGTTTCAAAATATACATAATCATCTGAGAAAATCTGAGAAATCCGTAGGAAATAAAAAAACAAGAGACTTCGGGATTACTGATTCGCCAGCGTAACAAATATGAATCTTCCGCCTTCTTCAGCAGAAAGCAGGATCTTTTTTCCATCTGTAAGCTCAACCATTGATCCGGGCGGAATTTCTTTCTGTTCGGTGACATCCTTCATGCTGGTCAGGCTCTGATTCACAAACACCCATTTTTCCTGGTGAAAAGTAAAATATCCTACTGGCATTTTATCCTGCATGGTCAGGTTTTCGTTTCTGATCACCTTTCGGGAAACATGCCATTTGAATAAATACTGATTGTTATACACCATCAGCCTGTGGTTTTCAGGTTTCCATACGTCATCATCAAATTTATAATACAAATCCAGCACGGGAAGTGTTCCTTTATGTGAAGTGCCGCAGAACGGGCATTTGGGGTGGCTGGTGTTATCAAATACATACCATTTTTCCGTACATTCCGGATTGTGACAGGGTTGTACAAGATCGGCGGTTTTCAGTAATGCGGTTTCCCATTCATTGGCCGTGGGACGGCGGATGGGATCGTGAAGCCCTTCTACAAAAGCTTTTTTAAAAAGTTCAGTAAGATAAGGGCCTGCTGCCGTGTATGGAATCTTTTGAGGATCGCCCCAGAAAGCATCCCATTTCCTAAGATGATCTGCCCTCACCTGGTTGCTCGGATCTGTGGAATGTTCCACAAACAGGGCTTTTTCGCCCATAGAAATCACTTCGTCTTTTTCAGAATCCAGGTCCCAGATCTTTCCGCCCCTCAGCGGATGCCTTCTGAAGAGGTACATATACACCAGTACGGCCAGTGCATGAAGATCAGTCTTCTGGTTGGGCAGCTGTCTTCCGGGATCCTGCATGCTCAGATGCTTGGTCTTTAAAACCTCCGGGGCAATAAAATCTGCGGTACCGATCACTTCCGGCGGGAATAATTTCGGAACTACCAATCCGTCTATATCAATGATGCAGGCGGATTTTGTAACAGGATCTATCAGAATATTGTTGTAGGAAAGATCCGAGTGTGCCAGTCCCATCTGATGAAGCTTCTTCACGCCTCTGCTGATGTTAATCGTGATCTGGAAATAGCTTAGCCAGTCCCCAAGCTCGGAATGATCCAGTCTTAGAGGATATTGCTGATGCCTGAACATCGGGGCGGTAAACCATTTTCCTACTTTATCCTCGCCTTTGATATTATCTGACCCGATATAGCCTTTCGCAAAGAAGAATTTATCATGATAAACAGGAACTACAATTCCCGTAAGTTTTCCTTTTTCTACAATATCATACGGCCATCTGAATATTTCGTTCAGAAAATAATCAGCAGAATTTCCATTCCTGATATTTCCAAGATAGGTAGAAACAATCCTCATAATACGCTCTTTCTGGCCAGCTTCCAAAGGAGTTCTGTAAAAAGCCACCACATATTCTCTGTCCGGCGAAAAGTAAACATCTTTCACTCCGCCGCGGATAGGACTTTCATCTACGTATTCATATGACTTGGCGGCATCCAGAATGGAAACCACTTTAACGGTCTTTTTCATGTTTAATAAATTATGGCCAGTGTTCTGTCATCGTGATATCCCCGGCTCCAGAAATCGGTCCAGGTCAGCAGCTGTTGATCAATATCGGCATCGTTGATAAAATCTACTTTTGTCCGGTCATCATTATTTCCGGCGAGGTCATCAAAAAATACTTTCCAGCTTTCAACGTTCTCCAGCTGGCTTTCCGTCATGAATTTCGGATCATAAATCCCGTCCGTCATCAGTACCAGATAGGAAAAATCATCCACACAGGTAATTCCAAAGCGGGAAACAATATCATCATTAAAAATTTCTTTCATGGTGACAAAACGGGTTCCTCCTCCAAATTCTCCCACATCCATCCGGTTAAGAAGCTTTACTTCTGAAAAATCCGGACTGATCAGGTTAATCGGGCAGTCTCCCACTCCAAAACTGAGGATGACATATCCGAAATCAAATTTTTTAGCCAGTGCAAAAATCAGTGTGGTATGAAAATCTTTTATAGAGAAAGCATGTTGTGCTGCGGTCTGTTCCAGAACATGATAGGCGTTTAAAACTCCTTCGTACAGAATTCTGATTATATTCTCTTTTCCTTCAGCTTGTAAATCTTGCGATTGAGAAGTGTAAATATTTTGAATATTTTTTTCAATATCAGATAAAATTTCTTCCGAGTCAAAAAAGCTGTTCATTGAATTCACAGCCAGCCTGGACCCTTCCCTGGCCATTGGTGCTGAACCGGCTCCATCCGCAACAGAAATAATGCTCCAGTTTCCGGGAAATTTTTTCGCGGCAAAATCATCATCCCTGAACTTTCCTTCATGAGCATGGGAACGCCCGCGTTTGGACACAGCCGTTATCTTTTTGTCTAAAAACTGACCTTTGTAAGAGGTTTCATCAGGTTTATAGAAAACGGAATTCACATCAGCCGGAATATTTTTCCAAAGATCCTTTGGGTCTGCGTTAACCAGTAAATGAACTTTCTTGATCTCCGTGCAGCTTTCATCATGAATATGGTAGAATTCAATATCAAGGTCATGAAGGCTGTTTGCAAGCGGTATTCCCGATATTTTATTATTTCCGAAGGTTAGACCTGTCTCCTGAAGATTGGTGATGTTTTTGATCCTTATATTGGGGAAATCCTCTAATTCAAAACTGAATTCGTAAAACTGCTTAGCATTAGCATTTTTAAGAACCAGATGAACTTCTTTAAATTCTTCTTTTTCCCTATAAATTAGAGTGTTTTCCATGGTGTTTTTTGGTTTTGGCTCGGATTATCCAAGGGTACGGTTAATATCAAAACCTTCACTGGAAAATCCGTAATAATCTGAAGTTCCGCACCAGGGACATCTGTTATATCCTTCGCCTTTGAGGCAGTGAATTCCGCCGCATGAACAGGTGGCCAATGCAATAGGATTGGCACAGTGAGGGCATGAAGTGCCCCCCTGAAGTTCTTCCACTGAAATTTTAAGGTTGTTCTTTTGGGAAGAAGAAAGTCTGAAATAGGCTTTTTCATCAATTTTATAGGCTCCGTCCAGCCTGTAATATCTCGTAGACATTCCCGGAATACTTGATTCTGCAAATGTTTTTTTAAACTTCATCAAATACAGTTTCTCCGTTTCCGAGCATTTCCCGTTCAGAACCACAAAATTATTGTCGGGGAATCTTTGCTCCAGTTCAGGATCTACTTTTTCCAGGATGATAGAATCAATCTTGGAAAGGTTAATGCCTTCCTTATTGGCTTCCGTTACACTTTGGCTGGTCGTTTTAATGGAATCAGTCACCCATTTGAAAAATTCTTTGTAGGAATTCTCATCAGTATTATTAAAAAGTAAAACATTGTCTGATAAGGTTCCGAGCAGCTTGTAATTGGTATTTTCGCCAATAGATACGGCAATGGTACCGGACTTCCCGTGGTATTTATTATTCCATCTTTCAATGGCTTTGGTTGCATCGTCTGTAGGAACACCGTCCGTGAACAGAAAAACAATGGGTTTCCAGTCGCCTTTTCTGTCGTAGGTTGTTTTTACAATATCCCGATCGATACAATCCATTACTTTAATAAGCCCCTGAGACAGTGATGTTCCGCTTCCAATAGGAATTTTTGGCGGATAAAAACTGATGATATCCTGAAGCGGCGTAATCACTTCAGCTTCTCCGGCAAAACCTATAATGGAAATATAAACCGTTTCGAGTGAATACGGGTCTTTTTTCAGTTCCCGGATGATATTGGCGATACCTTCCTGTACCTGCTCAATAGGCTCTCCCACCATAGATTCGGAGATATCCACTAAAAAATAAATAGGCAGTCTTCTCATGATTTATCGTAAAGACAAGTGATTTAAATAATAATATTAAGCTCGGAAGGCGGCGGAGGCAGCGGCGCACTTTCTCCTGTTCCCTGCGATTTTCCACCCATGGTGATGGATGAGCTCACCCATTTGAAAAATGAGGAAAGCGTAATAGCATCAGTTGTGTCCAGCTTAACGACGTGGTCTGTAAGTTCCTTCAAAAACTGTTCATCTGCTTTCGGGCCGGCTGCACAACCTACAATAGCCCCGAATTCCAGGCCTCTGATCACCGGGATCATCTGCCTGTATTTCTGAATATCGGAAGGTTTTCCGTCTGTAAATATAAACAGCAGCGGCCGCCAGTCATCTTTTCCATCTGAAGACCCCTTGACAAGCTCTTTCTGCACAAGTTCCGAAACCATTTCCAGGGCAGCTCCGGTATGCGTCGGGCCACTGTCGGGACAGGTGATCTCCATAGGATAAAAGCTGGCCAGATCCGTCAGGGGAATAATATTTTTAACCTCACGGTCAAAAGTGATCACACTCAGATGAAGACTGTCCATCGCCTGAGGATCTGCACGGAGCATGCTGATCAGCCCGTTAAATCCATTATTGAGTGCCTGGATGGGTTCTCCGTTCATGGAACCTGAAGTGTCCAGTAAAAAGTATGCTAATAATCTCCTGCTCATGGTAAGGTGATAGTATTTCTGAAGCCGGCAGCGGAAGTTGAAAACTTCCCTGCCGGCTTTTCAGTTTGATAAAAATTCAGATTTAATTGCTGTAGGCGTACTGTTTCAGGATCTCAATAAAATTATCGGTCTGATGCGGCTCACCAATAGCCCGGAATTTCCAGTCGCCATTGTGGCGGTAGGCTTCAGCGAAAACCATTGCACATTTTCCGTTCATGCTGGCATCTCCGGAAAGGCTGTATTTCGTAATTTCTTTTCCTTTGGCATCTACGGCACGGATAAAGGCATTTTCGATCATTCCGAAATGCTGGTTATTCTGTTTTCCCTGATAAATGGTCACCAGGAACAGAATTTTCTGATAGCTTTCGTCCAGTTGATCAAGTTTCACGATGATCTGCTCATCATCCCCGTCTCCTGCACCGGTTCTGTTATCTCCGGTCAGCCATATATTTCCGCTTGGGTGCTGCATAGAATTAAAGAAAACCACGTCACCCTGATACAGTGCGATCTGCCTTCCATCGTTGGTCTGTACAGTTTTCCCAAGGTTGGCTACTTTTCCGTTTCCATCCAGAAGAAATGCTACTGCATCCAGATCATATTCCGCTTCTTTACTGAACAGTTTTCCGAAGAAACCGCCCTGTTTTCTCACATCCCATCCTAAACCGATCGTCACTTTTGAAAGGTCATAAACACTTTCTCCGCGGTCATTTTTTCTTAAATCAATGGTCTGACCTTTCTGTAAATTAATTGCCATAGTTATAGTTTTGTGTATTTGAAATAATTATTTAATGATTTGTCCTTTATAATATTTTTCAAGGAAGAACGCAAGATCCGCTCTGTACCCGATTCCTGAGGCTTCAAATTTCCAGCTTCCGTTTCTTTTGTACAGTCTTCCGAATTCTACTCCCGTTTCAATGGAAAAGTCCTCGTCCAGCTCATATTTTGCAATTTCCTGACTGGTATGGTTATCCACAATTCTGATATAGGAATTTCTTACCTGCCCGAAGTTCTGTTTTCTTCTTTCAAAGTCTTCAATAGTAACCACGAAAAGTATTTCTTCTGCCCTCGGATCTACTTTTTCAAGATCTACAATGATGGCTTCATCATCGTCACCATCGCTGTTTTTACCGTTTGGATCATCTCCTGTGTGGGTCAGTGCACCGTCCGGTGACTGCAGGTTATTGTAAAAGACAAAACATTCCTCATTTACTAATTTTCTGTCGGAATCAATCATGATGGCAGAAGCATCCAGATCGAAGTCGTAACCGGTTCCTTCATTCGGGTCCCAGCCCAGTCCTATCGTCATTTTTGTCAGTCCTATTTCGATCTTTTGTCCTTTCTGTAAATTAATTGCCATAGTGTTTCAGATTATTAATTATTTTTTGTTTAAGATAAATTTGATTTGTGAATTGACCAAATTTATAGATAAAAAAATGAATGACATATAAATAGCGGGACAAAATGTTTGAATTTATGAGGGTTTTAACATATAATGTGGCACCGTTTACAGCCGCGTAACAGCTTTTTCCGATGCTTTAAACGCGAAGGAAAACAAAGATGCCCCTGATACATGTGTAATATAAGATAAACAAAACCGCTTCGCTTATTTTTTAGAATATAAGGAAGTTCTGATTGTTATCTTATTAGTTTGTATGTAAAACAACAGATTAACGCCGTTTAATTACAATAAAAAATCCGGTCTTAAAAACCGGATTGTATTATTTTAGAAGCTGCATTTATTCTAATCTTTAAATTCCTTGTCAGCAACTGCTTTCTCTCTTGCTTTGGCCAGCATAGGAATGGAAATGAGTCCCATGATCAGCATAATAGTGATCTGCAACGGCAATGAGATAAATGAATAAGTTAATCCCATTTCGCCACCCAATTCGGCACTTTTACCTACTGAAATGAAGAGTGCCATAAAACCGTACTTCATGGCCAGATTGAACGCTCCGATCCCTCCACTGGCAGGAACGATCATTCCCAAAGTACCCACAACAACAATGAAGAAGCCGTCAGCTATGGTAAAATCAGAAGTTTCAGGAAGTGCAAAGCATACAAGATAGGCTGCAAAATAGTAGGAAACCCAGATACCTATCGTGTAAAAAATGAATTTTCCTTTTTCTTTTAATTTGAATATGGTCGCAAGTCCTTCAAAAATTCCGTTAATAAAATTTACGATTTTTCCTAAAAACGGAACGCCTGCAAGTCTCTTTCTGAATACAAAAAACAGCACCGTTCCTGCAACAAGGATCAGAAGAATCAGCAGGATTTTATTAGGGTTAATATTTACGCCTGAGTTTTCGTAGAAGGACAGAATGGCATCATATTTAAAAATAAGGGTTAACCCCAGGAATCCAAGCATACAGACAAGATCTACTACTCTTTCCAGAATAATGGTTCCAAAAGACCTGTCTACCGGCACTTTTTCCACACCATACAAAGCAGTAGCCCTGGCCACTTCACCACTCCTGGGAATGGTAAGGTTCATCAGATACCCAAAAGAAATGGACCATAATGAGTTTGAGGTGGAAATTGCATGTCCCATAGGTTCCAGCATCAGATTCCAGCGTACTGCCCTGAACCAGTAGGCCAGCAGACCGAAAACAGAAGCGAATAATACCCACAGATAATTGGCCTTAGCTAAAGATGCTTTGATTACCTTAAAATCAAGCCCTTTCAATGCGAGCCATAAAAAAAAGCCTGCAAAAGCAAGCGATATTACTATTGTGAGTATAGATTTTAAAGGATTCTTTGATTTTTTCTCCATCAGGTCAGAAGGTTTGTTTTTTCGTCCGGGAAAACAATTTTCGGCTGGAACGTTTTGGCCTCTTCCGGAGTCATCTGTGCGTAAGCGATAATAATAATGATATCATCCTTCTGTACTTTTCTGGCTGCAGGCCCGTTCAGGCATACTTCACCGGATTTTCTTTTTCCTTTGATCACATAGGTATCAAAACGCTCTCCATTGTTTACATTGACGATATAAACCCTTTCTCCCACTACCAAACCGGCAGCTTCTATAAGATCTTCATCAATTGTTATACTCCCAATATAATTAAGGTCCGAGGCTGTAACCCGTACCCTGTGGATTTTAGACTTGAAAACTTCTATTAACATGCTGCAAATTTATTAATAAAAATTTATAAATCCGCCTTTTGAAATCATTTTAAAACTCCCACAAAGCCAGGTATTTAATTTTACATTACATAAGTTTTCAAGTTATTATTTATAAAATCAGCAAACATATCCTTAAAAGCATTAATAGTTTACACAGAATTCAGGATTTAATAAATACAGTAAATAATATTAAATTTTTGCTAAAGTCAATAAGGATAAGCATTTGGCATGATTTTAGTGAGCCGTAACGTAGATTTTACGTGAAAAGTCAAATTATCATATTTTAACTGTTTTCATCGAAATGCAAAAAAATTTTATAAGTTTTAATAAAATAATTGCACAATTAGAAAATAGTATTATATTTGCTATAATTACGAACTAACTTTAATATTAAAAATTATGAACAAGTCTGAATTAATCGACGCAATCGCAAAAGATGCAGGAATCACTAAAGTTGCAGCAAAAGCTGCTTTAGAATCATTCATTGGTAATGTAACTACTACTCTAAAGAAAAAAGACGGAAAAGTTTCTTTAGTAGGATTCGGTACTTTCTCAGTAGCTGAGAGAGCTGCAAGACAAGGTATCAACCCTGCAACTAAAAAACCAATCAAAATTGCTGCTAAAAAAGTTGCTAAATTCAAAGCAGGAGCTGATTTATCACTTGCAGTTTCTGGTGCTAAGAAAAAATAATCATTCAGATTAAGAAAATTCAGGGCCGTTTCTCAGGAAGCGGCCTTTTTTATTGGTGGCTTCGGGAGGGAGCCTCAGCCACCCAGAGATATCCGTCATTTCAGAATCTAACCAGGTTATTTGGTCATTTTTTCAGGGATATTAGGTTTTGGCTAAGGCCCTTGTAATGGGTATCAAAATGTAAAGCGGGCTAAAGCCCGCTCCTATTGAATTTCATATTTTATTTACCTTAAATTCCAGTTTAAATTTAAATAGAGGCATCATTTATCATGAAAAAACTATACCCCATTTCTTGTCCAGGCATAATTACTCATTACTCATTACTTATTACTCATAATTTATAGCTACGGCGCCAGTCTTGAAATCTTCCAGTCCAGTCCACCTTCTAACTGATAAATAATCCTGTCGTGAAGGCGGTTGGGTCTTCCCTGCCAGAATTCAATTTCGTAAGGTTTAGCGATATATCCTCCCCAGTGATCCGGTCTTGGCACTTCGCTGTTTTCGTATTGTTTTTCAAGCTCTTTTAGCCTTTCTTCCAGAAATTCTTTATTCGGGATCACCTGGCTTTGTGGGGAAACGGCTGCGCCCAGCTGGCTTCCTTTGGGTCTTGAATGGAAATAGCCGTCACTGAGATTTTCTGCAATTTTTTCAAGATCGGCTTTAATGATGATCTGGCGTTCCAGGCTGGGCCAGAAGAAGTGTAAACAGGCTTTATGGCTCTTTTCTATTGCTTTTCCTTTTCTGCTGTTGTAATTGGTGTAAAAAATAAAACCTTCGTAGGTATATTCTTTAAGAAGCACCATTCTGGTCCTCGGGCAGCCGTCTTCTTCTACGGTAGAAACCGCCATGGCATTGGCTTCTGAGACGTTAGGATTCCCGCTGGCATCCAAAAACCAGTCTCTGAACTGTTCAATGGGATTTTGTTTTATCTCACTTTCAATAAGTTGGGATTTCTCATACACTTTTCTCTTGTCGTGCAGGTTTTCCATAAATATTTTTTATTAAATTTGAGTATGAATTACTCATACAAAGGTAAAATATTAATTTCCACACCTGACATTTCCGGCGATATTTTTTCGAGATCGGTGGTCCTAATCATTGAGCATAATGAAAGCGGTGCATTTGGTTTGATATTGAATAAGAAAAACAGCCAGATGAGTAATAAGTTCAAAAACTTTTTTGATTTCAAAATAGAGGTCTATGACGGCGGGCCGGTGGAAAATGACAAAGTGTTTTTTATCGTGAAAGGCAAGAAGGTAACTGAGATTTATTCTGAGATCAATAAGAATTTTTATATCACTGAAGATATTGAAAGTATCATCAGCTCTGTGCTCAACAAAGAACTGAGCATTAATGACGTGAAGATTTTCTCCGGATATTCGGGGTGGTCTGCCGAACAGCTTGACAATGAGGTGCAGAGAAAGATGTGGACTGTGGTGGATGTATACAATTTGGACTATACCCTTCCCAATGACCAGACCCTCTGGAAGTCTATTATGCAGAACCTGGGTGGAGAATATCTGCTTTGGGCCAATTCACCTGAAGATATCTCTCTTAACTAATTGAATTCGTAACTGATACGTTTTGAAAACATTAACAAATTTTAAGATTGCTTTAACCAATTTTAAAGAAAGAATTTACGTTATTTGAAAAACCAAAATTACACACCATGAGAGGAATCAAATTACTTGCTTTATCAGTTTTCTCTGTATCTTTTTTATCATTTTCTCCTATTAACAAAAAAATAATCGTGATCGATGCCGGTCATGGTGGAAATGATAATGGAACAGTCTTCGGACAGTTTACTGAAAAAGAAATAACAGTCAGCGTGGCTAAAGAAATTAAGAAGCTGAATGAAAATCAGGATCAGTATGAGGTTATTTTAACCCGCGATTCCGACACGTATCCAACGCTTGGGGAAAGAACAGATATGATTAACAAGCTGAATCCGGAAATGGTAATTTCCCTTCACATAAACAATAATCCTGAAAAGGAAACCGCTAAACAGGGAACTGAAGTATATATCCAGAATACTGAGGGCTCGAAAAAACTGGCTGAAAAAATTTCCAAAAAGTTTAACGCTACCAAAATCGAGGAACGCAATCTTCACATACTGAGAGAGACCAAAGCTCCAGCTGTACTTGTGGAACTTGGCTTTATCAACAACACGAGAATATATAACCAGTGAAGCCGGCCAGAAAGAAATCGCACAAAAATTCACAGAGATCATCCGTGAATATTAAATAAAGAAACAATTTCTGATTTATTCAGAATAAAACCCGGTAAAGGACTTGGGTACTTTGTTGTTTACCGGGTTTGTCAATTTAGAAACTGTTTTTCCAGCTTTCCACCATTTCTATAAAACGGGAGCTTTCGAACGTCTTATTTCTTATTTTACCTACAGAAAATATGCCCTTCTCATCTGAGATCATTAAAATCTCTTCCGCTTTTTGAGATTCAAAGGCAATAATCTCATGTTCCTGGATATCTGCCAGGTTATTTTTATGCAGGAAAGTCACGAAATTTTCCATGAGGGGAGAAATGTAAGCTCCTTCCGACTGCTTTGGAATTTTGATGATATTTCCTTCTAAAAATAAAAGGTTTCCTGAAGTGGTCCTTGCAATTCTTTTGTTGGGATTAAGAAGGATCACATCATCCAGATCATTTTCCTCAGCATAAATACCTCCGTAAATATTTTCCGGGCAATGCACCCTGATATTGCTCAGCAGATTATTATTGACGTTGATTTCCTTGGTAAGATCCATTTCCAATGGCCTGTGATGCACTGCAAGCACATCATCTGACTCCGTTACCTCATAGAAATAGGAAACTGAAGATTTTGATACCGTTAAGGCATCATTATTCCTGAAAACCTGGAAATTAATAATCCCGTTTTTTATTCCCTTACCTGCGATAAGATCTTTATGGAAAAGATTCTGGAAAAACTCCAGCGTATAGGTAAGCGGAATATTCATTCTCATTTTTCTCATAGAGGCCATCAGGAAGAAATAGCATTCTTCATCCATGATCAATCCTCCGTTTCTCAGGAAGAAAGAAACCTTCACAGCGTCACCCAAAAGAAACGCTCTGTTCTTCACAGATAATCCGTCTGATGTAAAATATTGATTTTCCAATTTTTGATGTGATTTATTTATAAAAAAATAATGAACGATAAATCGTTCATCAGTTTTACCATTTCATAGTGCGCAGCCTATGCCGCACCTAATTTTATTCTGAGGTTTTCAATCAGGTTTTCCCAATACAATGCGTTCTCCTGCTCATCCCCTTCTTCACAGAAATCGGTAATGTTCAGGGCCAGGTCTTCTGTAATATCGTCTATTGTAATTGTCATTTCAAAGAAATTTTTAGTCCCTTCATCTTCTTCCCATCTGAAACGTACGAAACCTTCAGGCTTATATCTAATCAAAGTGGCCTTTTCGGCAGGTCCTCCGCCCCAGCTGAAAAAGAAGTCATCGCCTTTCTCTGTTACCTCATCCGCAAACCATTCAGATAATCCCTCTGCCGTCGCCAGATATTCATATAAAATCTCTGATAAACAATGCATTGGAAATTCGTAATGGACTTTATGTTTCGCCATATAATCTTTGTTTTTATCGTCCCGCAATATATAAATTAATTTTTTTATTACACTAAAAAGCAGTTATTTTTTTAAAGAATCTTCATGATATTTATCACAGGATTTAAATCTTAATTGAATAAAATTCGCAGGTTAAAAACTACCATGTACAGCATAAAAAAATCTCTCGTCAATCGAGAGATTTTAAAGTTATTTTTCATTCAATACCTCCAGGATAATCTGGCATCCCTGTCTGATTTCGTCCATTGAAATTGTGAGAGGCGGTGAAATCCTCATATATTCATTTCTATAGAGTTGCCAGAAGACAATCAGCCCCTTTTCCATACATTTTTTAGCAACATCAAGGGTGTATTCAGGTGTTCCCAGATTCACGGCCAGCATCAGCCCTTTCCCGTTGATGTTTTTGATCTTCGGATGGACGAGAAGTTCTCTGAACAATTTTTCTTTTTCAGCGGTTTGTTCCATCAGGCCGCTTTCAAGCACTTCCTTTAACGTAGCATAGCTGGCTGCAGCAATCAGGGGATTCCCTCCAAAGGTGGTAATATGTCCTAATTTCGGTGAATGAGACAGGGTTTCCATAATCTCTCTGGAACTCATAAAAGCACCTACCGGCACTCCGCCGCCCATTCCTTTACCCACCACCAGAATATCCGGAACAATGCCAAAGTGCTCGAAAGAAAATAGCTTTCCGGTTCTTCCAAAGCCGGGCTGAATTTCATCAAGGATAAGAAGAGCTCCCGTTTCTTCACATCTTTTTTTAAGTTGAATCAGATAGTCCTCCTCAGGAACTAAAAACCCGGCTGCCCCCTGAATGGTTTCAAGAATGACGCAGGCTGTTTTCTCTGTAATTTTATCGAGGTCATTTTCATTATTAAATTCAATAAAGCTCACCATCGGTAATAGCGGGCGGAACTCTCTTTTATGGGTTTCATTTCCGGACACACTGAGTGCGCCGTGCGTATTTCCGTGGTAGGAATTTTTAAAGGAAACAATCTCTTCCCTTCCGGTATAGCGTTTTGCCAGCTTTAGACTTCCGTCAATAGCCTCTGCCCCACTGTTTACAAGATAAGTGATCTCCAGGGGATCAGGTGTGGCTTCCGCCAGAAGTTTACACAAGGCTACCGGCTTTTCCTGTGCATACTCACCATACACCATCACGTGCAGGTATTTATCCGCCTGTTCTTTGATGGCTTCTACTACCTTAGGATGCGAATGTCCCAGAGTATTGGCAGAAACACCGGCCACGAAATCCAGGTATTTCTTTCCGTCTGTTCCGTAAATATAGCTTCCTTCTGCTTTTTCAACTTCAAAACCAGCTGCAAATTTTGTGGTTTGTGCCTGATAGATAAAAAAGTCCTTATGCATTTCCATTGTCGCAAAAATTTTCAGCAAAGCTAAAAAAGATTCGTCACATGCAGAAATTATCAGCCTTTAATAAAAAAATTACCCTTAAAAAAATCTAAGGGTAATCTAATATAAATAATAAAAAGTAGAAGATTATTTTACAGGACTTTTTCTACCGTCACAAAGCTGTTATTGATTACATTGTAGGCAGTGGTTCCTCCAAGTTCAGAAATTGCTTCCAGGGTGATATACTGCCCCTGAACGATATACACTGAAAAATCCATGCTGATTTTCCTGACTGTTCCATCAAAATTCACGGTATTTTCCAAAAGCTGAAATCTTTTAACATCATTGACATACAAGCTTGCGCCTAATCTGCTGCTGAATGATCCTGCAGTTCCAGTAAAATTCAAGCTTACATTCACTCTGTATAAACCACTCTGGCGGATATAAAGCCTGTTCAGGTCTGCGCCTGTGGTTGCGGTATTGGTTTTAAGTTTCAGAGGATCTGCCAGAAAATTTGGCTTATCTATCAGGGAATTAATGGGAAGCATTACCGACCCTGAAGTTGTACTGACCGGATTGATACTGAATCTGGAAACATTATCGGATTCTACTTCAAAAGCTTTACTCCAAACGAGCCCGTCAAACACCATCACCTGGCCTGTGCTTTTTACAAAGAGCAGCATTCCCCGCAAAGCCTCTATTCTTGTGGATGGTGCACCGGCACCGGTATAAGGCAGATCAACAGCCGTTTCAACGGCCGGCAGGCCAAAACCTTTAACCCCCGTTGCTTCACTGGTATTGGTAATGTACATCATCACCTGATCATTTCCGTTAGCATTGGAGTCAGGGTTGGCTATATTCGTGAAATTAACTTGTGCACTGTACATGCTTAATGACAACAGGAACAGGCAGACTATATATTTTTTCATTGTTAGTAGGCTTTAATTAAACGTGCTCCGATATATGAGTTGATGGAACTGGTATCCGTTCCATATGCAGACAGGGATCCCCCTGACCCACCAATAGTTGTTATTGTAGGAACAACTCTCAGCTCGGCACCGGCAGGTAAGGACACGGTTTGTGAAAAACTTGATGTTTTACTTCCTTGGGTATCAATAATAAATACCAGCGAATAATTCGTTTTGGTCACAATGGTTTCCCAGGCTGAAGCCGGTGTATATTTAACCTGCAGGGTAAGCTTAAATTCAGTAATCCCTAACTGGGCTCCTACACTGCCTCCGGTAAAACCAAGAGCGGCTGCAATATCATACATTCCGTTTTGTTTGATGGTCACCGTACTTGCATTTTTGAGAAGTAAATTATCTACCAGCACCTGGCTTTTATCATCCGGAGCCAGATACACTGGGGCTCCCAGAGAAAGACATATGCCAAGCCCGAAAGCCAGACAAGGTATGCTAATCCCCGATGAAATTCCCAATCTGGAGCCTTTGGACTGAAAAATACCCTGTATCTGTCTTGCAGGATTCCAAGCAAAGCCGTCATATTTATAATATTGATCATCTGTCTTGTTATAGATAAGACTGCCTACGAGATTGGGATAATCACTGAAGAGATCTGTTGAAGCCACATCATACTTGGGAAAACCCGTATGGGTATTGGAATACGGAAGTATCACTCCTTTGGTTCCGTCTTTCACTTTAACGATATTCTTATTACTGATGATATTATCTCCAATAGCAACTTGTGCATTTAAACCATACTGAAATAAAAGCACTGCGGTTAATACGATTTTTTTCATCTTATTGCATGTTTATTTTTTCAACAATAATTTCTGATACACCGCTTCCTGTAGTATTCATCGAAAAAGACAGGATGTTTCCACCGATGACACCGGTACAAACCCCCGAGCCAATGTTCTGGTTTCCATAAAACCTCAGCCTGAGGTTATCGCCGGCTTCGAAACTTCCGATATAGGTGATAGCCAAAGACTGTCCCACATCAATAGCGCCCGGCGAAAGACTTCCCAGAGATAATGCTCCACTGGTGGAACTTGAACTGTTATTGGTAATAGGCCTCCACGTAGCAGGTGCTGCAGCGGTACTGGTTTCCAGGTCAATTTTGGAGTACAGATTAATGGCTACTCCCAAGCAGAGTGATGGTGTTTTCACATCAATGGCACCACTTTTAAAGGAAATTTTATACAGTCCTCTTGTTTTGATATTAATGACATTACTTGTGGCAGCAGCAAGGGATACATCTGCCGAGATATCATTATAACTTGGGCTTGCACTTGTAAAAGGAACATCTATTGCTCCTCCTGCCTGCGGGCAAAGTCTGTTCACTCCACCACATCCCAATCCACACGTTCCGCAATCTGCGGTAATGACTGCGCTTCTTATAAAGCGTGCCATTTTGTTGTTCTTCAATGTCGTTACGATAGGATCTGAAATTTTCCAGGTTGTCCCGTCGTTCTGTACAATGCTTCCCGTCTCTCTGTTGAAAATAATGGAACTCTGTGTACCGTTTCCGGTAGTCCCGGCAGCCGATGCCGGCAGTGCTGCAGTAGTGTTAGACCTTGGCATTCGCGCCGCACTGTTGTCCTGTTTTACATGTAAAAGTGTTCTTTCGTCAGGCTGAAAATTGGTTGTTTTTGCAATCCCAACTTGTGCGTTTACCCTTATTATAGAAAAAATAAGGGCCAACAGGGAATAGTAGATTCTCATTTTTTATTTTTTTTATCATTGTTGGTCTTCTAAATTTAAAAAATATTATAATTTAAAATGTATTGTGAATAAAAAAAATACGTTAAATAAAAAGGAATAATAAAAAATTCAGATTTAAAAGGCATTCCGGGGGCAGGCAGAGACTGGATTATTAAGAAAAACAACAGTTATTTTGTGCTATTTTCGGAAATTCTTACCCTTTATATTAAAAATAAATCACCATTTCCGATTGAAAAAATGGTGATTTATTATTTTTTACGAAAAAAATTCTTAATTATTTTCGTACCCGCTTTGGCTTTTTAGCTTCTTCTTTGGCTTTTTCTTTATCAATGGCATCCTGTGCCTGATTGAACAGCTCATTATCAGCAGTATACTTTATCTCTTCATAATCAGGGGTGTCTACCAGGATATCCTGCCACTTCCTGATCCGGTCTCTGGTGTTCCAGTTAAAATCAGGGAACTTCCTTTTTTCCGGTTCTAATTTACTCATCGGATAGGTGTCAGAATTGGCTCCGATACTGCACGAAACAATCTGCAGCCCTTTTTCCTCAAATAAAGCCCCGATGATTCCACAGGTAGAAAGTGTAATCCCGATTCTCTGAGGCTGTTTGGTTTCCTGATCCACATCATCCACATATACAATAGATTGTGCATTTCCCACAACTCTTGCTTCTTTGATGTCATTATTCTCGTAGTAAACGGTCATGAATTTTCCCTTCACCTGATTAAATTCATCTTTAAGATTCAAAGAATCCACTTTACTGATGGCAAAGGCATTTCCGATCACTTTTAGCGAGTCTATATTTTCATTTTTCGTATTGAAGTAGGCTTCCACTTTGTCTCCGGTCACCTGTTTTTCACCGCTCCAAAGAATCGGGCGGGTATACATGTGCATGATTCCGTCTGTTTCATTGAAGGCAATGGAATCTGCTCTTCCCTGTGCATTGGACTTGAAGATACGGGCTTTTTTAAAGGCTCTCAAAAAGCTTTTCTTGACTTTTATATCCAGAGAATCCGGTCTCTGGTAAGAAAGGATCTTTTCTGCTGCGAAATAGATAGAATCCTTTTCCATGATCTTCACCGCATAAGGGCTTTTCGTCATCATTGCAGAGTCTTTCTTCTGATATACCTCTCCATACCCTCCTTTAATGTATCTTTTTTCCAGAGGATCGTCCAGGGTAACATTACCTGTCGCTTTTCCAAAACCTGTAGTATTGTTAAAATACATATCATCCCCCGTAAGGATCTTATCATTATAAAAGACCTTGGAATTTTTATTCAGGAAAGCTTCTTTTGTTTCCATCCTGTAGGTTCCTCTTTCGGTGTATATTCTGTTTTTGGGATTCGCACGGTTGGTGATGGTAGTTGGTCCGAAAAACTCCGCCACTTTTGTATTCTGGTTTTGTTTAATGTTGGGACCTTCAATAATATAATCGGGGCTGTCTATTTTTACATTCCCAACGAAATCAATCATTTTGGTATTGAGAAAATAGGTAGCCGATTTGGTGTACATCACATTCTGCGCATCAGAAATCGTTCCTCCGGTATTGAAGTACGCCTGATTGGCCAGCCTGTCATAATACAGGATATCTGTTTTAATGGTCTGCTTCGGATCGGTAAGAACTACATTTTTCTTTGCGACTCCTTTTTGGGTAGCCCCATTGTATTCCATCTCATGGGCAGTAATTACAGAACCGTCTGCATTCTGAAGTTTAGCATTCCCGATCGCTTTTACCAAACTTTGATCGTTATAAAGAATTACCTCATCAGCATAAAGAATGGATCCCTGATGCTCAATTTCCACGTGACCTACCAGATACTGGTTTCCTTCGTATTTGGTATCTTTTTTAAATTCATCGGAATGGATGATCTTCACCTTATCTTCAGGCCGGACCGCTGCAGAAGGCTTTCCTTTACTTTGAATATAAGGATCCATCTGCGTAGTTTTGTTGTCCTGTGCGGAGCTTAACGCAGAAATAAAAATTGACAGAAAAAGGAGTATTCTCATTGATTAATCATTCTTAGTGCCATAGAAATACAGCGAATGCGAATCAATATTTACGCCAAATGCTTCTTCAATTGCTTCTTTGATTCCCTGAATCCGTGGGTCACAGAATTCGATAATTTCTTCTATTTCTTTATCAGAGCCTTTTTTGTAGATCACCAGATGGTCATGCTGCTTATCAAAATAAGACTTTTCATAAGATGAAGAGGTCAATGTTTTTTCTCCAAACTGATGCTTACGGATCAAACCTGCATCAAGGAAAATTTCAATAGTGTTGTAAATCGTTGCTTTTGAAACATGATATTTCTTCTGCATCATGAGAAGATACAGGTCATCCACATTGAAGTGGTGATCCATGCTGTAAATCTCTTCCAATATCGTATATCGTTCAGGTGTGTTTCTGAAACCCTTTTCCAAAAGGTAATTCCTTAAAACATCCTTGATCAAAGCAATATTTTTTTCTTTTTGTACTGTATCCATCAAAAAAATTATCTACAAATTTATTGATTTTTATTTAAATAGACCTTATGGTTTGGTACCCGTACTTTTAAGAATTGTGACGGAAGAAACCGGACTGCTCAATTTTATTATCATAAACCGTTAATTCTGTAATAGGCGCAGATTCCACTTCTACGTTGTGAGAGGAGACTCCCCAAGCTTTGAAATCATCACTTCCGATGTACTTCACGAAGTTGTAGATATTGAGTGTAATCTTCTGTTTAACAGTTAAAAGTATATCGTTGATATATGTATTATCTATAATCACATATTTCAGATCCGGCGGAATATTGTGAGCTCTCAGAGACGGATGGCTGCTTCTTGAAGGAAGGGTTCCGTCTGCCATCAGATCTTTCAGAACCATATTGAAATAGTCATTAATCCTACGGTCTACTTTAAATCCTAAAAGGAAATTAATTTTAAATACGGTTCCCGGAAGAATTTCATCTACCGTGTATTTGAACGTATACGGATCTTCCTGGTTCACAATACTTAAAATAAAGTAATGATCGGCTCTTTTCGGCTGTTTCTTGATGATGGAGTAAATGATTTTGGACTCCACCTCGTCATTTCTTTTGGCTCTGCTGAGATAAGCAAGATTGGTGGCATATTTAGGAATGGTTTCATCCAGCTTCATATCTTTCAGGATGGAAACATATTTTTCTATTTTCACATACTGGATAAAGTTAGCTTTGATAAGTCTTCCGTTATACCAGGCATACATACAAACTGCGATGAATCCTCCCAATACCATTGTTAGCCATCCACCATCTACAAACTTGATCACGTTGGCGTAGAAGAACCCTGATTCCAGGAATAAATATACTACGGCAAAACCTATGATAAAGATCTTATTAACTCTTGTACGGCTTAGCCAGAACAGCAACAGGATGGTGGTCATCAACATGGTAATGGTGATGGTCAACCCATAAGCTGCTTCCATTTTTTCTGATTTCTGGAAAAATATTACGACTACAAAACAGAAAGCCATCAGCCCCCAGTTAATTCTCGGGATATACATCTGCCCTTTGATCCCTGAAGGATATTCAATGTGCTGGTTTGGCCAGAAAGAAATAGACATCGCTTCCGAGAACATGGTAAAAGATCCTGTAATTACCGCCTGGCTGGCAATAATCGCAGCGGCAGTAGCCAGAATTACTCCCGGAAGAACCGCCCATTGAGGCATAATTCCGAAGAAAGGATTCACCCCGTTGAACACCTGATGGTAGTTATCCAAAAGCCATGCACCCTGTCCCAGATAATTCAGGATCAACATCACTTTTACAAAAATCCAGCTGATTCTGATGTTCTTGGCACCGCAGTGACCAAGGTCAGAGTATAATGCCTCTGCTCCCGTTGTACACAGGAAAACGGCCCCCATGATCACGATGGCACTGGAAGAGTGTGTGATCAGGTTATAGGCATATATAGGATTAAAAGCTTTGAAGATTTCTATATGATCTACAATATGAATGGATCCGAAGATTCCCAGAACGAGGAACCAGGTTACCATGATAGGCCCGAAAAACTTCCCGATGGAAGCGGTCCCGAACTGCTGCACCACAAAGACTATAAAGAGAATTCCAATGGTGATGATGACTACGGGAGTTTCCGGATTGTATATTTTAAGCCCTTCGATGGCAGACATCACCGTTAAGGAAGGCGTTATTACACTGTCCGCCACAAGCGTGGAGGCACCGATAATGGCGACCACATAGAGCCATTTTTTCTTGAGTTTTTTTACTAATGAATACAGGGCAAGAATCCCACCTTCACCTTTGTTATCTGCTCTTAAAGCAATGATTACATACTTAAGGGTAGTTTGAAGCGTCAGGGTCCAGATGATACAGGACAAAGCACCTTCAATATATTCATCAAACGGCATTCCGGCACCGTCTTTTCTAGCGTTAACGATCGCCTTCATTACGTAAAGGGGCGAGGTCCCGATATCTCCGAAAACAATTCCCAAAGAAACTATAACGCCTACAAATGAGAGCTTCTTAAGGTCAAAATGATGACCACCCTCTGTAACTTCTGCCATATCAGCCAATTTATTTTTAAACGCGCAAATTTATACTAATTTTATGACGTCAAGAATTATTCTTCATGAATATAATAAATGAAAAAACTTCCTTTCGGAAGTTTTTCTCTATCATAGTTATTTTACGTACATCGCTTTTTTAATTTCCTCTTTTACTTTTTCAAGCTTAGGGAACCATTCTGCAAATAATGCCGCTGAATATGGTGCAGGTGCGTCAGGAGTAGTAATTCTCTTGATTGGCGCATCCAGATAATCAAATGCTTTTTGCTGAACCATATAAGTAATTTCTGAAGATACGGAAGCGAACGGCCATGCTTCTTCAAGGATTACTAATCTGTTCGTCTTTTTAACAGAAGCTAAAACGGTATCAAAATCAAGAGGACGAACAGTTCTAAGGTCAATCACTTCTACAGAGATTCCTTCTTTAGCCAAATCTTCAGCAGCCTGAATAGCCAGCTTCATAATTTTACCGAAAGAAACCAACGTAACGTCTGTACCTTCTCTTTTAATATCTGCTTTACCTATCGGCAGGTAATATTCTTCTTCAGGGATTTCCATTTTGTCTCCATACATCTGCTCAGATTCCATGAAAATCACAGGATCATTATCCTGGATAGCGGATTTCAACAATCCTTTCGCATCATAAGGGTTGGAAGGAACCACCACTTTAAGGCCCGGAACATTTGCAAACCAGTTTTCAAAAGCCTGAGAGTGTGTTGCTCCCAATTGTCCTGCCGAAGCAGTAGGTCCTCTGAAAACGATAGGACAGTTCCACTGGCCACCGCTCATCTGACGGATCTTGGCCGCATTATTAATAATCTGATCAATACCTACCAAGGAGAAATTGAACGTCATATACTCTACAATTGGTCTGTTACCATTCATCGCAGCACCTACGGCAATCCCAGTGAAACCAAGCTCAGCAATGGGTGTATCGATTACTCTTTTAGGACCAAATTCATCCAACATTCCTTTAGAAGCTTTGTATGCACCGTTGTATTCTGCAACTTCCTCCCCCATTAAAAAGATGGATTCGTCTTTACGCATTTCCTCGCTCATTGCCTGTGCAATTACCTCACGAAAAGTATATTCTGCCATATTTATTTGAAAAATTTAGACTACAAAAATAGTGATTTTTTATTAGTAACATAACAAAAAAGGCATCTCATTGAATGCAGGCCCTAAATAAGCTGAGCCCGGGCTACAATTAAAGTGACTGAGGGAGCCGGAAAGTATTATAGATATCCATTCAGAATCCCAATAACTTCCTTCTTCCGGCTTCAGACTTCCCTTTTATAAAAATAAAACAGCATCTCATTTCTGAAATGCCGTCTTAAAATTCTATTTAAACTTGATTAGTTCATTTTTTCCCAGGTCTGGGTTCTTCCCAGTAAAGATAATCCCACATACCCTCTTACATTCAGTTTATCACCGCTTTTTATAATAGTACATTTGTAGGTTTTACCTGTTTTAGGATCGGTGATGGTTCCTCCTGTAAATTCATCCCCATCTTTTTTAAGACCTCTGATGATCTCCAGCCCAAGGATTGGTTTTCCTTTTCTGTCGTCCTTACATTCCGTACAGTTTGGATTCGCAGGCTTTATCAGCAGCTGGGAAACTTTTCCGTAATACTTTCCATCAGACTTTTTATAGATTTCCACTACAGACTTGGCCTGTTTCGTTTCATCATCTATAGTCTTCCACTTACCTTCAATCTGTGCAAATGACAAAACACTGAACAGGGAAAGTACGAATGTTAATAATACTTTTTTCATATTTCTTATCGTTTTAATTCTGATATACGTTTTTCGTTAACTATCTATTGTTAAAAATATAAATTAAATTTTAGATAGGCAAAAACTTTTGTTATACGGAGCATATGAATAGGCGAAAGGGCTAAAAGGCAAAATAGCGAAAGGGCAAAACAGCGAAGGAAGCTGAGAAGGCAAAGAAAGCTAATTTGCAAATTTGCCATTTCGCCCTTTAGCCCTTTAGCCTTTCTCTTAGCCTTCTCAGCTTTCTTTGCCCTAATGCAGTTTCCTGTTAATCACCCTATCCATATAATCTTGATACCACGCTTTCGCGGTCTGTATTTCCTTTTCTGTTTCAGGCGTCTTTAGTTTTCCCATCAGGTTGTTTGCAAATCCGAGGTCATTTTTTTCATATATCCCTGTGATTTCCTTACCATCAAAACGGTACATGTGATTCCCGATAATGAACTGTTCCGTGCTTCCGTCAGAATTCACGACAATAGCCGGATACTTTTTATCGCTTACAAGGCTTCTTCCCCAGCTTCTGATCTGTTTATTGTACCCGATAAGATCTGCCAGTGTTGGATAAATATCTATCTGCTGGGCAACTTCAGGATCTACACCTTTAAGATTATACTGAGGATTCGGCGAATAGAATATCAAAGGTACTGCAAAACGGTTCATGGCTTTTTCATATTCCCCATAAGCAATCTGGTTGGTATGGTCTCCTGTGAAAACAAAGATGGTATTATTGAACCATGGCTCCTTTTTAACCGTTTCAAAATATTTTTTAATGGCATAATCCGTGTATTGTATCGGTTCGTGCATTTCTATGGTTCCTTTTTTGAATTTCCCTTTGTATTTTTCAGGGATTTTAAACGGATGGTGTGATGAAGCCGTAAATACGGTAGACATAAAAGGCTGCTTCTTTCCTGTATTCTTTGCAAAATACTGAAGAAACGGCTCGTCCCAGATGGCCCACATGCCATCAAAATCCTCATCATGATTGAATTCATTCTTCCCGAAATAATGCTTAAAGCCCAATATATTTCCAAATCCGAGGAAGCCCATCGATCCGTTCGGAGCACCATGATAAAAAGAAGTATCGTACCCCAGATCATTACAAACCGAAACAATAGACTGGATTTTCTGGTTGGAATATGGTGAGCTGGTAAACGCATCGGTAAGGCTTGGAATTCCTGCAAGCACGCTGCTCATCCCGTGAATAGACTGTCTCCCGTTGGCAAAAGTGTTCGGAAAAATCAGACTCTGCCCTGCCAGACTGTCGATGAAAGGTGTATAGGAAACATATCCGTTGATATTTTTATCTTTATTAAAAGCTCCGGAATATTCCCTTCCGAAAGATTCAACGATGAAAATAACAATATTGGGACGGTTTTCTACTTTTCTGTCATAGATTTTGTAAGGCTGAACATTGTCAGCGATAAATTTGTCATCTACAAAATGAACTTCTTTAAAATTATTCGTCCCCAAAGTCCTGAAAAACGAAAACGTACTGTTCAGAACAATATTTCCATGAAGCGGATTCACTACAAAACGGTTGGCATCCACCAAATTAATCGGTCTTGTACTGTGTTTGAAGTCTCCGCGGATTCCTCCCACCGCCAATACGGCAGTACCGCAAAGAACGAGGATAGACCAGATGAAATAAGGAATCAGTTTTACAGGCTTTTGTGGCTCAATTTTCACTTTTTTGTAAAGGAAAACCCAAAGTGCCATTAAAACAACGAACCAGATCAATACAAAAGGATGCTGCCCTATGGATACGGTGAATACTTTAAAAATATTGGATTCATGCTTTGCGACCTGCAATGCTGTGGAGGTCAGCCTGGCCTGGGCAAATTTATAATAGACAAAATCACCGAAGTTCATCGCGTAGGCAATTCCGTTGGTCACAAAGTACAGCCAGAACAAAATCTTCTGATAAACTTTTTTGGTATTGATAACAATCGGGATAAGACTTAGCAGAATAAATAATGCATTGGTATATAAAATTGCCGTGGTATCGAAAGCAATTCCATGGTATGCAATATTAAAATAATCTGAAACGGAATCTACTTTGATGAGTTCCTTATTGAAAAACCAAAACAAAAGTCTGGCCACCTGATAAAAAACGTATGCCAGGAAAATCCTGTACAGCAGCGCCAGAACTTCCTGTTTCCTAAATTCTTTAAAAAATTTCATTCGGCAAATTTACATCAAAATCACATCACTGTATTTTTTCATGGATAATATTTCAGGATAAAATTTGGAAAAACTGTATTTTTGCTGTCATGAATTTCATAAAAAATAATCTTGCCAATGCACTGACCCTTGCCAATTTGTTCGCGGGCTGTGTAGGTGCGATCCATCTTATCCTGGGAGATTACCAGACAACGGCAATCTGTTTGATCCTGTCTTCCATATTTGATTTTTTTGACGGATTTGTTGCCCGTGCGGTAAAATCCAATTCCAATCTCGGGCTTCAGCTGGATTCCCTTGCGGATATGGTAAGTTTCGGGCTGATTCCGGGGCTTACGATGTATAAGGCTCTGGAGCCGTTCGGAAATGAGATCCTGGGACTGCATCTCCCTTTTGATATCAGCTATATTGGTCTTCTGGTGACGGTTTTCTCGTGCCTCAGACTTGCTATATTCAATCTTGATGAGGAACAGCGTTATTATTTCAAGGGGCTGAATACGCCAACCAACACCGTACTGCTATTTGGATTATACTATGCTTTTAAAGAAACCGGAACTTTTGGATTTTTATTTGACAATCCATTATTTCTGATTGCATTAACGGTTATTACGTCATGGCTTCTGATCAGCCCGATTAAAATGATGGCGATGAAATTTAAATCGAAGAAGCTGCAGGACAATTACCCGAAAGTGATTTTATTAGCCGGCGGAATTGCCATTCTGATCCTATTTCAGATTGTAGGTATTCCAATGCTTGTTATTTATTATATAGTAGTATCGCTGGTTTTTCAGAGGCAGCTGGGCTAGATTTCAGACGTCGGATATCAGATATCAGACTTTAGAAGTTTGTATCTTGCAAATTAGTGAAGTAAAAATCAGCACATTTTCAAATTAATACATTATCAAATTTTCAAATTAACAACATGAATTTAAAGCTCCATAAACCTCTCTGTATCTTTGATCTTGAAACCACCGGAACCAATATCGGGAAGGATAAAATTGTAGAAATCTGTATTTTAAAAGTAAATCCGGATGCTTCCAGAGAAAGCAAAACATGGCGTGTGAACCCGGAAATGCCTATTCCTGCTGAATCCAGCGAAATCCATGGCATTTATAATGAAGATGTAAAGGATGCTCCAACCTTCAGGGAGATTGCTCCAAAAGTGATGGAAATGCTATCAGGAAGTGACCTGGGAGGGTTTAATTCTAACCGATTTGATGTTCCGCTTCTGGCAGAAGAGCTATTGAGGGTAGAAATGGATTTTGACCTGAGTAAATTCAGGCTGGTGGATGCCCAGACTATTTTCCATAAAAAAGAGCCCAGAAATTTAGGCGCTGCTTACCAGTTTTACTGCGGAAAGGTGCTGGAAAACGCCCATTCTGCGGAGGCTGATGTGATGGCTACTTTCGAGGTGCTGGATGCACAGGTTGGAAAGTATGACGATATTCCGAATGAGATCGCTCCTTTAAGTGAATTCACTTTCCACAACAAGAATGCAGATCTGGCAGGGTTTATCGGCTATAATGACAAGTCGGAAGCTGTTTTCAACTTTGGAAAATACAAAGGCCAGGGGGTAAAAGCTGTTTTCCAGAAGGATCTGGGTTATTACGGATGGCTTCAGAATGCGGATTTCCCGCTGTACACCAAAAAGGTATTTACGAAGATCCAACTTTCCAGTAAATTTTAGAAAATGTCAAGCTTAGTTAAGTTTAAATTTTATGAAACTGCCCTTGAAGCCAACAGGGATAAACAAATTCTTGCGGATAACGGAGTGAATAGTTTCATTGCCAATGAGCAGCTGATACAGTCGGACTGGCTGCTTTCACAGGCTGTGGGTGGTATTCAGCTTCAGGTTTTTGAGGATGATCTGGAAAAGGCAAAAAAAATTCTTCAGGATTATAATGATAATGACGCATATTCTCTTGAGGTAGAGCATACCATTGAAAATGCTGAATTTGATTTTGTATGCCCGAAATGCGGCTCGAATCATATTTACCAGGACGAGAAACCGGGCGGGGTTTTCGGCATCAGTGTACTGCTTCTGGGTTTACCGTTAAAAACACCATCCAACCTTTACCACTGCTATTACTGTGGTAATGAGTTTAAGCATTAATTTATAAAATCCTGCCGTCATTAAAGTACAATGTGCGGCAGCAACAATATAAACAACAGATCATTATGAAAATCATTTGTATAGGAAGAAACTATAGTGAGCATGCTAAGGAATTAGGAAATGAAATCCCCGAAAAACCGGTTATTTTCATGAAACCGGACACCGCGGTCTTGAAAGGAAATGATTTTTATATTCCTGAATTTTCCAATGATGTTCATTATGAGCTTGAAGTTGTTCTAAAGATTTCAAAGGGAGGAAAATACATTCAGAAAGAAACTGCCCATAAACATTATGATGAGATCAGTCTGGGAATAGATTTCACGGCAAGGGATCTTCAGAGTGAACTTAAATCCAAAGGACTTCCCTGGGAGCTGGCCAAAGGTTTTGACGGCTCTGCGGTAGTGGGAAATTTCTTTAAAAAGGAGAATTATGATCTTGAAAGCCTTCAGTTTTCGTTACTTCAAAATAAAGAAAAAGTTCAGAACGGTAATACCAAAGATATGATTTTCAGCTTTGATGATATTATTGCTTTTGCTTCTCAATATTTCACGCTGAGAGTGGGAGATCTTATTTTCACCGGAACTCCGAAAGGTGTGGGGCAGGTACATGAGAATGATGTACTGGAAGCTTATCTGAAGGATGATAAAATTCTTGATATCCGAATATTATAAGTATTTAACATAAAAAATCCGGCTTTTTTTCTTACCTTTAGGAATAACAAAATGAAAGGTCATGATAAATATTGTACTACCCGTAGATTTTGGGGATAAAACAGAACAGCTTGTAGACGGAGCCGTAAAATTTGCAAAACAACTGAACGGCAGGATTTTTCTGATTCACGTGGCACCTTCGGATATTGGTTTTGCCATCGGTGATATGGGATATCAATATTTTCCTGAAGTGGAAGCCAATGAGATCAGGGAGGAACTGGTACAGCTGAATAAGATTGAGCAGAGGATCATTGCCCATGATGTAGACTGCGAGCATCTTTTAAAACAGGGGATCGCAAAGGATACCATCCTGGAATATGCAAGGGCTAAGAATGCAGATTACATTGTGATGGGATCGCACGGAAGAAGCGGAATTTATGATGTTTTTATCGGAAGCTTAACCAAAGGGCTTACGAAAGATTCCCATGTTCCGGTACTTGTACTTCCTATCCACGACTAGATAAAAATTGAATTTTAATCGTTAATAAAAAAACCGATCAGACCAAAGTCCGATCGGTTTTTTACTATATAACCAATTAATTAACCTTCTTTTTTATAGATCTTAGGATCGTAGTAAGGGTGTTTTCCCTCAGTAGGAGAATAATATTCTTTGTCTTTATCACCGCCCAGTGTCACTACCAATACATAGCACCAGTAAATGAATAATACACAACAAACGGTAAATAGAATCCAGTTCAGAACATTTCCAAATGTGTCAAAAAATCCGAAAGCCCATTTGAAAACTTTACTTAAGAATAACCAGAAAGACGTCATTATTTTCCTTTTTTAAATTAACTTTGTACAAATTTATAAAAAATGTTTAAATTACTTTCAAAAGAAAGCAATATTTTTTCAATTCCTGTTTATATTGGTTTTCTTCTTTTAGTAGTTACAATATTCAACATACTGAATTTCAACACTTACGAAGCTATTGTTGCCGGAATAACTTTTCTGGGAATTGCTTTGGGTTATTTCTGTTTTCACAGCATAGCACTGAATTATCAGACCCATCTGCCATTATTTTTATATACCATTTTCGTTTTCGGGCTGTATCCCGGAAATCTGGATATCGGCATTGCGGTTTCACTGCTTACGAATTCTTTCCTTCTGCTCCTTCTCACCAGTGCAGATGAAGATATCAGGAAGAAATCCTATGTACTGGTAGGGGCCATTGTGGCACTGAATTTTATTTTCCTGCCTACCACATGGCCTATGGCTGTTTTCGTGATCGTTCACGTGATTGCCACCTCTCAAAAAGTGGGATTAAATCTATTCCGGTTTGTTTTGGGAATTGTAATGATTGCGTTCAGCTATTTTTCCGTGATGTTTTTTTTCCGTTTTACAACCTGGAATATTGATTATTTCCCGTTCGGTAAAATGAAGCCGATGACCAATTATACAGATCTGCTTCCATTAATTCCTGTCGTATTGATGCTTATTTATGCAGTATATGACCATTTTAAAAATTACAATAAAAAAAGCCCGATAAGCCGGTATAAATATACTTTCCTGCTTGTCTTTTCACTGGCCCAGCTGGTGACTATTATTCTGTATATGAATAAAAATTACGAATATTTACTGCTTCTGGCATTCCCGTCAAGCATTATCCTGAGCAGGATGATGAGATTTTTACCCAAATACTGGATGCAGGAGGTAAGCTTATGGCTTATCATGATAAGTCTGGTTACTTTTAAAGCCGGTACCTATTTTAATTTATTTTAAAGATTATGATTCAGATAGACGATAAATTGATTTCAGAGGATATTTTTTCCGAAGAATTTATTTGCAACCTTACGAAATGTAAAGGGGCATGCTGTGTGGAAGGAGATGTAGGCGCTCCTTTGGACGAGGATGAGCTCGAGATTTTAGACGGTATTTTTGAAAAAATAAAGCCTTATCTTACCCAGGAAGGCATCAAGGCCCTGGAGGAACAGGGCACATGGACTACAGATCCGCAGGATGGAATGTATGTGACACCCATGGTAGAAGACCGCGAATGTGCGTATGTCACTTTTGATGAGAAAGGAATTACGAAATGTGGCATCGAAAAAGCGTATGAAGACGGTGCTGTTGATTGGCAGAAACCGATCTCATGCCACCTCTACCCGATCCGTATCACGGAATACTCTACTTTCACCGCCCTGAACTACCACGAATGGAGTGTATGCAGCGATGCATGCGCCCTGGGAAAAGAACTTCAGGTTCCGATATACAAATTCCTGAAAACCCCGCTAACCCGCAAATATGGGACGGACTTTTACGACGTTCTGTGTGAGGCGGCCGATGAATGGAAAGCCGCTTATGGCTCTTAAATTATACAACCGCAGATTTCCTGCGGTTTTTTTATTTACCCTTGTCAAGGTTTAAAACCTTGACAAGGGTAATTTTTTAAAAACATGCCGAAGGATTTTAAGAATACAATTTAAATTCGCATTTTTGTAAAAAACCCGGCTATGCAAAAAGAAAAATTACGAGCAATAAGAAAACAAAAAGGCTATACCCAGCAGCAGATCGCCGACATCATAGCCACTGATGTATCCAACTACAGCAGAAAAGAAAGCGGTGATGTACGTATTTTCAGAGATGAATGGGAGAAAATCTCACGATTCCTGGAGCTTCCTATGGAGGAGATTTATGAGGATGATGAAGCCAAAACCATTATTCATAATCCGGTATTCAATGACAGCCCGGGATCTTTTGCCACGGGAAGTGTTACCAATTTCAACAGTGAAATGAGCATGGCTGTTATTAAAAATCTTCAGGAATATATAGAATTGCTGAAGGATGAAGTGAAAAGGCTGAAAGAGGGGAAGAAATAGATTGACCCAATCTTGAAAATAAAAAACCATTTCCTCTACGGAAATGGTTTTTGAAGTTCTATTTCAAAATTTTATAGGTTGTATAATCTTTAATCGTTTTTAATTCATAAATTTCTTCTTTATCTGCATTTATAATCCGGATATTATCTAGCGGAACATTCTGGCAGTGGATAAAACCAATAAACATAGCATTAAAATCCCCTTTTACTATAATATCAAATCCATTTTCTGTTTCTAAAGAACTATACCATTCCCATTGTTTAATATCTTCATCAAGAAAATTATCAACACTTGAATGTACTCTATATAAGAGTTCATCGTACTTATAGTCGTCGTCAGTTAATTGTTTTAATTTATTTACAATTCCTTGTGGTAATAATTGTTCCCATTTAGGATCTTCATCACTTAAATTCTTGTTTTTTAAAATTGTTAGAACTGCATTTTTAAAATTATCCAAGACTTCTTTTGAATGTGTTATATTTCTAACCCTTATAATCTGATAACCTTTTGAAGGCTTTTCTCCTTTTATATTGTATTGTATGTTTCCTGATTCTGTCATTAGATTATTTCAAAAAAACTTTTACAAGATCATTTTAAAATTTTATAGGTAGTATAATCCTTGATGGTTTTTAACTCATAAATTTCTTCTTTATCTGCATCTATTATCCTGATATTATCTAATGAAACGTTCTGGCAGTGGATAAAACTGATGAATTGTCCAGCATTAAACTTTCCTTTAACGATAATATCAAAGCCTTTTTCAGTATCTAATGAACTGTACCATTCCCAATCTTTAATCTCTTGGAAATTATAAATAGTTGAATCTATATCATAAAGTAATTCATCATATCCATAATCATCATCGTCTAACTGTTTAATTTTGCTTACAATTCCCTGAGGAAGTAATTCTTCCCACTTTAGGTCTTCATAGTGAAGATTTTTATTTTTTAAAAATGTCAATACTGCACTTTTAAAATTATCCAAAACCTCCTTTGCATGAACTATATTTCTCACCCTAACAATCTGATAACCTTTTGAAGGTTTTTCTCCTTTTATGTTGTATTGTAGCTTTCCTGATTCTGTCATCACTTTATTTTTTAATAATTACTGCTTTTTGTTTAAATATTTTCTTAAAGTCTTCTAAACTTATTGAATAAGAGGTCCCATGATTCATTGGTAAAGGATCTCTTAAAAATACTTTTCCAGCTTCCACCTTTTCAAGTACTACAGCATGACCTCTAAATTCATCCGTCCATAAACTTACAATTGCTTTATCCCCATCTTCTAGTTTTTCTAATAATTTAGGTAAAACTATTTTATTTTCTGCTATAGCAACCACATCATCCAAATAGCTGTTATATAGTGCATCTGGAATATCTTTAATTCTCGCTCCATCTGTGGTGGTGTTTAAGGCACTAGCAAGATACTTTTCACTTTTAATAATTCCTTTATCATCCAACACCATTCTTAAAGAGGTTGAAACACAAGTGTAATCCGTAGACTGTCCAAAGACTTTGGTTTCACTTAACCATCTTTCTATCCTGATTCCTGCATTTTCGGCAAAAGATTTTGTTGGATCACCTCCTCCTCGTTGAAGTTTTTTCCCTCTGATGATTACTTCCTCCAGATCATGCATTTCATCAGCCAGATCCTCCGCCTTCGCCCCATTCTTTGCCCCCTGCATCAGCTCTTCAATAAATCTGAAAAAACCTTTAAATCCCTTAGTGCAAGCTTTTCCAAATCTAACAATAAATCTTGAAAGAAAAGCCAGCAAATCCGGAATTCCTAAAGTGACCACGGAAAAGGTTTCCCGTGCCAGTACTCTTAAAAGACCCGTTATCTTAGCCAGATAAGTTTCTCCTTTTACCACATTACCGATACCTCCTGTAAAAATCACCAGCAGCATATTAATCAATACCTCGAAAGCAATAATACCTACAAAGAAAGCCACCGTGTAGCGGGAAACTTCCCCAAAGTATTCTTTCATCTTATCCAGTATTCCTTCCATATCAGACTGCGAAATACTGCCGCCAGTTTTGAAAAGGTCTTTAATTCCTTGTAAGAATACAGGAATATTTTCTGTAATCCAGTCCAGTACATCTTCTGCTTTTTCCATCAGGTCCCTCCTTTCAAGATATTGCTGATAAGAAAAAGTTGTTGTCGGCTGTAAAAGAAATTCAAGGATATAGAGCAAACATTGTATAAGACTCACAAGACCACTGTGGATACCGCAATAAAAAGCATTGAGCAGCTTAAGGATTTCCAGACCCTGTTTTGCCATTTCATCAAGATCATCCTTTACATTGATGAGAAAAGATTTAATATTACCGATAGCCCCGGAAATTTTATTGACCATCTTTTTAAAGGCTTCAGGAAGATGATCTATAGAAGCATTCGCAAGTTTACCGGCTGCCTGTTCAACCATAGACCACACCTTTGAAAAAGCAGCTTCAGCACCCTGAACAAAAGCATTGTCTCCTACCTCTTCAAAGAACTGTGCCGCCTTATTTATATGTACAGGAACAGGAATCCCTCCTATAAGAGGAATCAGCGGCGCATAGTCTTTAGATTCAGGATTATAGTTCTTTTCAGACGGCTTAATATGTTCCAGCTGTTCAGCACACCATCCAATAGCATCTGCAGGAATAGAAGACATATTTCCTATAATCTCCTCAAACCTTTTGTCTCCGGTATAAAACTGATATTCTCTCATTAAAGCGTTATGCACAAGAGCAGCATTAATCTTATCCTTTTCAAAAGTATAAGCCAGCTGTGTAAGATAAGCTGCTTCATCTTCCATAGAGGTGATATTCCTGAAAAACTCTCCGTTTATACTGGAGGACAATGGTTCCGGAAATCTTTTGAATAGCTGTACAAAATACTCTCCCATTTTGGCAATACAGAAATCCCCTGAAAAGTTTGATTTGCTTGGATCAGGTTTTTCATAAAACAGAAATAGGGCCTGCTTCTTTCTTTCATTAGCCTGATAGCTTCCATATACCTGAGAACCACTTTCACAAGGCAGAACTTCTGCATAATATTCATAGCCTTTTTCTCCTTTTTCATTTACTCCGGTTGAGGCAAATACTGATACCGGATTGTCTGTAAGATAAGAATATCCTAACGGAGTTTTTCTGTAATCATGAAAAGGGCTTCTGTAATCGGGAGAATTATCTTTGTTGACTATAGTATCTGCCAAAGCACTTTTATCTCCTGCAAACCCTTTGTTTAAATCTTCTATAGAGATGACTCTGAACCCTGATAAATCATCATCCCAGTCATCATCAAATAATTTTTTCATAAGCTGTATTTTTGTCAATTAATTTTCTTTCTGAATGTTCCTGAAACAAAGCTAGCTGCTGGATGCGACAAAACTTGACGTATGTAATGGGAACAAAATAGAAAACCAAGACAAAAACACAACAAAAAAACCGCAGAAAATCTGCGGTTTTTTTTATCAATTATTGTGGAAAATATTAATTACCAGCTCCTGCTGTTACGGCAGGTTTTGTTTCAGCTTTTTTAGCATTTTCCCACCCGTCTTCCGGCATCAGGGTAGCGGTAATTTTCCCTTTGGAAAGGTATTTCTTAGCCACATCCTGAAGGTCTTTTACGGTAAGTGCTTTTACTTTTTCCTGATAGTTCAGGATATCGTATTTGTCACTGCCATCCAGCTGGTTTTTAGAAAGGGCGCTCAGCCAGAACATATTGTCTTTAAGCTCTGTCTTGTTGTCGTTGTATTCTCCTTCTTTGTATTTGTCAAGATCTTTCTGTTCAGGACCTTTGTCTATCAGTTTCTGAAGTTCAGCTACTGCACTTTTTGTAAGTTTTTCTGCATTTTCAGGTCCGCAAGGGAAGCTGATGCTGAAATTATAAGAGCTGTAAGGAATTTTGTTCATTCCTCCTCTTGCTCCACCGCCGTAGATACCGCTTTCATCCTCTCTAAGCTTCTCAATCACCTTGATCGTAGCTACTTCCCCAAGTGCTGCAAGGGCAAGAGCTTCTTTCTCATTGTAAGGGGCTTCTCCACTATAAGAGATGGTTACCAAACTCTTAGGATCTTTTCCTTTTTTGTATATTTTAGCATGGTCTCCGGTCAGCTGTCTGTACCCGGTATCTTTGAAAGTGGCTGTTTTTCCGGAAGTAGGAAGACCTCCGATATATTGAAGAACCAAATCTTTAAGTTTGGCTTCGTCTACATTGCCTACGAAATAGAACTGGAAGTTTCCGGCATTGGCAAATTTCTCTTTATAAATATCGTACGCTTTTTTATAATCTGTATTCGCCCAGTCTTTTGCCATCGGGAACAATCCTATAAATCTAGGGTTTTTCTGGTTCATGAACTTCGCATGTTCATTGGAGAAATAAGCCTGAGGGTTAGACAGTAGGTTATCCAGCATGGCAGACTGCTTTTCTTTGTAAGCATTAAATGCAGCAGGATTGTAATTCAGGTCTGTAAAATAGGCATACATAAGCTCCATAGCCGTTCCCAGGTCTTTCTGTGAAGATCTTCCGGAAACTCCTTCGAAGTAAGGGCCTACCATTGGATTTACGCTGGCCTGTTTCCCGGCAAGATAGTTAGTAAGGTCTGCCTTGGAAAGTCCACTTACTCCAGCCTCGGAAAGGGCTCCAAAAGCAAACTGGGTTTTAATGAAATCTGCATCGGAGATCAGGGAATTTCCTCCTAAGCTTCTTGCGGAGAAAACAATTTCGTCATCTTTGAAATCAGTTTTCTTGAAGGTAACTTTAGCTCCGTTGCTTAACGTCCAGGTTGTAGTACCCAGCTTGGCATCGGTTTCAGTTTTAGCAATTTTTCCTTCTGATTTAAATGGTTTTACCAGGTTTTTAATAGCTGCTTTCTCTTCGTAAGGTTTAAGATCAGCCATTTTTACCGTTTCAAAAGTATTCATCACCATAGCTTCTGTAGGCATGGTCACGTTATCTTTTTTAGGACCTGTAATCACGATGACACGGCTGTCATCTTTCACCATTTTTTTGATGATTTCATTGGTCTGAGCCAGGGTAACCTTAGGCAGGAAAGACTTGGTATCCTCATATTCCCATGCAATTCCCGGCATTGGCTCCTGCTCCAGGAAATTTCTTACATACTCATCAACCAGCATATCACTTTCCGTTTTATCGCGGTTGTTGTAAGATCTTTCAATATTGGAGATCATCTGCGCTTTAGCCCTGTCCAGTTCAGACTGGGTAAACCCGAATCTTTTTGCTCTTTCCACCTCTTCCAGAAGAACTTTCAAAGCGTTCAGCTGGTTTCCTTCTTTCACCATCGCAAATCCCTGGAAAGCTTCCTTGGTTCTGGCATAGGTTCCTCCATGATAAACGGATCCGTAGGTAAATGGAGGATTGTTTGAATTGATAAGCTCTCTCAGCCTGTTATTCAGCATTGTTGTAGAAAGTCCTTCTACAATGCTCTGGTTGTATTGTTCCACTGTAACATCCGGCTGGTAGGCATCAGCATCTTTCATGATGAACTGAACCATTGAGCTGGTAGCATCCGGGTCCGTTTCTATGGCTACCAATGTTTCTTTATGATTCGGAAGATCAAATACTTTTCTTTCTCTCGGCTTTGAAGGATTTTTATATTTCCCGAAGTTATCTTTAACCTTTTTTTCAACCTCATCTACATTGATGTCTCCTACCACAACTATTGCCATCAGGTCCGGTCTGTACCAGTCCTGGTGGAATTTTCTGATCACATCCGGTTTAAAGTTTTCCAGAACTTCTTTTTTACCGATCGGAAGTCTGTCCGCATACTGGGATTTGTATAATAATTTAGGAAGATATTTATCCGCCATTCTTTTATCAGCACCGAGTCCTAATCTCAACTCTTCAAGAACTACTCCTCTTTCTTTATTAATCTGTGCATCTGAAAGCGTGGCATTAAAAGCCCAGTCTTCCATTACTTTCAGTCCGGCGTCCAGGTTACCCGGCTTATCCAGCGGAACAGGAAGCATGTATACGGTTTCATCAAAGCTGGTGTAGGCGTTAAGGTGTTGTCCGAATTTCACTCCGATAGACTGCAGGAAATCTACCAGCTTGTTGTCCGGAAAATTCTTGGTTCCGTTAAAGTTCATATGCTCCATAAAGTGGGCTAGACCTCTCTGGTTTTCATCTTCCAGAATAGATCCGGCATTGATGGCCAGACGGAAATCTACTTTCTTTTCAGGTAATGAGTTTTTTTTGATGTAGTACTTCATTCCGTTGGGAAGAGTACCGATTCTCACAGAAGGATCCATTGGGATGTTCTGTCCGAAAACATTCGCAGACATCAGGAAGATCACTGCAAATGAGGATAAAACTTTCTTCATATAATTTGATTTTATTTCGGACTAAAATTATCAATTATTCACCAGCTTAAGAAATGGAAAAATTCATATTATAGTTAAAGTTGAGTTAAAATTAAAAAGTCAACAAAAAAGCCGGAAAACATCCGGCTTTTATTTCGTAAAACATTACTTTTTATTTGAAATCTGCATCAGAAACGCCTGTATTCAAAACAATTTTCGTTGTTTTTATTGTCATTTTCTGACCTTTTCCTTCAATATCTACTTCTGACGGGAATTTCAGCCCATCAACGGTCATATAATTCTTTACGGTAACCGTTCCCTCTCCTGCTACTGAGCTATACAAAAGTCCCGTAGCCGGATCAAAGAAAAATTTTCCTTTTTCTGAGGATAATACATTGTAATCTTTATCGCCCATTTTCTCAACGGTTACTTCCTTAAAAGTGGTAGGATTGAATGCCAAGGCTTCAATGGTAGTTCCTTTTTTAAGCTCAGCAATAGTCTCAGCCGGGAAATCAGATTTCTGGCCTGCTCTTTCAATATACCCTTTTTCACCGTCGAACACCTGGGTTACTTTCTGTCCCATAGCGGTCTGCACGGATTTGAATTTATTGCCCTGTTTCATTGTGCTCATGGTGACGTCCATCCCCTGAACATTAAGTGTATTATCTGTAATGCTAGACTTTACGGCTTCTAATTTGGCCTTGCCTCCCAAAGCTTTGAAGTAATTATCAACAACCTGGTTTGGGGTAAGTTTGGATTTTACAACTTCCGTCTTTGCGGGAGCTGTACTGGTCTGCTGAGCTGTTGCAGGTACTGAAAAAAGTACGGCACAGAAAAACGGAATGATGATCTTTTTCATATCTATAATAAGTTTAGGATGTAAATATAGGAATATTGCACACAACAACTAAGCCACGGAACATTAATCCTTGGATAGTTTATAATTCTCGGGGTATACATTAAGATTTTTTAACGGATTTTAATTTTTAATGCTTTTTAAACCATTAAGATTCTTATTAAGTTTTTAAGAATATTGGATGAACTTCTCTTTAAGTAGTGATTCGTTTTTTTATGAAGTTAAATTCTTCAATATTACTTGTTCAGATTAAAAATCTGCGTAATCGGCAAGATCTGCGAGAAGCTTTTTTTTCACGAAAAGTTTTATCATTATAGTATTGATTTTAAGGAAGCTAAGAAGAATCAACAAGTTGATTTGATAAAGCGGAAGTTACATTAATACATAGACATAAAAAAACCTCCGATTGCGCGGAGGTTTTCAAATATTTATATTGAAATAAAATTATTTCTTAAGTTCTTCTAAAAACTCATCGTGAGAGATTTTAGTTTCTTTTTTTCCACCTTTTTCAAGGATAACGTCTTTCAGTTTAGCCATTGCTACTTCAGAAGAAATTTGTCTTACCTGCTCCTGATCTTTCAACATTTCAACAGCATATTTCTGGATCTCTTCATCTCCTAAGTGGTGAATTCCGTAGATCGCCAACTGGTTTCTTACCAACTGCTCAGCCTGAGCCAATACATCAGCGTAGTCTAACTGGATCTCGTTATCAGTCATTAATTTTCCTTCAATGATCTGGTATCTTAACTGGTTTTTCTCTGCATTAAGAACTTCTTTAGCATGCTCTTCAGACTGGATATTCTGGTTAGAGAATAATAACCATTTTACAAGGAATTCTTCAGGAAGTTTTACTTCTTCTTTTTCAGTAACCTGCTCCAATACTTTATTCACATAGTGAACGTCAGCATTCTGCTGGAAGTACTCATCCAATTCAGATTTTACTTTTTCTTTAAGCTCTTCTTCAGATTTGATAGTCCCTTCTCCGTATACTTTGTCGAATAATTCCTGGTTAAGCTCAGCTAAGTTCAGTGAATAGAAATCTTTTACTTTAACTTCTACTTCAGCGTGGTGTAAATGCTCCACTTCTTCTTTAGAGAATCCTAATTCTTTAGCTAATTCTTCATTCTCTGCAAGAGTTTCTTTAGATACTTTTACAGAACCGTCCATTTTCAACGCTTTTACCAATTTGAAAGCTTCTTTGTTTTCAGCAGTAATGGTAGCATTTTTTGGGTGGTGGTTATGTTCTCCTTCAGCATCTTCTTCTACAACCTGAGAAATTTCCAAAGCTATGTAAGAATCTTTAGTGATTTTATCCTGAGGAACCTGCTCTGCAAAACGCTTCTGCATGTTCTCAATACTTTTTGTAATTTCTTTGTCGGAAGCCTCTACTTTATAGTGAGGTGCTTCATATTTAGAAAGATCTATAGTGAATTCAGGCTCATATCCTACTTCGAAAGCCACTTCAATTTGAGCAGCGTTATAATCCAATTCGTTTACTGGCTGAGGAACAGGCTGGCCAACTAGTCTTAATTTGTTTTCATTAACATAGTTGTTCAATGCGTCAGAAACCTGCTTGTTGATTTCTTCGAATGCAATACCTGCTTCATATTGTTTTTTAACCATACTCAAAGGCACTTTCCCTTTTCTGAAACCAGGAACTTGCGCATTTTTAGCATAATTAATCAACTGCTTATCTACTTTTTCTTTGTAGTCAGATTTTTCCAATGTCACTGTAAGCAATGCACTTACATCATCATGGTTTTTTGCGGTAACCTTCATTATTGATTAAAATTTTAGGTTGCAAAAATATGAAATTTTTATGAAAATCACTCAACTAAAACCAACTTAAAAAGCCAAATATTGTTAAAAGAGATTCAACTTCATTATCGTTCGGTCAGAAAAAGATTTAATTGTTTAAAAAGTATTATATGACTTTAATCCTCCCTCATCAAATAAAAAACCACCGGATACATTCCAGTGGTTTTTGGTAACAAAATCAAATAATGGGATTAATGGGCATCAACAGTAATGTCTACATCACTTTCCCCACCAGTAGTCTGCCCCAATTGATTTGTTGCTGAGGGATAGTTCTGGTTAACAGATGTAGGGCCATGAATAAGTTTGATATTCATTTTACCTGTCGCCTGAGTAGAATTAACTGTCCATTCAGTTTTTAAACCTAACTTCTGACCGTCTGTTCTCACTATATCGTTTGCAGCTCTCAGTACAACGATATCTGCATTGGCAGGAGCATATGTAATAAAATGATGATCTTTTTCTTCCACAATTTCCTCTGATGAATGATAGTGGTCGTCATGTTTAATCTGGAAATCCAATTCTGCCAGATAAGTATCTCCTGCGTGCAGATGCAAGTGACCATCCGCAACACCTGAAATAACATTTAAAGTCTGTATATCCGTTGCATCAGCCTTATTTGTAAGTTTAAGAACCACTTTCCCTATTTCGTCGTGCTCGTGAACATCTTCAGGAATTGCGTCGTCATCATTTCGACAAGAGAAAACTAAAAGAGCTGCAAAAAGGACTAATGTTATATTGATGAATTTTTTCATTTTAATGTAAATTTTAAGTTGTAATAATTAGAAATTGTATTTAAGAGTAACGACGAAATTCCTTCCGGGTTCGTACATATAATACCTGAGTCTGTTCAGATATTCCCGGTACTCTACGTTAAAAATGTTGTTGATTCTGAAATTTAAATTCAGATTTTTAAATAAATCTGCTCCAACCGAAGCATTGAATAATGTAAACGCAGCAGGAGTAGAACTAAAATCCACGATTTCATTTCTTTCCACACCGTCTTTAATAAATGTTACCGGTAAATTCCTTATAGGAAAATGATTCTGTTTAAATGTATTTTCGTTTTCCAAAGTGACATAGAAATTCTTAGGTTTATTCAGATTAAGCTCAATAGAATTTCTCAGCTTTGCAGGCATCATCAGAATTAATGGCTCATTATTCGAAAGATCATCACCTCTCAAAATACTGAATCCGGATCTCCATTTTAAATTATCCAGGATCGATAATTCCGCATCGGCATCCAAACCGTAGATTCTTGCTTTAATCTGCTGGTAAGACCAAACAGGAAAAACCCCTCTGTTTGTATTTAAGACACTTGTCGGAATCTGATTGACAAAATTATCAGAAATCATAAAATAGGGATTGGCTTCAATATGAAGACCTTTCAGAACATTAAAGTGACCGGCCAATGAAAGATTAATATTATAAACCGTTTCTTTTTTGATGCTCAAATTACCCTCTTCCATCACAGCCGCCGAATGATGCAGCCCATCCGAAAAAAGCTCTGCCGCATTCGGACTTCTGTCTGCCCTTGACAAATTCAGTTTAAATTCAAGACTCTGTATTGGTTTGTAATCCAGCCCGATATTAGCAGAAAAATTATGATAGTCCAAAATCGGCCTTGTTAATGTTCTGCTTCCGGATTCACTCACAAAAAATTGTGGAAAAATGTCAGCATAGTTATCATTCCACTTATCAGAATCATAATATTTATAAGCATCATATCTGCTGAAATCATATCGCACTGCAGCTTCTGCATTGAATTTTGAATTGAAACGATATTTAAAAACAGAAAAAGCCCCGCCGTCATATCTGTAATAATCAGGAATCAAACGTCTGGCCTTGGTTGCCGGATCAGGAAAATTATCCTGAAAAGCCGCAGAAATTCCGCTTTCCAGACTCCAATTTGTTCGTTCAATTAAATGGACTAAGCTTGCCGAATGAGTAATTAACCGCAAATCCATTGAAGGCAGCTCGCTAAGCTCTCCTTTTCTGATGTCAAACTCTTTTCGTCGGTTTAGCTGAAAGCTGTACTGAAAAGTCAGTTTCCCAAAATCAGCAAATCTTCTGTACGCCGAAAGTTTTGCAATATGATGCTCTACTTCCTGCTTAGGGTTGTCTATATCATAGGAAAACTGATCCAGATAAAAAGGCTGTCCAAAATTAACCGCATTGTAAAAATCCTCAGGACTCGACAGATGCGCTCCTTTATAAATTCCAAATTCCTGATTGATTCCGCTATATGAAATATCAAAACCCTGGAGAAAACTATGCTTCCCAAATACGAAATTAAAAGAATTAAATTCCATTCCGGTATTCTGCAACGTATGATTCGGAACATATTGGTCTCCTGTTTTTCTGTAACTTCCACCGGTTTTCACAAACCATTGGTTTTCCCATGTTTTAGCAACGTTAGCTGAAATTTCACCTCCCTTTCCACTGGAAATCCCAGAAAGTTTGAGATTTCCCATAATGGTGTCTTTCTTTGGTAAAACTGCGGGTTCCAAAACCACAACTCCGCCAACTCCTTCGTTCCCATACTTCAAAGCGGATGCACCTTTAATAACATCAATATGTTCAAAATCATTCACATCAATGTTTGGGGCATGCTCTACTCCCCATTCCTGCTCTGCCATTTTCACCCCATTGTTTACAATAGAAATCCGGCTTCCGTACAAACCCCGGATTACCGGTTTTGTAATATTATTACCGGTTTTCAATGCAGTGACACCTGAAAGCTTAGATAATAAATTCCCTAAATTCTCAGTGGAATTCCTCTCGATTTCAGTTTTATCAAGCGTTCTCATAATCACGGAGCCTTTTGTTTTATGGCTTCCATGGATGGTCACCGTTTCAATATCCTTACTGTGATGCTCCAGGGTAATGGTTAAATGTACATCCTGACCGACTCCTATATTTTCAGTATAATCATCACAATCAGGGTGTTTAGCAATGAGTGTATAGTTTCCCGCAGGAATTTTGCTGAATATAAACTTCCCCTTACTGTCTGTTTTAGCTGTAAATCCGCCGATATTCACCACTGCATTTTCCAGCAATGTTTTATCGTGAAAATCCTGAACGGTTCCTGCTACAGTATAGGTTTTTTGTGCATTGAACAATGTAAGTCCGCAAAGGACCAACATCAGACTATATATCAATTTCATTGTCAAATAGATTGATTGCGTACCTTTTTCAGGTACATTTTTCGTAAAAATTTTGTTGAAGGGGGATGCTAATTGTACAATGTAAAATGTATTAATGACTGATGACTCAGATGCCTGAATAAGATCTTGAGATTTAAGAAAGATGCTGAGCTCTAAGTTTAAGAATCGCAAATAAGCAGATCCCAACTCACCAACTCTAAAGCCCTCTGAATTCTCAGACCCCGAAACCAGAATCCTGTATCAGACAACATTACCCCAATATTGAACTTTAAACCCAATTAAAGCCAATAAAAATCTATGATTTATGAAACTGCGGGAGGCCCCCGAAGCTGAAAAGTGAATTTGGTCTGTGACCATATCTTTTCCTGAATCGCAATACTTTGCTTTACTTCGTGCGCAAAATGTTCAAAAGTAAAACTGAACTCCTCAGGAATCAATGTATTTCCGGTTGCTAAGAAATGACATGCCAGACAGTCGCCCGGTTTGTCTTTAGCAAAAGCTTTAGTAACGGTATTTTCGGTCTTCTTAAGATTGAAACTCTTAAAATAATCCATCGTATCATGATGGTGAAAACTCTGGGAAAACAGCGCAATGAAGTAAATCCCAAACAATAGCTTTGAGATAAAATTCTTCAGATTTCTGCTTTCCTTAAAAATCATAAGGGTAAAATTATAAAAATAATTTAAGTTTTATGAAAAAAACTATACAATACGTCGCTGAATGATTTTTTTTGTTACAGGAGAGGAGGATTGGAGACGAGAATCAAGAATCAAGAATCAAGATGCCAGATTTCAGACATCAGATTTTCAGATATTAGCTGTGAAATAGGAAACCAGAAACTTTTAACTGTCAACCAGCAACTCATAACTCATAACTCATAACTCATAACTCTCAAACGCTTCCACTCTCAAACCCAATCACTCCTATTAATCAAGCTGAGTTCCCAAATGCTCCCATTCCTGCAAGGCAAGATCCAGATCTTCTTTCGCTTTGTTATATTTTTCCAACGTTTCTTCAGAAGGGTTTTCTTTTGCAAATGAGGCTTCCATTGTTTCAACTTCTGCCTCAAGCTCAGAAATCCTCTCTTCTACCTTCTTTAACTTATTTTGAATGTTTTTCTGCTCTTTGCTGACAATCGTTGAGGATTTTTCTTCAACTTTCACTTCTTTCGGTGCCGGTTTTGCCTCAACTTTCACATCATCTTTATGAAGTTTTGCTTTTTCGGCAGAAATTTCTCTTAAAGTTTCCTTTTGTCTGTATTCAAGATATTCTCCCACACTTCCGAGGAATTCTTTCATCCTTCCGTCACGGAATTCATAGATCTTATCACAAAGTCCGTCCAGGAATTCCCTGTCGTGAGAAATCACAATTAATGTTCCTTCAAAATTCTGCAAAGCCAGCTTGATAATTTCCTTAGACTGAATATCAAGGTGGTTGGTAGGCTCATCCATAATCAGGGTATTGAAAGGACGAAGCAGCAGTTTACACAGTGCCAGACGGTTTCTTTCTCCCCCGGAAAGCACTTTGGTTTTCTTGGTTACAGCATCTCCCTGGAAAAGGAATGATCCTAAAAGATCTCTTACCCTCGGTCTGGTTTCTTCCGTAGCCGCATCTTCAGCTTCCTCCAGAACCGTTTTGTTTGGAGTCAGTACCTCTTCCTGGTTCTGTGCAAAGTATCCGATGTTTACGTTGTGCCCAAGGTTCCAGGTTCCGGAATAATCTTTAATGTCACCGGCAAGAATTTTCGCCAGCGTGGTTTTTCCCTGTCCGTTCTGCCCCAGTAGCGCAATACGGTCTCCTCTCTGAACAATAAAATCTACCTTATCAAAGATCTGTTTATTTCCGTATGCTTTTCCTAAATGTTCCGCTTCAAAAATTACTTTTCCGGGCACCATAGACTGTACGAAACGGATATTGAATTTTGAAACGTCTTCATTATCCACTTCAATACGCTCTATCTTATCCAGCTTTTTAATAAGCGACTGTGCGAACGATGCTTTTGTAGCACTGGCACGGAACTTATTAATATTGTCTTCCATCTGCTTGATCTCTGAGTCCTGATTCTTTTTCGCCTGGATCAGTTTCTCACGGCGCTCCTCACGCATGATAAGATATTTGGAATAGTTGGCTTTATAGTCGTCTACTTTTTTATTATTGATATCGAAGGTCCTGTTACAAACCGCCGTCATAAACTGTTTGTCGTGGCTTACCAGAACAATGGCCCCGGGATAATCTTTCAGGAAGTTTTCCAGCCAGATGATGGATTCCATATCCAGGTGGTTGGTAGGCTCATCGAGAAGCATGATGTCATTCTTTTGAAGCAGCAGTTTGGCCAGCTCGATTCTCATTCTCCAACCTCCGGAAAATTCATCGGTAATTTTATGAAAATCATCTGCTTTAAAACCTAATCCAAATAAGATTTTCTCCATATCGCCCTCAAGATTATAGGCGTCATGGTTCATCAGAAGATCATTCAGCTCCGTCATCTTATTGATAAGATCCGTATACGCATCACTTTCATAATCGGTTCTTGTCGCCAGCTGATGGTTAACATCTTCCAGCTGTGTTTTCCATGCATTAATCTGCTCAAAGGCCTGCATGGTTTCATTCCACACCGTTCTTCCTTTCACAAAATCCAGGTCCTGCTTCAGAAAACCAATGGTGATATTTCCTTCAGGGACAATATTCCCTTCATAGAAATTAATTTCGCCGGAAAGCATCTTCAGTAAAGTAGATTTTCCTGCTCCGTTTTTCCCCACGAGTCCTACCTTATCATCCTTTTTAATGGTGAAATTTGTATTTTGAAACAGATAGTTTCCTGAATGATGTAATCCTAAACCTTGAACCGAAAGCATTTTTTAAATAAAAATTAATGATGAATAATGAATTTCCGGGTGCAAAAGTACGGAAAAAGAAATGAATAGTGATATGTGAAAAGGCAAAAGGGTGAAATGGCTAAATAGCGAAACGGCAAAGGAGGCAAAGAAAGCTGAGAAGGAGGAAGGGCAAATTTGCAAATTAGCCTTTTCGCTGTTTTGCCTTTTCACCTTTTCGCCATTAATAAAAGAAGGGGCGCCATACAGACACCCCCTCCTAACCTAAATTTAAAACTGAAAAGTACTAACATTATATATTAATTCTGTTCGGCCGCAAAGGATCTTATTTCAATTGTACGGCTCCAGATATCATTATTAGGAACGTTGGTCCCATATAGGAAATCTGCGACGAAGCTGTCTTCTGGAAGGTGCAGTTCGGTGAGAAACCTGGTATGGATTCCACGGTCTACAGAGGTGCTGCTGGGAACATTCAGGCCGTTGTTGATCATTTCAGCTTCGATTTCATCGGCTGTTTTCTTCAATGTTTCATCATGATACAGTCCGAAATTGGCGGAAATATGGGTATATGGAGCAAATTCGGCATAATCATAAAAAGGTTTCATTTCAGGTGAGAAACTATTAACATAAGCAGTGAGTTTCGTGTAAAAATCAGACAGGAAAGTATCATCTGTAATTTCAAGCCCTGAATGGGTAAGATCTGTATTGAAAATACCTGGAACTGCATTATTGGTTTCATCAAGCATTAATCTTCCGTAGACCAGCGGAAGCGTATTGAATATGATTTCCCTTGAAACATAAGCCTGGGACAGAACAACGCCTTTCTCAATCTGAAAACTTTCAAGCAGCGCATCCCAGATTTTATTGCCTTCAGCATCGGTTTTGGCATTTCTGACATCAGAAACATAGTCCTGCAGATCTTTCTCATTAATAAAATCGGTTGAAATATATACCGAATGGGGCGCTTCCAGATAACCTCCGCCTACATCCGCATGCGCACCGGGAACAAAAACTTCTTTCCATACCGAACTTCCTGTTTCCGTTTTGGTATCCTGCATATTTTTTGAATTTTCAAAAAACCCGGTCAGTGGAAAAAAGAACCGGCACTCGTTTACGGCACATATATGAAGCGCATTTTCCACCTCCTGTGGCAGGTTCATATCATAAGTATTGAATGGCTTGGACTCCACAGTATCAAAAACGCCCAGAAACTTTATGCTAACATTCACCGAAGGATATTTCGCCGCAAGCTGGTTACAGAATTCCCTGGCGAGCATACTTCCTCTGCTGAATCCATACACATAGAAATGGTATTCCGCATTTTTATCATTCACTGTATTTTGTACAAAAATATCCGCTTTCTGCAATTTGTCATCCGAAGAATATCCTGTGGCATCGGGAGGGTTGGCACAGGTGGCCATTGCAAAATTACTGTCTTCGCCTCCGGTAACGGTTCCAATTCCTTCGATGTATATTTTATAAGTACTGTTGAATACATTGAATAATTTATAAACATTGGTCGGTGCTCCTTTGTAGCTTTCGTTATTAATTGCAGGTCTCTTATTTGGGTCCGTATTGGCATTGATTCCGTTGTTTCCGGTTCCGTCAAAAAAAATCCCGACAGATACTATAATATCGTTTTCCATCGCTGTGTTGCTTTAATCATTAAAGTTTTTTCTGCATAACCAATTCATTCTGTGATCGTGCCCAAACTTATTTTTCAAATTAACGGAAGATGAACAAGGAATACTAGCGTGAAAAATACCAAATAAAAAATTCCGTATTTCTACGGAATTACATTTTATCAAGAGAATATATATTATTGACGACAGCATAGATCACGATACCCACCGTATTTTTGGCTCCAATCTTTTCGAGGATCCGCTGGCGGTGGCTTTCCACGGTTCTGGGGCTGATGAAGAGCTTTTCCCCGATCTCGTTATTGGTAAATTCCTGGCAGATCAGTTTCACAACATCTTTTTCCCTTTCGGAAAGTTCATCATCCATTTCAAAAAGAGACTTTTTCTTGGCCGAACTGTTCATGTAGGTAAACAGCATCTGATGATCTTCGGCAGTAAAGAAAACTCCGTTTTTATAGACCATGGTAATGGCATCGATGAATGTTTTCCGGTCTGAATTCTTTGGAAGAAAGGCTGAAACTCCCAGCTTCACCATATATCCTAAAATGGAAGTTTTATAATGGGATGAGAGGATGATGATTCTGAGGTCCGGATATTTTTCTTTGAGAATTTCTACAAGTTCAAAACCGTTCATAGGCTGCATCTGTACGTCTACCAAAGCGATATGCGGAAATTCATTTGCGGAAAGGCTTCCCAGTTTTTCAATAAAATCCGGGCCGTTATTGGAAGTAAGGCATACGGATATATTTTTTTCGTTTGAAAGCAGCATTTTCACCCCTTCAAGGATCAGCTGTTCATCATCAATTAATGCTATTTTGATTTGGTGGTTCATGGTTTCCGGGAATTAAAATTATTAATCGGCTTCCTTTATTTAAGACGCTTTTCCACTTGTGGGTGGCATTCATGGATTTTATTCTGGATTCGATATTTTTGATCCCCATTCCTTTTTTCACGAGATCATAGTCAAATCCTTGTCCGTTATCAGAAATAATGACCGCCATATGTTGGGGATAGTCCTTGATGTAGATCCAAAGATCCGTAGCTGTGGAATGCTTGATCACATTGGTGGTAAATTCCTGAATAATGCGGTACAGCTGCACTTCTACAAAGATATCTTTTTTCTCAAAGCCTGGCATTACCTGCATGGAGATATTGATCTTGTGGGAAAGATTCGCGATCAGCTCTTCCACATACAACACAAAGCCCACGGACTCAAGGTTGACAGGATACAATGAATGGGAAATACTTCGGGCGGCATCAATAAGGGATGACATCTGGCTGTAAATATTCTTCTTGATCACCTCATCACCTTTGGTATCCAGATTATTCAGCCATAAGGAAAGGATATTAAGCCTGTTTCCGATATCATCGTGAATCATCACGGCTATTCTTTTTCTTTCTTCTTCCTGTGCTTTGATGTTTTCAAGCACAAGATTTTTCTGATGAAGAACCTCAGCTTCATGCTGGACATTCTTTTCCTTGATAATCCGGCTGATAAAAGATCTGTAGGCAAGGAGAATAAACGAAACAATAACTGTTATGGTAACAATTATAAGGATCAGCAGGCTAATATTTAAGGTTACTTCTTTAATCTGATGAAGGTATATAAAAATGAACAGTATAAAATGCTCGACAGGATATTATTCACACTCAGAATAATATAATAGTCATTTTCCGACAGGTTCGCGAGCTGGTGCTGAATAATAAAAACAAACACCGAAACGGAATAATAGAAAAAAATACAGGCATCCACAAGGAGAAAACGGTTCTGTGTAGACGCATCCCTGATTTCACGGATCAGGGCAAACCCCGAAAGACAGATGATTATAATATTGGAAACCACCTTCACAATATCACTGTTGAAAGGAAAATTAAATGTATATTTTGATACCATAAATCCCACTGCCAGTACTGCTGTAATGCCAGGAAAATATTTTGGAAAATTCAGTTTCCTGATGAATAAAGCGGTCAGCAGAAAAAATTCTCCTGCTATATACAGCGGGTACAGAAACGAGGTATCATTAAGATTGAACACATATGGCAGGGCCAGGTTCAGTAATTCAATAAAAAAAAGAAAAGCAATACAGTGAAAATATTGCTTTTCTTTAGTATGTAAAATGCGGTATTTTGCTGCTCCCAAAATGATGACGGACAGCAGCAGACCATAGTTCAGGAATAAAATGGCTTTAAAAAAATCTGTCATTCCCGTTACACTACGTATTTAAGATCCAAGTTCAGGAATACGGCATACAGGCGGACATGGTTTCGCCCAGTCATAGGTATTGGAAATAACAGTTTCAGAAGTTCCTTTCTGAAGAAGCTCATGGAAAGAAATAAAGATAAGGGTCACCAGCATTCTCTGGTAAATATCATTATATCTCAGTCCGAATGAACATTTAATACCTGTTACTTCCGGATAAGGATGGGTAAGATCTTCTTTTGGAATATAAAATCTTCTGAAAATCCTTTCTCCGTGAAATTCAGTGCACTCACGGAAGAACCACTCCATTCCTTCGTTTCTCCAGCGTTCAATAGCATCTACGGCAATATCCTGATCAAGGACAGGCTGTTCCGAAACAGGAAAAGACATATTGGTATTATCATCCACTTTCGTAAGATCACTGGAAAGAACCGCGTTCTTCACAACGGTAAATTCTTTTGTTTCCTGCAGTCTGATATCATGCTTAAGAGGTACCAGAGTGGTATACTGATACTCTGTCACACCTTTGTCTACATGCCCCTGTGCATCCAGAGGAAGGAAAATAAGAACCAGCTGCCCGCCATATACACCCACCTCTGCACAAAGGTCGATATACTGGTTTTTTTCTGTGATTTTACCGATCTGATCAGAATTCAGCTCGAAAATGTAATTGGTAGGAATTAGGCTTGATACCTTTTGATAGTCTGAAACGCATCTGCCCCACTCGGCTGAGGCCAGTTTGTACTCGTTTTCGTTCATAATTTCATGGTTTGTTTAGTGGCATAAAATTATACAAACTAAACATCCTGCACAAATAATCGCATCATAAATTTATTATTTGTAAAATAAATTTAATCCAGAGCGGGAATAAAAAGTATTCAGAATAGAAAGGTGTTTTGTGACTTATTTATGAAAATGTGGTATGAACAGGAAATCTCTATTATCATCTCAAAAATAGTCAATAGTTCCTTACAGTAATATGATAGCAGCTCTGCTGTCTTTCTTTGATGTAGTAAATCCTCCCTGCATTTGCATAATATTTCAAAACCTTTTCCAGTGCAGCCTCCATTTTCGGATTATATTTCAGCACATTATTGAACCGGATATAAGAAATATCAAAGGAATTCCCGTAATTGTGCGAACTGATTCCCAGTGATGCATTGGAATTTACTTTTCTCAGTCTGCACTGGTCTTCCAGTGTTCTGGTGATGGAAGAAACGGTGAAAGTATGTCCTTTGGTCTCTTTGCTGAACCTGGCGCCCATCTTCTCAAGGGTGGTTTTGGCTTTGGAAACCATATAAGCCCTGCTGTAATCAAGTTTCTGTACCCGATAGCCCTTTGATGTTTTCTTTATTTTATGGAATTTTCCGCTGTTAATGTATTTCTGTACTGTTTTGGAATCTTTCAGCAGCTTTACCCCAAAACTTTTGGAAGCGTCCAGATGCGGTTTATACAAAGCTGTAGGCTCTACTTTGAGGACCGATGTCAGATCATAACAGGGAAGTGCTTTCTTTACTGCCTGCGAATAATAAAAGCTGTACATAAAGGGCACCAGTGCCACACAAAAAAACTTTCTCATTAACCATGCTTTAAATTACTAAACGAAAGATAAACAATTATGTTGCAGCATTTAACTTTCACACAATGTCATTCTAAAAAAAATTCTTAACAAACATTAAACCAAATTACTAAATCCTGAATTTTAACTTACTAAAAGTTAATTATTTTTTACATTTTAACTTTTTTTTATAAAATTTAAATTTTACATTTGAGATACATTTTTAAATAAACAACATGATAAAAAAACTTTTTGCTGAATTTTTCGGCACCTTTTGGCTTGTCTTCGGAGGCTGCGGAAGTGCAGTTTTTGCCGCCGGAGTTCCCGATATCGGAATTGGCCTACTTGGGGTATCCCTAGCATTTGGTCTTACGGTTCTTACGATGGCTTATGCCGTCGGGCATATTTCTGGCGGACATTTCAATCCGGCAGTATCTTTCGGACTTTTAGCCGGAGGAAGATTTCCTGCAAAAGACCTGATTCCTTACATCGTAGCACAATGTCTTGGTGCTCTTGCAGCGGCAGGATGTCTTTATGTGATTCTTAACGGCGCGGGAGTTGTAGACTTTTCAAAACCGGGAGCTTTTGCTACCAATTTCTACGGAGAAGCGGTGTACAATGGTAAAGCGTTCAGTATGGGAGCAGCATTCCTTGCCGAATTCTTACTAACAGCTTTCTTCCTGATTGTTATAATGGGGGCTACAGACAAATGGGCTAACGGAAAATTTGCCGGCATTGCGATCGGTCTGGCGCTTACCCTGATCCACCTTATCTCAATTCCCATCACAAATACTTCAGTAAACCCGGCAAGATCACTGTCACAGGCTATTTTTGCGGGCGGGCTGGCGATGTCACAGCTTTGGCTGTTCTGGGCAGCACCTATCTTAGGAGGAGTTGTGGGAGGTTTGGTTTACAAATTCCTTCTTCAGAGAGACACCGCAGAAGTTCCTGATTAATATCTTCATGATGATATCCATACAAAATCCTGTCGTCTGACAGGATTTTTTTATTTAATATGAGTTCAAGATAAAGTGGCTGGAAGTAAGAGGCTGGAAGTTAATAGCAGCCAATAATTTTAAACAGCAATCATGAAATTTGATCAATCTGGCTTTAAAAAATTAATAAAAATTGTTTAAAGTTCTGTTTCAGGCTTCAGGAACTTCCCGCTTCGATCTTCAAACTTCCTGACCCTATTGAAAAACAAAAATGTCTCACTCCGAACTCAGGCTATTTTATTTTTCTGATCTCAAAAGGATTTTTAAAGATCAGTTCTTCATGTTTTCCTTTAATTTCCAGCTTGCGCTGGAGTAAATTGAGGGCCATTTTGCGGATAAAAAGGTCCTTATCATTCAGCTTCCAGTAAGAGTCTTCATGGACTCTCGTAGGTTTCCGGATGAGATAAAATTCAGTTTCCCAGGTGTCCTCATTATGGTAGAATTCAATAATTCCGCAATGTTCCGGAATTACAGCATGATCTATCATTCCCATCGGAAGAAGAAAGCTGAAAGCATTACAGACATAATCGCCACAGGAAATTTTATCATGCTTCAGGAATTTTTCACCGGTATCTTTATTAAGGTATGATTTTTTAAAATCATTTTTAAAGTCACTTTTTGAAAGTTTGATTTCTATTTCATGACTGAATCCCTCAGCATCAATGAAGAGCATATCCGCCTCCCAGTCTGCCTGGAAATAATTCGTCAGTACAATTTCTTTTTCAAAATCGCAGTGGGAATGGATGTAGGCATGTACAAGTTCTTCTATTTTGAGCATTGATTAGGGTTTAGGGTTTAGGGTTTAGGGTTTAGGGTTTAGGGTTTAGGGTTTAGGGTTTAGGGTTTAGGGTTTAGGGAAAGTTAAAATTTAATTATCTGACCGCTGAAAGTTTTTTAAGAAATATTAAACAAAATCAAGCGATCTGAATCTCACCAACGCTCATACGCTCCAACACTGATACTCTCAGACTCTCTCACTCTCCCACGCTCAAACTTAGCTCACTAACAGACTGCATCCCCGGATATCGGAATGGTCTATTCTTCCCAATACCTGGAAACGATCACCGGAAAGTGTTTTTCCCAGATCCTGTGTGGCAATAAAAGAACAGGAATGGATATTGGCAAGGTCAATAATATTAATTGCTCCTGTTCTTCCTTCTTTTTCGTAGGAGAAAGGATCTTCCGCATTGCGGACTAAAATTTTCATCCACTCCGGGCATTGATATTCATTGTTCCCGAGAGAATAGGCCTGTGAAAGCAGTTCCGTCATTGAATATTCTGAATAGATCTTCTCTGTTTTAAAACCATCCTGTAAAATTTTCAGAAGTTCATCTTTGGTCATTTCTTCTTTTCTTCCTTTCATTCCACCCGTTTCAATAACGGTAAGATGTTCAGATCCTGATATCGAAAGTCCCGATGCTGCTGCGGTATCCAGAAAATCCAGCAACGCAAAAGACACTCCGAAAAGAATCACTTTTTTATCTTTGAGCCTGGTTAAAAGTTCAAGTAACTCAGAATGGTTGTAGAGAAAATATCCGTTTTCCGGCTTTGCAGATTTTTTCATCAGATAATCCACCATATAAATCAGTGAGGAATTCTGCTTTTCGAGATAGCTCGGAAGAAGTCCCAGAAAGATAAAGTCTTCAGGTTTTCCTATAAATTTTTCAAAACTTCTGTAAATACTTTCTTCATATAAAGCCGGATCTGCAATAAAATGTTTTGAAAGATTCATCTGAGTAGTCCCTGAGCTCTGAAAAAACAGGTCAGCCGTAGTGTTTTCATCCAGGATCTGATGATTTTTAAACATTTCTATCGGCAGAAAAGGAATTTTTGTCAGACTATCAACTTTCTCTGCATCAATTTTCAGAAAATCCACAAACTTCCTGTAGATCTCAATGTTTTCATATTGATACCTGAAAGTGGTTATCGCTGCAGTCAGGAAATCCTGCTCTGTCCGTATACTGAATATATTTTTCAATTTTTTTTGAGATTTTTTTTAATTCACTACATACTCATAATGAATCAATTACGAAATAAAAACATATTTCTTTATTATTTTTTTTCCGATGAATTATATTTTGGTAAACTTATTGCAATTACCTATTCGGAATATGGATTAAAAACAAGAGTGGGCTTCGGTTCATTCGGAGATTACCTCTCTCTCAGGGGTAATTTTTTTGTGTCCCGTCCTTAAAAGTTTTCAATTCAAAATCCTTTTCAAAAACCCCATACGTAAAATAAGAAATCCAGTCTCCCAGGTTGATGTATTTTGCATTAGGTTCCAATTCCAGCACCATCGGAAGATGACGGTGTCCATAAATGAAATAATCAATTTTCTGGGTTTTCAGTTTTTCTTTCGAGTAAATAACCAGGAATTCCTTATCCTCACCTAAAAAGGCTTTATCTTCTTCCCCGGAGATCATTTTATTTTTCTGGGAAAGATAGAGGGCAAACTTCATGGCAATATCCGGGTGCAGCCATTTGAAAAACCATTGGGCAACAGGATTAGTGAACAGCTTTTTCATTCTTTTGTACCCTTTGTCGCCAGGCCCCAGCCCATCTCCGTGAGCCAGCAGAAACTGTTTTCCTCCCATTTCAAAATACTGCTTCTGATAAAAAACAGTACACCCGATCTCCTCTTCCAGGTAGTCTTTCATCCATAGATCATGGTTTCCTACAAAAAAATAAATGTGAATTCCCCTGTCTTTCAGCTCGGCTATTTTTCCAAGAACTCTTACGTAGCCTTTGGGAATAACGTGCTTCCATTCATGCCAGAAGTCAAAAAGATCACCCATTAAAAACAAAACCTGCGCATCTTCCTTGATCTCATCCATCCAGCGGATAAATTTCTCTTCACGCATTTTACTCTCCTTCGGATTAGGAGCTCCAAAATGCTGATCTGAAGCGAAGTAGACTTTTTTTCCAGGCTCTAAATTAATAATTGTTTTTAACACCGGTCTGAGCTTTTATAGGTAAATATCTGTTATTTATTATCTTCTGCGAACCACTCTCCGTAAGAGTTTTCCGTTTCGTGAAGTTTAAGGTAGGCAAGAGAAACCTCAGCCGGAAGTTTTGATTTTATTTTGGCAGCAATAGCGTACAGCATATTTTCGCAGGTCGGCTGGAAGCTGCAATAGATCACTTTATGTCCTTTGTTTTCAAGGTCTTCTCCAAGTTCTTTATGCGGAGATAAGGCATTCACAAGAACGGCATGATCCCAAACATCTACAATCTCAGATTTTACGATACTTTTAATATCCCCAAAATCTACAACCATCCCGTTTTTGGGATTCTCCAGATCATTAACAGGTCTTCCTTTCACGGTTACAAACAGTTTATAGGAATGCCCGTGCATATTTTTACATTTCCCATCATAATTGTACAACACATGGGCTGTCTCGAATGTGAAAATTTTTGTAATACGTATCATAATGCAAAGATAAGGCTTAAGTTTGAATTAATTATTTTAGCTTTGATTTTAAAATAACAAAAAATGGATAGTGATCAATTAGATCCGGAGTTCAAAAAAGCCCACAATTTTATAAGAACTTATCTTGGAAAAGACCAATTGTATTCTGATGAAGAAATTCAGGAGCAGGAAAATCCAGCAGGCCGGTTTGAGTATAAATTCATTCCTGATATGGATTTCCGTGAGTATCTTGAAAGTGTCTGTCTGGAAAAACATAAAAGCAGTGATTTCCAGGCGGCTTATCCGGTAACCGTTATAGATGACCGGCATATTCTCCATTTAAAAAACAGGGAACATCCTTTTGCCCTGCTTGGGGAATATGTGCATTCGCTTCATCAGGTAACTTTTAATATCAATATCGTTTCCCAGCCCTTCGATCATTATTTTGATAAAAACTATTTCCACCTGACCGGAGTATTTGACCTAAAAAACCAAAGCATTCTGATTCTTCCCTATTTTTATGAAATCAGATATTATAAGGATTTCAATGTGTTTTGTTGCTCCATGTTTCCGGATAATGAAGAAGATTCACAAAACCACATAAAAAAATTGTTCTATTTTGATAGCAAAGGACGTTTTATAAAGGAGGAAAAAGGATATATTCCCAACCGCATTCCAAAGATTGCATATAATGAGAAAGAACATATTTTTACTGAAATTAATTTAGAATTTGTAGAGGAAATCCATTCCCATACGATGTACACCATTGAGAAAGAAGGTGGGTTTGGTTTGGTTAACCATCGGAATGAATTTTTAATTGACGGTTTTTATCAGAAAATATTTGTTAGTGACATGCTGAACGCAGCTATCACTCATAATGACAATGAAATAGCTCTTCATTTGTTTGCTGATAAAACTAAGGTTAAAATTGCAGAAGGTCAGCTGGTTGATAAGAAAAAATCATGGATCCGGTTTTTTGATGTTTATAAAAAATGGGGAATTTTAAATGATTATGGGATTGAAACAGGACCTTTCTATAATTATCTGGACTGGACTTACGATACATCGAGATTAAAAGCGTTTCAGGGAGATTTCTCATGGACTTACTCTGATGAATTCAATGAAAATATCAGCCCGAAGATTACCTGCGAAGATGAAGATATGTATACCAGTGCCGGGAAAAAACTGGAAAAAGGTAAATTTGGAATGATTAATCTGCAATCTGAAATAATCATCCCTTTTGAATATGAATGGATTGAAGAACTGAATCCTCATTCATATCTCGCCAATAAAAACGGAGACGTTTATCAATTTGACCTGTATTACGAATACAGCCAATGGAAAAGGCCTGAAGAATATCTTGATGAATACGCAGTAACCGGTGGAGAATGGTACCTGCTGGATCTGCAGGGAAATATCATCCGGAGCGTAGATCTGAAAGAAATACAGGAATTATATGAGTCTGTGTATGAAGACCCGGAAATTTTTAGAGAAAACAGAGGGGTTTCGGCTTACAAATTCTGAATAGACCTGTAAAGCCGTATTATTCGCTCAGCTTATCCAGCCAGTTTTCAGGCAGCCGCTTTATTTTCCCGGTAGTTTTATCAAAAAGCACCCATAAGGTATGTGAATCCACCACCAGCTGCCCGTGGCAATAAAATTCTACTTTTCTGGGCTGTCTGATTCCTTCCGGGGCTTTTGGGTAAGTTTTTACTGTAATGATATCATCAAGATAGACCTGCTTTTTGTATTGAATATGGTGATCCACAAGCATCCATACATCATCGGGGTATTCTGTTTTTTCCTTTACATGATCCCAGTGCTCTGCTGCCATTTCTTCTACCCAATGTACATACTGCACATTATTCACATGATTATTCTGATCTATATGCTCTTCGGTGACCGTTATATTTTTCTCATAAACTAAATTCATTCCGTCTGTTTTCTTTTACAATCAAATATATAAACTTTTGATTGCGATTAATATGATAAACTAACGGAAGCAACATTAAATTTCAATGATTTCTATCAGGGTTTCATTTAAAAAAGATGAAGCAGGGCCTGCCCAAAGACACTTACTTCATCATCATCATTTGTGTTTTTAGAATCTGTTACTCGATCTTAAGCCATCACTCTATTTTCGCAGCAGAAAGTTTATGATTTCATTTTTACTTTATTATTACTTCACTTTAAAATATTCCAATCTGCCTGAGTAGAGTGATCATCAAAAGATAAGAGCTGTTGGCGGGCACCAATTTATACAGCCGACCTTTGCTGTTTCTAAAAAATAATATTACATTTTCTTGTATAGATTAATAATCATAATCAATTATTACATTTCTAAATAATTCTTTCAATTCTCTTTTCCAAAACTAGTACAATTCAAAAGAAAAATAAAACAACAACAATCCTGGTTAACAAAACAAACACACAAACTACTCATTATCAATAATAAAACAAAAAAGCAGTTAACATCTTTTTTCCAAAAAGATAACAGAAAGAGACAAAAAAACACCTATCAACCCGACAAGAAAGATGAAAAAAATCAATCATAAGTACATCAGTTATTAAAAAATAACATTTAAAGAATAATTTAGTAAGCGTTTCACCCAAAAAACCTTCCCAAAATAGGGAAGGCTTACATCAAAAATTTTAATTAAATATAGAAAATGATTAATGAAACTGTGCTGTTTCTGTAGAGTCTTTCATCGCTACCGTTGCGGAAGAACCGTTGGTTACCACATTCTGAACCTCATCAAAGTAGCCGGTTCCTACAAACGACTGGTGCTTTACCGCTCTGAATCCTTTCTGCTGAAGGGCAAACTCACGCTCCTGCAGTTCGGAATATCCTGCCATCCCTCTTTCTTTATAAGCCAGAGCCAGTTCAAACATAGCCGTATTCAGCGCATGGAAACCTGCCAGAGTAATAAACTGGAATTTATATCCCATTTTCGCCAGCTCTTCCCGGAAATCTGCCATTTCCTCCACACTCAGTTTTGCAGCCCAGTTAAACGATGGTGAGCAGTTATAAGCCAGCATCTTCCCTGGAAATTGGGCATGAATTCCTTCTGCAAATTTTCGTGCCTGTTCAAGATCCGGATTAGAAGTTTCCATCCAGATCAGGTCTGCATAAGGGGCATAGGAAAGCCCCCGGTCTATTCCCTGCTCTACTCCGTTCTTCACCACATAGAAGCCTTCAGAAGTTCTTTCTCCCGTCACGAATCTTTTATCCCTGTCATCAATATCTGAAGTCAGAAGATCTGCCGCATCCGCATCGGTTCTTGCTATAATAATGGAGGGAACACCCAAGACATCCGAGGCCAGACGTGCCGCCACGAGTTTGTTAATCGCTTCCTGAGTAGGTACCAAAACTTTTCCACCAAGATGTCCGCATTTTTTTGCTGAAGAAAGCTGGTCTTCAAAGTGAACCCCTGCAGCACCCGCCTCAATCATCTGTTTCATCAGCTCAAAAGCATTCAGGTTTCCTCCGAATCCTGCTTCAGCATCTGCAATGATCGGAACCAGATATTCTTTATTTCCATTACCGCTTACTGATTGGATCTGATCCGCTCTCAGTAAGGCATTATTGATTTTTTTCACCACAGAAGGCACTGAATTAGCCGGATACAGCGACTGGTCAGGATACATTTCTCCCGACAGATTTGCATCAGCAGCCACCTGCCATCCGGAAAGATAAATGGCTTCGAGACCGGCATCGACTTCCTGAACCGCCTGGTTACCTGTGAGTGCGCCAAGCCCGGCAACAAAATCCTGATTATTCAGCTTGTCCCAGAATTTTTTGGACATTTCCGTCGCAATGGTATAGTCTATTTTGTACGAACCGCGAAGCTTCAATACTTCTTCCGCAGTATAGGTTCTTTTTACGCCGGTCCATCGTGGATTGTTCAGCCAGTCGTTTTCCAGAGCCTGGATTTGTTCTTGTCTTGTTTTCATAATATTTTAGGGATTAGGGTTAAGGGGTTAGGGTGAGAGGGTTTCTGAGTTGGAGAGTGAAAGGGTTGGAGACTAAAAGAGGATCGGTGATGAGTGATGAGTGATGAGTTATACGTTATGAGTTCTTTTTAGTGTTGCCAATTTTTATTTGTACTTAAGACTGTTACGCTAAAACCCTCCCACACTCCCATTCTCCTACTCAATAAACGGGTATGCTTTCAATGTCAGGAATTCTTCAAATTTTTCAGAGAATACCAGTTCGTTGAAAAGTTCTTTTGCGAGGTTGAATTTTCCGTTTTTAAAACGCTGTTCACCTACGTAACGTTCAATATGGTCCATTTCTTCAGCTTCCCATTGGAGAATCATTTCCCGGGTTAATGTTTTTTCAGTATCCAGTTCAGCTTCGTTTTTCAGCCATTGCCACAGCTGTGTTCTTGATATTTCTGCTGTAGCGGCATCCTCCATGAGATTGTAAATGGCAGCTGCACCGGTTCCCATCAGCCAGCTTTCCAGGTACAGAATTCCGACATTAATATTTTTTCTTACGCCTTTCTCGGTAATCTGTCCCAGTGGAACTTCCAGCAGATCTGCTTCTTTAATATGGTATTCAAATTTTTTATCGATCTGATTCTGTCCAGGCATATACTGATTGAACACTTCTTTTGCAACAGGAACCAAAGCAGGGTGTGCTACCCACGTTCCATCATGACCGTTTTTCACTTCCCGTTCTTTGTCGTTTCTTACTTTTTCAAAAGCAGTATCATTCGCTTCCTCATCATTTTTCACAGGAATCTGTGCTGCCATTCCTCCGATGGCGTGAACATTTCTTTTATGACAGATTTCGATCACTCTTTTGGAATATGCACTCATAAACGGCGAAGCCATGGTGACCTGATCTCTGTCCGGAACCATAAAACCGGGAAGGTTTCTGAATTTTTTAATAAATGAAAAAATATAATCCCAGCGGCCGCAATTCAGGCCTGCACTGTGTTCTTTCAATTCAAATAAAATTTCATCAATCTGGAATGCGGCGGTAATGGTTTCTATCAAAACCGTAGCTTTAATAGTTCCCACAGAAATTCCAAGGTAGTTTTGGGAAAAAATAAAAACATCATTCCACCATCGGGCTTCTTTATAATGCTCCAGTTTTGGAAGATAAAAGTAAGGTCCGCTACCATTTTTCAGCAGCTGTTCCGCATTCTTGAAAAAATAAATTCCAAAATCAGTAAGTGAACCGGATGCTTCCTGCCCATTGATCTCCATATGCTTTTCAGACAGATGTAATCCTCTTGGGCGTACCAGGAGAACAGCCGTTTTTTCATCAAGCTGATAAGATTTCCCGTTGTCTGCCGTGAAATCTATCATACGTCTTACAGCATCAGCCAGATTAATCTGTCCCTGAATACAGTTATCCCAGGTCGGCGAGTTGCTGTCTTCAAAATCAGCCATAAAGGTAGATGCGCCGGAATTCAATGCATTAATGATCATTTTCCGGTCTACAGGACCGGTGATCTCTACCCTTCTATCCAGCAAGTCATCCGGGAGAGAAGCGCATACCCAGTTTCCTTTTCTTATCTCTTCAGTTTCCGAAAGAAATCCGGGAAGATTTCCTTTATCAAAATTCTCCTGGGTATTTTTTCTTTCCTCTAAAAGTTCCAGCCTTTTTGAATTGAAGTTCTGGTGAAGCGCCACCAGAAAATCCGCCAGTTCCGGTGTAAAAACCTCGTCATATTGCTTATCAGCTCTTATTTTTAATTGGGTTTGAGTTTCCATAACCTGTTGATTTTGTGATTTGATGTTACAAACATAAATAAAAATTTTCACACACAGCGAACGTTCGCTATTTTATTTTCAAAATTTATTATGCTCATAATCGCAATCAATTATTTATATTTGGGTATGAATTCAGAAAGTGATTTTATCAAAACAGTTTTCGGACTTAAGCTGAAACAGCTGAGACAAAAGAAAAACTGGTCTCTGCAGGATCTTGCTGTGAAGACCGGACTGTCTAAATCTTACCTTAACGAAATTGAAAACGGGAAAAAATATCCCAAGCATGACAAGATCATTCAGCTTTCGGAATCACTGAGCTGTACTTTTGATGAACTGGTTTCTACAAAACTGGATAAGAGTTTAGCTCCATTCAATGAAATCCTGCAATCGGATTTTTTTAAAGAAATTCCGCTCGATCTTTTTGGAATCAGCAAAAACAACCTGATCAGCATCATCAGCGATGCTCCGAAAAAAGTAACAGCTTTCATCAATGCCCTGATTGAGATTTCCCAGAACTATAATTTAGGAAAGGAACGTTTCTATTTTGCAGTTCTCCGGTCTTTTCAGGAACTTTACGACAATTATTTTCCTGAAATTGAGGAAAAAGCAACAGAATTTATCAAAGAAAACGGACTGGAGATCAATAAAGATCTGCGGGCTTCTGTTTTAGAACATCTTCTTACTGAAAAGTTTAATTACAATATACGTTCTGAGAATTTTGAACAGTTCGGAGCTCTGGACAACCTGCGTTCCCTTTTTATCCCGGAGCAGAAACTTCTTCTTTTGAACGAAAAACTTGAAAAAAATCAGAAAACATTTATCCTGGCGAAAGAAATAGGCTTTAATGTCCTGGAATTGAAAATCCGTCCGAATACCTATTCATGGCTGGATTTTGGAAGCTTTGAAGAAATTCTGAATAATTTCTATGCCTCTTATTTCGCCGGAGCCTTGCTGATCTCAAAGGAGCGAACGCTTGAAAAAACAACAGATTTTTTCCTTCAGCACAGCTGGGAGCCCAAAGGTTTTGAAGAGCTCATTAAAAGCTTTACGGACTCACCGGAAACTTTTTATTACCGGCTTACCAACCTTCTTTCGTCGGAATCAGGAATTAAAGATTTGTTTTATTTATGCCTGGTCAAGAAAAAAGATTCGGATAAGATCCATATCCTGAAGGAACTTCACCTGAATCACCAGCAGGCGCCCCATGCCAATGCGATGAATGAACATTACTGCCGGAGATGGATCGCCGTAAAAAATCTTCACCATCTAAAGGAAAGCGAAACGATTACTGATGCCCAGATCTCCCATTACAAAGATCAGGGAGTAAGCTATCTTGTTATTTCAACGTCACAGAAAAACCCTTTCTCTGACGGAAGCAACAGAAGCTACTGCCTTGGAATCTTACTGACTCCGCAAACCATCAAAAAAATAGGATTTATTAAATCTCCAACCCTGCAAACCATCAATGTAGGCGTCACCTGTGAATCCTGCAGTATTTCTGATTGTGAAGTACGCCAGGCACCACCGGTCCGGCTGGAAAAGGAATATTTTAACCTGAGTATGAAAAACGCAATTGAGAAGATCAGGAAGAATGTAATAAGTGATAAATGATAGTTGATAGTTGATAGTTGATAGTGTAAAATTAAACCTCTAACCTCCAACTTCTAACTTCTAGCTTCTAACTTCTAATTTAAAAAAACACACACAAATGATACTTGATTTATTTTTCCCAAACCGTTGCATCCATTGCAGCCGGATCATAGACGCCAATCTTCTGGTCTGTGGTCTCTGTTTTGAACATATTCATTTTACCCATTTTGATTATCATGGTGAAAATACCATCAGAGAAAGATGCAAACTTTTTTTCCCGGTCGAAAACGCTTTTGCTCTGATGAAATTCGATGAAGACGGCTTAAGCAGAACCATTATTCATGAACTGAAATACAAAAGCAGGGAAAACGCAGGAAAAACTCTGGCCCAGTGGACTTCGGAACGACTGGATTTCAAAAATGAAAAGCCGGATCTTCTGGTCTCCGTTCCTTTACACCCAAAGAAACTAAGGCAAAGAGGGTATAACCAGCTGCATCTGTTCACAGAAGTTTTATCAAATTTTTACAAAATTCCGTTTGATCATGAATTGGTTCAAAGAAACAGATACTCCAAAGCACAGGCATTAAAAGACAAGAAACACCGCCTGGAAACCACAAATCCTTTTTCTCTTTCAAAACCCATCACAGGAAAACATATTCTTCTCATAGACGATGTTTTTACAACCGGAAACACGGTATCTTCTATTGCCTGGGAAATTTTAAAGGCGGGAGACAATAGGGTAAGTGTTTTGGTAATGGCTGTTGATGTGTAGGGGTTTGAGAGGCGGAGAGTTTGAGAGTGAGAGGGTTTGCGAGTGAAAATCCGGGGTTAGATGACTGGGTTGCTAAGAAGGCAAAGGAAGCTGATGAGGCTAAAAGGCAAATAGGCAAATAGGTGAAACTGCAAATTAACTTTAAGACGTTTCTTTACCTATTCTACAACTCACGATAGCTCCTCTGCACTCAAACACTCCGACTCTAAAACTCTCAATCCTCACACTCTAAAACATCCTCTTTCCGTTTCCATTTCTTTTTCCTAATTTTCCGCCAAACTATTCATCATGAAAAATCTGCTTTTGCTGCACGGCGCATTGGGTCACAGTGATATTTTTAAACCTTATGAGGCTGAACTTTCAAGGTATTTCAAAATCCACAGGTTTTTATTTTCCGAACATGGAGAAGTGGAATTGCCGGAAAATGGCATCAGCATTGAAAAATATACGGAGGAAATAAGAAATTATTTAGATCAGGAAAACTTAAAAGATGTGTATATTTTCGGGCACAGTATGGGAGGCTATGCAGCACTTTGCTGCGCCTTACAGGATCCGGAAAGTATTAATTCCATCATCACTTTAGGTACCAAATTCAACTGGACGGAGGAACAAGCTTTAAAAGAAAGCAAAATGCTGGATCCGGAAATTATAATCTCAAAAATCCCCAGATATGCCGAGCAACTGGAAAGCCAGCATGGTTCAAAATGGAAACAACTATTGCTTGCCATTGCGGACCTGATGATTTCGCTTGGAAAAAATCCACCTTTGAATGAAGCCAGTTTTCAAAACATTGATATTCCGGTACAGATTATGACCGGAGATCAGGATCATATGGTGAGTATAGAAGAAAGTGTAAGTGCTTACCGGCATATTCCTGATGCAAAATTGGCCATACTTCCCGATACAAAGCATCCTATAGAGAAAGTACGGCCTGATTTATTATTAAACCTGATGAAAGATTTCTGGAACCTTTCTTAGTTATCTCTGAAGTTTTTCGCCGTAGCTTAAATCTCCGGCATCACCAAGTCCCGGTGTGATGTATCCTTTTGAAGTCAGTCCTTCGTCAATGGCTCCTACCCATATTTTCGCATCAGGATATGCTTTTTCAATGGTTTCAACGCCTTGTCTGGATGCTATGGCAGCAACAATATGCAGCTGGGTTGGAGTTCCGTTGGTCAGAAGATCCTTGATGGCTTCTATCAGGGAGGCTCCTGTTGCCAACATTGGGTCAGCCACAATCAATGGTCTTCCTTCAATATTGGGACAGGTAAGATAATCCTGTTTGATGGAGAAATAATCATTGGCATCGTGTTTTCTGTATGCCGCAACAAAGCCGCAGTCTGCCCTGTCAAGATAATTCAGAATTCCTTCAAACAATGGCACTCCCGCTCTTAAAATGGTAGTGATCACCGGCTGAACCGCAATTTCCTGAACCTTAATTTTATCTAAAGGCGTCTGGATTTCCACTTCTTTATACTCCAGTCCTTTACTGATCTCAAAAGCGGCAATTTCTCCGATACGCTCCATATTTCTACGGAATCTCATTCTGTCATGCTGGATATCCACATTCCTCAATTCATTGATCCAGGAGTTTATTAAAGAAAACTGTTTTGAAAGTTCTGTTACCATAGTAAATGTGCTAGTTGATGGTGTGATGATTTGCTAATTTGATGATGCGATGATTGTTGAATCCACTAATATCTCTTGGCAGATGAAATTATTTTAGATAGCAGTTTCTGAATACTTAGCAGCTGGACTTTTAAAGCCGGATCAAAATTATAGTTCTCAGAGTTTTCACAAAGCAATAACCAGTATTCCGCTTCTTTAGCTTCTTTGTCGGCAATTTTCAATTTGTGGATAAAATCGGCTCTGCTTTCGGCACTTTGTGCTTCAAAAACATTAGCTCCAATTGAAGTTCCCGCTTTCATGAGCTGGTTTGCAATGACAAACTTTCTGCTATGCTCAAGCAATTCAGTATATTTAATGATGTCTAACGAAAACCTGATACTTAAATCTAAAATTTCATTCTTTCTTTCCATATCGTAATTGACATTAGCACATCATCAAATTAACTCATCATCAAATCGTTTTATTTCTGTCTGAAATACACTTCGATCGGAACTCCGGTGAAACCGAATTCTTTTCTCAATTGGTTTTCAGTAAATCTTTTGTAAGGTTCTTTTACGTACTGCGGTAGGTTGCAGAAAAATACAAACTGCGGAGACGGCGTCGGAAGCTGTACACAGTACTTGATTTTAATATATTTTCCCTTATTCGCCGGCGGTGGAGTCTGCTCAAAAATAGGAAGCATCACTTCATTCAGTTTTGAGGTTTTGATCTTCTTTTTGCGATCTTCATATACTTGCATAGCCACTTCCACAGCTTTCAGGATTCTTTGTTTGGTTAAAGCTGAAATAAACAAAATCGGGATATCATGGAACTGTCCGATCTTATCTTTGATGGACTTCTCGAAATCACGCATGGTGTTGGTCTGCTTGTCTTCTACAAGATCCCATTTATTCACCAGAATTACAATTCCTTTTCTGTTTTTCTGCGCCAGCCCGAAAATATTCATATCCTGAGACTCCCATCCCAAAGTGGCATCCACCATAACAATAACCACATCTGAATATTCTATGGAACGGATGGACCTCATCACGGAATAGAATTCCAGATCTTCATTTACTTTGGATTTTCTTCTCATTCCGGCAGTATCTACCAGAACAAACTCGTGTCCGAATTTATTGTAAAGGGTCTGGATACTGTCTCTTGTGGTTCCTGCAATATCCGTTACAATATTCCTTTCCACATCAAGTAAAGCGTTCGTCAAAGTAGATTTTCCTACGTTCGGACGTCCGGCAATAGTGATTTTAGGCAGGCCTTCAAACGGGTCTTTGTATTCCGTTGTGGGAAAATCTTTAACGATATCATCTAAAAGATCCCCGGTACCTGATCCTGTAGCGGAAGAAAGTGTATAATATTTATCAATCCCCAACTGATAGAATTCAGTTGCAGGAAGTTCTTCTTTGGCCGAATCCACTTTATTGATCACAATGTAGATGGGCTTGTTTGATCTTCTTAGAAGACGGTAAATTTCGTAATCGGTATCGGTAAGACCTTCCTCTACATTCATCATAAAAATGATTGAGGTAGCTTCATCTACTGCCAGCTGTACCTGCTTGCGAATTTCTTCTTCAAAAATATCATCCGTTCCTACATCATATCCGCCGGTATCAATAACCGTAAAATCTACCCCGTTCCAGTCGGATTTTCCGTAATGACGGTCTCTGGTAACACCAGCCGTAGAATCTACGATGGCTTCCCTTTTTTCCAGTAAACGATTAAAAAGTGTGGATTTACCTACGTTGGGACGCCCAACGATTGCGACAATATTTGACATAAAAATGTTTAATAAATAAAATTATTAATGGGTATCTCCAACTTTTGGAGCCCAATTTTTTGCAAAGATAGGATTTTATTATTTAGCTTTCCAAAATTGGTAAATTGCATTAACCGGCACAGGGATTTTTAATAAAATAACCGTCTGAAGTCAGACGGTTATTTCTTTTTTTCATCAAATGTGTTTTTAAATTTTTCAGATTTTTCAAGCTTCCCAACCTTTCTGAAAAATTCAGACCCAATCTCTACTTAACACTTTATAAACTATTACTCTTAAAGTGCCGGATAAAAATTAATTTAAACTTTCAGGTTTATTAATCTTTATAATTGCGCCGAGTGTTTTATGATGAGCCAAAATTATAGAACACAATGGTAAAAAGCAGAATTTAAACCGTTACTTTTTGTTATGTAAAGCCAGGTTCAGTATTAAAAAAATGTTAACTATAAAAAAGTAACAATTTAATTATCAGAATTTTAAAAATTAAAATCAATAAATTCAAAAAAAGGTAAAATTCACCATTTTTATCGTTAAAAAATTTCAATAAACAATAAAAATAATCCGTAAAACCTGAAGAAACCTACAGAAAATTTCAGATGTTTTTTAAAAAGCTATTCAGATCCACTTCTCTTCCTACATTCATTTTTGTTTTTATTTTTGTTTTATATACTCTTGCACTACCTTCTGTAATACTTTCAAGAATGGATATCTCTTTTGAAGACAGTTCTAATTTATAATATACACAGAATTTAAGTTCATTATTGGTTAAAGAAGGAAATTTTTCAGAAAGCTTTTGAATGAACTGTTTATTCTCTAATGAACTTTCATTAATCAGGTCAAAATTCTTTTTATCAATCTGGATCAGATTAGTAATTTTGAGAAAAAGATCGGTGACCATTTTTTCTGCGTCAATATTTTTTGATCTTTTCATTTTTCTAATATTCTCCAAAAAGGTTTTCTCTGTTTCTATCTTTAAATTAAGACCTAAGTGCAGGTTGGTAATTTTATCTTCTTTTTGTTTTAAGTCCTGTTCTAAAATTTCTTTATTTTTTGTCAGGATAATTTTTTCTTTCTCTACAAGCTCTTTCTCTTTTCTGTTTATTTTTTTTATGGTATATATTGTAATCACAAAAATTATAATGATAAGACATACGGCCATCATCATTAATCTGTTATTTAACTTCTGATCATCTATTTTATGCTGATGTTTCTGATCAATATTTTTAATAATAAAATTATTAAGCACATCTGAGATATAAGTAAGGTTTTTAGCTGATTTTTCTTCATTCTCATGATGCAGTACAACTAGTTTCTTACAAAGAGATCTTACGGTCTGTGTATCATTTATTTTTAAATAATAAGACTGGATCATTTCATTGATCAGGATTTTATCCGGAATGGTCTGGATTTTAGCTTCAATTGATTTTCCATACTCCATCATCTCTTTCATTCTATCGGCCTGACCGGTATCATTGTAAAGCGCAAACAAGTTCGTCACATTATTGACAGCTTCATTATACAACATCTTTTTAGATTTATAAAATTCCAGTTCCTGCAAGAAAAAATGTTCCGCTGTCCGGTAGTCTTTAGCCTTATAATAAAAATCACCCAAATTACCTTTAATTCCTGTCAGAAAAGCAATTTCGTCATTGCTTAAATTCTTCCCGCTTTCCAGAATCCTGACGGCTTCCCTACCTTCTTTAATTGCAAGATCAAGCCTTCCCATTTTATCATAACACAAAGCAAAATTATTGTGCATGGAAGATACAAAGATCAAATCTTCTCTGCTCTTTTCCAGGTTATGAAGACATTTATTAAAATAATGCAGAGCCTGGGTATATTTTTTATTATTATATTCCAGCCTTCCTTTCAAATGGTATAAATGGGGCAAATAGTATTTTTTACCTAATTTTTCATCAAGTTTTATCGCTTCATTAAGAAACTGCATTGATAGCTTGGGCGATTTACGTTCAAATTGATACGCAAGATTAAAATTACATGCTATTGTAATATAATCAAACTCGTTATTATTAAGAAAAAGCAACTCGTATACAGTAGGAATTTGCTCAATGCCGGTGTCATCATTCTTATCCCCTGAATTTTCAAAATTATAATAAAGCTCTACATATTTACTGCTTATCTGGTATTTACGCTCGCCTGTATTCTTATATTTTTGAAATTCCCTGTTTTGTAATAGCCTGATTTTCTCCGGATGCCCTATCATACCAGATACTTCCTCATTGATATCATGAAAGTAACTGTTCGTTTCCTCTTTGGAAGAATGACAAGAAATAATAATCATTAAAAGAAGGAAGAGGGTTGAAATTTTTACAATTTTATTTTTCATAAATTTATTTTTTTCATCATTATCTTAAACTATACAATAAAAACACACTCAAACAACATAAATTATTTCAACATATAATGAATTTTGTAAAGAAAAAGTAATTAATGCCTCAAAAATAGAGCCGAACTCAATTATTCTTATTCCTAAAATAGTATTTTAGCTACAGCAACAGCATTAATTTACAATAGATTGAAGAACAAAACCCTATAAATCAATCAATTAAACCCACTACCTAAAAAAAAACATTATTAACCATAAAAAAAATCCCTGACCGTCAATGGTCAGGGATTAAATCGTACTTTAAAATTTTTCCTATTTCAGATCAAATCTGTCTAGGTTCATGATTTTAGTCCATACTTTTATAAAGTCTTTTACAAATTTAGCCTGAGCATCATTGCTTGCATACACTTCTGCAATTGCTCTTAATTCAGAATTTGAACCGAAGACCAAATCTGCACGGGTTGCTGTCCATTTCGGTTGTCCCGTTGATCGGTCTGCACCCATATACAGTTCATTATCTTCTGATATTGACTTCCATTGGGTATTCATATCCAGAAGGTTAATAAAGAAGTCATTGGTAAGAGTTCCCGGGCGGCTGGTAAATACACCATGTTTAGATCCGTCAAAATTCGTATCCAGCACACGCATTCCACCAATCAATACCGTAAGCTCGGGTGCTGTCAGTGTTAAAAGCTGTGCCTTATCAATTAATAATGATTCTGTGGAAACACTGAATTTTCTTTTCAGATAATTACGGAATCCATCCGCAGCAGGCTCCATATAGCTCATAGATTCTACATCGGTCTGTTCCTGCGAAGCATCCATTCTGCCTGGAGCAAATGGCACCTTAAGATCATATCCGGCATTTTTTGCCGCTTTTTCCACAGCCGCGCTTCCTGCCAGTACGATCATATCTGCTATTGATATTTTTTTTCCTCCAATTTGGGAATCATTAAATTCTCTTTGAATTTTCTCCAATCCATCCAAAACTCTCTGAATATTAGAAGGATTATTTACCTCCCAATCCTTTTGAGGGGCAAGCCTTATTCTGGCTCCGTTGGCACCGCCTCTTTTGTCGCTTCCCCTGAATGTAGAAGCAGAAGCCCATGCAGTCGATACCAACTCAGAGGTGCTTAAGCCGGAGTTTATTATTTTTTCTTTTAAAGCTTCCACATCAGCTTCGTTCACCAGCTCATGGTTTACTTCCGGAATAGGGTCCTGCCAGATCAGCTCTTCCTGTGGCACATCCGGTCCAAGATATCTTGCTTTCGGTCCCATATCTCTGTGGGTAAGCTTAAACCACGCTCTTGAGAACGCATCAGCAAAAGCATCAGGGTTTTCATAAAAATGTCTTGAGATTTTCTCGTAAGCAGGATCCAGTCGCAGCGAAAGGTCCGTGGTCAGCATGGTAGGTCTGTGTTTTTTTGCAGGGTCAAATGCATCCGGAATGATTTCTTCCCCATTCTTGGCTACCCACTGATGAGCTCCGGCCGGGCTTTTCGTAAGCTCCCATTCATTTTCGAAGAGGTTTTTAAAGAAATAATTACTCCATTCAGTAGGAGTTTCGGTCCAGGTTACTTCCAATCCGCTGGAAATGGCATCTGCACCTCTTCCGGACTTATAGCTGCTGCTCCATCCTAATCCCTGAAGCTCAATTCCTGCGGCTTCAGGTTCTTTACCTACATGATCTGCAGGTCCGGCACCGTGAGTTTTCCCGAAAGTATGTCCTCCTGCAATCAGGGCTACCGTTTCTTCGTCATTCATAGCCATACGTCCGAAAGTATCCCGGATATCTTTAGCCGCTGCAATAGGATCTGGATTTCCGTCCGGACCTTCAGGATTTACATAGATAAGTCCCATCTGCACTGCTGCAAGCGGTTTTTCCAGATTCCTGGAGTGAATATCCCCATCTGCATCATCATCGGAAGGAAGTACACCATGTCTTTCAGCTACTCCTTCTGAACCGTGAGCGTAACGCAAATCACCGCCCAGCCATGTTTTTTCCGAACCCCAATACACATCCATATCCGGTTCCCATACATCTTCACGCCCGCCTGCAAATCCAAATGTCTTAAAGCCCATAGACTCCAGCGCTATATTCCCGGTAAGGATCAGAAGATCCGCCCAAGAAATTTTGTTTCCATATTTTTGTTTGACAGGCCATAACAATCTCCTGGCTTTATCTAAGCTTACATTGTCCGGCCAGCTGTTCAGGGGAGCAAAACGCTGCTGCCCTGCACCGGCTCCGCCTCTTCCGTCACCTACCCGATAAGTCCCGGCGCTGTGCCAGGCCATACGGATAAACAGAGGACCGTAATGTCCGAAATCGGCAGGCCACCAATCCTGAGAGTCTGTCATCAGGGCATGAAGGTCTTTTTTTACAGCTTCCAGATCTAGGCTTTTAAATGCTTCAGCATAATCAAAATCTTTGTCCATAGGATCTGAAAGTGAAGAGTGCTGACGAAGGATATCTACCCTCAGCTGTTCCGGCCACCAATCCAGATTTTTGGTTCCTCCGCCAGCCACGGCGTCTTTTTTCATAGTTCCGTTGTGGAACGGGCATTTACTGATGTCATTCAAATCATTTTCCATTGTCGTTTAATATTTTTTATGTTGATTACTACGTTTATTTTTAAGACAAGACAAACTTACGAAGCATGTCCTATAAATACAATCTATTAATTTTAATTTAAGCCATAGTTAAAAACTATGATTCATCCTGTTTTACAAAATCTCTTAATATAGAGTCAAAACGGGAACAATAATTCAATTAAGTTAGTAAAAATTCAGGGACATCTATATATAAAGCAAGAGTAAAAATCCATATTTAGAATGATTCAAATGAGTATTCTACAATTTGATAATCAGCTCATTCTATTTCATAAATTTTAATTATTTTTATATGAATAAAATGCGAATTGATATGAAAAAAATAGTGGTTGTCCTGCTTGTAGCCTTTATTATTATTCAGTTTTTTCCGATTGACAAAACCAATCCGCCACTTACTCCCGGCATGGATTTCCTGAAGATCAAGAACACCCCGGAGCCCATCGCAAAAACCATCCGTACCTCTTGCTACGACTGCCATTCCAATGAAACCCGATATCCATGGTATTCGAATATTTCTCCGGCTTCATGGTTTGTCAAAAATCATATCGACGAAGGAAGAAAACATCTTAATTTTTCTACCTTTGCTACGTACGAACCAAAAAGACAGGCTCATAAGCTGGAAGAATGCATAGAAATGATTGAAAAGAAAGAAATGCCTCTGGAATCTTATTATGTAGGACATCAGAATGCCAAACTGACAGATGCCCAGCGTAAGGAACTTGCAGAGTATTTCAAAAAAGAAAAAGAAGAAACCGAAAGGAAAATGGCATTTTAAATTCAACGTTATGCGGAAGAATTGGGAAGATAAACATATTGTATTTTTTGACGGCGACTGCGGCGTTTGCAATTTCTGGGTACAGTGGATCCTGGAACGGGATCATCACGACCGGTTTATGTTCGCTTCCCTGCAATCTGATTTCGGACAGAAATTCCTGTCTGAAAGAGGTCTGGAAACTAAGGCATTCAATACTTTGTACCTCTGGAAACCCGGTCAGTACTATTATATAAAATCACGTGCAGTTCTGCAAATTGCCAATATCCTGGGTGGAATTTACAAGCTTTCTGCCGCAGGAAAAATACTTCCTGCTTTTTTAAGTGATAAGGCTTATGATCTCGTTTCAAGAAACAGGATGAAAATTTCCAATCAGAAATGTTTTCTCCCTGATCAGCATCAGAAGAAAAAATTTATTGAGGTCTAGTTTTGTTATTAGTCTCAAAGTTGTGGTTATTTTTTTATTTCCCACAGATGGCACAGATTTTCACAGATGATTGTGGATATTTGTGGAAATTAATTCGTGCAATTTGTGTTTAAAATCAGGTTTTGGCTAAAAACAGAGGAAATTATGATCTATATTTAAACGGGCTGAAGCCCGTTTCTATTGATGATTGTTCTATGTTTATTATAAATTATTTCTTTAGAGACTTCCGGACATTTTTCAATTTTAATTTTCGTTTTAAGAAAAAAGCAAAGATGAATCACCTTTGCTTTTATTTTGATATTTATTGGTTCAGAGACCATATTGAATAAGAGTTTGGGGGACACTGGATTTTTACATATTTATCTCCCTGGGTCGTTGGATACCAGCTTGAGTGTCCTGTAAAATCTTTGATCTGCTTACTGCTCCAGTTAGTTTCCACCCATCTTTCCTGCCAGCTGGAGGAATTATTGATATAGACCACCAGTCCCGGATTTCCGTTGTAACCATTACGTCTGGCAATATACTCATCGTTATCCGTATACAGGATAGAGGTTGTTCCTGTGGCTTTGTTGTTATGAATCCAGATCAGATTATTTAATCTTTCTTTATTCAGCCATTCTTCATAATCCCGGTAGAAAATAGTGGGATAGCCTTCATGGGTAAGAATGTAGGCATAGGCCGGCATTTTGTTGTAAATAATATCGGTGTCATGATTGGCCACAAAGGTAACCGCTTTGTAAGGATTTCTTTTCCACATCATGTCATCATTCAGCACATTTAAGTTCCCATTGTCAAAAGCTTCATCCATTTTATAGTATGCGGCAAAATCGAATACGGAACTGTTGGCATTGTTCGCCCACCACTCCAGGGTATTTACATTGGAATCCCAAAGTTCCCCGACTGAAAATCCGCCAACATTTGAATTCCAGGTATTGACTACCCATGGTCCGAAGCCTTTCACATAATCAAATCTCCAGCCATCAAACTTCATTACATTTTTGTAGTATTTTCCTACAGAATCGTCTCTTCCCCAAAGCCAGTCCTGAACATACGGATTGGCGTGGCATAAATCCGGAAATCCTCCAAAGGCACCTTCGTCATTATTTCCGTAGGAATTTTTGTAGAAATCATTATAACTTCTTTGGAACTTTCCGGAAGAAATTCCTGAGAAATCCGTCCAGGTATTGGTTCCTGTAAACGGATTGGCCTGGGACTGCCCGCCACTGTTATGGTTGATCACAATATCCGCATATACCTGCATATTTTCTGCATGTGCTTTTGTAATCAATGCTTCCAGCTCGGTTCTGGAGCCAAAACGGGTTTCTACACTTCCATTCTGATTAAAGTTTCCAAAATCATAGTAATCCGTAGGGTCATAACCCATAGAATAGGCTCCGTTCTGGGCTTTTGATGCGGGAGGAAGCCACACGGCACTGATTCCGGAATCCGACCAGGCGGTAAGCTTATCTTTAACAACATTCCACCAGGTTCCACCTTCAGGGACATCCCAGTAAAAGCCCTGCATTAAAACACCTCCACCGGGACCGGAAACGAATTTTCCGGCTGCTGATCCTGATCCTGTACTGAACGGACGGCCATCATGACTGGTAACATTTACAATTTTATTATGAACTTCTTCTTTCTTAAGATTTTCATTTTCATCCCTGTCCTGACAGGCATTAAAAGCCAGCATAGCCAGCATCGAAACGAGTACATGTATTTTTTTCATTATCATATTTTAATTATTAATCTATTAACTAAATTACAATTTTATTAAAACAAATTCTATAAAATGTGAAATATTTTAATTCCTGCCTGGCGATTTTCTTTAAATACTGCATAAAAATTTCATTAAAAAATCATAAACTTTTAATATTTTGAAAGCAATTTTTCTTTTAATCCATATATTTGCATACTATGGAATACAATACCCAAAAAACCCAGCTTCACATGCCGGAATACGGCAGAATCATACAGCAGTTGGTTGAACGCTGCAAAGAACTCCCTACCAAAGAGGAAAGGAGTGAGATGGCTATGGCTATCATCGATTTTATGGGTCAGAGAAACCCACAGCTTCGGGACGAAGAAAATTATAAGCATAAACTTTGGGATCATCTTTTCATTTTAGCAAATTATGATCTTGATGTGGAATCACCATATCCTTTTCCTACCAGGGAACAGCTTGCAGAAAGACCTAAGAAAATGGAATACCCTAAACTTCAGGGAGATTTTAAGTTTTACGGAAAGAGCATTCTTCAGCTGATTGAAAAAGCTATTGAACTGGAACCGGGGGACGAAAAAGAAGCCCTGATTGAAGTGATTGCGAACAATATGAAGAAGTCCTATAATGTATATAATAAGGAACATGTAACGGATGATGTGATTTTCCGCCATCTGAAAGAGCTTTCTGAAAACAGGCTGGACCTTACGGGAATAGAATCTCTGGAAAAGAGCAAAATCTATTATACGAACAACAGCAACAACAGAAACAGCAACAGCAATAACCGAAACAACAACAGCAATAACAATAATAAGAACCAGACCAACAAAAGAAGGCATAACAACAACCATAAAAACAGAAAGTAATGAGTGGAACATTTCAGATAAGAGGAGGAAAGAGACTGCATGGGGAAATCACTCCACAAGGGGCAAAAAATGAAGCTCTACAAATTTTATGTGCGGTTTTGTTAACAGATGAGGAGGTAAGAATTAAAAATATTCCGGATATCCACGATGTGAACAGACTGATTGAAATTTTAGGAGATTTCGGGGTCAAAGTTACGAAAAACGGTCAGGGAGATTTCACATTCAAAGCGGATCAGGTTAATTTTGATTATATAAAGTCCCACGAATTTAAAAAAGACGGCGCCAAACTAAGAGGCTCTATTATGCTTATGGGCCCTATGCTTGCCCGCTACGGAGAGGCTTATATGCCGACTCCGGGAGGTGACAAGATCGGAAGAAGAAGATTAGACACGCATTTCCAGGGACTTGTAGAGCTTGGTGCTGAGTTTAACTATGATGAAGAGGAATATTTTTATTCATTAAAAGCCAAAGAGCTCAGAGGAAAATTTATTCTTCTTGAGGAGGCTTCTGTAACCGGAACAGCCAATATCGTTATGGCTGCTACCCTTGCCAAAGGAAAAACAAGAATTTACAACGCCGCCTGCGAACCTTATCTTCAGCAATTATGCAAAATGCTGAACAGGATGGGTGCGAACATTTCAGGAATTGGTTCCAACCTTCTTACGATTGAAGGGGTAGAATACCTTCGCGGTACAGAACACACGATGCTTCCGGACATGGTAGAAATCGGCTCATGGATAGGTCTTGCCGCCATGACGAAATCTGAAATCACCATCAAAAATGTAAACTGGAGCCAGCTTGGCGTAATTCCCAATACATTCAGAAAATTAGGAATCCAGCTTGAGCAGAGCAACGATGATATCTTTATTCCAGCCCAGGAAAATTACCGCATCCAAAAGTTTATCGACGGATCTATCCTTACAATTTCGGATGCTCCATGGCCGGGATTCACACCGGATTTATTATCAATTATTCTGGTAGTAGCCACACAGGCGAAAGGAAGCTTACTGGTTCATCAGAAAATGTTCGAATCCAGATTGTTCTTTGTAGATAAGCTGATCGATATGGGCGCCCAGATTATTCTATGTGATCCACACAGGGCTACGGTTATCGGGCTGAACCAGGAAACCCCGCTCAGAGGGACTACCATGGTTTCCCCTGACATCAGAGCCGGAAACGCTCTTCTGATTGCAGCGCTTTCTGCAGAAGGAAAATCTATTATCCACAATATTGAGCAGATCGACAGAGGGTATGAAAATATTGACGGAAGGCTGAAAGCCATTGGTGCTGATATTGAAAGAATTTAAAAATATTTTTACAGAATAAAAAAGCGTTCAAAAGTTAATTTGAACGCTTTTTTTATTGTTTTTCAGAACAGCAGGCTTACCAGCCCCCACCGCCACCGCCGCCTCCACCACCGCCGGAGAATCCACCACCACCGGAACCACTACTTGAGCTGGAAGGTTGGGTAGATGCAGATTGTATGGATTGAGTAAGGCTTGAGTTCAGGGTGCTTGCAAAAGCATAATGATTCAGGGTACCACCATAATACCAGCTGTTTTGGTATTCTGCGGCAGTTTTTTTCAGCAGGTCATCAAATCTCTGCCCCCAGATCTGATCCACTCCCATTACCATGGCAAAAGGAAGCAATGTTTCAAAAACCTGCGGCGTCATCTGAGGAGGATTATGAAATTTCAGCTGCTCATTTTCTGCTGCGCCCATATACATTTTGAATCCGTCTATTAAAGATTTTTTTCTAAGCTTTTCTTTGGATGGCTGCTTGATGAGATACTGGTAAAACATCATGACGCAAAATGCAAGAGCAATAAACATATAGCATACATTGAAATTAAAATAATCAGCGCCTGATGACAATGAAGAAACAATTCCTCCTACCGCCAGAATGATAACAACAGATACCGGGATCAGAAATTTTATACCAAGATTTCTGAACAAAAACGACACGAAAATAAATACCAGGAAAAGGATAACATATAAAGCTGCGCCAGCAAAAACCCTTTCAAATTCGGGAAGTATCCGGTAGCTTACCCATAACCCAACAGCATACATCAGACTGATGAGGAATAATGGAAGCATCAGCTTTTTTGTATTATTTCCTTCATTTAAGAAGTCGTCATGCTGGAAACTCAGTGTTTCTTTGAAATTCCGGACTGCTTTTTCAATTTTTGAATTGTATTTTCCGTCAAATTCTACTGAATCCGTGGTTTCCGAAAAAAGACTGTTCATGAGGTTAATTTCCTCTTTGGGAAGAGCTTCATCCGCTTCTTTCAGTTTCTTCAGGGTAAACGTTTTGGAACTAAAAAAACCGAGCACACCATCACTTTCACCTTCTATGATTCTGACATATCCTTTTACAGCGAGATTGACGATAGCTGCCGTTAAGTATTTATTTTTAAAAGTTTCACTGCTGATATAACCAAGAGAGGCCGGTGAAAAATTTTCGGGAACATTAAACTGTGGATAAACCGTAGGGCTCTGGGGATCTATTCCATATTTCATCCATGTCGAATAGAGATACAGGATCAATCCCAGTAAAAAGATGAATTCTGAGATCAGAATCCCATACTTTTCCAGGAAACCAGGCGGCGGTGGCGGTAGCATCAATCCTTTTTTGAAACCTACCGCAATGGTAAGCCCCTCATTAGCCCGAAGTCCTGAAGCCCCCCACTCTATAGAATGGTCTGACAGTACATTAACTGTACAATTTTGATTATTACTTCCATAGGCTCCGGTATAGCAGGAATTCTGAATAATTTCAGCTCCGGCAGGAAGATTTACTTTTGCAGAGACTGTATCTGCGTCAAAATCCCAATACGTTCCGTTGACATTCCAGTAAAATTCATCATACTTATCAAAGAAACCAATCTGGTTCTCTGTTTTATATTTTATTTCGTAGTCGTAGGTTCCAGGATTCAGGATTACATCTTTATTTCCGGCATATATTTTTAAATAGCCGTCTCCGGTTTCTTCATGATAGTCTTCGCGTTCCCCGTTTTTCTTTACTGAAATAATGGTATATCTTACTTTCTGGTTTTTATTGTTCAGATTTCTGGACAGGGGAAGCGCACGGAAAATCCCTCTTTTGATATTATTTCCGAGGCTGTATACCCTGATATTTTCAGTAACGGTGATTCCCGATTTTTTGTCTACATCAATATCGGAATGAAAGGAAAGAATTTTTTCCGGCCCTGCAGTAGACATCTGATCCGTTATTTCCCCATTGGTCTGGGCGAAGGCTATGCAAAAAAACTGAAGAAGGAAAAGCTGCAGCCACTTTTTCATTTCTTAGAATTTTACGGTTGGAACTTGTCTTTCTGCAATATTTTCCAGTTCAAAGAATGGTGATTTCTCAAACTTATACATATTCGCGATGATATTGCTTGGAAAAGATTCCACCAAAGTATTGTTCTCACGAACTGTTCCGTTATAATATCTTCTGGATTTTTCCACGTCATTTTCTATAGAAGTAAGCTCGCTCTGCAGTTGCTGGAAATTGGCATTTGCTTTCAGATCCGGATACTGCTCGGCCACGGCAAACAAATTCATCATCGCCTGATTCAGATTTTTCTCTGCTGCTTCTTTAGCCTGAAGCGAATCTGCACCTACCGCCTGGGTTCTGGCCCTGATCACACTGTCGAGGGTTTCGCGTTCATGGGTAGCGTAGCCTTTCACCGTTTCCACAAGATTGGGAATCAGATCATGCCGCTTTTTAAGCATCACATCTATACTGCTCCATGCTTCCTGAACCAGGTTTCTCAGTTTTACAAGACGGTTATAGATAGATACTGCATAAATAAGGCATACTGCAACTACAGCAATAATGATAAGTATGGTCATAATTTTATATTTTGTTCCTTAAAAATAGTATTTTTTTGAATCGGAAGCAGAAATTAAAACTACAACAGGACTATTTTAATGAAATTTCATGCAAGCGGTGTTCATTGAGCAGCCAGACATATGCCCACAAAAAAAGTACCCGATAGAACCGGATACTTTCTTGTAATTAAAACTATATGAATCTCCCCTAAAAATACTTCCGGCAGTTGTATTCCACCGCAGTACTTAAAAGTTTATTTTTATTCAGATAAAATTCCAGCAGCTGGTAATCTTCTGAATTGACATTAATGTATAACTGTACCGAACCAAAACTGTTTCCGTTTACATACTCCACGTTGGCAGACAACACCCTGTGACAGATCCCAAACTGATTGTAAATGGTGTTCATCAAATGTTCAAATTTCATTTTCCCATTCAATTCTATTTCCAGTATCAGTTCTTTTTTGGGCAGGTTAATTATATTATTAGGTATTACCTGCAGCGTAGGATTTGGTGTAATCATCACTCAACAATTTTGGTTAAACATTTTTCAGATCTTAGTTGCGCTCTTGCGTTAAATCTTTGACAAAAATATAAAAAAATATTAGTCTACCAAATTAGTAGACTAATATTTTTAATTTTATTTCCCTTTTAATGAGTATATCTTTTATTAATCAGATAAAAAAATACCCTAAAAGTCACAATGACATTTAGGGATATACTTATTTACAAGATCAGGTATTAAAGTCCACCTACCCTTTCCAGTTTCTCTGAGGCAGCCAGTCCATTGGGATTGCAACCCGGCTGTCCTTCAGGAACTTCAAGGTTTTTCTTTTTATAGAACTCTGTCCAGAATTCATTGGTTCTCCCTGTTTTATGATCGATGAATGTCATGGGTTCCAGTTTGAAAATACTGCTTTCCCTGAATGCTCTTTCAATATAATCTGAACAGTAATAAGAATTTTCATCCAGAATATAATTGAAATTGTATGGTTTTCCCAGCATGGATTCTGCTTTTTTCAGGGCTGCAGGTACTGATTTCTGATATTCCGGTTTCAGGCGGTAGATGATTACTTTTTGCCCGTCATCAGACTGATCTTTGAGAAAATCGTCAAGTCTCTGCTTTTGAGAACCTCCTTTTGGAGCCGCGTGAAGCACATACCAATGATTATTTTTTGTTTCAACAATCCCGATATGGTCAAAAGATGCTTCTTTTTGCTTTTGAGTGACATTATTAATCGCCTCGGAAAGGCCGGTATCTTTTGCCGTGACAAACAGCAGATCCCCATTCTTTAACAATGCAGATTTAGCACGTGGAGTACAATACTGCAGCACAAACAGCACAGCAAAAAACATAATCCGGATGAATGCTCCTGCAGTTTTTGGAAAAGGATTTTTTTTGGACAAAATCATTTGATAGCTCATTAAGTGAACAAATTTACGAATTGAGTCTTACTTAAATAAAGCAATCAGTATCTTATTTTCACGCAGAATACATAGATAGTTGTGCTTACTTCTGCAGATGACCAGTGTATTTGTGTTTTGTGGTTTCATTTAAGTCCATGGAAAGAATTGCCATATTTAAAACACTACTTCTTTTTTTTAAGCTGGGATTCATAAATACCGATCCAATCTTCCGGGGTCATTTTTTTGCTGACCTCAGCAATAAGCTCAAAGGGAATATCATCCAGTTTTTTAAAGCGGACACATGATTTCCCCATGTCAAGTTTTCTTTTGGAATACTTTGGATACTCAGCTACAAACCAATCCAGAAGCTTAGGATCTGCATAGATGCCCATATGATAAAGTGCTATAAAATTCTTTTGGGAAGCAAGCCCCATAAAAGGCAGCGGCGATCCCGGTGTGCAGTGATATCCTGCAGGATAGGTTTCAAGAGGGACATCCCAGCCTACCATTCCATAGCTGACTGCTTCCTGAAAACCTTTTGGCAGATTACTGTTAATGGTATCAAATAATTTTCTGAATACTTCCTGTCTTTCTTCAGGAATTTTTGAGATATAGTCGGCAACGGATTCTGCTGGAATTTGCATGTTCAGTAAGTTTAAATTTCTCTAAAATAATAAAAATTATGAATATGGTGTTTAAAAATTTATTCATAAAAAAGCGACAGCACAATTCGTACTGCCGCCGGGCTTATTTACATTAAAAAAATTTATTTTTTAACCGCTTTTACTGTAGACTGTGATCCGTCTTTGAAATAGATGGTCACAAAATACAGGCCTGTATTAAGTGTGCTCAGATCAAGTTCTTTTACAGCGCCGGTAAAGGTTTTTACCACTCTTCCAGAAGTATCTCCAACTGTCACAGACTTCACTTCTCTGGTATCTGAAATGTACAGGATATCTTTAAACGGATTTGGATGAACTGCTGCTTTTTTCACACTATCTTTCACTTCTGAAGTGCTCAGCTGAGAACTTTCAACCGTAAAGTTATCAATGTAGAAATTGTAATCAGGATCGTCATTTACAGTTCCGTCTGTTGCATACAGTGCGAATACTGTGTTATTACTGTTATAACCGGTTAAAGTATAAACATACTGATTAGATGTATTGGATGGCGCATTTGACTCGTCCCAAGTTTCCAGAACAGTCCATGTACTTCCTCCGTCATTAGACACCAAAAACTGAACAAGATCATCAGAACCCATTGGTGAGCTGCCGGTACCGGCGTATTCGGCTATACCGTAATCAAATTTCACTTTATAGGTACCTCCTGAAAGATCAAAAGGCAGGGTCTTAAGCCATCCCGTTCTGTTGGTTGTATATAAATTGATTGTTGCAGATCCGCCTGTTCCTACACCTAAGAATCCACCTGATCCCCAATATGAAGATGTTCCGCTAGGTCCTGTAGCCGGTGTGCCTCCGGAAAGCGCACTCGTCCAGCATGTTCCCGGGAAGCTGCTGAAGTTATTAGTATAGGCAGGCACCATAGTTCCGCATAAGGTGGTAAATGTACCGGCTGCCGACCAGCCACTCTGAGATGTTGCAGTATTACAATTGCTTCTTACCCAGTAATAATATGTTGTACTTGATAATAAGGATGGAATCGTGAAGGAAGTTCCTGTAACTCCCGGATGATTAGGGGTTGTTCCTGCCGTAGGTGCTGTATTGGTTGTACTGTAATAAATGTCGTAGCTTGCTGCCTGAACGCTGCCCGGCAACGCCCATGAAACCTGAGCTGAACTGGAAGTAAGTGTTCCTACCGGCTGAAGTGTAGGAGCGACACAATCTGTGTAAGCATCAGCTGAAAAAGCAAAAATATTGGCAATTCCCGATCCGCTTACTTTTTCAACCGTAACGCTCTGAATCGGTTTTGTATGATTAGCCACATCAAGATTTAATGCTGACTGATACAGTCTTGGATTGGTAGAGTTCGGCTCCAGGACATTATTCGTTCTGTTGATTCTTCCAATTCCCTGAATCGCATAGCTTGACCCACCATACCAGTCGGAAATACTCACTCCGGAAAATACCTGGGTAGTATTATCGGTAAAATTTACCGTTACATTTACAGTACATGTACCGCTACCACCGGTAGAAAGCATATAAATTTTAAAAGCAGGAACCGGGTTAAAAAAACTTAATGTTCCTGAATTGCTTCCTGTTGTGTTGCTTGCAATCCTCAGGGAATTGTTTCCGGACAGATCACCAAGCTGGAAACTTAATCCCGGCGTAGAGCCTACCACGGAATTAATGGTTCCGTTCGCCGGAAGTCCATAAGTAAGAGGTGTGCTGCTGGATGTAAGCTGAAAATCCCTTGCCACAAAAGCGAAAGATACTCCATCTACATCCTCTGTGGTAGATGTCATTGAGGAACCAACTCCGTTTGCAATTACATCTGCCGTATATCCGGATTGGACCGGCAGTGTTTGGAAATTCTGAGCACTCATTGTAGAAGCAGCACAAAAAGCCACAAAAGGCATAGCCTTTAATAGTAGATTTGTTTTCATAATTATTATTTATTAGCGTTGAAATTTAATGAAAAAATCAATACAAAATCAATATTTTTGAAAATAAATCAAACATTTATTATTTATATTAAAATATCAACAATAAAACCTTACAAGAAAAGATTAAATTATCGATTAACCAAATGCTTTATTCACATTTTAATATATTATTTTAACAATTTCAGGCATTTTGATATATATATTTATATCAGACATCAATGTATAAGAATGAAAGTTACAGAAAAAGAAAGCAATAATCAATTTTAGTCATCTGATTTTCAGAATAATTTAAAAGCAACCAAAATGAACAACAGGTTATTTTATTATTGGGAAATTAAATCTTATTTTTGCCATACAAATTTTTTGAACAATGCCGAATATTTCAAACAGAGCACAGCATATGCCGGCTTCACCGGTAAGAAAACTGGTTCCTTATGCTTTAAAAGCCAAACAGCAGGGAATAAAAGTATATCACCTTAATATCGGGCAACCCGATATTGAAACACCGGAAACCGCTTTAAATGCTTTAAAAAATATTGACCTTAAAGTATTGGAATATGCACTTTCCGAAGGTAATATAGAATACAGAAAGGCTCTTACGGAGTATTATCATAGTTTAGGATTTGCGGACTTAACTCCTGATAACTTCATCGTTAGCAATGGAGGATCCGAAGCTCTGAATTTTGCTATTTCCACTTTATGTGATGACGGCGACGAGGTGATCATCCCTGAACCTTACTATGCCAATTACAATGGCTTTACCAGTACGTTCAATGTGCATGTGGTGGCAGTTCCGTCTACTATTGATACAGGATTTGCCCTTCCTCCGATTGAAGAATTTGAGAAAAAAATCACAGAAAAAACAAGAGCCATTGTAATCTGCAACCCGGGGAATCCTACAGGATACCTTTACACGCGTGAAGAGCTTCAAAAGCTTGCTGAAATTGCTTTAAAATATGACATCGTTGTGATCTCCGATGAAGTATACAGGGAATATGTATATGACGGAAAACAACAGATATCCATGCTGGATTTTCCTGAACTTAAAGAAAACTGCATCATCATTGATTCAGAATCCAAACGTTATTCAATGTGCGGAGTGAGAATCGGATGTATGGTAACCCGTTCTAAAAAGATTCACGATGCAGCTATGCTTTTTGCGCAGGCAAGACTAAGCCCGGTTCTTTTAGGCCAGATTGCTGCAACGGCTGCACACCAGAATGACGGAGCCTACATCAGATCAGTAAGGGAAGAATATACCCACAGAAGAAATATCCTGGTAGATCTTCTGAATGCTATCCCGGGCGTTATCTGCCCTAAACCAAGAGGTGCATTCTATTGTGTAGCAGAGCTTCCGGTAGATGATACTGAGAAATTTGCACAATGGCTTTTAGAAAAATATTCCCACAATAAAGAAACCATCATGGTAGCTCCTGCCGGAGGTTTCTACAGCGATCCTGAATTAGGTAAAAAGCAGGTAAGAATTGCATACGTGCTGAAAGAGGAAGATCTTAAAAGAAGTGCTGAAATCCTGAAAGATGCTTTAAAGAAATACAGAGAAGAATTCAGTCTCTAAAAATATTACTCATGATGCCGGCACTAAAAAATACCTCCCTGAAGCTTCTGCTTTCAATATTTTTGCTGCCGGCATTTTTTTCCTGTGACAAGAAGAAGGATAACTCCCGCAGTCCTCACAAAAACCCGAATGAAATAACTTTCATCAGTGTATCCGATATCGGGGGAGATCAGGGAGATTATAAGATTATTAAAGTCACCAAAGATTCCATTCATGCAGAAATGGGCATCACAGCCCGCCAGACCCATAAAGAGTGGGATTCTGTCATCAGTGCTCACACCTGGGAGTATCTTATTTCATCTATCAATGTCAAAGACCTTGACGAGATTCAAAGCTCACCAAGCAAGCAGTCTGTGGACGGCATAGACGAAACTTTTCAGATCAGGACTCCGAAAAAGGCTCATATTTATGTGAATTCTTATGCGGATACCATACATTACAAACAACTGAAACAGTTTAAAGAACAACTCACCCTCATTATTCCAAAAGAATACAGATAAACCATGCAAGAAAATTTTTCCTTACAGCCTTTTAATACATTTGGTGTTGATGTCAACGCAAAATATTTTACTGAAGTAGAGACTATTGACGAACTGAAGGACGCCATCCGTTATTCAAAAGAGCATCATCTTTCCGTTTTATTTTTAGGAGGGGGAAGCAATATCCTGCTGACCAGGGATTTCGACGGACTTGCTATAAAACTAAGCCTGAAAGGAATTTCGGAAGAAGATCTTAACGAAAATGAAGTTCTGGTCACTGCAAAAGCTGGGGAAAACTGGCATGAATTCGTATTGTACAGTCTTGAAAAAAATTATGGCGGTCTCGAAAACCTTTCACTGATTCCCGGAAATGTGGGTACCTCACCGATGCAGAATATCGGGGCTTACGGAACGGAGATCAAGGATATTTTTGTAAGCTGTACCGTTCTGGACCTGGAAAATCTTGAGCCCAGAATCTTCGATCTTGAGAATTGTCATTTTGGGTACAGGGATTCTGTATTCAAGCAGGAAGGAAAAGGCAAATATGTGATTCTGGATGTCAGCTTTAAATTAACAAAGAAGAATCACCACATCAAAACAGAATATGGCGCGATAAAGACTGAACTTGAAAATCTGGGAATTACAGATCCTACCATCCAGGATGTTTCGAAAGCTGTTATTCATATCAGACAGAGCAAGCTGCCGGATCCGAAAGAAATCGGAAATGCAGGAAGTTTTTTTAAAAACCCAACGATTCCTCTCATCCAGTTTGAAAATCTGAAACAAAAATTTGAAAATATTCCAGGTTATCCAAATGGAGACATGGTAAAAGTACCTGCAGGATGGCTGATTGAGCAATGCGGATGGAAAGGAAAACAGATTGGAAATGCAGCTTCTCATAAACTTCAGGCATTGGTTATTGTGAATGCAACCGGAAAAGCTACTGGAAAAGAAATTTTTGATTTTTCCACAGAAATTATCAATTCGGTTAAAGAAAAGTTCGGTGTAGAGCTGGAAAGGGAGGTGAATATTATATAAATACGCCTGTATATTATGTAATTTTTTTCCAATTATAATTCTGACTTTTGTCAATTATTTTAATTTATTCTAAATAAGTAATTGATAACATTATAAAATTCAATACTTTTGCGGTCAATTTTATTTAGACAAAATACGAATGACCAGGTTTTTATATTTCGCTTTTCTTCTCCTTTTTTCTACACAGTCCCTGTATGCGCAGGATGAAAAATCTTCAGTAAGCATTAAGGTTTTAAATGAAAGCAACAAAGAGCTAAGCGGAGTTTCTGTTAGTATTGATGAGTCCACAGTCACAACGGATAAAGAAGGAAATACAAATATTCCCCTCTCGAAAGGAAAACATACCATCAAAATTTCGTATCCGGAATATGAGGATAAGGAACTCACAGTAAACATTACTTCCCCTCAGTCTATTACTATTAACCTTAAGCCGGTCAATAAACTGGAAGAGGTTGTTATATTCTCCAAGGAAAGCAAAGGATTAACCACTAAATCCATCATAGACAGACAGGCGATGCAGCATTTGCAGCCGTCAAGTTTTACCGATCTTATGGAACTGCTTCCCGGCGGACTGGCTAAATTCCCTTCTTTAAACGGAGTAAATAAGGCTACTTTAAGAGAAAATACCGGGGGACTTTCGGGGGACAAGTACAGCACCTCATCACTGGGTGTTCAATTTATGGTAGATGACAATATCATCAATTCTAATGCAGATCTGCAGCTTTCAGTAGATCCCAAACAGTTTTTAGAAGGCCCTAAAGGTAGAGAAACCGCTTATTCGGGGGTAGATATGAGAACAATTTCTACAAATGATATTGAAAAAGTAGAGATTATCAGAGGAATTCCCTCAGCATCTTATGGAGACCTTACTTCCGGACTGATCAAAATAGAACGTAAAATAGGACAGTCTCCTTTACAGGCAAGATTCAAGGCGGATGGATACAGCAAACAGTATTACGTAAGCAAAGGATTTAAAATAACGGATAAATGGCAGCTGAGCGCCAGTGCAGATTATCTGGATTCCAAATCTGATCCTACGAATGAATTTGAAAACTTCCAGCGTATCACAGCCTCAATCCGTTCCAAAAAAATATCAAATCTATGGGGCAGACCTTTGGAATGGAGATCTAATATCGATTTTTCGACGAATATTGATAAAATGAAGTATGATCCGGATAACGGATATCCGTCAACGGATAAATATGAATCCACGAATACAAGAATCAGCCTGACCAACAATTTCATTTATCAGCTGGACAAGGCTTCGTTCTTCAACAAACTTACCTTAAATACAGCTATCCGTCAGGGCTTTGAAAAGATTGATCAGGTAAAACTGATCCAGCTCTCCGGGCCTCGCTCATTCTCCTTAGCTACTGAGCAGGGCGAAAATGTAGGATTTTATCCCAACCTCCGGTATGTAGCCAATTTTTCAACAGAAGGAAGACCTCTGGATATCACGGCTTTATTCAAAGCCAATGGAATCAGAAAAACAGGTGGAATTACCCACAACTATGAAGCGGGCCTTGACTGGAGATACTCCAAGAATAACGGAAAAGGTCTCCAATATGATATGAGAACTCCTCCGTCTGCCTCTGTCAATATAGAAAGACCGAGAGCATATGATGAGATTCCGGGATCTAATCTTTTATCTGCTTTTATCGGGGACCAGATGAACTACAGTCTTGATCAGCATAAATTTACTTTATATGCGGGTTTAAGGATGTCTAAAAATTTAGGAATTGATGAATCATTCGCGATCAGTAAAAAAGTTTTCACCGAACCCAGATTGAATTTCCAGTACAATCTTCCGCATCTGATGATCAATAATTATCCTCTGAAGACGGACATTACTTTAGGATATGGTCTTTTCTACAAGCAGCCTACACTTCTGATGCTTTACCCGAATAGGGAATACTGGGATTACACCCAGCTGAATTACTATCATAATGATGAGCAGTACCGCTATGTCAATTTCATGACCTATGTTCAGTCGAGAGAAAATAAGGCTATTGAGGCGGCCAAAAGTATTAAAAAGGAAATCCGTCTTGATCTGAGCTACAGAAACCATGAGCTTTTCGTTACGTATTTTAAAGAAGATATGAATAATGGTTTCCGTAATATGGTTCATACGGCGGCTCATTCTTACAAGCAGTACGATGCTACACAGGTTGATCTCTCCCAATGGACTCCTAACGGGCCGGATCTTACAAACGTACCGTACGAACTAAAAACAAACCTTGGAGAATATCTGGTTACAGAAAACGGAAGTGAAACCTTAAAACAGGGTATTGAATTCGGATATACTTCACCAAGGGTAAAAGCTATTAATACAAGATTTACGTTTACCGGTGCCTGGTTTAAAACCCAGTACAGAAACTCTGTGCCTTTTGCTTTCAAACCGAGTGTATCAATCGGTGTGGGACCATTCCCTTATTACGGAATTTATAAAAATGATGATGGTTATAATAATTCCAACATCAATTACAATTTACTGATTGACACTTATCTTCCAAGCCTGGATCTGATTGTTTCAGCCTCCTTCCAGGGAAGTCTGTATGATCACAGGGTCAATGACAGAAGAATTGCCGAGCCCATTTCCTATTATGGGGCAGATGGCATTATTCACCCTTTTACGGATGCGGACAGAACGGACATCTATAAGCAGTGGCTGGTAAGAAATGTATCCGTAACCGATAATTTAGACAGGTTAACCACTTTTACACTCACTGGAAATATTAAAATAACGAAAAGCATCTATAAAGCCTTAAAGACTTCATTGTTTGTCAACAGGCTTTTTAATTACAGTGCTCCTTATACTTTCAATAATGTAAAAGTGTATAGAAAAGGACTGAACACTCCGTATTTCGGAATGGAATTAAATTATAATTTTTAATATATATCAAAAGAAAACAACATGAAAAAAAGAGTTTTACTATTAAGTTTAGCTGCAATGATGACCGCTACATTTACGGTAACTTCTTGCTCCAGCGATGATGATTTCGGAGTAACCACTGCCCAGAAAGGAGCTTTAACCTTGTCTTTTTCGGGAGATAATATTTCTTCTTACAAAACCCTTGATGTGGAACTGAAAGAAGTGAACACCGGAGCAATCATTAAGCAAACCATACAAAACAAAAACATCCATACTTTTGAGGTTCCTTACGGTTCCTATAAAATTACGGTAAACGGTGTTGTAATTTCCAGCAATGATGAAATTGGCGTAGGTGCATCTGCACAGACTGATATTTCAACAATAATCACTAATCTTGAGATTCCGTTAATATTGAAAAAATTCCATGAGGATTTTATCATTGAAGAAGTATTCTTTACAGGCGTAAAAACCACTGATGGTAAAAACTACAATTCAAGCCGTTACTTCAAATTAACCAACAACACCAAAAAAGTATTGTATGCTGACAAACTTATTCTGGGACAGTCGGAATTTCTCACTACGGATGATAAAAACCCTACTCCATATAGCAAAAACCTTTCATTTGCTGTAAAAGCAGTAATGGTTTTACCGGGAACAGGAACCCAATACCCTGTGCAGCCGGGCGATTTTATCGTTATTGCGGATAATGCCATCAACCATACAGCTAATACAAGTACTGCATATGACCTGCATAATGCCAATTTTGAATTCCCATCTGTAAACCCTACTTTGGGGCAGGTAGACAACCCTTCTGTACCGAATGCAAAGATTATTTATACACAGATGAACTTCAATATGTTCTTCCTTCATGACCGCGGATTTGAAAGTTATATTATCGCACGTTTTCCTGCAGGAGAAGATGAGAATACATTCCTTACAAATTTCAAGTATGATTATACTTACCAGAACAGCGCAGGAGGAGTTACTGCAAAAAGCGCTTATGCTATTCCAAACTCCTGGATAATAGACGGTGTGAACAACAGTATTTCAACAAAGTTCGTACATGTTCTTACTTCAGCCAGTATTGACGGAGGATGGACGTCGGTAGGAACAATAGATAAGGACCCAACCCGCTTCGGAAAGTCGGTAAGACGTAAAGTAGCAGGACAAATGGAAAATGGTAAAAATCTTTATATGGATACCAACAATTCATCCAATGACTTTACCAAAGACTCTGAGCCAAGTCTTAAAAACGGTATTGTACACTAAAGTCAGATTACCTAATTATGCGATATACAAAAGGATCTTTCTTATTCCTGTTGATCGGGTTTTCATTAACGGTAAAAGCTCAGGACAGTCTGAGTCTTTTTAAAACCCTGAATAATCAATACAGCACAGAAAGAAATTTTAAAAATAATTTTTACTATAATCCGGCATCAATGTCGGATTATAGTTCTGTTTCCTTCTCGGAATTCAGTGCCGGATATCATGATAACAATGAAAAAAATTACAGGCAGCAATTAGGAAGCGGCAGCAAAGGCTTAACTGTAGAAGCAAAATCTTTTCAAAAGCTGAAACCCAACCGCTTTGTCTGGGGAAATGCAAGCTATCAGAATTTAAAAATCAATTCCGTGAAATGGAATGAAACTTTAGATTACGACCGTATTGCACCTTACATCACAGCAGATTCCGTAGGAGGAAAATTAAACCTTGAACGCTATCAGTTTGCCGGTGGCTATCTCCAAAAGATGAACCGCTGGACCCTTGCCGGACAGGTAAGTTATGCCGCACAGCTTGGTTACCGTTCAAGAGATCCGAGAATGAAAAGTACAACTTCTGATCTGAAGATCAATGCCGGACTGAACTATAAAATTTTCAGAGCATACGAAATAGGTATTTTCGGTGAATTGAATAAATACATCCAGAACAATTCAGTAAACTTCCAGAGTTTATTGGGAAGACCTTATGTTTATCAGATGTCAGGCTTCGGTTTTTCCAACTATCTCTTCAATGGAGGAACATCACCCAAAAACACATTTGAAGAATTTACTTACAAGGGAGGAATACAGATTTCCGGAAACGGAGGACAGGATTTTTACCTTCAGGCGTCCGCAGGAACAGGTAACAATCTGAAAAGCTATAATGACGGTTCCAATAATTTCTTTGATATTTCTGATCTGAAGAATGAAAACTTTGAAATAGAAGGAGCCAAATTCTTCACCATTCATGAAAAACACAGGTTAGGTTTACTAGTGAATTACAGAGCCTTGAGAAATACCGGTTCCGAATATGGTTATTCTCTGAATACCGTAGCTTTAACCCAAATTTTTAAAAGAGAATCCTTCCGCCGGGAAAATTACGAAACTACTATAAAGGGCTTCTATCAGTACACTAAAGACAATTTTTCAGTTACGGCAGTTCCTTTTTTTGGTCGTGAAGAAATCAAAGAAAGAAGAGTATTCCCGGATGCCGGACAAAAATTTGTGTACTCTTATTTCGGGATTAATGCAGATGTAAAACAGCAGATCAACGAGCGTCAGCTAATAACCTTTCAGCCTTATTTTTCTACAAGAAGCGTAAATAAATCCATCAATGCACTGGCGACTACACCAAACGCCGGAGTAAATGCATGGATTCTTCAGGATTTCAATTTCCAGGCAAGTGATATCACCATATTCGGAGCATCTGTACGATATGATTTTAAATTGGATAAATTGCCGGCATTCTTTGTAAGTGCACAATACCAATCACAAAAAATTCAGGAAAAAAACAATAATTTTGCAGGAGGAAGTATAGGAATAACATTTTAAGTGATGAAAAGAGGTTTATATTGGGTTTTAGGATTAGTTTTATTGGTATTGTGGAGTTTTACCGCCAAAGTCAATCAGGATCTTTCGAATATTCAGGATCCCGGTATTGAAGATATTGTAAAAAGCTACAAGAAAGCAATTGCAGACTGGCCAAAACCTGATATAGATTATGGAGTGCAATGGAAAGAATTTGCCCCAATTAAAAATGATACCGCTTTTTTTACCGAGCAGGATAAACCTAATGTTATTTTAGGTAAAATGCTTTTTTTCGATCCGAAATTATCCAAATCAAGCCAGGTTTCCTGCAGCTCATGCCACGATCCGGAAATGGGCTGGTCAGACCGGAGACGTGTTGCTTTAGGAAGTGACCATCTTTTAGGAAACAGAAATTCTATCTCTCTTTATAATATTGCAGAACGCCAGTCGTTTTTCTGGGACGGAAGGGCCAAAACCCTTGAAGAGCAGGCAGCAGGTCCTCTTGGGGCACACCATGAAATGGCAATGGATGTAAAAACCTTACCTGCAAAAATACAGGCTGTAAAAGGCTACACAGAGCTTTTCAAAAAAGCATACGGAACAGACCAGGTAACTTACGACAGAATTGTAAAAGCCATTGCTGATTTTCAGAAAACCATAAAAAGCCAGCCCAGCCGCTTCGACAGGTTTCTGGAAGGAAAATACAATGCTTTATCAGACGAAGAAATTTACGGCATGCACATTTTCCGTACAAAAGCCCGCTGCATGAACTGTCATAACGGACAATACCTTACTGACGAATCTTTCCACAATATCGGGCTTACCTATTATAAAAAGAAATACCAGGATCTGGGATTGTATGAGATTACAAAAAAAACTGAAGATGTGGGTAAATTCAGAACCCCGCAATTAAGAGATCTGATGCTTACACAACCTTGGATGCACAACGGGCTGTTCAATGATCTTGAAGGAGTTGTGAATATTTACAACAGCGGAATGCACCAGCTGGATCCTACCCCCGAGAAAAAGAAACTGGACCCCATGCACCCTGTAACTGATCCCTTATTAAAACCTCTGAACTTAACGAAAGAAGAAACCAAAGCTCTCGTTTCTTTCCTTGAATCTCTTTCGGGAACAAAATTTAAAATGAGACGGCCGGAATTTCCGACTGAGTAGATTTAAACTGTATTCCGTTCTTATTTGGTTAAATAGTTTTATTTTAGCTGAAAATATTGGGATTATGGCTAAAAAGTACTCAGAAAAGGAATTTAAAAAACTAATTCAAAAGCATATCCGGAATATTGATTTTGTGAAAGTTACTCTTAATGATGATTCTGCGATTTATGGTTTTATTGTCAAGTTTTCCGATGAATTTCTAATGATTGAAGAGTCGAATGATTTCTCGTTGGCAGGAACTAAAATTGTTCCCTACCACAGAATCCGAGGTATCCGGAACAATATGTATGACAAGGTTTCCAAGGCCATTTATGTAAGTGAAAAGCTGATTCAATTTAATCAGGATATTATTGATAAAACGAATTTAGACAACGCAGAAGCTCTTTTTAAATCTATCAAAAAACAGAATTTCCACTGCATCGTTGAAAGTTCAAAAAATAAAAAATTCTTATTTTCAATTGGTGAAATTTTAGAAGTCACCAGTAAATCGGTCCTCATAAGCAACTACGACCCGGCAGGCAGAATTAATAAAAACCCCAAAAAGATTTCTTTTAAAAATATAGATCTTATTAATTTCAATGACAACTATTCTAAAGTTTTCAGAAAATATCTGAAATAAAAACACCTATAAACAAAGAACACAGATATGAAAATAGCTATTCTCGGAGCCGGCAATATGGGACTTTCTTTCTCAAAATCATTTTTAAAATATGAGCTGATCAAGCCGGAACACCTCCACCTGATCACCCGAAGCCAGGCTAAAATTTCAAAAATCGCCGAAGATTTTCCAAAATCTAAGATTTCCACTTTTGAAGAAACCAAAAACCTGGATGCCGATCTTATTATTGTTGCCGTAAAACCTCAGGATTTTCAACATGTAGCCCAGAATTTTCAATTTACATTACAAGAAAACCAGATGGTACTTTCCATTATGGCCGGAATTAAAATCGAAAAAATCCAGAAACTACTAAACCATCCTCTCGTGGTAAGGGCCATGCCGAACTCTCCTACCCTTCTGGGAATGGGAATTACGGGGTATACCGCAGCAAACGGCATTTCTTTCAGCCAGCTGATCAATGTTGAAAGATTACTGAACAGCACCGGAAGATCCGTTTACCTAGAAGACGAAAATCTGCTGGACGGTGTTACGGCACTTTCAGGAAGCGGACCGGCATATTTCTATTACATCATCGATGCCATGATCAAAGCCGGGGTAGACATGGGTATTGAAGAGAACCTTTCCCAACTTTTCGTGAAACAGACCATGCTGGGTGCCTATCACCTGATCAATAATTCTGACAAAAGCCTTGAAGAGCTTATTAAAGACGTAGCTTCCAAAGGCGGAACTACTGAAGCTGCCTTAAAAACATTTGAAGACAAAAGTTTTAAAGAAATTCTGAAAAGCGGAATTCTCAACGCCGAAAAGCGTGCTAAAGAATTAAACGGCTAAACCTCCTTTCAATCAAGCGACGGAGGAGCCATCCGAGATAAACCCCGAAGGTATTTAAAATAATATCATCCACCTCAAATATGCCCATTCTGGTAAAATATTGAAGTGCTTCAATGATAATAATGGTAGAAACAAAGGAATAAAGCAGTGTTTTCAGATCTTCCAGCCGATGGAAAATCCAGCCCAGAAACCCGAATGGCATAAACATAATGATATTTCCCAAAACAATAATGATAATAGACCTCGGGTCAATACTGTTATGAATAAACTCCAGTGTGGAAAAAACGGGCTTTATGGTGATCTGATGATCTTCATACTGAAACCTGCCCATTCCTAAAAACATGAGGTAAAGCAAAAACAACGTATACGGTACAATAGTAATTTTATAAAATTTCTTTAACATCCCGTACAAATTTATTCAATTCAAAAACATTAAATTTGTGTGTTAAATTAATTTAATGAAATACGTTTTACTTACGCTCATTTCAGCAATGCTGCTGTCTGTTTCGTGGCCTACCTATGGTGTTCCGTTTTTTATATTCATTGCTCTTGTTCCTTTGTTGATGATGGAGCACGGCATATCAAAATTTTCATCATACAAAAGAAAAAGCTGGATGGTCTTCGGGCTTTCCTATCTTTGTTTCATTATCTGGAATATCGTCACCACAGGCTGGCTGTACGGTTCTAAAAACCCTGATGGAAGCCACTCCATGATGGCCGTGGTCTTTCCGGTCCTTGTGAATTCCTTTTTATATTCGCTTGTTTTCCAATGCTATCATTGGTATAAAAATGCACAGGGAACCTATTGGGGACTGGGATTCCTGATCGCCATCTGGATGAGTTTTGAAAAATTCCACCTGAACTGGGAGCTTACATGGCCGTGGCTGAATTTAGGAAACGTATTTTCAGATTATCCTAAACTAATACAGTGGTATGATACATTGGGAGCCACCGGCGGAAGCTTCTGGATCTTAGTCATCAATGTTTTAATTTTCTATACCATAAGGACATGGGAAGCAGGAAGAAAACGAAAAGACCTGATCAGAAATATTTCTATGGTTGCAGCTTTAATTGTCCTTCCTATGATTATTTCACTGGTTAAATACAATAACTTTGATGAAAAGCCATCCGGACAGGTTAATGTACTGATGCTGCAGCCTGATCTTGATCCTTATGCTGAAAAGTATTCAAAAGACAGCCTGACCATTGAAAATGACCTGCTGGCTTTAGCCGAAAGCAACTCAAAAGGAAAAATCGATTATTATATTGCCCCGGAAACAGCACTTCCCGGAAGAGGATCGATCTCTGAAACCGCTTTCGAAAAGAGTCTTCTTTTAAACAATATCAAAAGCTTTTTAGCCCAACATCCCGGATCTGTTTTTGCTACCGGAATTTCTTCGCACCGTTTTTATAAAACCCAGGAAAGCATTCCTAAAGAAGCCTATCAGATCAATCCCGACCTCTGGGTTGAAAGCTACAACACAGCCATTCAGCTTGCCCCGGAGCAGAAGGTTCAGGTTTATCACAAAGGAAAGCTGGTGCCTGGTGTTGAGATCTTCCCTTATATGAGTGTTTTAAAACCTCTTCTGGGTGATGCCATGATTAATCTCGGCGGAACTGTCGCTTCCCTGGGAACAGATAAGGAAAGAAAATCATTTTCAAACCCTTACAACAAAGGCAGAATGGCACCTGTCATCTGCTATGAAAGCATTTATGGCGAATTCACAACGGATTACGTGAAAAAAGGGGCCAATTTCTTAGGAATCGTGACCAATGATTCATGGTGGGGTGTTACGGAAGGCCACAAACAGCTTTTGTCTTACGCAAAACTGAGGGCTATTGAGACCAGAAGGGAAATTGCCCGAGCCGCCAACAGTGGTATATCTGCCCACATCAACGCCAAAGGGGAAATAGAAAGCGATACATTCTATGGAGATAAAACAACCCTGTTTGCAAAAGTAAACCTGTATGAAACCATGACCTTCTATACAAGAGCCGGTGATCTTTTATCGAGGTTTTCTATTTTTGCTTTAGGATTTTTATTATTTTACTTCCTGATTGAAAAATTCAGACATAGGATTAAAAAGGCATAGATGCTCATTAAACACAAATAACACCAATGATTTTCACAAATAACCACCATCATCTGTGAAAATCAGTGCGATCTGCGGGAAAAATTTAACCACAAAAACGTCACAAAAGTTTTAACACTTAAGTTATTTTGAAGTTTAATAGTAGAATGCGTAGAAGTACACATAAGCTTTAGAAAAAATCAAAGATTTTATATTAATAATCCCACAAACATCCGTGAAAATCTGTGGCATATTTTTTTTTAACATAAAAGTCTTTTCAGCCCATTTGCAAATTCGCCTTTTCGCCCATTTGCCTCCTTAGCTTCCTTAGCCTTTAAAAAAAACATCACAATAAAAAACGAAAAAGCCAGCTGGACACTGGCTTTTCTTTAACTAATAGAACGATTCAATTTATTTAATCATCAGTTTCTGAGTGGTTATTTCGTTTTTAGTTTTCAGTTTTAGCAGATAAACTCCTTTCGGAAGATGAGTCACATTGATTGATTGGTCATTATTTAAAACGGCATTCAGCTTTTTACCGTCCATCGCATAAATTTCAGCTTCTAAAACCTTTTCGCCCTTGATAAATACTTTTTCAGAGGCCGGGTTCGGATAAATCGAAATTCCTGTGTTAACTTTTACATCTCTTGTTCCTAATGTATTCTGAACGGAAGCATCGGAAAATACTTTTGAAGCATCTATGGATCTTACACTCCAGTATACATTCTGAACAGAAGGATCCAGATCCAGAAACCATGAAGGCGTTGTTACGGTATATTTTGCGATATCAGCCAAACCGGGTGCGGACCCTACTTTAATTTCGTACTGAAGTGCGTTCACCGGGGTTTTATCATCCGAAGCGCCGCTCCATGAAAATTTAAAACGGTTTCCGGTTTTTGTGAGATTAAGGACTGCAGGAGGTACAGGTTTCAGATTAACTTCCGTAGAAGTATTTTTGAAAATTTTGGTAAGTGAAGGCATGCCCGGATCTGCCCAATCAAATCCGGCCAATAAAACATCCAGACGGTGGTCATTGTCAAAGTCAAGTAGATTCACAAAACCCGGCCCTCCTAAAGTATGCAGACCTGTAGGTATATTTTCAGTAAAATTCTGAGTTGAAGGATTATATAAGAAGGTTTTTACAACCGCATTCATATCTTCATCATTTCCGGATACGATAAAATCATAGTATCCGTCATTATTGACATCACCGGTGCTTACCGACGAATCTGCAATTTCCGGAATATTGATTCTTTGTTCGGTCAGGCTTCCGGTTCCGTCGTTCATCAGAACTGCCAGATACCCGGTATAATTACTGTCCTGCCCGGAGATCACAACATCCTGGTAGCCATCCGCATTAAAATCTGCAACATCCATTTTTCCACTTGTCAGGGCCGTAAGATCCTGCGAAAGTGTCAATGTCCCCGATTGGTTCAGATATACCTTACAAACCGGAATATCATCCTGGGCATTTCCTAAAATAACAAGATCCAAAAGATTGTCATTATTAAGATCTATCATTTTGAAACTGCCGTTTTGTGTTCCCGGCTGCCATCCGTCAGAGATTTCAAAAGCAGTTCCGGTATTTCTGTAAAAATCGATATTGTTAACAAACCCAACCCCATCTACATACTGCGTTCCATTAATGGCATAATCAATCTTACCATCATTATTAAAATCAAAACTTTCAAGGGATCCGTAGATTTTTCCGGCAAGTTCAGCCTGTTTTGTAAAACCTGTTCCGGTATTGCGGAATCTGTAGTGTTTATAGTTTACAATATCATTATAGCTTAATCCTGTAGAGATAATATCCAGAAGACCATCATTATCAAAATCCATGAATTTTATGTCTCCAAGATGGGTAGCATTAACTCCCAGATCGGCATAAGGCACCAGTGAAGTTCCGTTATTTTTATATACTTCATTAAAAGAAGTGTCCACGTTACCGTCACCGTCAGAATCGATAGCTCCGTTGATCACCACATCCGGCTTCCCGTCCTTATCCATATCGGCTGCGTGTGCCGATGCGTAATAAAAATTTTTCATCCCGGTTTGAACTTCTGTGTAATCCTGAGCCATCAGACCTACAGGAAGCATAGATAAAAGAATACAGATCCTCTTCATATTATTTTTATTTAGATTAATTAAAAACAAAGGTAGTCTATTCAGATTTGCTTTTCAAATAAACGGTACATGAAATATATCAGCCACTTGCCTGAGCCTATTCCGGGATTTCTTTTATTTTAAAAATCATGATTATTAATCAGCCAGTTATTTTCAAATATTTTCCAAAAGATTTGTCTATCTAAAAAATTCTTCGTTATTTTGCACTCTCAAATATTATACAAATAAGAACATCGAGATATGTCAAGAATTTGCCAAATAACAGGAAAGCGTGCAATGGTTGGTAACAACGTTTCTCACGCTAATAACAAAACGAAGCGTCGTTTTGAAATTAACTTATTAGAGAAGAAGTTTTACCTTCCGGAGCAAGATAAGCACGTAACACTGAAAGTATCAGCTCATGGATTGAGAGTGATTAACAAGATTGGAATCGAAGAAGCTATTGAAAGAGCTACTAGAAACGGATTGATTAAAAAGAATTAATAAATCATGGCAAAAAAAGGAAACAGAGTTCAAGTAATTCTTGAATGTACAGAGCACAAGGAAAGCGGAATGCCAGGAATGTCAAGATACATTTCTACTAAAAATAAAAAGAACACTACTGAGAGATTGGAATTGAAAAAATTCAATCCTGTTCTTAAGAAAGTAACAGTTCACAAAGAAATCAAGTAATTTATAAAATATAATTTACCATGGCAAAGAAAGTAGTAGCAACCCTACAAAGTGGTCAGTCAAAAAAAATGACTAAAGTTGTGAAAATGGTTAAGTCATCTAAGTCAGGTGCTTACGTTTTCGAAGAAAAAGTAATGAATGCAGACGAAGTAGACGGTTATTTGAAGAAATAATCCCCGCTTTATTTACAATATAAAAAACTACTCATATTTTGGGTAGTTTTTTTGCATATATTAGTTTCCTAAAATCGCAAAAAATGAAGCAGTTATTCATTCTGTTGCTCGGTATTGCCTGCCAGATCTGCCCATCACAAACTGTTCAGAATAAACACAGGTCTGCAAAGGGAGTAAAACTTATTGTATTGGGAAACGTGCAGGATGCGGGCTCACCACAGATCGGCTGTCAAAAGGCATGCTGTGCAGATCTCTGGAAACATCCTCAGCAGGATAGAAAAGTAGCTTCCATAGGCGTAACGGATTATGATTTACAGAAAACCTATATTTTCGATGCTACTCCGGACTTCACCCAACAGGTTCAGTTGCTGCATGAACATGCAGGTACCCCGAAAAAGACCGCTCCTGATGGGATCTTTATTACCCATGCTCACATTGGCCATTATACAGGGCTTATGTATTTAGGAAAAGAAGGAATGAATTCTAAAAATGTTCCGGTATACACTATGCCAGAACTCAAAGCATTTTTTGAAAACAACGGCCCCTGGTCTCAATTAGTAAAACTTAATAATATTTCGCTCCGGGAAATGCAGAATGAAGCCCCCGTACAACTCAGTACAAACCTGGAAGTAACTCCGGTACAGGTACCACACCGTGATGAATACTCAGAAACGGTTGGCTATCTCATTAAAGGTCCGCACAAAAAAGCGCTCTTTATTCCGGACATCGACAAATGGAATAAGTGGAAACACAATATTACAGATTTTATCAAAAACGTGGATTATGCTTTTCTTGACGGTACCTTTTATGATGCAGAAGAAGTAGGAAACCGAAATCTGGCAGACATCCCCCACCCTTTCATTACAGAAAGCATGGAAGCTTTTAAAAATTTACCTCAAAAAGAAAGAAAAAAAATCTTCTTTATTCATTTCAACCACACCAATAAGCTACTGCAACCAGACAGTGAACAGAGCAGACAGGTTTTAGAACGAGGCTTCAATATCGCAAGGTTAGGTGAAGAAGTAGAACTCTGATAACCGGGTATATAAATTTCGGTTGCTGAAAAAGCAGGACAAGTATTAAAAATCATCTGTTCTTTAGATGCAATATAAAACGAACCGCTTATATTTTGGGTAGTTTTTTTGTTATCTTTGTTCACCAGATTACTAATCAATTAAATATCCTGCAGATGAAAAAGATTTTGATCCTGGTTTTTACCGTATTTTTTCTATTTTCATTCAGTCAGAAAAAGATGAGTCAGGCAGAATACAAAAACTCAGCTGAGGTTTTTACCATCAAAGGGCTTTCACAATCAACAAGTGTTGACTGTGGATCGTCTAAAATGATTTTTCTGTCCGGACAGGTACCGCTGGATAAAGCCGGCCATCTTGTAGGAAACGACGTTGAAAAACAGACGGAGCAGGTTTTTAAAAACATTGAAAGTATCCTGAAAGAATATGGAGCTACAGGAAAAGACATTATAAAACTGGGAATCTTTATTACGGATATATCCAAAACACCGGATTTCAGAAAAATACGTGACTTATACATCAACCTTGAAAACCCTCCTGTGAGCAGCCTTGTGGAAGTAAGCCGCCTCTTCAGAGATGATGTGCTTATAGAAGTAGAAGCCACGGCAGTTATAAAAAATAAATAAGAATAAACTATGAGTTGGTTTAAAAATATTTTCAAAAAAGAAGAAAAAGAAACATTAGACAAAGGCCTGGAAAAATCCAGCCAGGGTTTCTTTGAAAAAATGACGAAGGCCGTAGTCGGTAAAAGTAAAGTAGATGATGAAGTACTGGATAATCTTGAAGAAATTCTGATTGCTTCTGATGTAGGCGCATCTACAACCATCAAAATCATAGAAAGGATTGAAGAACGTGTAGCCCGTGATAAATATGTGGGCGTAGGGGAACTTGACAATATTCTGCGGGAAGAAATTTCAGGCCTGCTTCTTGAAAACCCTCACGCAGGTACAGGAAATATTGACACAACCAAAAAGCCTTACGTCATCATGGTAGTGGGTGTAAACGGTGTGGGAAAAACAACCACGATCGGTAAACTGGCTCACCAGTTTAAATCTGAAGGAAAAAAAGTAGTCCTTGGAGCAGGAGATACCTTCAGAGCAGCGGCAGTAGACCAGCTGACCATCTGGAGCGAAAGAGTAGGCGTTCCGATTGTAAAGCAGGAAATGGGTTCCGATCCTGCTTCTGTAGCTTTCGATACGGTACAGAGCGCTGTAGCCCAAAATGCAGATGTAGTGATCATTGACACAGCGGGAAGACTTCATAATAAGATTAACCTGATGAACGAGCTTTCCAAGATCAAAAGAGTAATGCAGAAAGTGATTCCTGATGCCCCTCACGAGATCCTTCTGGTTCTTGACGGTTCCACAGGACAAAATGCATTTGAGCAGGCAAAACAGTTTACCGCAGCCACGGAAGTGAATGCCCTGGCCGTGACAAAGCTTGACGGAACAGCCAAAGGAGGAGTAGTGATCGGTATATCAGATCAGTTTCAGATTCCTGTAAAATATATTGGTGTAGGTGAAAAAATGCAGGACCTTCAGCTTTTCAATGGTACGGAATTTGTTGACTCATTTTTCAAGAAAAGATGATTTATATCATGTTTTCCCTTAACTTAGCAAAACAACAATAAATATTAACACTTAAAAAATTTGCAACTATGGGAATTTTAACATGGATTATATTCGGACTGCTGGCTGGAGCCATCGCAAAAATGATTATGCCCGGTAACCAGGGAGGCGGCTGGCTGATCACTATTATTCTGGGAATCATTGGAGCATTCGTTGGAGGTGCTATTGGAGTGTACATCCTTCACTGGGGAGACGTTACTTCATTCTGGAATCCAAGAAGCTGGATTCTGGCTATTGGAGGCGCTTTGATTGTTCTCTGGATTTACGGAATGGCCACAAAGAAAAGTTAAACGTACAGTTTTAATAAAAAAATAAAATCCCGGATCTGAAATTCAGATCCGGGATTTTCTGTACAATATAATTTAGTTTAGTTGATTTTAATCTGGTAAGGCATTTCCATCTTCACTTCAGACTGCAGCTTTTCATTGGTGATCTGCTGAAGGATCTCATAGTTGGCTTTTCCTATTTTATTTTTAATGATCCTTGCTGAAACATCTTCTTCATTAAGATCTTTAAAGATCTGTTCAAATGGTGTCATTCTCTTCGGATAAGAGGACACATGGTAAGATTTTAAACCTGCTTTCTGAGCGGCAAATTTTACAGCGTCATTCAATGTACCCAATTCGTCTACAAGACCAATCTGCTTGGCACGAACTCCACTCCATACTCTTCCCCCTCCTACACTATCGATCTGCTCGAAAGTCTGCTTTCTGTTCTGGGTTACAAAATGTACAAATCTTTTATATGTTCCCTCCACACTTCTTGTAATCAGATTGACCCCGTAAGGTGTAACCCCGTTTAAAGCAGAATAATACTGGGAATTTGCATTGGTAGCCACAATATCTGAACGGATTCCGTTTTTATTGGCAATATCTTTATAATAAGGAATCACTCCGAAAACGCCGATGGAACCAGTAAGTGTATTAGGCTCTGAATAGATCTTATCTGCAGCCATCGCAATATAATATCCTCCTGAAGCGGCATAGTCGCCAAAAGAAACCACCAGAGGCTTTTTCTTTTTCAGCTGCTGCAACTCAAATAAAATTTCATCTGAAGCATTGGCACTTCCTCCCGGAGAATTGATTCTGAAAACAACAGCCTTCACTTTATCATCATTCTGAAGATCCTTGATGTATTTGATGTACTTCTCGGAATAGATCTCGTTATACCCATCTCCATTATTAATTCCACCTGAAGCATATAATATAGCCACTTTCTCTCCCGCCTGGTCCTCTCCTTCGTATGAGCTGATATAACCGGCTAATGAAACTTTATTCAGTTTTTCTTTTTCTTTAAGGCTCAGCTTAGACTTGATCATCTGATCGTATTCTGTTTTCTGGATCAGTTTGTCGGCCAGTTTATATTTTAATCCCAATTCAGGAATCATTCCATATAAACTGTCTACAACCGTTCTGAACTGTGCCGTATCAATTTTTCTAGACACTGCCATTTTGGTAGATGTATTTTTCCAGATATCATTTAAAAGAGTGCTGAGCTGCTCTTTATTTTCCGGAGAAATATCATTTCTTAAAAACGGCTCTACGGCAGATTTGAACTTTCCATGTCTGATCACTTCTATGCCGATGCCATATTTATCTGCAAAATCTTTAAAAAATGCCACTTCGGTAGCCAGACCTTTTAATTCTATCATTCCTGACGGATTAAGATAATACTGATCCGCCACTGATCCCAAATAATAAGCAGACTGCGAAACCGCATTTCCGTAAGCATAAACAAATTTTCCGCTCTTTTTAAAATCTTCAATCGCATTCCTGATATCATCAATCTGGGTCATCCCGGCATGCAGGTCATCTGCTTCAATACTGATTCCTTTTATATTATCATCAGTCTTGGCTTTTTTAATAGCTTCCAGTACATCATATAGAAGAACACTTTTATTTTTGTCGCCGATGTTGAACAGTCCCCCTTCTTCTTCAGTAGGGCTGTCCAATATATTAGTTTTTAAATTAATCGTCAGAACAGAGTTCTTTTTCACAGAAACGGATTTATCATTCCCCATGGAACTGAACACCATCATCATAATGAAAAAGACGAAAAATACCGCACATAATAGGACAATTGCCACTATATTTGCCAATACATTTTTAAAGAAACTTCTCATAAATCAATCAATTTTTCAATATGTCGCAGCATAGGGTCGTTTTGTTACTAGGAAGTAACCTCGGAGATCAAAAAAAAAATTTAGAGCTTGCCCTGCAGAAAATAAGGGATGGCGGAAACGAAATATCACAAACCAGCGATTTTTTGTTAACAGACCCTGTAGAATTTGTCAGTTCTAATATTTTTTGTAATATTGCATCAGTAATATTCACGCATCTTTCTCCAGTTCAACTGCTTGATTTTATTAAAAATATAGAAATTGAGATGGGAAGAATTGATGATTCAAAAGCATCAGGGGGTTATAGCGACAGAATAATAGATATTGACATCATTAAGTATAACAATTTGATTTTTAAATCAGAAAGATTAGAAATACCTCATCAAAAACATCTGTTTGAAAGGGAATTTTCTAGAATATTATTGAAAGATTTTATCTAAATAAAACATAAAACATATATGAAATTAGGTTTATTATTATTGGCCGCACTGCCTATCGCGACTTACGCACAGGACAGTATCTCAGTAAGCTCTTCTGCTGATTATCCTAATACTTTCTCTTCAGGTTCCGCTAATGTTCAGCGTTTTGACAACAAAGCCAGACGTTTTAATGACTGGTCTATCTCCGTTGGAGGAGGTGCTGCATTCATGGCGCATTCTGATCTTACGTCTTTTTATGACAAAAAAGTAAACTGGGGGTACAATGCTTATGTAAGTATTGATAAGCAGATTTCTCATGTCTTTGGACTGAGCCTTATCTATCAGAGAGGAGAAACGAAACAGAAAGGAAAACTGGATGGAGCTGCAGGAGTTGCCGGGGGCGTTGCTACAGCAACAACCAAGTATAACCAGGTTGCTTTAATGGGAGATGTTAACTTTTCCAACCTTTTGAGAAGAGTAGACAACCATTCTCCTTACAGATGGGCGTTCCACGGATATGCAGGTCTTGGGTTCCAGGGATATGACACCTCACTTCATGATGCTAATGAGTACAGATGGAGCGAAGCCCCTAAAAGAGTTCCTTTATTTATTAAACAGGATTTCGACATCAACTCTCTATTTTATCAGTTCGGTATAGGATTGAAATACAAAGTTTCCAAGCTTATCGACATCGAGGCCAGAACCATGTATGTAATCTCCGGTGATGATGAATTTGATGGAGGCGGATGGGCTGAAGCCAACGACTACGATCCTACTACTGCAGGTTCCAAATACAACATGATCAGTGATTCCAGATCAGATAATGCATGGACCGTAAATTTAGGACTTACCTTCAAGCTAGGAAAACATGAATCTCACTTAGCATGGCATGATCCACTTCAGGAAGCTTACTACAGAACCAGTGTTCTGGAAAATGCATCTCAGGATCTTGTAGTATGTGAAAAAGGTGACGCTGATAATGACGGAGTATGCGATGATTGGGACAGACAGCTTGATACTCCTGCAGGCGCAAGAGTAGATGGTGCCGGTGTTGCTTTGGATATGGACCTTGATGGTGTTATCGATTTATATGACAAATGCGTAACTGTTCCCGGGCCTGTTGAAAACAACGGATGTCCTACTAAATAATACACACAAATAAGAAAGCAGTTGAAAGACTGCTTTCTTTGATAAAAGAAAAAAAATTTTTTAATACATAAATACATGATGAAATTAAATTTAGCTGCTGCTGCATTAGCAATGGCAATTCCCTTTGCTGGCTATGCACAGGATTCAACAGCAGTTTCCACAGGAGAATACCCGAATACGTTTTCTTCCGGTTCTGCCAATGTTTCCCCATTTACGAACAAATCAAAAAGATTTAATGACTGGTCTGTATCAGCGGGTGCTGGTGTACCCTTAATGCAGTCTTCCGACCTGACCTCTATTAAGAACGGAAACGGTAAGAACCTTTTCGGATACTCTGCTTATGTGAGTATTGATAAGGCGATCACTCATGCATTCGGTTTGAAATTACAGTATGACAGAGGTGAAACTAGACAGGGATGGTTCAATACCAAAGATGCTGCCCCGGATGCAAAAGCTGTAGGTGCAAGAACCCAGTATGATGCCATCTCTTTATTAGGAGATATCAACTTCTCAAATCTTTTGAGAAGAGTAGACAACCACTCTCCTTACAGATGGGCTATTCACGGGTATGCAGGTATTGGTACCATAGCATACAGAGCGTATCAGAAAACCAGCAAAGGACAACAATTGATGACAGAAGTTGAGCCATTCAAGCTGGGATCCATGTTTATGCAGGCTGGTACAGGGGTGAAATACAAAATCAACAACAGAATTGACCTTGAAGGTAGATTAATGTATGTAGTAACCGGTGATGATGAATTCGACGGAGGCGGTGACAAATACAGCGCAGTCAACAGACGTGAAGAGCAGGTATCTGATAACTTCTTCAATGCTACTTTAGGTATTTCACTAAAATTAGGAAAACACGAGTCTCATTTAATGTGGCACGACCCGCTTCAGGAAATCTATTACAAACTTGATGTTCTGGCTAACAAAAACCAGGATATTGAGGTATGCAAAAGAGGAGATCTTGATAAGGATGCCATCTGTGACGATTGGGACAGACAGCTTGATACTCCTGCAGGTGCAAGAGTGGACGGTGCCGGTGTAGCTCTTGATACTGATCTTGACGGAGTAATTGACCTTTACGATAAATGTGTAACAGTTCCTGGACCTGTTGAAAACAACGGATGTCCGGTAGTAAAAAAAGTTGACAACAATCAAACGGCTGTTGAAATAGAACAAAATCTTAAGGATATATACTTCAATTTCAACAAAGCAACCATCAGACCTGAATCTAATGATAAATTAGACCTTGCTGCAAAAATCATTAATGATAAAGGAGGTAATTACCTGTTAACGGGGCATACTGATATTAAAGGAAATGCTGCCTATAACCTAAAGCTGTCACAAGAAAGAGCCGCTGCTGTAGTAGCCGCTTTGGAAAGCAGAGGGGTTAACCAGAATGTCTTAAAATCCAAAGGGGTAGGTTCCGCAGAAGCTGTAGTTCCTGCAACAGCCTCTGATGCTGAAAGACTGGCCGACAGAAAAGTTACGGTGCGTTTTATAGAAAGTTCAGACTGGGATTCTATCAAAAAGAAAGATTTTGAAGATGCTCCTGCGAAGAAGCCGATTAAAAAGAAGAAGAAGAAATAATAAAATTTCTTACATCAATATTAACCGAAAAGTTCAATTCTTTTCGGTTATTTTTTTCTACTACCGAATATTTTACCTACCTTTATATTATTTTTCAGATCAAATCTACTTAAGCAATTATGTACATTTAGGCTGTTTAAATAAAAACATTAGGAATAAATCACTTCAGAAATAAAATCATTTAAATTAACTTAAAAAAATAACACTATGAAATTAAGTTTAGCAATTGTAGCATTAGCGATGGCAATACCAGCTGTAAGCTATGCACAAGACTCAACGGCAGTTTCAAATGGAGAATACCCGAACACATTTTCTTCCGGTTCTGCCAATGTTTCCCCGTTTACCAATCAATCAAAAAGATTTAACGACTGGTCTATCTCAGCAGGTGCCGGAGTTCCATTGATGCAATCCTCTGATTTGACCTCTATTAAGAACGGTAACGGTAAAAACCTTTTCGGATACTCTGCGTATGTAAGTATTGATAAAGCGATTACCCACGCATTCGGTTTGAAATTACAGTACGACAGAGGTGAAACAAGACAGGGGTGGTTCAATACAAAAGATGCTGCTCCGGATGCAAAAGCTGTAGGTGCAAGAACACAGTATGATGCAATCTCTTTATTGGGAGATATCAACTTCTCGAATCTTTTAAGAAGAGTAGACAACCATTCTCCTTACAGATGGGCACTTCACGGGTATGCAGGTATTGGTACCATAGCATACAGAGCGTACCAGAAAGACATTAAAGGACAAAAGCTGATGACTGAGGTTAAGCCATTCAAACTTGGATCTATGTTTATGCAGGCTGGTGCTGGTTTAAAGTATAAAATCAACAACAGAATTGACCTTGAAGGTAGATTAATGTATGTAGTAACCGGTGATGATGAATTCGACGGAGGCGGGGACAAATACAGTGTAATCAACAGACGTGAAGAGCAGGTATCTGATAACTTCTTCAATGCTACTTTAGGTATTTCACTAAAATTAGGAAAACACGAGTCTCACTTAATGTGGCATGACCCGCTTCAGGAAATCTATTACAAACTTGATGTTCTGGCTAACAAAAACCAGGATATTGAGGTATGTAAAAAAGGAGATGCTGATAACGACGGAGTTTGTGACGATTGGGACAGACAGCTTGATACTCCTGCAGGTGCAAGAGTGGATGGTGCCGGTGTAGCTCTTGATACTGACCTTGACGGAGTAATTGACCTTTACGATAAGTGTGTAACAGTTCCGGGACCTGTTGAAAACAACGGATGCCCTACCACTACTGCAGGACCTGTGGTAGAAACTGAAACAAAACTTGAAGGCATTGAGTTTGATCTGAATTCTGATAGAATTTTACCATCAAACACTCCTATCCTTAACAATGCCGTGAACTATATCAACTCTTCAACAGGTTCTTATAGCGTAATTGGTGCTACGGATACAAGAGGTACAGATGCATACAACCAGAAACTTTCTGAAAGAAGAGCAAATAACGTTAAAAATTATCTGATCAAAAACGGAGTTCAGTCTGGAAAAATCAACGCGGTAGGAAAAGGTGAAAAAGACCTTAAATATCCTGAGTGTGAGCCGGCTACTAAATGTCCTGAATGGAAAAACAGAGCCAACAGAAGAGTATACTTCGAAGCAAAATAATATACAGCTAATATATTCGAAAGCCGTGCAGTGCACGGCTTTTTTTGTTGTAATACTTTTACTACTTTTACCTCATGATTTCTGCGCAGGATTTCCAAAAATTAAAATATGATACCCTCAAATATTTTTGGGGTTACGACAGTTTTAGAGATTCTCAGGAGGAGATTATTAATGCTGTCATTAATGAAAACGACTGCCTGGTCCTGCTTCCCACGGGTGCCGGAAAATCGCTCTGCTACCAGCTTCCTGCTTTAATGAAGGAAGGAACCTGTCTGGTGATCTCCCCCCTTCTGGCCCTGATGAAGGATCAGGTAAGCCAGTTAAAACAACGTGGCATTGAAGCGGAATACCTTTCTTCTGAGCTGGATGAATATGATGCAGAAGCCGTCTACGATCGTTGTAAAGACGGACTTACCAAGCTTTTATACGTATCGCCGGAAAGACTTACCAACACACAGTTTCTGCAGAATATTGAAGAAATTCAACTGTCATTTATTGCAGTAGATGAAGCCCACTGTATTTCCGAATGGGGCCAGGATTTCAGACCGAGCTACCAGAATATTAAAGAATTCAGGAAAAATCATCCAAAAATTCCATGTCTGGCCCTGACCGCTACTGCAACCCCGAAAGTGCTGGAAGAAATTAAAACCAAACTGGAATTAAAAAAGCCTACCATTTTTCAGAAAAGTTTTAAAAGAGAAAATATACGGATCTTTATGGATGAAGTCTCCGATAAATTTCAGCGCGTATTTGACATCTTAAAACATAATAACGATTCGGGAATTGTCTACGTAAGAACCAGAAAGGATGCAGAAATGCTGGCAGAATTCCTCAAAAAAAACCAGGTTAAAAATGTAGATTATTTTCACGCGGGTTTAACCACAAAAGAAAAAAACGCCAGACAGTCGCTTTGGAACAACAGTGACAATCAAGTCCTTATATCCACCAATGCCTTCGGAATGGGAATTGATAAAGACAATGTCCGTTTTGTGATTCACTATTCCCCTGCCCCGTCTTTAGAGAATTATTATCAGGAAATCGGAAGAGCGGGAAGAGATGGAAAAGACAGCTATGCATTTCTTTTGTGGAACAAACAGGAACTTCTTCATTTTGATGAAATTTTAAAAAATCAGACTCCCAACAAAGCTGAGTTTTTAAAAATCATCACCTACCTCTACTCCATTTTCCAGGTGGCAGAATATGAACTTCCGGAGAAAGTTTTCCAGTTAAATATTCAGGGGATACAAAATTTCACAAGGCTCTCCAAAGCCAAAATCAGCAATGTCCTTAATTTCCTGCACAATCAGGAAATCATTTACCATAACGACAATAAAAGCCTCTCCTCAATCGAACTTCTTTTCGATGCGGAAGAAATAGATCAGCTTCCACAGAAAGATGCTTATTTTATTGAGCTTTTGCTGCGTTCCATATCCGGGATTACTACGCATAAAGTGATGTTCAGCGAACAGCAGGTCAGTAACAAGATCGGAATCAGTGTTCCTCTAATTAAAGAGCGACTGAAAGAACTTCAGCAAAAACAATATCTGGAATATGTGGATGGTGCCCTGTCCAGTATCAAGTTTCTGAAACCGCGGGATGAGCGAACCATTAATTCGGCTTACTGGAAACTCTTTGAACATATTCAGAAAAACAAGATCCAGAAATGGGAAGAGATCAAGTTTTTTATAGAAAATAATGATTACTGTAAAATGAAACTTATCCTCGCTTATTTTGGGGAAAAGAATTCAAAAAACTGTGGCCAATGCTCCGTCTGTGAAAAGAACAAACAATCTATTTTCGGGAAAAACATCTCCCAGCAGATCATCAATTTACTGGCGAAAAAACCTTCCACCATCGAAGAACTTTCCGTACAGCTCAATTACCATTCAAAAAATAATATTCTGGAAAACCTGATCTACCTTCTGGACTCGGGCAAAATAAAAATGCTGAATTTCAGAACGTATGCACTGAATCATGAGTGATGAGTAATTGGTAATGAGTAATTATGAAGGGTGAAAAGTGAATGGTGAATTTTGCTTCGCAAGTAAATGATGAACGGATAAAGATTTTAGACGTCAGATGCCAGATATCAGATTTCAGACAAATAGTTTAGAGAGTAAATATTTTCACAGAAAATCTTGCAACTGCCAACCAGCAACTCATAACTCATAACTCATAACTCATCCCCCTTATTTTCAAACTCTCAAACCCTAAAACTCTCCCACTCAAAAAAACTCTCTCCCCCAAACAAAACCCTTATCTTTGCAGTATGAAATCATTGAAAGTTGTTTTTTTAGGAACTCCGGAATTTGCAAAAACTTCTTTGGAGGCTATCCATCAGTCTAATCATAAAGTGGTAGGTGTTGTAACGGTTGCGGATAAAGCCAGTGGCCGTGGCCAAAAGATCAGTCAGTCTCCCGTAAAAGTCTATGCTTCAGAACATCATATTCCTGTTTTTCAACCGGAGAAATTACGAAATCCTGAGTTTTTGGAATCCTTGAGACAGTTGAATGCCGACGTCTTTGTAGTGGTTGCCTTCAGAATGATGCCGAAAGTTCTTTTTGAAATGCCTGCCATGGGAACTTTCAATCTTCATGCCTCCCTTCTTCCTGATTACAGAGGGGCTGCACCCATCAACTATGCGGTGATTAACGGTGAAGAAAAAACAGGCGCCACAACATTCTTTATTAATGAAAAAATTGATGAAGGAAATATTCTCCTGCAGGAAGAAATTCCCGTTCTGGAAAATGAAAATGCAGGAAGCCTTCACGACAGGCTAATGGAAATGGGTTCAAAACTGGTGGTAAAAACATTGGACGGGCTGGCCGAAAACTCAATCATTGAGAAACCTCAGCCTCACGTGGAACATCCTAAAAATGCCTATAAAATTTTTAAAGAAGATACTAAGATCAACTGGAATGCGCCGTCAAAAACCGTTCATCAGTTTATTCTGGGAATGTCGCCTTATCCGGCTGCTTTCACTACTTTAAAAATTGGAGAAGAAGAAAAAGGATTAAAAATATTCAGTGGAAAATTTGAGCTTTCCCATCATAGTAAACCTGTCGGGAGTTCAGATATTTCAAAAAATGACTTTAAAATCTACACGCAGGACGGATTCTATTATCCTCTGGAACTGCAGCTGGAAGGAAAGAAAAGAATGAATGTCAAAGACTTTTTGAACGGCTTCAGGAAGTTTGATGAAATCGGACTAGTATTTGAGTTATGAGTTATGAGTTATTAGTTATTAGTTATTAGTTATTAGTTATTAGTTATTAGTTATTAGTTATTAGTTATTAGTTATTAGTTATTAGTTATTAGTTATTAGTTATTAAAATTAATAGTTTTAGACAATTACACTCTTGTCTGAAATCTGATATCTAATATCTGGCATCTAAATCTTGGCTCTTGATTCTTATCTCATTATAACATCAAAAATAAAAAAGGTTTAGAAATTTCTAAACCTTTTTATTTTAAATATATTTTGATAAAATTGACAATTAACAATTCATTATTGACAATTGTCCATTCACTTTTTACAGTTGAACCAATTCCGTCACCTCTACATCATATCCTCCCACCTGTGGCTTGATACCAGGGTTTTGTGTAATGACTTTGAATTTATTGATTCCAAGGTTTTTCAGGATCTGAGTTCCGATACCGTAGTCACGATAGTTGTACGCCAATGTAGGATGCTGCTCCTGCCCGTCCTGATAGTTGATAAACTGTTGTAATTTTCTCAGTGTATTTTCAGAGTTTGAAACATTATTGATGAAAATTACGGCTCCTTTTCCGGCTTCGTTGATCATATTGGTTACTTTTTCAAGTAATGGTTTTTCACCATTATTCAGTCTGGTCAATACATCAAAATAAGAATCTGAAGACTGAACTCTCACCAAAACAGGCTCATCAACGGTCCATGAACCTTTTGTCAAAGCAAAATGAATCTGGTCATTGGAAGTTTCTCTGAATGCAAAGAAATCAAACTCGCCGTAGGCTGTTTTTACTTTTCTTTCTTCTAGTCTTTCAATAAGGTTTCCTTTTTTCAACTGATAATGAATCAGATCTTCGATGGAAACAATTTTCATATCGTGCTTTTGGGCAAAAACCTGAAGATCCGGCAGACGTGCCATGGTACCATCGTCATTCATAATCTCACAGATTACGCCTCCTTCTTTTAATCCGGCAAGACACGTAAGGTCAATCGCAGCTTCTGTATGGCCAGCTCTTTTTAAAACCCCTCCCTTTCTTGCACGAAGCGGGAAAATGTGCCCCGGTCTCATGAAATCTGTAGGTTTGGACTTTTCATCCATTAAAGCTAAAATTGTTTTGGCTCTGTCTCCTGCAGAAATCCCTGTAGAAGTTCCGTTTCCAAGAAGGTCTACAGATACGGTAAAAGCGGTTTCCTTAGGATCGCTGCTTCTGCTTACCATTACTTCAAGACCCAACTCGTCGCATCTTTTTTCAGGAAGCGGCATACAGATCAGCCCTCTTCCGTGGAATGCCATAAAATTGATAATTTCCGGTGTTGTCAGCTCCGCAGCACAAAGAAAATCACCTTCGTTTTCTCTGTCTTCATCATCTACTACTATGATTATTTTACCATTTCTAAGGTCTTCAATAGCCTCTGGAATAGTATTCAATTTAATATCAGACATGTTTACTTTTTATTTGTGCAAAGATACTTATAAAAATAGGCATCTGCCAATTAATATGAATGGTTTATCAGGCTTTGGATAAAGACGTTGCGGCCTCTCTGAAAATTTCATAAGATCTCAGTCTTTTCTGATGATCGTAGATATGCGAGTTGATCATTAATTCATCCACATTGAATTTTTCCTGAAAATCTTTCATCTTTTCTTCAATTTCTGTCTGATTTCCGATCAATGTATATTTTAGTTTCTGCAACACCATAGATTTTTCCATCGGCGACCAGATATCATCCATATCCTCAACTGGCGGAGCGAAAGGCTTTCTGTCGTTTCTTATGATATTGAGGAATGCCTGGAATAAAGTGGTGGAAATCTGATGCGCTTCTTCGGAAGTTTCAGCTGCTACCCCATTGATACAGGCTATGATGTAAGGCTGATGCAGCTGTTCTGAAGGCTGAAAATGTTCCCTGTAAATCTTAAAAGCCATTTCCATCTGCTCAGGAGCAAAGTGTCCGGCAAAAGCATAAGGAAGTCCCAGCTCTGCAGCCAGCCATGCACTATCCGTACTGGATCCGAGAATGTAAAGTGGAATATCGAGTCCTTCTCCCGGAATAGCGCGAACCAAGGCATCTGCATTATCTTTTGAAAAATAGGTCTGTAATTCCAGGATTTGTCTTGGAAACTGCTTATTGATGATGGAAGGATTCCGGCCCAAAGCCTGAGCGGTAAGGCCGTCAGTTCCCGGTGCTCTCCCCAGACCAAGATCAATCCTTCCCGGGAAAAGGGATTCCAGGGTTCCGAACTGCTCTGCGATAACAAGCGAGCTGTGATTTGGAAGCATGATGCCACCCGATCCTACGCGTATGGTTTTGGTTCCGTTGGCAATAAAACCGATAAGAACGGATGTTGCTGAGCTGGCAATGCTCGCCATGTTGTGGTGCTCAGCCAGCCAGAATCTTTTATAGTTTAAATGTTCAGTATGGTTTGCTAAAGATAAACTGTCCTGAAACGTATCGTGAATGCTTTTTTCCTGCTTTACGGGCGCAAGATCCAGCACCGATATTTCAAAATTTTTCATATCAGATATTTATTTTTAAAGGAAATATGGAATCACAGCAGGTAATTTCATATTTTAAATTTTAGGTTTAAAACCATACAAATTTAAACCAATAAAATTGCATTAGTTACTTTTTGTAATTGAAAGAATGGATTGGATAGTTCAGGGAAAAACTATTGAAAATTGTATTTCCATCGTCATCTTTTGTGTATGAGAAATTGTATATATTTGAAAAGTTGCTTTTTAGACTATTTTAACATAATTGATCTATGAAAAAACTATTATTAATTTTCACCATTTTAATTTTTGGAAGTAAACTAATTTCTCAAAAAATAAACATTCCAACCAAATTTCCAACTGACTATGGCGTTTTCACATTTTCAATTGGTTCAAAGGTAACTCTTGAACTTAAAGAACTCAAAGAGGGTAAATATCAATATCGTGTATTGAATATTGAACCATATGAAGAATATTATTCATTAGAAAAATCTAAAAAGCTCTTCTCCGAAAATCCTAAAGATAATACCGTTGAAATCTTTTTTATGGGAGCCTATTATAACGATGGAAAAGAAGATAAAGATTGGAAGACTTTACTTCACCTAAGAAATAATTTAAAAACTCCATTGGACTATAAAGCGAACATTAAATACTATTTTAAGGATGAGTTTGAAAACACTTCAATAAATGGAGCATTTCCAAATGCTAGTTCAAATGAAATTTGGGCACATAAAATCGATTATATCACATTATACGATTTTGAACTACTAAAATATTAAAATAAATAGTCTAAAAACCATGATTAAGTTCACTATTTATTTGATTTCTCTTTCTTAAAATTATAGTGATTAATCAAAATTCTGATTTCATTAAATTCAAAATCATTAGGCAGCGCATTCTTCCATTCCGTTAAGGTTTCATGAGGACTTTTGTAAAATTCTGTTTCAAATGTTTTGATCTTATCCGAAGTAATTACTCTTGAAATATCCAGTAATCCCTGCTCTGCAAATTTTGCCAGATGCCCGATCACCGTTTCTTTTACCAGACCTCTTTCCAGAGCAATTTCCCCGATGGTCTTGCCCTGTTCAAACAGTTGGAATGTCAATACCTGGGAAGGCACTTTTGCAATTTTCAGACTGATTTCCTTATCGTTTTTTTCATCTAAAAGTTTCGTTTCCAGCAGATGGGCTTCCTTCAGGCTGTTCAGGTATTCCTCAGTGTCTTCCAGCCAGTTCCTGAATTCTTCATTGTACTGCTTCAGACCTTTTGCCCCCTTAATTTCAGCATAGAATTCTTTCAGCGGATTAAAAACTTTATCCCGGATCTCTGTAAAGAAAAAATTAACCGCTCCTTTGGTTTTGCTTTCAATTTCTGACCATTCTTCTTTATTCTCAATAAAATTATTGACCTTCTGGGAAATGACCCGTTCCAGTTTTTCGAAGATCTTTCCTAGATTAACGACTTCATGTTTCAGTTGAAGATAAAGCTGATTGGTTTTTACGTGGTCAATATTTTTTGTGGTGATGGACAGTTTATTCCATTCTTCCACTTCATTCAGAAACCACAGACAATTCACGGTACGAAGCACTTTCCTGATGCTGTAGTCATATTTTTCACGGTTCAGGATGGCTTCTACGTTATCATTTGCAAAGGTATTCCCCTGGAATTGCAGGATTCTGTTGTCTTTAAAAATAACTTCAGGGGTGATTTTAGATTTTAAAACAATCCCTTCCAGCGTACGGCATCTGGACAGCGCCACATACACCTGGCCGGCTGTAAAGCTTTTTCCCGCATCTATGATCACTTTATCAAACGTCAGCCCCTGGCTTTTGTGAATAGTAACCGCCCAAGCCAGTTTTATCGGGAACTGCTCAAAACTTCCCAGAACTTCTTCTTTGATATTTTTTTCAGTGTCCAGGAAATATTTTTTCTGTTCCCAGACTTCCCGTTTAACGGTAATTTCCCTTTCACTGCCTTCAAGGACCACTTTTATTTCATTATCGTCCAAAGAAGAAATTTCCCCCAATTTCCCATTGAAATATTTTTTTTCTCCGGTAATATCATTTCTGATGAACATGACCTGTGCACCCACCTTTAATTCTAAAAACTGTTCATTCGGGAACTGGTTTTCCTTGAAATCCCCGAAGAGCTTAGCCTCATAAGTTTTAACGGTCAGATTGATTTCCTCCAGCTTTTCCTGATTGATTTCATCCGCCATTTTATTGTGTGAACACAGATAAACGTAAGAATCTGTTCCTGCTTTGAAATCAGGATCATATCGTTCATTCAGGTCTTCAAAATTGATATTGGCCACATCACCGTCACGGATAGCATTCAGGATTTCCAGGAACTTTTCATCGGACTGCCTGTACACTTTGGTCAGTTCAATGGTCAGCAGCGGAATATCTTTCACCGCCAGACTGTCGAAAAAGAAGGGCGACTGATAGCAGATCTTTAAAATATGCTCATCCCGGACCACCGGCGGAAGCTGGTACAGATCCCCGATAAACAACATCTGAACCCCGCCAAACCGCTGGTTATTCCGTCTGATAAATCTCAGCGAAAAATCCATCATATCAAGGACATCAGCTCTCAACATAGAAACCTCATCAATAATAAGGACCTCCACTTCGCGTAAAAGTTTCAGTTTATCTTTTCTGTATTTGAAATGCGGCATCAGATCAGCAATATTATTCGCCAAACTTCCGTCAATACGGTCTGTAGTCGGTAAAAAAGTTCTTAAAGGCAGCCCAAACATGGAATGAATGGTTACTCCACCGGCATTGATTGCAGCAATTCCCGTAGGTGCCACTACAATATACTTTTTCCTTGTTTTCTTTACAAATTCATTAAGGAAAGTTGTTTTTCCGGTTCCGGCTTTCCCCGTAAGAAAAACGCTTCTGTTGGTATGCTCTATTAAGTCAAAAAAATGATTGTTCATCGTGCTCCAAAATTACGGAAATGAATTTGAATTTCTTACCTTGGCATAACTTTTGAAAATTCTTTAACAGAAAAGAAATTTATAAATGAAAAAATTCCTAATCCACATTCCATTACTGGTATTATCTACTACATTTACCTTTATTTCATGTACTTCATCCAAAAATATGGATACGAATCTTCCTAAAGATATTGCAGAAAGACCCGCAGATGAAGATAGCCAGAAATATGAGCAGGCTCAGCTGGATAAATTAAAGGCGGCCATTGAATCTGAATCATCCAGGGAAAAATGCGCCAATGCATCAGAATGGACATTTGCCCCTATGGGTGCGAAAGCCTGTGGAGGACCTCAGCAATACATCGCATTTCCTAAAAAAATGGAAACTACCCTGCTACCGAGAATCGAAGAATATACTCAGAAAGTAAAGGCTTTCAATGAAAAATATAATATTGTATCAGACTGTATGATGATTATGCCGCCTACCTCCGTTAAATGCATCAATGGAAAGGTCCAGCTGATCACAGCAGAACAATAAAAGAAAAAATCAAAGCAAAGGTTATATATCCAACACAAAACTCAACTCAGGAGTTGATACTAAGGATTGAAAAAAGCTCTATCGGTTATGATGGAGCTTTATTGTATTATGTAAGATGTAAAAAGTAAAATGTATTAATGATTATTTTTGATGCCAGATATGAGACATTAGATTTCAGACAAGCGTATGATAAAGTAAAAGTTGTGTTAAATTTTAATAACTCTAAACTTATAACTCATACTTCATAACTCTAAAACTCTCCCACTCAAACTAGCTACCTACCTCCAGGTTCTCCTTATACCATGAAGAATATTTCACATAATTATCTGCGATCCTGTTGACTTCACCTTCCAGCAGCTGGGCTGAAATATCTTTTATTTTCCTGGCAGGAACCCCGCCCCATACTTCTCCGGACTTGATGTGGGTTCCCTGTGTTACTACGGAACCTGCGCCCACAATAGAATTTTCTTCTACAAGGCAATCATCCATTACGATAGCGCCCATCCCGATCAGAACATTATCTTTGATGGTACAGCCGTGAACGATTGCATTGTGTCCGATAGAAACATTGTTTCCTATATTTAAAGGGTGTTTCTGATAGGTACAGTGCAGCATAGCATTGTCCTGAACATTTACTTTATCGCCCATTCTGATGTAGTGCACATCACCCCGGATCACTGCATTATACCAGATGCTGCAGTTGACTCCCATGGTAACGTCACCGATAACGGTGGCCGTTTCTGCCAAAAATGTACCTTCCCCTATCTGAGGTGTTTTCCCTAAAAGTTCTTTTACAATTGCCATAGCTTTAATTTGAAAATTTGAAAATAAGTTAATTTGAACATGCAGATTCTGCCGGCTTTCTATAACTTCTGATATTTTATTTGAATAAAAATAAGCTTATTTGAAAAAATAATACCATTAAAGTCTGATATCTGATATCTGCAATCTCACATCTAACCTCAAATTTCTATTTCTAAATGACGGTGATAGCAAAAATCTAATTTCTAATCTTCAACTTCTAATTTCTAATTGCGTATTTTTGTATCTCAAATTTAACGAAAAAATGCGTACGATACTTATAGAACCAACTGAAAACCCGAAAGTGATGAAATTTGTCGCGGATTATAACCTGATCCCGGGCTCTTTAGAGTTGGACAGAAGTTCAGATATTTCAGAAATTCCTTTAGCTCAGGAACTTTTCAACTATCCTTTTGTGGAAAGAATTTTTGTTACGGCTAATTTTGTAGCAGTAGCAAAACAGGACACTGTAGAATGGGAACATGTAGCAGAAAGCCTGAAAAATGTAATTGAAGATGAATTGCTGGCCAACCCGAGAATTTACCTTCAGAAAAAGAAGGAAATGTATCAGATCTATGCGGAAATGACGCCTAATCCAAATGCGATGAAGTTTGTTTCCAATAAAATGCTGATTGAAGGTTTTGTGGAAGTAAAATCAAGAGAAACCGCAGCCGGCGTTCCTTTAGCAGAGGCTATTTTTAAGGAATTTGAATTCGCTAAAGAAATCTTTATTTCTGACAATTTTGTGGCCGTAACCAGAGATGAATCTGTAGAATGGCATCAGGTGATGATGGCGGTACGCGGTTTTATTGCGGAATACCTTCAGAACGGAGGAGAAATTTCAACTATTGAAGCTCAGAAACATGAAAACCCTGTTGAGAAAATTATCAACAGAGAATATACCGACGACGAACAGAAAATTTCTGATATCTTGAACGAATATGTAGCCCCTGCAGTGGAAAACGACGGTGGAAAAATTTCATTGATGGAATACGACCAGGAACATAAAACCGCTAAAATGCTTTTACAGGGAGCGTGCTCAGGATGTCCAAGCTCTACAGCTACTTTGAAAAACGGAATTGAAAATATTTTAAAACAGTTCGTTCCGGACCTGGTGGAGAGAGTGGAAGCGGTGAACGGATAGGAGTTTTTGGGTTGGAGAGTTTTATTAGAGTTATTAGTTATTAGTTATTAGTTATTAGTTATTAGTTATTAGTTATTAGTTATTAGTTATTAGTTATTAGTTATTAGTTATTAGTTATTAGTTATTAGTTATTAGTTATTAGTTATTAGTTATTAGTTATTAAAATTAATATAACTTTATTCTATCGTAACTCTGGTCTGAAATCTGATGTCTGTTATCTGATATCTAAATTCCTGGTTCTCCAATCCTGAATCACACCCTGTCAATTGAAATTATTATAATTAAAAAATAAAGTTTTGCAGAAAGAATCCCTAAGCTCAAAAAAAGGAATTTTATTAGTCAACCTGGGATCGCCAAGATCAACGGCGGTAAAAGATGTAAAGGAATATCTTGATGAGTTCCTGATGGATGAAAGAGTTATTGATTACCGCTGGATTTTCCGTGCACTTCTTGTCCGCGGAATTATTTTAAATACAAGACCGGCAAAATCTGCAGAAGCTTATAAAACCGTATGGACGGATCAGGGCTCACCGCTGATTGTAATCACTGAAAAGATTCAGAAGAAATTACAGAAAATAGTGGATGTTCCCGTGGAAATCGGGATGAGATACGCAGAACCAAGCATTGAGACCGGAATTCAAAAACTAGTGGATCAGGGCGTTTCGGAGATCGTTCTTTTTCCATTATACCCGCAGTATGCGATGAGTACTACGGAAACGGTGATTGAAAAAGCTGAGGAAGTAAGAAAAAAGAAATTCCCGGCCGTAAAAATCAATTATATCCAGCCTTTTTACAACCGGGATATTTACATCAACTGCCTGGCAGAAAGTATTAAGGAAAAACTTCCTGAAAATTTTGATGCCTTACAGTTCTCCTATCACGGAGTTCCGGAAAGACATATTTATAAAACGGATCCGTCAGACACATGCAAAATTGATGATGCCAACTGTATCAACAGCCAGGTTGATAGTCACAATGCATACTGCTACAGACATCAGTGTTATAAAACCACAGAAGCTGTCATCGCTAAAATGGGACTTCCTAAAGAAAAAACCATCGTCTCTTTCCAGTCAAGATTAGGAAAAGATAAATGGATTGAGCCTTATACTGATGAAACGTTGGAAACCATTCCTAAAAAAGGAATAAAAAACCTGGCGATTGTATGTCCGGCTTTCGTTTCCGACTGTCTTGAAACCCTGGAAGAAATATCTGTGGAAGGAAAAGAACAGTTTCAGCAGGGCGGCGGAGAAAATTTCCATTACATCCCATGTCTGAATGATGAAGACCGGTGGATTGAGGTAGTAAAGACCCTCTGCGAAGAAAAACTGAATGATTTTTATCTGGTTTAAAATATATAAGGAGCTGTACAATACAGTTCCTTTTTTTATCATACTAAACACAAATAACACGAATGATTTCACAAATGACCACAAACATCTGTGAAAATCCATGCAATCTGTGGGAAATTTTTAATCACAAAAGCCACAAAAGTTTTCTGACACTTTAGTCATTTGAAGTTTAATATGGGAGTACGTAGAAGTTCACATAAGTTTAGAAAAAATCAAAGATTTTTATATTAATAATTCAACCAAAAACAGCACAAACATCTGTGAAAATCCGTGCAATCTGTAGGAAATTTTAATCACAAAAGGCGCAAAAGTTTTTTTGACACTTTAAAATTTTAAGTTAAATGATCCGTGAGTAAAGTGCACTTAAGCTTAAAAAAAATCAAAGGTTTTTCCTTAACTATTCTTATCTCCTTAACTAATTCTTAATGTTTCAAAAAACACGTACCAAGTTTTAAAATCTGCAATATCTGCTTAATCTGCGAGAGATTTATCATAAAAAAAGCCCTCCTAAAAATGAAGGCTGTACTATAAAAAGATCTTATGTCTGAACTATTTCCCAATAGGCGTTCTGAACTCCCCATATCCCATCAGTCCGTCATAATTTCGTCCGAAAGGCGCATAGTATAAAAATGCCTGGTACAGGTTTTCCGTCTGCCAGAAATTACCGTTCACCTCTCCGAAATTTAAGGATCCGTTGCTTTCTTTCGTGGCAAGAATATAGTTATAAAAACCTTGCTTCAGGAATATTTTGGCTACATACTTTTTATTGGCTGCATCGTACTGCATCTGGTTTTCTTTGCCCGGTTTAAAATCATTGAAGCCTCCCAATACATAAATTTCTTTATCCACAGGATCAGATTCCAATGAAAAATAAACCCACGAATAATCTGCTTCCCGCTCTGCATTTCTTTCCAGCCCCAAATCATTCCTTCTGTAATACCATGCTCCGTTCACGTCCGGCTGATACTGGTAATTCAGAGGAAAAGCCCATACCGGGTGAAGGTACGTTTGGTTGACCCCGTCCTTTAGTTCTGTAGCACTCACCATATCGGCGGCCATATTCATATTTTTATTATCAAAATAGTAGAATTCGTTATTTCCCGGGAATGTTAAATTCATTTGCTGGAAAAGAAGCTGATTACCCAGAGTAGCGCTCGGTTTTTGATTGCTGATTACTACATTCGGGTTATTATTCTGCATGACATTCAGTGTCATAGAATTCACATTGGAAGAAAGGTCTCCGGCTTTGGAAGCTGCTTTTACTTCTACCCGCTGATTGACATTCGGGTTTTTGGCATCTGCGATCCTTGAGATGTTTAAAGCAACAGTGGCTGCATCTTCTACCAGATAAAAACGTCTTTTGAAAAGAGGCTTTTCTGCCGAATCTTTGTAAACAATCAATTCAAAATTCCCTGAAATCTTCGGCTGCATCTTATCATTGGGGAATGTAAGTTTATAGTGGGTATAAGCCTGTATGGTATTAAAAGAATACTCGAATTTATCTAAAAGCCCGTTCAGACTTCCTGTGGCAATCTCAGTAAAAAACAGGTTGTCATCATTCCAGTTTCTGTCGTAGTGTTTAATGGTGTACCTATAGATTTCGCTGGAATTGGTAAGGTCGTCAAAGCTTAAAATCAATTGTTCACCAAACCTGATCACAGGTGTTTCGTCATTTGTCTGCGGATTAAAAAGCTGGATGCTCTGGATATTCTGTCCAAATACCAGTCCGCCCAAAGAAAGTAAAAGTATTCGCAATGTTTTCATTATGACGAAGATAACGAAAAATCGGGATTTTCTTAATAATATCGTATTTTTGAAATAAAAAAATACCAGTTATGCTTCAGATTCAAGGCTTCGTCTTCAATTTCGCCAGCGAAAATACCTACATCCTTTACAACGAAAATAAAAACGCCTGGCTGATTGACCCGGGAAATATGAATGAACAGGAAACCAAAGCGATAGAAAGCTTTATTTCTGAAAACGAATTAAAGATTCAGAAGATTCTTTTGACGCATGCCCATATAGATCATGTTCTTGGGCTTCAGTGGGCTTTTGATACCTTTAAAGTTCCGGTTCATCTTCATCAGGAGGATCAGGAGGTCCTGGATATGCTTCAGGCCAGCGGAATGAGATTCGGATTCTCTATTGATCCTGTGAAAGTAGATATCGTATACGTTAACGAGGGTGAAGTTCTGGAATTGGACGGAGAAAAGTTTAATATATACCACGTTCCTGGGCATTCTCCGGGAAGCGTTGTTTACCATAATGAAGACCAGAAATTTATGATCTCCGGTGATGTTTTGTTTGAAGGAAGTATCGGAAGAACTGATCTTTACAAAGGAAACCACGAACAACTGATCAGCGGCATTACCAACAAATTATTTATCCTGGACGATGAAACCCAGGTTTTCTCCGGTCATGGCAATCCTACGAAGATTGGCTTTGAGAAGCAGTATAATCCGTTTTTTAAATAGGTTGGAGAGTTGCTGGTTATTAGTTATTAGTTATTAGTTATTAGTTAAAATTAATGTAAATAGTTTAGACAATCATACTCTGGTCTGAAATCTGATGTCTGTTATCTGACATCTAATATCTGGCATCTAAAATTTTGATTCTCCACTCTCATTTCCCCAAAAAGCAAAAACCGCCGGAAACGTTCCTGACGGTTTTTTTATGAAGAAAATAAATATAAGTTTAGAAATCTAATGTGATAGAAGCTCTTGCAGCCGCACCCATGATTGGTCTTGCCATTCTGATGTTTGTTCCGGCTGTAGTCTGTGATCTTGGGTCTCCTTCGGTAATTCCGATGGTGTTGAAGATATTCGTTCCGTCTACGGCGAAACGTATTTTTCCTAACTGGTAAGACATCCCCGCTCCCATTTCTGTGAATGAAGGCAGGATATTATCATCCGTATTTCCTTCGTTCTGGAAACGTTTTCCATAATAATTCATGCTTACGTAAGCTCTCCATTGCTTGGTGATGTTTACGGCAGGAGAAATATTAAAGTAGAATTTAGGCATTCTTCTTACCGTGTTTCCATCATAATCGAAAGTAGTTCCGTCCGCATTCTTTCCTGTAAAGTCCTTGTATTTCGGGCTCTGGATAGTTCCGTTAAAGGTCACTTCAAGAACATTATTGAACAATCTGGTGTACCCTTCAATCTCTACCCCGAAATTCGTGGTATTTGCGAATTTATTTTCTGAAGTCCCGTCTGAGAATACATCTGTGAACGAAAGGTTATTAAGTGTAGAATAAAAAGGAATGATTCCGATATCAAATGTACGCGAGTAATACTTGTACCCTACTTCCAGCTGATTGGTATCTACCGCTTTAATGGCGCTCAGATCTGACATATTATTGTAATAGGCCTCTTCATTCGGAGATCTGAAACCATGTGAGAAACGTGCGTACACCGCATTATTTCTGTTGATTTTATAATTGGAAGCCAATGTATAGGATACTTTGTTAATATCATAATACCAGTATGTGTATTTATTCCCCAGTACTGCCATATTATCATCTGCCGTAGTGGTATCAAAACCGTGGGTACCGTCAGTAGTCAGTCCTGAATTGTTCAGATTGGCAGTGGTGGTGTTAACTCCGTAGCCTTTGTAGAAATCACGGCTGTAGCGCATCCCTCCATTCACACTTAAAGCATCGGTGATATTATAATCCACATTTAAATACACATCATTCAGACTTCCCTGGATCTGTGAATCTCTGATCAGGAAAGACATATCTTTAACTCCATTGTAGGTCTGGGAATATCCTGTAGCTGAAGGCGCCATGGAGGGATTCACCAGATTTAAAAGCTGTGGCCGGTCTGTAGCGGTTGTCAAAATATTACTCCAGTTCCAGTATTGATGGGATTTCCAGTTGGATTTATAGAAACCTGCCGTTATATTTCCCTGGTCGAATTTATAATTGAACTGCAAATCATTCACGAAATTATTCATCTGCTTGTCAATAGCCCAGAACCCTAATTTCTGTATATATTGAGGATTCACTACCGCACCATTGCTCACCAATGAATATTGATAATTGCTCATGCCAAGCTCATTTGCATAGTCAGAAGCCAGTTTAGGAGCACCAGCAGGGAACATCCCTGTATATTCCATATTGATATTCGTATATCTTGTTTTGTTCAGAACGCTGAAATTATTTCCAAGATCATATTTAAATTCTGCACCTACCACGTCTACTTTCGGATGGATTCCGTTTTCAAGATCTCTTCTGAAAAAACCGCCGCCTGCCTGCGGAATGCTCAGCTGGCCAATTGCACGATAGCTGTAGGTTCCGTAATTGGCATCAAAGCCCGGGAATTCTTTCAGATCATTACCATCCTGTAATAAAGGAATCGGAAGGTAGAATGTATTCCTGTCATCCAGCTTTTTATAATATACTTTAGCATAGCCTTTATCAAAGACATACTTAAGATTCATTCTGATCTGTCCTCCATTATTTGCTTTAAATCCGGTTTTTCTGATTCCGTCATCAGATCTGTAGAAACCACCGACATTGAAGAAAAGCTTATCCTGAATAAGAGCGCCCCCTACATTCACATCGGTGCGCATCAGGCCATAGGTACTGGTTTCAAGCTTAGCGGTTCCTCTAAAATCATTCCCCCCTTCTTTGGTGATAAAGTTGATCAGACCTCCGGGAGAATTATTGGCATAAATGGATCCTGAACCCCCTCTCAGGGCTTCCAGACGGCTCACCGAGTTATCTACACGGAAAAAATTATCTGCATTCGCGAACTGAAGTGCTCCGTCCTCAAAAACAGGAAGACCGTCCTCCTGAACCTGAACAAATTCGTAAGCACCTGCAGAAGGAATTCCTCTTGCAAAAAGGTTGTTCCCAACCTCACCTCCAGAAGTTTCCACGGCAAAACCAGGAACCCTCTGTAAAAGTGCAGCCGCACTGATCGGGTTCTGTTTCTGAATTTCTTTCGCCGTAAAAGTGGAAATAGCCGTACTGGATTCTATTTTCTTTTTTGGGCCGGAGTTTCCGGTGATGACGATCTGGTCTATAGAAGATGTTTTGATGGAATCCTGCGGAGTTTCCTGGGCATACGCATTATTAAAATAAAGCGTAGCGGTGGCGGCCATTAAAAATATCGATCTCTTTTTCATAGCATATGATTTTTTATAGAGTTAGTTTTGTTTTAATTTGAGATAGACCCCGTTTGTCCAGCCGAATCCGTCCTGATTCGGGTACTCTCCGCCTCCTGCAATGGTTTCAGTGTCTAATGCATTATATTTTTCCATTAATTTTCCGGTGTTGCTGTATACCCTTTCCACATTTCCGCACCAGTTATTTTTTATTTTTTCGGCAAGCTCATCGTAGCCGTAGTTTTTCATGGCTTTAAAACCTAACCACTGATAAGGTGCCCAGGCATTCGGAAGGTCCCATTGCTGGCCGCTGTTTTTGGTGGTGGTTACAAGGCCTCCCTGATACAGAAACTTTTCAGCTATAATGTTAGCAACAGATTCTGCCTGTTGAGCATCTGCAAGTCCTAAAAATAAAGGGTAAAGAGCAGCAATATGTTCAGACGGTGTGTTTTTGTGTTTTTTTAAATGATAATCTTTAAAACATTCAGTGTTTTCATCCCAAAAGTAGGTGTTGATCATCTGTCTGCGTCTTGCTGCTCTTTCAGTAAAATATTTTTCTTTTTCTGTCAGATTCTGAAGCGCTGAAGATTTTGCCAGAGTATGCTCCAAATGCCATAAAAGGCTGTTCAGGTCTACTTCTGCAATATTCAGTGTTTCTATCGTCTGTATATGTTCTCCGTCTGCAAACCATCTGCTGGAAAAATCCCAGCCAGACTCGCAGGCGCTTCTGATATTTCTGTAAAATTCCTCTCCAGTGTTTTCGCTGTCTTCAATATCAATCAGGTAGCTTTCAGGGCGCGGTGCATTTTCTGCATCGTAATAACGGTTCAGAAGATCTCCATTCTTTGTTTTTGCCACTCTTTTCACGGTGGAATCATTTTCCAGCCATTCTTCACCATTCATCCAGAAAGCATGTTCTTTCTCTAAAGTATCATGGTATTTACTATAAATGCTTTCATCACCCGTTGTTTCAAAAAGCAGGTCCAGCATCAGCGAAAAATATGGCGGCTGCGAACGGCTCAGGAAATGGGTTCTGCTTGCATTGGGAACAAAACCTACATTCTGAATCAGATAGGAACAGTTCTCAATAATATTTTCCATCATTTCCGTTCTTCCGGAAACCTGCAGCCCCAACATAATAAAATAGCTGTCCCAGTAGAAAAATTCGTTAAAACGGCCTCCGGGAACAATGTATGGCTTCGGAAGCTTCAGCAATGTTCCTTTTTCCTCATACGCCGTACGGGTCAGTTCATCCCAAAGTTTTTCAATGTGTTGCTGTATCGGCAGCTGCTCTTCTCTCCGGATTGAAACTCTGGCACCCAGGAAATCAAAATTGGTCATGACAAAATCTTTCAGATCAAATCCTTCATTTCCCTTCTTCTTTTCATACTTCGCATTGATCTCCGAAACAGGAAACAAAGGAACCGCATCGGTCATCATCTTCTGGTCTTCAAAGATTCTGGCTCTCTGAACATCATCAAAAAGAACCTGGATTTCGTTAATGTATAGCTGCTTATTCATTATTATTTCTTAGGATTTATTTTTAACTGATTCATGAAAATAGCGGAAATGATCAGCAGTGAAAGCGGTATCAATGAAAGATAAAACGCCTGCTGGCCGCTGAATTCCTGGAACACAAAACCTGTAATCATAGACCCGATGGTTCCCCCGATGGCAGAGAACACCACGATAAGTCCGGACATGGCGCTGTGTAAATATTTTGGAATGGATGCCAGGATCACAGAATTGATGCTTGGATAAATCGGTGCCAGCAAACCGCCCATCAATGGGAATAAATAGACTACCAGCGGGGCATTGAACCAGCCCGTTCCTTTATTGATCTGAATATTATGGGTTAAAGGCAGAACCAGAAGAATGCTTACTGCAAAGCCTATCACACAAAACGAAACCACATAGATCCAGCTGAATTTCTTCGAGAAAAAGCCTGATAAAAATCTTCCCAGTGCAAAAGCTCCTGCTAAAACCGCTCCTGCCTGGATACTCATTGAGGTAGGAAGTTTCAGAATTTCTTTATAAAAAGTAGGTGTCCAGGTCTGAAAACTTTGCTCTACCAGAACAAACAGGAAGGCACACAGCAGAAAAAACAGTACTTTCTTATAGCTGAATAAGCTGATGCTGTTCCTTAAATCTCCTAACAAATCCGTTTTTTCACTTTTTGCTTCACTCTCATTTAGTTTTGAAAAGAATAAAAACAGGAATGATAAGGCAGAAAGTGCTCCCAGCACCCAATATACATTCATCCAATGGGTAGATTTGGGATTGTGATCATCAATAAATAAGCTGAAAAGGACATTTCCCGCCAAAACCCCGATCATAAAGAAACCTTCCAGGAATCCCATAAAGCTTGAATGTTCTTTATCCGTATTGGTTACAAGGCCTATAGAAGTAAAAACCGAGATTTTGATTAAAGCAAAAGAAATTCCTACAATAGCAAACAGTAATTTGAAAAACCAGAAATCATCGGCAAAAGGCATCACAAAACACATGCAGCTCACCAGAAAAAGGGCAATCAGCATGGAATTTTTGATCCCGATTTTGGGCAGAAATGATGCAAGGATAAATGAGCAGATGGCAATCGGAAGGTCTTTAAAACCTTCGAGCACACTGGCTGAAGATTTTGAAATGCCGAAGTTCTGCTGAACCTGTAAAATCACTGTTCCCACGGAATTCAAAAGAATCGCGAAAACAAAATAGTTCAAGAACAAAACAGCCTTAATGTTGAAATTTTTCATGGAGATCATTTCTTGTCGGCTAAGATAAAAGCATTTCACTTAACATTAATTTAACACAATAAATCAATATTTGAACAATATTAATATATTTAGTATTTTTATTGAATAAATACGATTAATGAGATGAAAGTTAGTTTTGAACGAATAATTCCCAGTGAGAAAAGCTCTTTTCGTACGCTTCACAACAATTCCCCGATCTGCGAGTTCAAATGGGAATATCATTATCATCCGGAGATTGAGCTGGTCTGCGTTATTTCCGGAAACGGAACCCGCCATGTGGGCTACCATAAAAGCAATTATACTAATGGTGATCTGGTATTAATTGGGTCCAATATTCCGCATTCCGGCTTCGGACTGAACTCTACCGATCCACATGAGGAAATTGTACTTCAGTTCAGGGAAGAGATTCTTCAGTTTCCCCAGCAGGAAGTGGAAGCCCGGTCTATAAAAAACCTGTTGGAGCTTTCAAAATATGGGATTCACTTTCATCATAAGATCAAAAAACTGATGCTTCCCAAACTGAAACTGATGCTGGAATCCGAAGGCTATAAAAGATATCTGCTCCTCCTCGAAATCCTGTTTGAGCTTTCGAAATGTAAAGATTATGATCTTCTTAACAAGGAAATTATGCCGTACACCATTATTTCAAAGAATAAAACAAGGCTGGAAAATATTTTCACGTACGTAGAACATCATTACGATAAAGAAATCAATATAGAAGATGTGGCAAAGCTTGCCAATCTTACGTTGCCGGCTTTCTGCAATTTTTTCAAAAAAGCCACTCAGATTACTTTTACGGAATTTGTCAACCGTTACCGAATTAATAAAGCCTGCCTGCTGATGGCACAGGATAAAAGTATTTCGGAATGCAGTTACAGCTGTGGTTTTAATAATGTGACGTATTTTAACAGGATGTTTAAAAAATATACGGAGAAAACGCCTTCTGAGTTTATTAAAAATTATTCGCATAATAAGGTGAGTGTGTGAGTTATGCCACTGATGATTATAAAATGTCATGCTGAGCACAGATAGAAGATCTGCGAACGGAGGTTCACGTAGCATTTCATATATAGTAAAATCATGGTATTTATTTCCCGCAGATCACGCGGATGCTTGAGAATAAAAATCTGCATAATCTGCGAAGTCAGCAATTTCACGCAGATTTTGCAGATTAAGCGGATTGCTCTTAAGAATGGTAAATACACTCAGCATGACATTGCTAATACTATAAGTACTCCATGATACAAAATAAAAAAGCTGCTCCCAAAAGAACAGCTTATATATGTATCGGCCAAAAACTTTAAACTTTAAACCTTAAACCTTAAACCTTATTATTTCCACTTGATATTGCATCCCATACTCGGTCTCTGGATTTCCTCCTGAGATTCTCCCAGCAAAAGGTTTTCAAAAGCAATGATCAGGTCTTCTCCGGTGACATCCTTACTGTTTCCGGGTCTTGAATCATCCATTTGTCCTCTGTAGATCAGGTCCAGTTTATCATCAAAGAAATAGAAATCCGGGGTGCATGCTGCATCATAAGCCTTAGCTACGGCCTGGCTTTCATCATATAAATAGGGGAAATCAAATTTTCTTTCAATCTGGAATTCGATCATTTTTTCCGGGGCGTCCGCCGGATATTTTTCTACATCATTGGCATTGATGGCAATAAATTCAATTCCTTTATCATTATAATCTTCATACAATTCATTGATCTTGTCAATCACATGAAGAACAAACGGACAATGGTTGCACATGAAGATCACCAGGGTTCCTTTTTCTCCTTTCAGCTCGTCCAGAGACTGAATTTCATTGGTTTTTGATGGATTCGGAAGCTCAAAAAACGGAGCTTTGGTTCCTAGGGCCAGCATATTTGAGGGCGTATTCATATCCTTTATTTTCTTTATACGCAAAGATAAAATTTCTTTTAATATAAGCCAATTCAGGAATTTATAAACTTGCGTTAAATGTTAAATATCAAATACCATTTGGAAGATATATTAAAAAGTTTGTAGTTTTGCTAACACTGTTAGTAAATAAAAATCATGGGCTTACATGAACGCCGTCAACGAGAAAAAGAATCCATCCGTGCAAATATTTTGCAGGCTGCCTTTGGTTTGGCTAAAACAGAGGGCTGGGCTTCACTTTCGATGCGTAAAATAGCAGATGCTATTGAGTACAGTGCTCCCGTGGTGTATGATTATTTTGAAAACAAAGAAGCCATTTTGTATGAAATTTCCATTAATGGTTTCCACTGTCTTCATATAGAATTATTAAAAGCACAGAGAAAATTTGATACTCCGGAAGAGCAGCTTACTGCTATAGTAGATGCCTACTGGAATTTTGCTTTTAAAAATAAAGAATACTATCAGCTGATGTTTGGTTTGGGAATGCAGTGCAGCGGTAAGGGCCAGATGAAAGAAGAATTTTCTTCATTTCAGGACCTGATTTATGAGTGTACCTACAACATTATCAAGAAGAACGGAAACAATACGGAGAATGCCTGCCATATGTCACATGCTTTATTTTCAGCGGTGCACGGACTGATCTCCATTATGATGATGAGAAATGCAGATATACCTTCTACAATGAATAAAACAACTTTGGACGAGACAGTTTCTGCTTTCGTTAAGTCTTTGTAAATTTTTTTTGAATTCAAAATTAACACCGTTAGGAAAAATAACATTGAATATCAGTATAAATTCAATTTAAAAACTAAAAAATAACCATGGAAACGATCATTCATAATTCTCCGGAAAGTTCCTGACACTTACTTAACACCGTTAGATAAATTAACGCACAATTAATACACCTCATTATATATACATATCAACATTAAAAACAGACAACTATTATGAAAATGACGTTCTGACTTCTGTATTAAAAATTCTGAATTTTTTTTTGAACTGATTATTAACACTGTTAGGAAAAATAACGAATTTATTTAAAAGAACACTATTACTTAAATCTAACACTTCATTAAAAAAATTAAACCCACAATGAAAATACCTGGAAAAATAAGGTTCATCGTACTTATATCAAGTATTATCCTTTTGCAGAACTGCACCAAAGCAGCAGAAGGTTCCAATGCGGCACCGCCTGCCCCGGAGCTGCCGGTTTATACCGTGATCACCTCTCCAGCGACAACATATCAGGAATTCCCTACCGCACTGGAAGGTAAAAATAACGTAGAGATCAGGTCTCAGGTAGACGGATACCTGGACAGGATCTATGTAGAGGAAGGCGCTTACGTAAGAGCAGGACAGCCCCTGTTTAAAATAGATTCAAGAAGCTATGGCGAACAGGTGAACATGGCGCAGGCCAATCTGCAGGCTGCCAATGCCAATATTGAAAAGGCAAGAGTGGAAGTAGACAGACTTCAGCCACTGGTAGCTGCAAAAGTAGTTTCTGATGTACAGCTAAAAACGGCAAAAGCTAATTATTCCGCCGCTGTAGCTGCTGCCTCTCAGGCCAGAGCTTCGGTAGGAAACGCGAGAATCAACATAGGATTTACAACGATTACAGCACCGGTAAGCGGATATATCGGAAGGATTCCTTACAAAAAAGGAAGTCTTATCTCAAGAACAGACGTTAATCCATTAACATTATTATCCGATATCAGTGAGATCTACGCGTATTTCTCTTTAAGCGAACTGGATTTTATCGCGTTTCAGAAAAAATATCCCGGGGCAAGTCTGGATGAAAAACTGAAAAATATGCCAATGGTAGACCTGGTAATCGCAGACAACAGCATTTATCCTGAAAAAGGAAAGATGAGCATTGTAGACGGGCAGTTTGATAAAACCACTGGAGCCATAAGTGTCCGTGCTGTTTTCCCTAATGCACAGGGTGCTTTGAGAACAGGAAATACGGGAAGGGTGCGTATGCCTCAGATGCTTTCCAACGCCTTGATTATTCCACAGGAATCAACGTTTGAGATTCAGGATAAAACCTATGTATATATCGTAGGAAAGGATAACAAAGTGACCAGCAAACCTGTGACAATCTCAGGAAAAACCGAAAGCTACTATTTTATTTCAGAAGGGATTACTCCCGGAGAGAAAATCGTATACACCGGAATCGGAGCATTAAAAGATGGCGCTTCCATCAAGCCGAAAGCGATTTCATCTGACAGCCTGCTGAGAGCTAAGCCTTTGTAAGTATTCCTGATACGAACTATGTATAAGAACGGCTTAAACTTATCAATTGTAACCACAAAAGTCACAAAAGCTTTTAAACACTTTAGTTTTTTTAAGTAAATCTGATGAACTAGCTAAGAACACATAAGTTTTCGAAAATCTCCGGTTTTCATCTGTACTCCAGATTCACATTTTTAAAACTAAGAAAATTTAAGTCTTATAAAATCAATTGATAAAAGTTTAAGCAAATAAAAAAATAAACTTCTTATGTTAAAACAATTTATAGAAAGACCGGTACTTTCAACGGTCATCTCCATCATACTGCTATTGCTGGGAGCTCTTTCGGTTTTCAACCTGCCGATTACGCTGTTTCCGGACATTGCACCGCCAAGTGTTCAGGTAACGGCCTTTTATCCGGGAGCGAACGCGGAAGTAGTGGCAAGATCAGTAGCAACGCCTATTGAAGAGGCCGTAAACGGGGTTGAGAACATGACGTACATGACTTCCAACTCAAGTAACGACGGAACCATGACCCTTAGCGTATTCTTCAAGCAGGGATCAGATCCTGACAATGCTGCTGTAAACGTTCAGAACCGGGTATCCAAAGCTATGAGCCAGCTTCCGCAGGAGGTTGTTCAGGCCGGAATTTCCACGCAGAAAGTGCAGAACAGTATGATCATGTTCATGGGATTATCCAGTGACGATCCTAAACAGTATGACGAACTTTTCCTGCAAAACTACCTTAAAATAAACATCATCCCGCAGATACAGCGTATCCCGGGGGTTGCACAGGCACAGGTGTTCGGAACCATGGACTATTCCATGAGAATATGGCTGAAGCCGGACCGTCTGGCAGCCAATAACCTCTCTCCACAGGAAGTGATGGCGGCCATCAAAGACCATAACCTTGAAGCTGCACCGGGACGTCTTGGACAGGGAAGTAAGGAAACCTACGAATATATTTTAAAGTATAAAGGTAAATTAAACCAGAACGGAGACTATGAAAATATTGCCATCAAAGCTAATAATGACGGTTCATTCCTGAGATTAAAAGATGTGGCCAGAGTAGAATTCGGTTCCTATACCTATACGGCAACCAACAGAGTTGACGGAAAACCTGTAGCAGGTTTCGCAATCTTGCAGACCGCAGGTTCCAACGCGAATGACATCCTGACTGAGATTGAAAAACAGGTAGATCAGTTTTCCACTACCCTCCCGAAAGGCGTAAAACCGATCATTATGTACAACTCCAAAGACTTCCTGGATGCTTCTATTCACCAGGTTGTTGAAACTTTGGTGATTGCATTTATCCTCGTATTTATTGTGGTGTATATCTTCCTTCAGGATTTCAGATCTACATTGATTCCGGCCATTGCGGTTCCGGTGGCCATTATCGGTACCTTCTTTTTCCTGCAGTTATTCGGTTTCAGCATCAATATGCTAACTCTGTTTGCCCTGGTGCTCGCCATCGGTATTGTAGTGGATGATGCCATTGTGGTGGTGGAAGCCGTCCATTCCAAAATGGAGCATACGGGAATGCCGGTAGAGCAGGCAACCACCCATTCTATGAGTGAAATTTCCGGAGCTATTATATCCATTACCCTGGTGATGTGTGCGGTATTTATTCCGGTGGGCTTCATGCAGGGTCCTGCGGGAGTTTTCTACAGACAGTTTGCCTTCACCCTGGTAATTGCCATTATGATTTCCGCAGTGAACGCATTGACATTAAGCCCTGCTTTATGTGCTCTGTTCCTGAATGATCCTCAGGGAGAACATGGAGAACACGGTCAGAAAAAAGGTTTTGGTGCGAGATTTTTCAACGCTTTCAATGTGGCCTTTAACAATATGACCCGAAAATATATCTACAGCCTTAAATTTTTAATTAAAAACAAATGGGTAGCTGTAGGAGGTTTAGCCGTAATTATTGCAGCCAGCATTTTCCTGATTAAAAAGGCTCCTACAGGATTTATTCCAACGGAAGACCAGGGATTTGTTCTCTATGCCGTGAATACGCCTCCAGGAAGTTCACTTGAAAGAACCAACAGAGCAACAGAGCAGATTGATAAGATCGTAAAAAGCGAAAAAGCCATGAATCACCTTTGGGTAGCCGATGGTATGAACTTCATCAGTAATGCCAATGCCTCCCCTTATTCTGCAGGTTTCATTAAACTTAAAGATTATAAAGACCGTGGTGACATGAAAGATCCCGATCAGATTGCCGCTGCACTGACAGGAAAAGTTGCCCAGGTGAAAGATGCCAATGCTTTCTTCTTCAACTTCCCTACTGTACAGGGATTTGGTAACGTTTCCGGTTTTGAGTTCATGCTTCAGGATAAAACCAATGGCTCTTACGAAAAATTAGGAACCACCACTCAGGCATTCATCGGGGAACTGATGAAACGTCCGGAAATTGCTTTTGCATTTACCACGTATGCCGCCGGAAATCCGCAGTACACCATTGATGTGGATACCGATAAGGCCAATCAGCTGGGAGTTTCCGTCACAGAACTGATGCAGACGATGCAGATCTATTACGGAAGTAGCTTCGTTTCGGATTTCAACAGATTCGGGAAATACTACAGGGTAATGGCTCAGGCTGATGTTCCTTACCGTACGGATGCCAATTCCCTGGAAGGAATTTATGTGAAAAACAATGCCGGTGAAATGGTTCCTGTAAAGACCTTAGTGACATTAAAAAGAACTTTCGGACCTGAAACCGTGACGAGAAACAACCTGTTTACTGCCGTTACCATTAACGGAACTCCGAAACCTGGTTACAGTACCGGAGATGCCATTAAAGCGGTGGAAGAAGTTGCCCAGAAATCACTGCCAAGAGGTTTTGGCTATGAATGGACCGGAATTACGCGTGAAGAGATTAAAACAGGTGGTCAGACTGCATTTGTCTTCCTTTTAAGTATATTATTCGTGTACTTCCTGTTAGCAGCACAGTACGAAAGCTATATTCTTCCGTTTGCAGTAATTCTTACAGTTCCTACTGGGATTTTCGGGGTATTCGCATTCACGGGATTAGCTGGAATTGATAACAATATTTACGTTCAGGTAGGTTTGATCATGCTTGTCGGACTATTGGCGAAGAACGCGATTTTGATTGTGGAATTTGCCGTTCAGAGAAGAAAAGCAGGGAAAACCCTGGTTGAATCAGCACTTCAGGCTTCAAGATTACGTTTGAGACCAATTTTGATGACCTCATTTGCCTTTATCATCGGGATGCTTCCATTGGTATGGACTCAGGGTGCAGCGGCAAAAGGTAACCACTCCATCGGGATCAGTACCGTGGGAGGAATGTTTACAGGAGTAGTTTTCGGGATTTTTATTATTCCGGTAATGTATGTGATCTTCCAGTATTTGCATGAAAAAATGCCGAGCAGAAAAAAGAAAAGACTTCTGAAAAAATTACAGGAGGAGGAACTTTTAGCAACGGCTCATTAATAAAAATGATTTACAAAACTTTGGGAACATTTTAAACCACAAAAGCCACACAAATTTTTTAAACATTAAGTTATCTGAAGTTTACTATTGAAATGAATAGAAGCTCACATAAGTTTAAAAAAATCAAAGATTTTTATCAGAATCATCTACATAAGCATCTGTGAAAATCTGTATCATCTGTGGTCAAATAAAAAAAAACAAAGCACTCTCCTACTAAAGACAGCTTTGACAAACGGTTTCTCAAAGTTTTGTATTCAATTAAAAGTAGATTAAAAACTATGAAAAGAATAAAGAATATTTTTCTAACTTTTATATTGGCTGTAGCCTCGGTTTCGTGTGTGTCTAAACTGGCCTACACGGAGCCGGATCTGCAGCTTCCGGAAAAATTCCAGTACACGGCTACTGCTGATACAGCAAGCATCGCCAACCTGCAATGGAAACAGTTTTTCAACGATCCTATTTTACAGGATCTGATCGAAAAAGGAATAAAGAACAATTATGATCTTCAAATTGCATTAAAACAGGTCGCATCTTCGCAGGAAAAGTTAAAACAGGCTAAATTTCTTCAGTACCCTGATGTAGGTTTCGCTGTTTCTGCACAGATTTCAAAACCTTCTGAGAACAGCATGAACGGGAAAAGCTTAAATTCATTTTTAGGCCAAAGCCACGTGGAAGATTACAATGCAGCATTCAACCTTTCATGGGAAGCTGATATCTGGGGGAAAATCAAAAACCAGCAGGAAGTTTCCAGAATGCAGTACCTGCAGACTTATGAAGCGACAAAAGCAGTACAGACCCAGGTGGTAGCAGCCATTGCGCAGGGTTACTATAACTTGCTGATGCTTGACAAGCAGATCCAGATCGCAAAAGCCAACCTGGAATTAAGCACCAATACCCTTTCTATCACAGAAAAAATGTGGCAAAGCGGTGATACCACTTCTCTGGGTGTTCAGCAGGCAACAGCACAAAAGCAGTCCACTGAACTTTTAATCGCTCAGCTGGAGCAGAATATTGCCATCCAGGAAAATGCTTTGAGTATTCTGGTAGGCGAAAATCCGACAAAAATCAGCAGAACGATTGAAATGTCTGATACTTCCCTTCCGCAGAAAATTTCCGCGGGACTTCCCGCAGCCATGGTAAGCCGTCGTCCGGATGTCCGTCAGCAGGAACTGGTTCTTCTGGAGTCCAACTCAATGGTGGGAATTGCCCAGGCCAATATGTATCCGGCTTTAAAAATTACAGCCAGCGGAGGAGTGAATTCTTTCAAATTTGATAACTGGTTCCAGATCCCTGCATCTTTGTTCGGGTCTGTATTGGGAGGAATTACCCAGCCTATTTTCCAGAAGAGACAATTGAAAACGGATCTTAATGTGGCTAAGATCCAGAGAGAGAAAAACGTGCTGGCTTTCCGCCAGTCTGTATTAAATGCAGTAGGTGAGGTTTCTGATGCGATGGTTTCCAATGAGAGCCTGAAAGTTCAGGAACAAAAAGCAACAGAACAGGTAGCTACCTTAAAAAACGGAATAAAAAGTGCCGAAATGCTTTACAAAGGCGGTATGGCCAATTATCTGGAAGTGATTACAGCTCAGGGAAATTCCCTGCAGGCTGAACTGAATCTGGCCTCCGTAAAAAGACAGAGACTGAGCAGCATTGTAGATCTGTACAGAGCGCTTGGCGGCGGTTGGAAGTAGTAAATTTAATTATATTGTTTTTAGTGCGGTCTCTGATTTTCAGGGACCGTTTTTTAATACCTAAAATTTTATGGTGTACTCTGCCCGTACTTTTTCTGAACAGCAAACACCGATCCCGCTGCTGCCGAGTTTTTCGTGATAAATATATTGTCAAACTGCGTCTCACTAATGGTCACATTCAACGTATTATTACTCAAAACTTTTACCATTTCAGGAATGGTATTGGAATGACCAACAATAACCACAATTTTTCCCTGATTCTCTGCAAGAATGTTGTTGATAAATAATTGAGTGGCAGCAATAGTGGCAGCCGGCACATATTCTTTAATAACAATTCCTTTACTTACGGCCACTGGAATGGCGGTTTGCTGTGTCCGGTTATATGCCGTCGTATAAATATGATCGATATGAACATTTTCCAGCAGACGTTTCAATTCTTCTGCCCTCTGCTTACCGGCAGCGCTGAGATCAGGATCAGTTCCGGAATTTTCCTTTTCTGCATGACGCAACAGAATACACACTGTTTCTGTACTCCTGATTTCTGAAGGAAGCGGAATTCCTAGTGGATTGTCAGTGTTTTGAACATTATTTCCAGGATTTTCCTTTTGGGTTTCCTGGCCGGAAACTCTTTCCCAGCTCGTGAAAAATATTATAGGAACCAAAGCCGATATAATTAGTTTTTTCATAATTAAATTGTGTTTAGAAATTGTCAATATTTTTAAACACAATTTAACTAAAAAATGACAAAACTTTTATAAATAAGATTATGGTAAAAAATAGAATTAATCTTTCTGATTAGATATAGAAATAAATTCAATTAATTTGTCAAAATCGTCCTGAGAATATCCTAATGGCAAGTAGTGAATATCATCTGCCTTCCGGTACCATGTCAGCTGACGTTTTGCATATCTGCGGCTGTTTTTTTTAATCTCGGAAACGGCAAAATCCAGGTCCCATTCTCCGTCAAAATATTTGAAAAGTTCTGAGTACCCAACAGTATTTAAAGCAGTTAAATGTTTAAACTTCTCCAGACCTTCTGCTTCAGCCAGCAACCCTTTCTCCATCATAATATCCACCCTTCTGTTGATCCGGTCATACAGTTCTTCCCTAGGCGCTTCAATTCCGATTCGGATCACATTGAAATCCCGGGAATCCTGTGAAACGGCAATCTGTTCGGAATATTTTTTATTCGTCTGCCAGATCACGTCAATAGCGCGTAAAAGCCTTCTGTGATTGTGAAAATCCACCACTTCAAAATATTCGGGATCAAGTTCCTTTAAAATATCCTGCAGTTTTTCAATCCCATCGGTTTCAAAAATTGCCTGAAGCCTTTTCTGATTGGTTTCATCCGCTTCCGGGAGATCATTCAGGCCTTCAATAACCGCTTTTTCGTACATCATGCTTCCACCCACTAAAATAACGGTATCATGATTCAGGAAAAGCTCGCTGAGTTTTTTCAGGGCATCTTCTTCATACTGCCCGATAGAGTAATATTCCTCTACTGAAAGATTTCCGATAAAATGATGGGGAGCCTGGGCCAGCTCTTCTTCAGAAGGCGATGCCGTACCGATTTTCATTTCCTTAAAAAACTGCCGGGAATCACAGGAAACAATTTCTGTCCTGAAATGGTTGGCCAGATCAATGGCCAGTCTCGTTTTGCCTATTCCGGTGGGGCCTACAACAGAAATCAAATTTTTCATATGTAGCGCATCTGTTTGTTTTCTAAAGGTCATGGGGAATCTTAAATCTTCAGCATTTATTTGTGGTTTCCCAACCACTGCAATTTCACTGTGCTAATTTAAATGTTTATCTTTGTACAACAATAAAAAACTATGATTTTATCAATGACGGGATTCGGCAGAGCCGAAGGTGTTTTTGAAGGTAAAAAGATCTCAATAGATATTAAATCACTGAACAGCAAAAGCTTTGATTTAAATATCAAAGTACCTTTACGGTATAAGGAAAAAGAATTCGAGATCAGAAAAATTCTTAACGACAGAATTATCCGTGGAAAGGTGGATTGCTACATCAATCTGGAGAACCTTGAAGAATCGAATGATGTGAAAATCAATAAGAGTTTAATAGATTCTTATATCAATGAGCTTCGCAACATCGCTTCAGACGGCCCGGACTTCGAATACCTGAAAATGGCGGTAAGGCTTCCGGATGCTATCACTTCAAGACCTGACGAACTGACAGAAGGAGAATGGGAAGCTCTCGCAGCTATCGTTCATGCGGCAGTGGACCGTTTTACGGAATTCAGAAAAACAGAAGGAACAATTCTTCATGAAGAGCTGGCCAGAAATATCCAGAATATTGACCAGTATCTTTCGGCGGTTATTCCTTTTGAAGAAGAAAGAATCACTGCGGTAAAAGAGCGGTATCAGAAATCTTTAAAGGAATTTGAAAATGTAGACGAAACCCGTTTTTACCAGGAAATGGCCTATTTTACTGAAAAACTTGATATTGCAGAAGAAAAGGTAAGGTTGACCCAGCATCTTAAATACTATCAGGAAGTAATGGACAATGAAGATTTCAACGGGAAAAAACTTGGATTTATTTCTCAGGAAATCGGAAGAGAAATCAATACATTAGGTTCAAAAGCCAATCATGCCGAGATCCAGAAGCTGGTAGTGATGATGAAAGATGATTTGGAAAAAATAAAAGAACAGACGTTAAACGTTTTGTAAAAGTTATAAGTTGTCAATGATGAGTTATAAGTTTCCTGCATCACTTGCTATTGTTGCAGATTGAAAATAACTCATAGTTCATAACTCATAATTCATAACTATTAATAAATGAATAAAGTAATCATATTTTCAGCACCATCCGGAAGCGGAAAAACTACATTGGTAAAACATGCGCTGGAAACATTTCCTGAACTGGCATTTTCCATCTCCTGCACCACAAGACAGCCCAGAGGAAGTGAAATGCATGCTGTGGACTATCATTTTCTGAGTCCTGATGAATTCAGACAGAAAATAGCAGAAGACGCTTTTGTAGAATATGAAGAAGTGTATACTGACAAATATTACGGGACTTTAAAATCTGAAGTGGAAAAAATCTGGAATCAGGAAAAAGTGGTGATCTTTGATGTGGATGTGAAAGGAGGAATTTCTTTAAAAAAATATTTTGGAGAAAAAGCCCTTTCTATTTTCATTGAACCGCCTTCCATTGAAGAATTGGAACGAAGATTGATCTCCAGAAACACGGATGATGCGGAAACCATCAAAACCCGTGTAGCAAAGGCAGGAGAAGAAATGACCTTTGCAAAAGAATTTGACAGGATCGTCATCAATACCGATCTTGACGAAGCAAAAAAAGAAATAGAAAGTTTAATAAAAAAATTTATTGGGAATTAAGGAATGGAAGATGGAAGTCTGAAGATGAAAGTTTTGAAAAGTTGTAATAATTCAAGCTCCCCCATCTAACTTCTAATTTCTAACTTCTAGTTTCTGATGAAAAAAAAATTGAGGTTGATATGAGTACCGAAACATTAGAAAAAGCTAAATCTGCCATCCCTGTAAGAGGGTTTCTGGATATAAAAGATATAGCAATCCCTCAAGGAGAAGAACTGGTAAAAGCCATTCTGAAACTTAAAGAAGAAAAAAATGCGGTGATCCTTGCCCATTATTATCAGCCGGGAGAAATTCAGGATATCGCAGATTTCCTGGGAGATTCTCTTCAGCTGGCAAGACAGGCCAAAGACACCAATGCAGACATGATTGTATTCTGCGGGGTACATTTCATGGCAGAAGCAGCTAAAATCCTGAATCCAACGAAAAAAGTAGTGCTTCCTGATACCATGGCAGGATGCTCTCTGGCGGACGGATGCTCGGGAGAAGGCCTCAGAAAAATGCGCGAACAGCATCCCAATGCTCTGATTGCCACCTATATCAACTGCAACGCTGAAACGAAAGCAGAAAGTGATATCATCGTAACCAGTTCCAATGCTGAAACCGTGATTGAAGCCCTACCAAAAGACAGACCTATTATTTTCGCACCGGATAAAAATCTGGGAAGATATTTATCTAAGAAAACCGGGCGTGACATGATCCTTTGGGATGGAAGCTGCATCGTGCATGAAGCATTTTCTATGGAAAGAATTGCCCAGCAGCTTGCTGACAACCCTGATGCGAAATTAATTGCCCACCCGGAAAGTGAGGAAGCCGTTTTAAAACTGGCACACTTTATTGGCTCCACTTCAGCCCTGCTGAATTTTGTGGAGAAAGATGACTGCCAGAAATTCATTATCGCCACTGAGGAAGGTATTCTTCACGAAATGAAAAAACGTGCACCGCATAAAGAGCTTATTCCCGCCCTTGTTTTTGATGAAAGTTGTAACTGCTCGGAATGTTTCTACATGAAACGCAACACAATGGAAAAATTGTACCTATGTATGAAATATGAGCTTCCGGAAATCCTTATCGACGAAGAGCTTCGTTTAAAAGCCCTGAAACCGATTGAAGCCATGCTGGATCTTTCAAAAAGCATAAAATAGCAAAAAAGGGGCTGCCTCAAAATGAGTCAGCCTCTTTTTATTACACCATTGGTGGATAGCAGGTACCGCCAGGATTTCTCCAGCAGCCCCAAGCTCCGCCTCCACGGAAACATACATAGGCAGCTCCACCACAAGTCTCGATCTGAAACTCTGTAAATCCGCCACTGATCTTGCTTTTTTCTTCTCTCGAAAGTCTTTTTAAATTTTTCATATGTTTTAGATTTGATTATTAAATTTTGCTGCCTCTACCTTTGATAGGCTCAACAAATATGAGCGGTAAAGTTTGAAAAACAAAACATAAACTAGCAGATGCAGCTAGATTTTGAGTAAGTGAGTCTTTTCAAATGGTTTCTGTTAATCGGCATAAAAAAGAGCCATCTTTACTGACAGCTCTTACCATTCTTTCTTCTCCAGATTATTGAAGACATTCGGAACTCACAAAAACGCAGCTTTTGCATCGGCCAGGAAGTACATAGTAATCTTCACAAGAAAAATCATATCCTGCAGAAGTACCACCCGGACCATATCCACCTTTAGGACATCCGTTACAGTTGGAAACAGCTCCGTTAATCATTCCTAAATCTTTTCGGGTCATTTTCTTTAAATTTTTCATAGCAATTTTATTTTAGCATCTAAATATACTTATTCTATGGATAAAAAAAGGAGTTTCACACGGAATAAATCTCAAGATTATGAATTATTAACATATTGAAATGATGACCAATTAATTTTGTTGTTTCCAAATAATTTGTACATTTGTCCTGTCAAGAATGAACTTTCTAAGAAACATATCAGATATTTCTGCACCTGAATTACTTATTCCGGGCATTTCTGCTGTTTCCATTTTCACGACTACAACTACAACTACAACTACAACTACAACTACAACTACTACCCCATAACGGGGTATATTTTCACATATTATTTCCGTCCCGTGTACTCTTTTTTTAAAGAGTAAAAATCTCATTTTTCCCAAATTCAAATAAATAACAGATGAAAATCTTAAAATTCGGTGGCAGCTCTGTTGCCAACGCCCGGAATATCCTTCTGGCAGAACATATTCTTAAAAAAGAATCTTTACAGAGCAGAATTATTGTTGTAGTTTCAGCCCTTCACGGTGTAACAGACAATCTGATCAGATCGGCTGAGTATGCTTCTTCTAAAGATGCGGCTTATATCCCGGTCATAAAAGGACTGGAAGAAAAACACCTGGAACTCGTCAAAGAACTTATCCCCATTTCAGCCCAGAGCTCCTGGCTAAGTTTCGTGAAAAAACATTTTAACGACATAGAAGATATCTACAACGGAATCTTTGTATTGGGTGAATTCACAGACAAAATCAGAGACAGAATCACGTCATATGGCGAATTCCTTTCGTCCAATATCATCGCAGCCAGACTTCAGTATGAAGGCCTGGACTGCCTTTGGATGAATTCCGCAGAGCAGATCAGGACAGACAGTAATTTTACCCATGCAAAAGTAGATTTTGAAGTTACTGAGAACAATATAAAGAATTTTGCAGCCAAGAATCCAAACCAGATCATTATAGCACCCGGTTTTATTGCGAAAGACCAGAACGGAAATGCCACCACATTAGGAAGAGGCGGCTCGGATTATACGGCTGCTATTATCGCCGCTGCTCTTTCTGCCGGAGAACTCCAAATCTGGACAGATGTCAGCGGTATGATGACTGCTGATCCGAGACTTGCTTCCCATGCAAAACCTATCCCGGAAATTTCTTACCATGAAGCGATGGAACTGTCCCATTTTGGGGCAAAAGTATTGTATCCGCCATCCATACAGCCTGTTATGGCAAAAAACATAGACTTGAAAATCAAAAACACTTTTGATCCTGATGCTCCTGGAACTCTGGTTTCTCACCACTTAAAAAAATCCATGGATGAAAACCGGGAAGCTGCGGTTGGAGTTTCCAATATGAGCCAAATTGCTCTTCTTACTCTGGAAGGCAGCGGCATGGTAGGAATTCCCGGAACTTCCGCCAGGCTTTTTCAGTGTCTCAGCAATGAAAAAATAAATGTTATCCTCATTACCCAGGGATCTTCTGAGCATTCCATTACTGTAGCCGTTGATGAAAAAGAGGTGTACCATGCGGAACAAGCGGTCAATTCTTCATTTGCAGATGATATCAAACTTCAGAGAACTGCTCCGGTAAAAATAGAAACCGGGCTTTCAATTGTCGCACTGGTAGGAGAAAATATGAAAAACAGAAGTGGGATCAGTTCGAAGATGTTCGGATGCCTGGGAAATAATGGCATTAATATCAGAGCCATTGCGCAGGGATCATCTGAAAGGAATATCAGCATTGTAATTTCAGAAAAGGATACAAAAAAAGCGGTCAATGTTCTTCATGAAGAATTCTTTGAATCTGAAATCAAGCAGGTGCATCTTTATCTGTGCGGAACCGGAAATGTAGGTTCAAAGCTGGTAGAGCAGATTTTTGAGCAGAATGCCTACCTTCGGGAAAACAACCTGATCAATTTAAGGATCGCAGGGCTTTCCAACAGCAGAAAAATGTTTTTTTCAGACCAGGGAATTTCTGAAAAAGATTATGACAGCTGGAGCGAAAAAGGGGTCCCGGCTTCCATTCATGGGTTTGCAGAGGAGATCATTTCAAGAAATCTGAGGAATTCAATTTTCATTGATATCACTGCCAGTCAGGAAGTTCCGGAAATATATGAACGTCTGCTCAAAAGAAGCATCAATATTGTAGCCTGTAATAAAATTGCGGCTTCCTCAGATTTTGAAATTTATAAAACCTTAAAAAATACAGCCCGAAACCATAGCTGCCGTTTTTATTTTGAAACCAATGTAGGCGCAGGACTTCCTGTAATCGGGACCATTAATGACCTTATCAAAAGCGGTGACAAAATCACTTCGATCCAGGCGGTATTAAGCGGAACCCTGAATTTTGTCTTCAATAATTATGACGGAAGCAGGCCGTTTTCAGAAGTCGTAGCTCAGGCGCAGAAAGAAGGTTTCACAGAACCGGATCCCCGCCTGGATCTTACCGGAACAGATGTAGCGCGCAAGATCCTGATTTTAGCAAGGGAAGCCGGTTATCCGCTTCAGTTCGGGGATATTGAGAATCAAGGTTTCCTGCCTGAAGAATGCCTCCAGGGAAGCGTGGAGGATTTCTATCAAAAGCTGGGCGAGTATGAAGATCACTTTAAAAAGCTGGTGGATGATGCGCAAAAAAACGGGAAGATTTTAAAATATACCGCCGAATTTAAAGATGGAAAAGCAAAAGTAGGCCTTCAGCATGTAGCACCGGACAGCGACCTGTTTCATCTGTATGGCAAAGACAATATCGTTATTTTCAAAACCTTGAGATACTCTGAGCAGCCTCTTGTCGTAAAAGGAGCCGGTGCCGGCGCTGAAGTGACCGCCAGCGGTGTTTTTGCAGATATTATCCGATCCGTTTAAATTAAAAAAATATGAAAAAAATAAAAATAAAAGTTCCGGCCACCGTTGCCAATATGGTCTGCGGATTTGATATCCTCGGAATGGCCATCCATGAACCTTATGACGAAATGGAACTGAAATTACTGGACAGTCCGGAGATTATCATTAAACATGAAGACCGGTTCGGGCTTCCGGAAGATCCGTCAAACAATGTAGCAGGTGTTGTCCTTCAACATATTCAGCAGCATTTGAAACTGGCTACGGGTTTTGAAGTAACGATCCGTAAACATATCAAGCCGGGAAGCGGGCTCGGCTCCAGTGCGGCAAGTGCCGCCGGAGCTGCTTTCGGGGCCAATGCATTACTGGGAAACATTTTATCCAAAGAGGAAATGGTTCATTTTGCGATGTTCGGGGAGGAACTTGCTTCCGGGGTACGGCATGCAGATAATATTGCACCTTGTATTTATGGCGGAATTACCCTTGTAAAGTCCTCATCTCCTATTGATATTATTCCGCTGAGCACTCCGGATTTATTTGTGGCTGCCGTGCATCCGCAGGTAGAAGTCAAAACTTCAGATGCCCGACAGATCCTAAAGAAAAATATCCTGTTGAAAGACGCCATTGAACAGTGGGGAAATATTGCAGGATTAGTCACAGGAATTCTTAAAAATGATATTCCGCTGATCGGGAGAAGCCTTAATGATGTCATCATAGAACCGGTAAGAAGCATTCTGATTCCAAAATTTGAAGAAATCAAAGCTAAAAGTCTTAAGATGGGTGCGCTTGGAGGAGGAATTTCCGGCTCGGGGCCTTCCATTTTTATGCTGACTGAAAGAAAACAAGCCGCTCAGGATATTGCCCGCATGATGAAATCAGTATATGATGACATTGAGGTTGAAAGTCTTATCTATGTATCAAAAATAAATCCTGTAGGAATCGAAATCGTAGAAAAAGAATATTAAAAAGGAAATTAAAGACAATGAATTATTATAATTTAAAAGATAAAGAAGAGGTTGTTGATTTCAAAACGGCCTCTATAAAAAGCCAGGGGAACCACAAAGGGTTATTTTTTCCTGAATATATTCCCAAGTTTGATGATGATTTTATTCAAAACCTTCATTTATATTCTGACCAAGAAATCGCTTTCAGGTGTATGAAAGACTTTGCAGGCGATGAAATTCCTGAAGAAATTTTAAGGAAAATTGCTGCGGAAACCATCAGTTTTGAGATCCCTTTAAAAAAAATCAATGAAAATATTGCTGTGCTGGAGCTTTTTCACGGGCCTACTTTAGCATTTAAAGATGTGGGGGCAAGGTTTATGAGCCTCTGCCTTTCGTACTTTTTAAAAGATGAAAACAAAAAAGTAACGGTTCTTGTGGCCACTTCCGGGGATACGGGAGGAGCCGTTGCCCATGGATTTTATAATATTCCGGGCATTAACGTGGTGATTCTTTATCCTAAAAACAGAGTAAGTCCGGTTCAGGAAAAACAGCTTACGGCACTGGGTGGAAATATTTCTTCACTGGAAGTCAATGGCAGTTTTGATGATTGTCAGCGTCTTGTCAAGCAGGCCTTCGCAGATAAAAGTATTAACTCCGAATTGTTTCTCACTTCAGCCAACTCTATCAATATTGCGAGATGGCTTCCGCAGCAGATCTATTATTTATTGGCTTTAAAACATTGGCAACAGCATGAAAACACAAATCCTGTCATCTGCGTCCCGAGTGGAAATTTCGGAAATATCTGTGCGGGACTTCTGGCTCATTTCCGGGGGCTTCCCGCAGAGCATTTCATCGCAGCCTGCAATGAGAATGATGTTGTTCCGGATTATCTGAAAACCCGGCAGTATCATCCTAAGAAAGCCTTATCCACACTTTCAAATGCTATGGACGTGGGAGATCCCAGCAATTTCACAAGAATTCTGGAACTTTTCGGGCAGCAGTTTGAGCAGCTGAAAGATATGATTTCGGGGTATTCCATTAACGATGAACTCACCTTACAGACCATACAGGAGGTTCATAAAAAATACGGATACCTTCTGGAACCCCACGGTGCCGTAGCATATGCATCTCTGGAACAATACTTGATTGAACATCCGGGCAAAAAAGGCCTGATCCTCGGAACTGCACATCCGGTGAAATTCCCTGATGCTGTGGAGAAAGCAACAAATATTAAAGTGGAGATTCCTTCCGGATTAAAAGATCTGATGAATACAGAGAAAAAAACTATAGAAATACATGCAGATTTTGAAGAATTAAAGCGATTTTTGCTGAATAAAAATCAGGAACAATGAGTAAGATCTTTCTTGAAGAGGTAAAAATATATGCTTATCACGGCGTTCTTCCCGAAGAAAATATCATCGGGACTTACTATATTTTAAATGCAGAACTGCACACCGATCTCTGGAAAGCTGCAGAAACAGATGATCTGAATGACACGATCAGCTATGCAGATATTAATGCTATCCTGCATAAGGAAATGTCCATTAAATCCAAATTGCTGGAACACGTGGCAGGGAGAATGATCACCGGAATTCATCGCGCTTTTCCACAGATTTCGTACATTAAACTGAAGATTACGAAGACTTCCCCACCGATGCAAGGTGAAATGAAGGGCGCAAGTATTGAACTGGAAAAAAGCTTCAAACCTGATGAGCATTAAATCTATTACTGACAACAAAAACATAAAGAATTGAAATCCATCAAATTATTTTTTTTATTGAGTTGTGCCATGGTTTTTGGCCAGACTGCGGTTGATACCCCATCCCCTGTTTACAATTTTCCAAAGATAAAATCCAGCATCACGATGCCTGTAACCATCCCGCTTTCAGAGATCAGCAATATGATCAATGCATCGGTAAAGGAGCTGGTATATCAGGATGATTCTTATACGGATAATAATAATGACCAGTTTAAAGTGAAGGTATGGAAAACCCGCCCTATCCGTCTGGTAGGCGGAACCACCCAGAATCTCCTGATTGAGGTTCCTTTAAAAATATGGGCTGAGAAAGGAATCGGTACCCTTGGGGTATATTCCTATCAGAACACTACCTTTGAAACGGTCATGTCTTTTAACACAACACTAAGTTTTAAAAATAACTGGACCATCGTTACTACCACACAGCCCAATGGTTTCAGATGGGTTACGAAACCGGTTCTGGATTACGGAAGAATACAGATTCCTATTACCTCCCTCGTAGAAAAAAGTCTTAGGGAACAGCAGGAAAAATTTGCTAAAACCATTGACCAGCAAATGGCTACCCAGCTGAATTTTCAGAAGTATGCGGTCATGGCGTGGAATGTTTTTTCACAACCTTTTAATATTTCGGAGGAATACAACACGTGGCTTAAAATCAGCCCGGTGGGTGTGAACATCACTCCTTTGAAATTCTACGGAAATGAAATCACTACGAATATCGGAATGGATATTTATTCGGAAACCTTTACGGGGAGCAAACCGGCGGCCTCAGCCACAGTAAAATCCGTCAATAATTTCGCAGTGGTTCCGGTACTGGCGGATAAATTCCTTCTGCAGACCACTGCCAATGTTCCTTTTTCCGAAGCAACGAATATTGCCAGGAATATGTTTATGAATAAGGAATACGATGTCCGCGGCTCTAAAGTAAAGATCAAAGACATCCGGGTATACGGAGCAGACGACAGGGTGATCATCGAAGCGGAAACGGAAGGCTATGTGAATGGAAAAGCCATTATTTCAGGAATTCCGGTGTATGACGAGACAAAAAAGAAAATTGTTCTGTCTGCCACTAAATTCAATTTAAAGACAGCCAATATCCTCCAGAAAACTGCTACCCTTATTTTTAAAGGAAAAATTGTAAAAATGATCGAAGAGGAATACGGAATTCCGACTCAGGACCTGGAGCTGGCCTCGAAGAAAAGCATAGAGGAAGCTTTCAACAAAGAATATTACAAAGGCTTAAAAATGAACGGAAGAGTTTTCAACCTGAAGCCTGGCAGCGTTCTTCTCAACGAATATGGCATCACAGCAGTAATAGAAACCAACGCAACTTTAAAATTAACGCTTAACGGAATTTAAATTTATAAAAAACTAATAACTAAAATCAATGAGACCGTATTTACAGATCGTCGACAGACATCGAGCTTCAAAAGGAACGAGGCTGGCAAATTATTTAATTGACCTTGTGGCCTTTTACATCGTATTTTTTATGATCCTTACTTTGCTTATGATCATCAGTCCCGCTTACAGAGGCTGGGTTGCCAATAGCAGCGATATCACGCAAAGGCTGATGGGAATCACTTCTTACCTTTTATTTTGCTTTTTTATGGAAACCGTAACGGGTGGAAGAAGCCTTGGAAAACTGATCACTGGTACCAGAGTCATTATGACAGACGGGCAGAAACCTTCTGCGGGAAACTATTTTTTAAGAAATATTATCAGGGGAGTAATTCTGATTGATCAATTGTCTTTTCTGAGTGAAAACGGATTCCATGACAGCTGGAGCAATACCTGTGTTATAAAGATAAAAGATTATGAAGCTGAAAGACAGCTAAAAAGCGATATCAACAGCATCGGAACTAAAGAAATTGTATAAAAAACTTTGGTCCATAAAGAATTTTTGCTATATTTGCACACCTCAAAAATGGTAAAAATGGTACTTTGGCCGAGCGGCTAGGCAGTGGTCTGCAACACCATCTACAGCGGTTCGAATCCGCTAGGTACCTCCAAACCTTTCTATATAAAACTGAATTTCAGTGGACTATAGAAAGGTTTTTTCTTTTATATCAATCATCTGAATATAAGCTGTAAGTTTGAGTGTAAAAATTTTATCAGCTACAGTTTAAAAATACCTACTGATCCTTATAAGCATATATCGTTTCATTTTTTATTTCTACTCCGGCAAAAAAATAAAAAAACAGATACCACGTCACAAAATTTCTCCCTGTTGTGGCATATTGCTTGTTACTGCATAAAACATAATTGGAAATAATAATGAAACCGAGTCAAGAAGCATTAAACAATAATGAGGTTACTGTAACGCTTGCGCTGTTGGATAAAGATTTACAAGAAATGATGATTCACTGCATGCAGTATCAATGGAAATTTGAAATGATCAGTTCACATAATTTACAGCTGCATATTCCAAAAGATTCGGTCCATTTGCTTTTCTATTTAGGTCACAAAGTCCTGTCAGGCATTAATTTGACCGGAAAAGCAGGTGATCATATGTTATATTAACCCTAACCGACACACCAAATACTATTATATACTTTCTATTTTCAATTCAGTTCAGTTCATAAAAGCCTTTCATAACGAGAGGCTTTTTGACGTTCATAATTCAGTTAATAATGAGTTGTTCTTTACTTACCTATCAAAGAAAGGTTTTATTTTCAGCATTAAAAAACCTCCCGCAAAAGGCAAGAGGTGAAAAGTGTAAATTTCAGAAATATGAATGTATTTAAGATTTTTAAATATAGCCAGTTTCTGAATCTTAAATTATGACTCTGATCATAAGGTTGCGTTTTCTATTTTCACAATATTTTTGTGCTAAAAATTTCAGGATGGCCGCAATTTTAACCAGGTCATAATTAATCATTTCTCTATTCCCTTCTAGCACATTTTGCAAAAAAGCCCAATCATCTGCAAGGCTTCCCATGGTAAAATTCTCCGGTTTTTTATATGGATCGTACAATTCTTCATCCAAAATGTTCCAATACAAATCCTCATCCAATATAAAGGTATCCTCTGTTGAAGTTTCCAGTTTATTCATTAAAATAAGAATAATTTTCTTCAGATCTTCTTTTTGAATCTTAGTATTCATTGCGTTAACATTGATTGATAATTTTACGAATTAAAGTTTTGCAAAAAAAAATCCCCAGATTGCTCTGAGGATAAAAACTAATAACCATGAAAACTCAAATTAAACATGAGTTGCTTCATATATTGAAAAATCGTGCCAAAGTTGTTTTGAATTAAAATACTTTTTCATATTTTTTCTAATCGTTTATTTATCAGACGATTCGAACAACAAGACTGGTTCTATCTTAAAAACAGAAAACTTCCCCGATAAAAGGGAAGCTTAAGTATGATAATAAATGATGAAAACTTATGATATTCTGGTCCAATTTCAAATTTAAAATAATGCATTATTTAGTCTTATGATCAGGATCATATATCCGGCTGTTCTTTTCATCTATATTTGAATATACTTACAACACACCAAGAAATGTAATTGTTACAGGATACTTTTTTTAGCCATATACTTTTTTGACTCTCCTTTCACGGAGAGTTTTATTTTTTACAGGATTTATTAAAATTCAAATATCAAGACAAAAAAAGCCCCCATAATGGAGGCCTCAAAAACACAAATGATGAAAAAAAAATTTTTATAATTTATAAATAATTATCTATCGTTTAATCTTGAACCCAAATTTAATCCCTTTCAGGCTACCATTTTATGCTTGCAGTCATAAAGTTCATTTTTTGTTATCAAATCAATATACTGGTGAACATTTATCACTTTAAATATTTACATTAATAAAATATTTAAAATAAAAATTACTCAACATAATGGTTAATTATATGAAAAATTAATCACATATCCTATGATCTATGTTAAATTTTCTCAATGTTTTATTGCTTAGTTTTATTCACTACTAATTTAATTCAATAAACCGTGATCAAATTCTCTATTCTTGTAGCCCACTACAATAATGGTAAATACTTCAGAGATTGCTATAACTCACTGATTGCCCAGACTTATGAAAACTGGGAGGTCATTATTGTTGATGATGCATCTACAGATAATTCTTTGGAAATAATAGAGGATATTATTAAGAATGACTCACGGTTCAGGCTGTACAGGAATGCCACAAATCAAGGCTGCGGCTATACAAAAAGAGAATGCATGAAATATGCAGAAGGAGAACTGTGTGCTTATCTGGATCCTGATGACGCCCTGTATACGGATACCCTGAAAAAAATGACTGAAGAATTTGCTAAAAACGATATTGCAGCTGCCTATTCTCAGATGATGCTCTGCAATGAAAACCTGACTCCGGAAAAAGTTTTTGCAAGTACTAAGCAGATCTGTAACAACAGGTATTTTTTCAACTGCCCTACCCAGTTTGCACATTTCTTCACCTTTAAAAAAGAAACTTATCTGAAAACTTCCGGCATCAATCCCAATCTGAAAAGTGCTGTAGACCAGGATCTCTACCTGAAGATCCTGGAGCATGGCAGCGTAAAATATATTAAAGAACCTCTTTACTTATATCGTCTGCATTCTAACGGAATTTCACAGCACTCTTCCAAACAGGGAGCCAAAGAATCTTTTGCCCGCGTAATTCATGATACCATGAAAAGACGGGGGATTACAAAAATAAACAACAGAACAGTCCCGGAAGAATACACCAGCCCTTACGAAATCTATGAGCTCCTGAATTACCAGACTCAAAAACTTCACAGGATCATTAATAAAGTAAAAGTAACATTCAATATTTAACATTCAATATTTAATAAAGGCTTCTCAGAAATGGGAAGCTTTTCCTTTTCAACTTAAGAAATAAAAACGGCCTCTGGTAAGGAGGCCTAAAAACACAAATGATGAAAAAATCTATTTAGAAAAATCCAAACAGAATCTCGTAGACAATACTGTCCTAATATTTTTCCGGTTTTAATAAGAATGATAGATTCTTAAACCAGTTTCTTTCATTTTATATTTTAAATTTAACACAAATTTCCACGCGATGTAAATACAATCTACGAACTGCTAAATTCATATAAAAATTGAGTTGAAATTGATGACATCAACGCTAAATCATGTCACAACTATTCAGCCCAGGTTACCGGAATGTATACCGTAACATAGCCATCCGCATCTACCTGGGCATCAGATACGGTTCCTGTCACAGATCCGTAGCCAGTCCAGCCTCCCTGACCCTGCATTGCAGAAAACGTATAATCACCGGCCGGAATTCCGTCATAATACCCCGGAAGAGTCTGAAATCCACCTCCATAATACGTGTCATATACCTCTCCTGTCACTGTATTCTCAGCCAGAAAGCTTCCTACGTCGTGATTTCCTGAAAGAGTTTTGGTCCCATCTAAAGAAATAAGCCCGAATCTCAGTTTATAGGTTTTTGTCTTTAAAGCTTCTTTGGAAGAATCAGATTTTGTCTGTGTCTGGGCGTCCGCCATCATCTCATCATGAGAAGAGCATGAAACAGCAGCGGCCAGAAAAATTGCCGAAGCCATTGTTTTTAAAATTGATATTTTCATAAGAATGTAATTTTGGTATTTCAAAAGTAACCAATTCATATGAACTGTATAAAAATCATAAATTAACTCAAAATTACATTACATCCCCATCAATAAGCGGCTTCAGTTATTCCTTATCTTCCATCTAAAAGGAAGTTTAACTTCATATTCATTATTTTAACGTTTCTTAACTTAATTTTGGCTTCATAATTGAAAATACATAGAAAGTTGCCGCCGTTTTGGCTTAGACTTATTAAAATTTGAATTATGAGAAAGATAGTATTAGCAGGTTTTTTATCAGTCTTTTTAATGACTGCCTGCAAAAAAGACGACAGGACAGCTGAAAAATCTTTAGAACAGCAAAAGCTTGAATTTCAGGCAAGACAGCTTGATATAGAAAAACAAAAACTGGCTATTGAGAAAGAAAGAATAGTATATGAGGCCCAGAAAAAAGCAGACAGCATTGCAGAAAGCAAATCCAAAGCAACGGCTGCAGCCAATTCAAAACCTCAGATCATAAGAGAAACAAAAACAGTATACAGAGACAGAGGATCCAACTCTAATTCAGGAGGCGGAACTTATGCAAATAACGGAAACAGCTCTTCACAGGGAACAACCGCACAACAGAAGAAAGGATGGAGTAAGGCCGCTAAGGGAACTGCCATTGGTGCCGTGGGTGGTGCTGCATTAGGAGCTATTGTTGCTAAGAAAAACAGAGGTCTTGGCGCCGTGATTGGTGGTGTAGTAGGTGGTGCAACCGGTTATACGATCGGTAGAGCAGGAGACAGAAAAGATGGAAGAGTTCAGCCGCGTAATTAATATTTTCACGATACCATTTAAAGATTGCTTATTTTTAGGCAATCTTTTTTTATGATATTACTTCTGTTTTCCTCGGCCCTTATTCTATCAGTTCTTGCCGGCTGGGGAAAGATCATGGAAAAATATACCGGGAACTTTTTGTCTTGCGGGATTTCAGGAAATATCCTGACCGGGATATTAGGACTCAGCTTGATCTGGACGGTTCTGGCATTTTTTATCCCTCTTGATTTATATGCAGAAATCCCTGTGATTCTCACCGGAATTTTCTTCTTTTTCAAAGAAAGGTTATACCATGAATTTAGTCGTTTTTCAAAAAAAGAAGCTATTTTAATAAGCGGTATTTCCGTGATTATTATATTCAGCAGTTCTTTTTATCCCTTTATTTTAGATCATTTCGGATATTATGTTCCTACGATTAAGTGGCTTACAGAGTATGGTCTGGTGAGAGGCATTTCCAACCTTGACCTTACTCTGGGGCAAATGTCGGTATGGCATATTTTTCAGGCAGGATTTTCCAATTTTTCAGATCCGTTTCTAAGGATTAATGCTATTCTTCTTATTATATATACGTTGTATATTTTTGAACGGAAAAGCTGGATCCAGGTGTGCTTTATTCCGGTGCTTCTGCTTTTTTCACAGTCACCAAGCCCTGACCTTCCGGTGATCACATTCTCACTGATTATTTTAAATGAAATTTTATCCCGAAATAAAAATATACCGCTCCTGTTTGCCTATTCTGTTTTTGTTTTTTCAATAAAACCTACTATGATCTGGCTTCCGTTACTGGGAGTTCTTTGCTCCGCTTTTCACTATAAAACCAGTTTTAAGACTATGATATTTGGAGGAATTATTCTTCTGCTTTTTATCATTAAAAATATCTGGACATTCGGATACCCGATTTTTCCAGTTGCTGTGGCTGATTTTGGGTTCAGCTGGAGACCAAATTCTGAAGTACTGAAAATTTCGTCGGAATATGCCGTTCAGAAAACCTATGATATGCAGTACAGCTACGAAGAAATTCAAAAGTTTTCTACTTATGATAGTGTGAAAAACTGGCTGACCCTCGAAGGAATTAAATCCAAGATCAATATCCTCTTCATTATAAGTCTGGTGGGATTGGCTGTTTTCGCCTTCATTAAAAAGAAAAAGATCATAACGCTGGTCTTTATTTCCATAGCCGTTAAAAGCATACTCGTTCTGGGCTTTTCAGCACAATACCGTTTTTTTATTGATGTGTTTTTTGTGTTAATTTTTATTTTATTGATTCACTTTAGCCAAAAGAAATCACTTGCCGTTTTTTCCGTTTTAAGCTTAGCCGTAATTGGAATTTTAAGTTTCCCTGGCTTTATACAGAAATACATTCCAAGTTTCAGGCCCGGAAGTTTTATGACCGGATTAAAGAAAGAACAGCTGTGCCAACCTTCGGCCTATCATTACAATAAGTTTGATACCTTCCAAACCGGAAATTTAAAATTCAATATATCAAAAGATTATCCTTTTAATTTTGACACTCCCCTTCCTGCCATTTCATCAGGATATGTTCTGGACGATATACAATCAGGAATTTTCCCGCAGTATGTGGATGAAAAAAACATCAGAAAAGGATTTATGTGGAGAAAACTTACTCCCCGGGAAGAAACGGAAACCGAACACATTATCAATACCATCAAAAACACTGATAAATAGAACAAATCCCAAAACTTTATTATCTGGAGAAAAATAGGTAATTTTGTACTATGTTCAATACATTAGGTAATCTTCTCAGTCTTACAACATTTGGAGAAAGTCACGGTGTGGCTTACGGCGGTATCATCACTAATTTCCCGGCAGGTTTAACGGTAGATTTCGATAAAATTCAATATGAATTGGATCGGAGGAAACCTGGCCAGTCTGCTATTGTCACGCAAAGAAAAGAAAGTGACACAGTAAAATTTCTTTCCGGAATCTTTGAAGGAAAAACAACGGGTACCCCTATCGGTTTTATCATCGAAAATGAAAATCAGAAATCCAAGGACTACGATCATATTGCTGATTCGTTCCGTCCGAGCCATGCAGATTTCACGTATGATCAGAAATTCGGAATCAGGGACCATCGCGGAGGCGGAAAATCTTCAGCAAGGGAAACCATCAATTGGGTGGTAGCCGGTGCTTTGGCGAAACAGCTGCTGTCCGGTATTGAGATCAATGCTTACGTTTCTTCCGTAGGTGAGATTTTCTGTGAAAAGCCATATCAGGCTCTGGATTTTTCGAAGACAGAAAGCAATGCGGTACGTTGTCCGGATGCCGAAACTGCCGAAAAAATGATCGAAAGAATTAAAGAGATCAAAAAAGAAGGCAACACGATTGGCGGAACAGTGACCTGTGTCATTAAAAATGTTCCCGTAGGAATCGGCGAGCCTATATTTTCCAAACTCCAGGCTGAGCTGGGTAAAGCAATGCTGAACATCAATGCCTGCAAAGGATTTGAGTACGGAAGCGGTTTCTGCGGTGCAAAAATGACCGGAAAAGAGCATAATGATGCTTTCAATACGGATTTCACCACAAAATCCAATCTTTCCGGAGGAATTCAGGGGGGCATTTCAAACGGTATGGATATTTATTTCCGTGCGGCATTCAAGCCTGTGGCCACTATTTTAAGACCTCAGGAAAGTGTTGATAAATATGGAAATCCTGTTACCGTAGAAGGAAAGGGCCGTCATGATCCATGTGTAGTGCCAAGAGCTGTTCCTATTGTGGAAAGTCTGGCGGCATTTGTACTGGCTGATCTGTTTTTAATCAACAAGACAAGAAACATCAATAATTTTTAACAAAAATATTTTTAGTAATGAAAAATTACTGGGATCAGGGTATTTCTTTTGAAGAATATATCCGCATTGGAAGAGAAAGATTAGAACATCCTTCCAGTCAGCAGGAGACAGAATACAAACAATATTATGAGCTTGGGCTTCAGAGGATGGACAGAACATTAAAAAAGTATGTTCCGGATGAAGAACAGCTGAAAGAATTGGCTGCTAAGAATTTTGACGGAAAAATCCTGATCATTTCAGAAGCATGGTGCGGAGACGCCAGTGCCACCGTCCCGGCCCTTGTTACTTTTTTCAAAGGACACAATGAAGTAAGAGTTTTCCTGAGAGACAGTGACAAAAGCCTGATTAATCAATTCCTGACAAACGGTACGGAATCTATCCCTAAAGTGATTATCCTGGATAAAGATTTCAACGTAAAAAATTCCTGGGGCCCGCGTCCGAAATATGGCTATGAATTATTAATGAAGCATAAAGCAGACCCTGAGGCTTATCCGAAAGATAACTTTTACAATGACCTGCAGCTGTATTATGCAAAAAACAGAGGCAAAGACTCCATCCGGGAGATCCTGGAATTATTGTAATTTAACATTGAATCCCTTACAGTAAAAATAACAGTAAAGATCAACCCATGAAAAAGAATATCATTTATCTTGTGCTTATCATCATTATTGGAGTGGTGGCTTTTGTTCCTGGTGTAAAAGAATACCTGAGAGACCAGTTTTTCCCGATCGCTACCATTGAAAATGCGGTACATGTAAGTGAGGAGGATTATGACATTGAACTGAAGGGGATCAATGCGCCGAGTACCAATCTTAAAGCTTTTAAAAATAAACCTGTTTTCCTGAATTTCTGGGGAACATGGTGCCCGCCGTGCAGAAAAGAATGGCCTACCATTCAGAAATTATATGATTCCAGAAAAGGAAATGTAGATTTTATCCTGATTGCTATGAATGACAAGGAAGATGCGGTAAGAGCATTTTTAAAGGAAAATAATTATACGGTTCCTGTTTACATTGCGCAAAGCCCTATTTCCGAAAAAATTCTTCCGAAAGTATTCCCTACTACTTTCCTGATAGACCAGCATGGAAGAATTATCATTAAGGAGGATGCCTACAGAGATTGGAACACAGAGACTGTGCATCAGTTCATTGACAATATAATTAAGTAATTTTTTTAACTAAATTTTATAGTTTATTGGTATAAAATTTGCGAAATTTACTCCGTTGAAGAACTCATTAAAACTAAACACAAAATGAAATATTCTAAATTGAATCTTGCAAAAGAAGCCATCAGCCATAAAGGTTTCGTAAAAAAAATCCCTGATATTTTCAGAATGGTAAAATTTTGGAGAAAAGGTCTTTACCCGATGAAATCTATTGACATTATCCTTCCATTACTCGGGATTTTGTATGTGATCTCACCTATAGACCTTCTTCCTGAGTTTGCCGTACCTGTACTGGGTGTCATGGATGACCTTGCGGTATTATCACTTACGATTCCAAAGCTGATCAAGGAAGTGGATAAATTCCTCCTGTGGGAAGCAGAACAAAGGCTGAACGGCACAAAAGTCATTGACGCAGAAATTGTAAAATAATAATTTACAGAAATATTCTTAAGCCATCCTGAAACGTTCGGGATGGTTTTTTATTTACAAATTGCTGATAAATTTTTAAGCCTTATTTCAAATGATTAAATTTGCAGTATCTAATAAAAAATAATGGAAAGTAAAAAAGAATTTTTCTTAGAATGCTACAAGCTGGGCATCATCAAATTTGGAAGGTTTACCTTGAAAAGCGGGATCGAAAGTCCGTTTTATGTAGACCTGAGACCTTTGGCTTCGGACCCTAAAATCTTAAAAAATCTGGCCAATTATTTATTGGAAATGCTTCCACTGGATAATTTCGATTTGATCTGCGGAGTGCCTTATGCAGCCCTTCCGATGGCTACTGCAATGTCTTTGGAAAGTTATATTCCATTAATTATTAAAAGAAAGGAAGCCAAAAATTACGGAACTAAAAAACTGATCGAAGGAATTTACCAGAAAGGCCAGAACTGTCTTTTGGTTGAAGACGTGATCACCTCAGGAAAATCTCTTGTAGAAACTATTGCAGAGGTAGAACAGGAAGACCTTAAGGTAGCAGATATCGTGGTGGTTCTTGACAGGGAACAGGGCGGAAAACAGCTGCTGGAAAGCAAAGGTTACAGAGTTCATACGCTTTTCAATATTTCGGAAGTATGTGCTATTCTTCAGGAAACCGGGGAACTGTCTGACGAAGAAGTAAAAAGAATCCAGGATTTTCTTCAGGGAAACCATATCCAGTTTGAAGAAAAAACGAGAAGTTCTTACGAGCAAAAATTAGAGCACGCGCAACATTCAGTTTCTAAAAAGCTGTTAGAAACGGCGCTGGCAAAACAATCAAACCTGATTGCATCTGCGGATGTGACCACAACACAGGAATTGCTTGATTTAGCTGAAAAAGTTGGCCCACACGTGATTGCACTGAAAACGCATATTGATATCATTTCGGATTTTGACTACGAAAAAACCATTACTCCTCTTAAAGCACTGGCTGAAAAGCACAGATTTTTACTGATGGAAGACCGAAAGTTTGCTGACATCGGCAACACCCAGGAACTTCAGTTTACCAGCGGTGTATTTAAAATTACAAACTGGGCAGATTTCGTAACCTCACAGGTCATCGGAGGATTTGAATCTTTAGATTGCTTTAAAAATGTAGGCGTAGTTGCTATTGTTGGAATGTCTTCCAAAGGAACGCTTACTACCGCGAACTACCGTGAGGAAGCATTAAAAGTGGCCTTATCCCATCCAAACGTGATTGGCGGAGTATCCCAGAACCAGCTTCCAGAGGAACTTCTTCTTTTCACTCCGGGTGTTAATCTTGCAGATTCGGGAGACGGAAAGGGCCAGCAGTATAACACTCCTGAGCATGTTTTCAAAATGCTTCATACCGACTTCATTATCGTGGGAAGAGGAATTTATAAATCTGCAGATCCGGAAACCGCCGCCATTACCTACAAAAATACAGGTTGGAATGCGTATGTTAATTCTTTGCAAAAAAACACCATCCAAGGTTAAAACCCTGTTGAATTTATTCAAAATAAGTTTATATTTGGGCTTTATCACAGGATATTGAAAAAGATCACCACTTGCCTAGTTTTGTTTTGGGGAATTGTACAGGTTTCCGGGCAGAAAGACAGCATTTATATTGAAGCAAAATTATCTGCCGACAGAAAAATACTGGAGGTGAATCAGGAGATTGTGTACTACAATCATTCGGATAAGGACCTTCATTCGGTGAAACTCCTCAACTGGGTTTCCGCTTATCATAAAAGAGGAACATCCCTGGTCTACAGAAAGCTGGAGGACAGAAGTAGCGACCTGCATTTTGCAAAACAGGAACAGCTGGGTAAGCTTCTTAACCTGGAGATTAAAACTTCAGCACAGGAGTCCGTTCCGGTTAAATCTATGGCCGATGAGAACCTTTTTCTTCCCCTGACAGAGGCTTTAAGGCCTGGTGAAAGCATTAAATTAAAGCTTCAGTATAAGATGGAGCTTCCCGATAAGAAATTTACGGGCTACGGAACATCCGATCAACTGACGGCATTAAAATATTTCTTTATTGTTCCGGATCATTTTGATCCGGACAATATTTCCAAAAGAAATTATCACGACATTGAAGAGTCGGTAAATTTCAATACGTACTGGACTGTAAATTTTGACCTTCCTCCCAACAGTTTTATCGAAAGTAATCTTCCTCAGATCCAGATGAATGCATTTAAAGGTTATCTTGATTCTGATCCTGAATTTGTGATTGCACAAAACGGACTTCCTTCAATAAAAGTTAATGTGGATGGAGATGATACTGAGGTCAAATTCGGATACAATCTGAAACCGGAAGAAAAACAGAATCTGGAGTTCTATCTTCCCCTGCATTTAAAATTCGTCAAGGAAAAAACCGGTTTCCTGCCGAGAAATCTTTTTATTTCTGAAAAATTCAGATCTTCGGAAGACTTTTTCGGAAATAATGATATTAGTTTTTGGAAATTCCGGTTTCAACTGTTCACGGATGCTGAGAAAACAGATCTTGATTACTTCGGAATTATTGCAAAAAAAGTGCTTGATGAAGGCATTATTGCCGATAAACAGACCAATCACTGGTTTAAAAACGGTTTAAAATCTTATCTGGAAATTCAATATCTTCAAAAGTTTTATAAAGAGACCAAATTATTGGGCAACTTACCGGAAACACGCATTTTCGGGGTTAAGCCCCTGAAACTCTTCCATGCATCACAGGTAAAGCTTATTGACCGTTATGGACTGTCTTATCAATATATCATGTCCCAGAATCTTGACCAGAAGATCGACGAGAAGTTTGCGGTCCTGAGCAACTTCAATGTTATGGCAGTGAGCAGCTTTGAAACAGGAAGCCTGTTTAATTATACGGCACAGAAAATGGGCTACGATCATTTCGATACTATTTTAAAAGATTATATCTTCAAAAATACAGACAAGAAGATTGATCCGGAAGAGTTCCTTAAAGAGCTGGCTGAAAAAGATAAAAATTCAGGTTATCTCTCTGATTTTCTAAAGCATAAAAACAGGGTTAATTTCAGACTCAAAAATGTACGGAAAGACGATGAATCCCTGAACATCAGAATCGGAAAAAACACAGACTCTTCCATTCCCGTAAAACTTGAGACCCAAACCCGGGAAGGCGAAAAGAAATATTACTGGATAGAGACGGAAGAAAATGAAAGGACGACCAATTTTGTGCTTCCCGCTTCAGAAGAGATTCATAAAGTGACCCTCAATACAGATTATATTTTCCCTGAATCCAAATACCGGGACAACTTTTTATATGCGAAAGGTCTGTTCTCGAATGCAAAAAAGATAAAATTCAAACTGGTCAAGGATATTCCGAATCCTGAATACAACGAAGTATACATCAGTCCAAGGGTGCGTTTTAATAATACTTATGATAAATTCCTCCTTGGAGTGAACCTGAAGAACCAGTCCTTCTTTGATCAAAAGTTCCTGTATTCATTTACCCCAACCTACAGTACCGGAACCGGAAAGCTGACAGGGTCGGGAGCGATCTCCTACTCTTTTCTCCCTGCTGAAAGTGTTTTCAGAAGTATTACGTTTGGAGTGTCAGGATCTTATTTCCATTATGATTACGGATTGGCTTATACCAAAACTTCCCTATTTTCCAATTTCAATTTCAGGAAAAACCCGAGAAGTACAGTGAGCAGAAGTATCGGACTTTCTTACAATTATCTGGAACGAGATCTGAGCCCAAGAATGATCGCTAACAGAGATTACAAGAAATATAATCTGTGGAGCGCAGGATATGGCTACAGTGACAGCCAGATGATTCACGAAAAAAGTTTAAGTCTCAGCACCCAAGGAATGGAAGATTTCAACAAGATAACTGCTGAAGGATTCTACCGGTGGGAGTTTGCACCTAAACAGAAACTGAGTGTCAGGTTATTCGCCGGTTATTTTTTAAGAAACGAAACCCGGAACAATACATTCAATTACGGGATTTCGAGGGTATCGAATTATTCTTTCTCTTATAATCTTTTGGGGGAAAGTGCGAACAGCGGTCTTTTATCCCAACAGTTTATCCTTGCTGACGGTGGTTTTAAATCTTTTATTCCCGGATCTGTTAATCAGTGGATCACTTCTTTCAATGTGGATTCCAGTGTATGGAAAATATTCCATGTGTATGCAGATGCCGGAATTTATAAAAATAAAAACCGTCCTGCAGAGTTTATCTGGGACAGCGGGATTAAAGTGAGACTGATTCCGGATTTCCTTGAGATTTATTTCCCTATTCAATCTTCGCTGGGCTTTGAGCCTTCTTTTAAGGATTATGCGAAACGGATCAGATATACTTTAGTACTTAATCTTGGAGCAGTGATCAATGCTGCCAGAAGAGGCTGGTACTAAAATAAAAAAGCAACTGAGAATACAGCTGCTTCTTTTAACATGTTATATTGAAAACTAACTTTTGCCTTTATAAGAAATAAGTGGTTTATCAATATTGAATCCGCTTATCCTATATTACTTAAATATCAAAAAGAATACCACAAAATTAAACTGACTAAAGATTTACGCACAAAACAAAAAACAACTTACAAATTCACTGAATTATTTGAATTATGTCAATGAAAACAACAATATGACAAATAATTACACAAAAAAGTTGCGGCCATTTCTTCGAAATGGCCGCAACTCATATATTATAAAGAAACTGAAAAATTAGTCTTTCAGGATCTTCTGAGATACAGGCTCGTTGTTTACTGTTCCTGTCACGATATAGTTTCCTTTTGAAAGGTCAGAAACGTTAACCGTACCGTTTTCTTTTACAGAAGCAGACTTCACTACCTGTCCCATCATATTGTATACTTTAACATCTTTCACATCAGCACCGAAAGTAATCTCGTCGCTTTTCACGAAAGTGTTTTTTACAAGGTTCAGTTTGGTTCTGAAGTTTTCAGAAGTACCTAATGCTCCTGTTGTAGCAGTTCCGCTGATGATAACATCATCAACACTGAACGTTCCTCCGGAAGCTTCAGCTCCGTAAAAATAGAATCTTAGAGTTACAGGGGTGGTTACATTGGAAATAGCCGTCGCTAAAGTATTTCCATTTTGTCCTGTACAGCTTGAACAGTCATTTACAAAATGAAATTCATTGGTTCCTACCACTTCCAGTTCTGCATTAGCCGGGCTGATTGATGCCGGTAAGTTAGCAGCATAAGAATCTGCATTTGATCTTACCACATAGAATCTAGGTCCTGTTCCTGATCTCTGGCTTCTGAACGTAACAGAAGATACGGAAAGGCTTACACCTGCATTAGGAGTTATAGTAACCTGTAAATACTTTGAAAGGTCAGGGTTCGTTGCTGTAGGAGCATTGCTATGGGCAAATCTGTTTCCCGTTCCCGTTTGTGTATATCCTGTTGTTGTAAAGTTTCCGGCAGCAATATTGGAACTTCCGGCTCCTGCTACAGCTCCTGTTGTTGGAGGAGGTGTCCCTTCAAAATCATAAGTAGCCGTAAAGCTTTGTGCATTCATCGTCGATAGCGCTGCTATCCCCAAAATAGTAAAGATTTTTTTCATTACAAAAAGTTTTTTTTATTTACTGGGTAAAAGTACAAAAAAACCATCACTCTAGTAAAATAGTGGTATATAATTAACAATAAGTTAAAATTACTTTTTTAAATATTCTCTCAAAAACCGCATTAACATTCATATTTTTAGCCGTCATATAAATCCCACTACAAGGATCTAATCATCTATAAGATTCTCCTGTCATCAATTCATCAATTGAGCATACTGCAAGGTTTAGACTGAAAATCGTAACCACCGATTGTGCTTAAAAAATATTTTTTCTGTCCGCAATGTTCAGGGTTATGAAATTTTATCATTCATAATTTACACTCTAAAATCAACTGTAATTTTCAAGTATTTACAATAATTGCATTAATTTTCTGTTAATAATGCGAAACCTATTTCCATTAACATTTTTTAGTTATTTTTACGAATTATTTTGAAAGGCTTGCGCAATCTTTTTCTTCTGATCGGTTTGTTTTTCATGGGCATATTTTCGGCTCATGCGCAGATATTTTCATGGAAAAACCCAAACATTCCTGAGGACAGTATAAAAAAAGACAGCATTCTTGCCGCCAGGTTTGAACAGGATATTTTTGCAAAAGACACCCTTGATTTTGTAAAAACCAACAATAAAATAATTGTAGACGAAGCAGTACTGGCCAAAAACGACAAAAAAAGATTTTTAGGAGAACTGAATTCCAAAGGTTCCATTATCCGCGGAATTACTTTCGGGAATAACCAGGGACAGTCTGTACAGAGTTCCATGGACCTACAGATTTCAGGCCGTCTTTCAAAGGACGTTACTATTTTAGCCAGTATTTCGGATCATAATTTACCGATTCAGGCTGACGGATATACACAGACTCTGGAAGAATTTGACAAGATCTATATGCAGCTCAATATTAAGGATAAATCAATCCTTAGAGCAGGACATCTTGATCTTGTAGACTCCAAAACCTATTTTGCAAAATTCCAGAGACGAAGCATGGGTCTTGAATTCCAGACAGAATTCGGAAAGGACAATAAGACTTTTGTAGATGTTTCTATGGGGGTGGCGCGAAGTGAATTCCACAGGGTCCGTTTCCAGGGGGTGGAAGGAAACCAGGGACCTTACCGTTTAACCGGTAAAAACGGTGAGCAGTTTATCACCCTGATCTCAGGTTCAGAGCAGGTCTTTATTGACGGTATCCTGATGAAGCGTGGAGAAAACCAGGATTATATTATTAATTATAATACCGGAGAAGTAACTTTTACCAGTTTCCGTCCGATTTTCCAGCAGAATTTCATTACCATTTCCTATAACTATACAAACAGAAATTATTCAAGATACCTGTTTACGGGGAAACTTGAACATCAGAGAGAGAAATTTAAAGTAGGATTGAATTGGTTCATGGAGAATGACAACAAAAATGCTCCGCTTTCTTTAAACCTTTCAAAAGAAGATGAGCAGATTCTTGCCAATGCCGGGAATGACCCTAATTTAATGTACGCGCCGTCCGGAGTGGTAACTGAATATGATGTCAACAAAATCTTATATCGTTTAAATCCTGCCGGAAACTTCTATGAATTTTCCACGGATCAGAATGAAACACTTTATCAGGTATCTTTCACCTATTTTGGGATCAATCAGGGAGATTATAAAATTACGCAAACCACCAACAATGGTCGTGTTTTCGAGTACGTAGGAACTAATCTTGGAGATTACAAAGCTGTACGGAAACTCCCTTCCCCACAAAAATCGCAGGTATACTCAGTGAATTCCGAATATCTTTTAAAGGAAGGGAAAATAGGGGCTGATTTCTCTTTGAGCAATTATGACCTGAACCTGTTTTCCTCAAAGGATGCAGCCGAGAATATAGGTTATGCATGGCGTGTTTTCGGAAATAAGACCTTTACAAAAAACACATGGAAAGGAACTCCAAGTTTTGAATACCAATATATTGATAAGCAGTTCCATATTTTAGACCGTATCAATGATGTGGAATTCTCAAGGGATTTTAACCTGGTTCAGGAGTTCAGCCAAAGGACTCAAAACAGGTTTATCTTCAGTTTTTTAAATAAATGGAATAATAAGTCTACCTTAAATTACAGGATCAATTATCTGGATGAGCAGGATACGTACAAAGGAATAAAAAATGATCTTGATTTTGGCTGGATCACCGGAAAATTCTTCACAAAAGGAAACCTTTCCTATCTGAATACCACCGCCACCCTTCAGGATACTAAATTTATCCGGGGTGGGGTTTCCACAGAGTTTACCGGCAAAAAAGGAAGTTGGGCTGTAGGTGGAAGCATGGAACATAACGAGAAAAAATATAATGATACCCAGCTCATGGATGTCACCAGTTTCAGCTGGAAAGAACTTTTCGTGCAGAAAAAAATAGGTGACAGTACACGTACCAAATTACTTGCAAAGGTTTATATGAGGGACAATGATTCCGTGCGTAACAACAGGCTTGAGAGTATGAACAATATTCTGGGGATTATGGCAGAAAGCCAGCTTATTAAAACGGATAAAACCACCTTAAATGCATTGATCCATTACAGAAAGTTCTTCTACCAAAGTGACGACGCGGACATGACACGAAATAATGATTTTGTGGTAGGAAATATTCTTTATAACCAGCAGCTGTTCAGAAACGGGATGCGTCTTCAGGCATTTTATGAGCTTGGAAACGGACAGGAGGCTCAAAGAGAATTCCAATACCTTAAAGTAACGGACGGACAGGGTGTTTATAAATGGACCGATTACAATGGCGACGGCATCCAGCAGCTGGATGAATTTGAAATTGCAGAATATTCCGATCTGGCCCAGTACATCAGGATTTATACGAATTCGGTAAGGTATATTCCTTCCAATAAAAATAAAATTCAGCTCGCTTTATTTGTGAATCCATCTATTGTTTTTAATTCCGAGAATGCATTTTTAAAGCGCTGGAATTTCAATGTTTCCTTAAATTCGCAAAACTCATTTTACAAGAAAGACAAGGTTCTGGTCCTGAATCCTTTTGAAAAGAACAGTGACCAGATCCTTAAAAATCAGAATATTTTAGCTTCCGTACAGTTTAACCCAACTGAAAAATCCGGATGGAATGGAAATTACCGTTTCATTACGAACGACAATCTCATTAATGCCAACTTCAGTAATGAGGAACGTCAGCAGACGTCTCATTTTGTCAATATTGGCTATTGGTTCAATAAAGAATTCAGGGTGGATTGGGAAAACTCAGTCCATGAACTTAAAAACTCGTCCCAGCTATTTGCAACAAGGGATTACCGTTTGAATAATATTGAAACGAAACCGAAAGCAACCTATAAATTCACAGATGCCATCCAGGCTGAACTTTCCTCGGCCTACCGTCAGAAAAAGAGAGCAGACGGAGAAGAACTCCTGAAAGCTTTTGATATTACAGGAACCATTCAATGGGAGCGAAAGAAAACTTCTATCAGAGGGAACTTCTCTTTTATCAACAACGATTTTACGGGGAACAATTTCAGTATTGTAGGAAACCAGATGCTGGACGGTCTTAAACCGGGAAAAAACCAGGTATGGAGCGTCTTTATTCAGCAGGCCATCAATTCTTTCCTTCAGCTGAATTTAAATTATGAAGGCAGAAATTCCGGGGACAGAACCATTCATATCGGAAGTATGCAGGTGAAAGCGAGTTTTTAACGGGTTTGAGATTTTGAGGGTGTTAGCGTTTTAGAGTTATGAAGTATGAGTTATGAGTTATAAGTTTTTAAAATCAATACAACTTTTTCTATCATACTCCGGTCTGAAATCTGATGTCTGTTATCTGATATCTAATATCTCATCTAAAATCTTGGTTCATTACTCTCCATCCCCCTCTTTTCCACTCTATCCACACCATAGATATTATCATACTCCTAAATGTTTAGAATTTCGTAAATTTGCGGCATGGTAAAAATAGGCAATATAGAACTGCCGGAATTTCCGCTTTTGCTGGCTCCGATGGAAGATGTAAGTGATCCTCCGTTCAGACGGCTGTGCAAGATGCATGGGGCAGATCTGATGTACTCAGAATTTATTTCGTCTGAGGGCTTGATCCGTGATGCAATGAAAAGCCGCAAGAAGCTGGATATTTTCGATTATGAAAGACCGGTAGGTATTCAAATCTTTGGCGGTGATGAGGAAGCAATGGCGATGTCCGCAAGAATTGTAGAGACGGTAAATCCGGATCTGGTGGATATTAATTTCGGATGTCCTGTAAAAAAAGTAGTATGTAAGGGAGCGGGAGCAGGAGTTCTTAAGGATATTGACCTTATGGTACGTCTTACGAAAGCGGTTGTAAGTTCTACCCATCTGCCAGTTACTGTAAAAACCCGTTTGGGATGGGACAGCACCAGCATCAATATTGATGAAGTTGCGGAACGTTTGCAGGAAACCGGCATTAAAGCACTCACCATACATGCAAGAACCCGTGCGCAAATGTACAAAGGGGAAGCAGACTGGGAACATATTTCAAGAATTAAACAGAATCCTAATATTGAGATCCCTATTTTCGGGAACGGAGATATCGATTCTCCTGAAAAAGCCCTTGAATACAAGCAGAAATATGCTTGCGACGGGATCATGATTGGCCGTGCAGCTATTGGATATCCATGGATTTTTAATGAGATCAAACATTTTTTCAAAACAGGAGAGCATCTGCCTGAACCTGTTATAGCAGACCGTTTACTGGCTGTCCGCCAGCATGCGGAATGGAGTGCAGAATGGAAAGGGGAAAAATTAGGACTTATTGAAATGAGACAGCATTACAGCAATTATTTCCGTGGTGTTCCTCATTTTAAAGAATTCCGGAAAAAATTCCTGGAAGTTTTTACTTTGGAAGAAATGGATGCCTTGATTAAAGAAACGCAGCAGTTTTACGAAGAATACATGGCACAACAGGCATAATAAAAAAACCATCAGAATCTGATGATTTTTTTATGTTCTAATATCCGTCTGATGAGGATTCGTTTTTAATAAGTGCCAGTGCGGAGGAAGTTCCTATTCTTTTCACTCCCATGCTGATCATTTTTTCAGCATCTCCGGGGGTTCTTACTCCTCCGGCCGCTTTTACAGGAAGTTTCCCTGCGTTATCCAGCATGATTTTAATGCCTTCAAAGGTAGCTCCGTTGGGTTTTCCACCTTCTGTCTGATAAAAGCCTGTAGAAGATTTCACAAAAATATTCGGAAGATCGGCTTCAGAGAAATTTTCTTCTGCCCAGTTTGAAATATTTTTGGTTATATCTGCTATCTGTCCGTCTGTGAGTGCCGCTATTTCAATGATCCATTTCACCACTTTATGATGCTTAAGACCAAGCTGCGTACATTTCACAAACTCTTCTTTTACCTGTCCGGAATTTCCTTCAAGATAGGCTTTGTAATTAATAACAAAATCCAGTTCATCTGCTCCGTCTTCAATTGCTTTTGAGGCTTCCGCAAGCTTCTCGTCAATCGTATAGGTTCCTTCATGAAAACCTATCACGGTGCCTACCGCAACATTTGAATTTTTTCCCTGAATATACTTTTTAATATCCGCTACATACTCCGGCCGGATCATCACTGCAAAAATACCATGGTCTATGGCTTCCTGAGCAAGATCTTTATCTACTTGTAATGTTTCTTCGTTTGAGATTCCTGACTGTGCAGGTGTTTTCAAATAGGTGGAATCCAAATATTGGGCAATGTTCATATCGTTATACTTTCAGTTGTCTGTAAATACCTTGCTCCAAAGATATGAAAGTTTCAGTTCTTGTTACCCCCTTCAGCTTCTGAAGTTTGTTCAGAATCTGCATCAGATGGTCATTATCCTTACAAAGGACTTTTAAAAATATCGTGTAGTTTCCTGTTGTATAATGAGCTTCTACAACCTCATTCACATCATGCAGGGATTTTACAACTTCGGGATAATGACTTGGCTGGTCTAAAAATACCCCGATATACGAAATGACCTTATACCCGATCTTTTTAGGATTAAGAAAAGAAATAGAGTTCTCGATAACTCCGGCGTGCTCCAGTTTTTTGATTCTTTGATGTACAGCTGTGGTGGAAATTCCAACATTTTTTGAAATGTGGGCCAGCGAAGTTTTCGCATTATCCATGAGCATGTAAATGATCTCTTTGTCAATTGAATCTAAATGATAACTTGTGTTGCTTGAATTTTTCATTTTCTACTTTTTTATTATTTATGTTTTTGCTTCTTTAAATTTTACAAAAACCGGAAAGTGGTCGCTATATCCGCCCAAGTACCGTGTACCGGCATAGGTTCGGAAGGGTCGTCCTTCAAAATTTCTTGTCCGGCTGCTTATTTTTTCAGAATTAAAAATCTGTGCATTCTGAAACACCAGGGTATCATTACCAAAGAGGGATTCGGACATGATAATCTGATCATAAAGCAGACCCGACTTATAATGAAAAGTAGAATAATTTCTTGTAGAGAACAACTCTAGAAAAGGGTTTACCAAGACCTTCTCATGATCGTTGTCATAGAGAATTTTTACTAATTTTTCATCATCAGGGTTTTCGTTAAAATCACCACACAATATCACATGTTCCTTTTCTTCATGTATAATTTTCACGATCCTTGCCTGGATCTCATTAAGAATAAAGTCTCTTTTGGGTTTATTAACGTCTTTTTCTCGCTTGGAGGGAAGATGGGCGATAAAAACATTAATAACAGTTCCTTTATATTTAATTTTAGAAAATAATACGTCTCTGGTTGTGTCGTAATTTTCTGTGTTTTTTTTATTTATAATTTCAAAGAAGAAGGTAATAGTTTCTGAATCTATAATTTCTACTTTGCTCTTATCATATAACAGTGCAACATCTACCTTTCTCTCATCCATAGAATTATAATGTACAATTCCATATTCCGAATTAAAAGGTTCCATTTCTACCAGGTCTTCCAGTACTTTCCTTCCGGAAACTTCGGACAAACCGATTAAAAATGGAAGAACACCATTTTCCTCCTTCATCAATTGGAAAACATGTGAAATTTTAAACAGCTTATTCTTATATCTCTTCTCGTCCCAGTTCCTCAGTCCCGATCTTGTAGGATCTAACCTGTGAACAGGTTTGGGATCAGGTAAAAATAGATTTTCGACATTGTAAAAAGAGAACATCTCCATCTGCACAATTGCTATCTTAAAATTATCATTTTCTTTTCCGTTGTAAATTTATTATTTTTTTTCAAATGACGTTAATTTATTTATAATATTTTTAAACTAATCTTATACAATAAATATAACAAGTGAATAAAAAACATTACCAGAAAAGCATTTCATGGTTAAAAATTTAAACTTTTTAAAGCTGTCTAAGTCCAAAAGGACATTAAAACGATACTTGTTTTTTAAATTAAAAAGAATAAATCTACAAAAAAAATAGAAATAAGCTAATATTTTTCTGTTATTTTAACTTTTGTATCCCTACTTATTCCATTTTTCCCACAACTTTACAGATATGCGAAAAAAAAAGCATAGGATTGATTGGTTTCAGTTATCTTTTTTAAAGTAAATCAGGACGTCTCTCTTGTGTGATTCTTACCGCTTCTTCATGCCGCCATTCTTCAATCCTCGCAAAATTTCCACTTAAAAGTACTTTGGGAACCTCCAGACCTTTGTACACTTCAGGCCTTGTATAAATAGGTGGAGAGAGAAGATCATCCTGGAAACTGTCTGTCAGTGCACTCTGCTCATCATTCAGAACTCCGGGAACCAGTCTTATGATGGAATCGGCCAGCACGCATGCCGCCAGCTCACCTCCCGTAAGAACATAATCCCCGATTGAAATTTCTTTGGTGATATGAAGATCACGCACCCTCTGGTCGATCCCTTTGTAATGACCACACAAAAAGATCAGGTTTTTTTTAATCGAAAGAGAATTGGCAATTTTCTGGTTCAGCGTAACGCCGTCCGGGGTAAGATAGATCACCTCATCATACTCCCTTTGAGCTTTAAGTTCAGAAATGCATTTATCCAGCGGTTCTATCATCATCACCATTCCTGCACCACCTCCATAAGGCTCATCATCAATCTGTCTGTGCTTATTAATAGCCCAGTCTCTCAAATGGTGAAAATGAACTTCTACGATTCCTTTATCCACTGCTCTTCTCAAAATAGAAGCTTGAAACGGACTTTCCATTAATTCCGGAAGCACGCTTATAATATCAATTCTCATTGTACTGTACTGTTTTTCTTATTAGGCGAAATAATTAATCTTAAGGAAGAGTCTTTATTGAAATAGCTCCACATCCAGTTGAAAAAGACGGCAAGTTTATTCCTTACACTCAGAATGAGCATCAGGTGCAAAAACATCCAAAAATACCACGCCAGGAATCCCTGGAACTTGATAAACGGAAGATCCACCACAGCTCTGTGTTTTCCTATGGTTGCTAGTGAGCCCTGGTCTTTGTATTCGTACTCTACCCAGTCACCTGCATTTTTCTTCAGAAAATTTTTCCCTAAATTTTTCGCCTGATTAATGGCTACGTTGGCCACCTGCGGATGTCCCTGCGGATACTTGGGAGTTTCCATATAAGCGATATCCCCTACTGCATAAATATTGTCGTAACCTTTTATTTTATTGAACCGGTCTACTATATACCTGTTTCTTACTAATTTTTCTTCCGGAAATCCTGCCACCACATTTCCTGTAACCCCGGCTGCCCAGATCACATTATTGGATGGAATTGTTTTTCCGCTTTTCATGTGTACCTTATCACCATCATATTCTGTAACTACCTCCCCACTCATGAAAGTCACGCCAAGATCCTTCAGATATTTTTCAGACTTTTCCTGGGCTTCACTGCTCATCACAGCAAGAGGCTTTTCGGTGGAACTCACCAGAATAATTTTAAGATGATCAAAATTCATATACGGATAGTCTCTCGGAAGAATTTCTTTTTTCATTTCAGCAAAAGCACCGGCCAGTTCTACACCGGTTGGGCCGCTTCCTACGATGACAATATTCCAGTTCCCGTCATCACTTCTGCTTTTTTCCAGAATCAGCTTTTCAAACGTCATCAGCACATGATTTCTGATGCCTATCGCTTCCTGGGTATTTTTCATCCCGAAAGCTCTTGATTCCAGTTCTTTGTTTCCGAAGAAATTCGTTTTACATCCTGTTGCAATGATCAGTTTGTCATAGGTAAATTCAGCTTCATCAGTGATCACCCTGTTGTGTACAGGATCAATTTCTTTCACTTCGGTAAGACGAAACTGCGTATTTCTGGATTGCTGAAAAATCTTCCGGAACGGGAAGGAAATATTGGAGGGTTCTATCCTCCCACATGCAACCTGATAAAAAAGCGGCTGAAACATATGATGATTCACCCGGTCCAGAACGATTACTTTTTTGTTCCTGTTATTCAATGTTTTTGCAAGCTGCAGCCCCGCAAATCCTCCTCCTATAATGATGATTTTTTCGCGTGTTTCCATAATACACAAATTTACTGATTTTATTTAGCATTTAGTAGTGAAATAAGTTAGTTTTGCAAAACTTTATGACCCCAAAAAAGTATACCAAAAAAACTGCCAAAAAAGTGCATGAAACCCGCCGGAAGAATTATTTTTTCCGGAGAAAAGTGATATTGGCTGTTTTGATTGTGGCATTAATAGGTACCGGCTTTTACCTGAAGCAATCGATCAGTTATTACTACGCCTTATACTTTAATAAATTCAGTCATAAAAAGCTTCATAACAGCGAAGTGGAAGCGGCCAGGATTCAAAAGATCCTCACCAACAACCTGGATAAAACCTACGGATTTGATATTTCCCATTACCAGAACAGGGAAGATATCAAATGGGACAGCCTGAGCATCGGAAACAAAACAATTCCCCTGGAATTTGTAGTGATGCGTGCCACAATGGGAAACCGCAATGCAGACAAACATTTTGATGAATTCTGGGCAAAAGCTCAAAAACACAATCTGATCCGCGGAGCCTATCATTTTTACAGAGCAGATGAAGATCCCGTAATCCAGGCCAATAATTTTTTAGCGAATGTAAAACTGGAAAGCGGCGACCTTCCTCCTATTTTAGATATTGAAAAAATCCCCAAACGAAAAACCAATAAAAAACTGCTAGAAGACCTTAAAGTATGGTGCAAAATCGTAGAGGAAACTTATGGGGAAAAACCAATTATCTACACGTACTACCATTACTACAAGGATTTTCTGAAAGGAGAATTTGATGATTATCCACTATGGCTGGCCAATTACAATGACGTTCCCGCTCCCACTCCCGATGACCACTGGGATTTCTGGCAGTTCACGGAAAACGGCATCGTTCACGGCATTAATACGAAAGTAGATTTGGACATTTACAACGGAAATTCCTGGTCCTTGAAGAGGTTGACACTGGACTAAATGATGATTGATGATTGATGGATGATAAATGATGATCACTCACGCATTTGCCTTTTAGCCTTTTCGCCCTTTTGCTTTTTTGCCTTTTCGCCCTTTTGCAAATTCGCCTATTCGCTATTTCTCTAAAAACCTCACAATATCCGCATTCAGCTCATCCGCTTTCTCAAATGGAATCATATGGGTTGCATCTTTGTAGATTTTGAGTTCTGCATTCGGGATTTGTTTTGCCATCATTTCCGAATGCTCCTGCTTAATAACGTCTTTATCCCCTGCAATTACCAATACCGGACTTTTGATCTTTGTAAGGTCTTTTTCAGAGATATGAGGTTCGTTCAGCATGATTTTCACCAGTCTTTTTTCATTGAACTTCTGAGGATCATTCTCAGCCTGAAGTACCAACAACTGGTTTTTCATATGCAAAACAAGTCTTTCATCAACACCTTCGGGAAAGGCATTGGCACCGATGGCAATCACTTTTTGACAGGTTTCAGGATATTTTAAAGCGAATTCAAGGCCTGTGATCCCGCCGTCGCTCCATCCTGCAATATTTATTTTTTTGAGACCCAGCTGATCTGCAAGGGCTTTCACATCCTCTGCAAACTGAGTGTAGTTGAAATCTTTTTTGGATGTATCGATACTTTTCCCCTGCCCGCGGGTATCTACTGCAATCACTTTAAACTGTTTGGCCAGCACCGGAATCTGCTGGTAAAAATCCCTGATGCTGCCGGAATTTCCATGAAGCAGGAAAAGCGGCTCTCCTTCGCCGTAAACTTCGTAATAAAGCCGGGTATCTTTTAAGGGAAGATAGGCGCCTGCAGCAGTATTTTTCCCGTAGATAGAATTCCCTGATTCCGTTTGATATTGTGAAACATCTGAGATCAGGCCTTCAAGGTCATCTCCTCCGGCTGCTGTTTCATCTTTAATATTCTTTGCGCTTTTATCCACTTTTACATCAATATTAATGGCCGGTGCTGCCAGAGTCATTTTATGCCAGTCCCCGTAAAATTTTCTCATGAATCCTGTTCTGAAAAGGGCTGCACTGATATTAATCTTGCCTTCAAATTCTTTCAGAAACTGGATTCCGATAAAAAATTTCCCCTGCACCCAGATATTATGATGATTAACGTCCAGGGTATAGGTTCCGTCTTTGATCATATCCTGCGTAAGTTCTACAGTGATTTCTTCATCCAGGATATTTTTATCCGGGAAACCATCTTTTTCTGAGTAGATACTGTACCTCATCAATACTGGCCTGTCGGAAGTATAGCTGGCAATATTCAGATTGATATTTTTAATTTTGGATCTTTTGCTGGCATTGAATTCCAATGCAGTCTCTCCAAGAAAATCCTCCCTTCTGAATTGGGGATTCACGGAATACAGAACATGTTTTGTTTTGGTATTTACTCCCCAGTTTTTATCTACCAGCTTTTTAACTTTAATGCTGACCTCCTTAATATTTTTAGTCTTTTCTTTTAAAAATATCTGTTGCTTATCCTGCTTTCTGAAAAACTCTACGGTTTGGATGTACGGTTCATATCCGGGAACCTCTATCTTAATTTTCCCTGAGGCATCAAATCTGGTAAGGTCAATGGAATAATTTCCCTTTTCATCGGAAACTGTTCCGGCATTTTCCTTTTCCACACCAATCTTTACGTAAGGAACCGGTCTGTTCTCATTTTTGGAAATGATAGTTCCGGAAATCACCTGGGCATTGAAAGAATAAACCCCTAAAAGGAATAGTAAGGTATTGAGTTTTTTCATAGTATAAGTTTGGTGCAAAATTCTTTATTTCCTCCCTTGAATACTCACAATACCTTATTAAAATTTAAACCGGTTTAGTTAAATTTATGGTAAAACAGTTTCTGTTCGTGACAGTAATTCTAAAAAAATGATAAACTTTTTCTGTTTTTAAAGAATATTCATAATTTCTTCCCAGGAGTGCACCCTTCTGTAATTTTCATTTTCAATCAGCTCGTTGTGCGGCTGGGTAAAAATAAGTTTTTCTCCTGCAAAATGATCCAGGTTTTTAGGATAATCATCAATCATGACATCGCCATGTACTACTTTTTTACTGCCGCAGAGAACAATCTGTTCCCAGCTGATGAAAGGAAAATGTTCCGCCAGCCAGTCGAATTTCTCCCGTAAGCTGTTGGGAAACTCCATTCCTGCGGAAACAATATACAGTTCGTATTTATTATTTAAATATTCCAACGCTTCACGGCTTCCTTCCATAACAGGAAGCGTTCTGAAAAAACCGATCTCATTCACGTGTTTTTTACCGTTGGGAAAAGATTCTAATTCCGGTTGTCCCTTCAGACGGCTGATTTCTATTTCAGTACCTGAATCTCTTTTTTCAAACTGCACAAGCTGGTGGTAGACATCCGCCATTACCCCGTCCATATCTACAATTACTTTTTTCATTTTCTGACCTCTGATTTAGTATTCTATTAAAATTTGAGCAAATGCTCTTTCAAATGTAGTTAATGTCTTTTCAAAATATCGGTTTTCAGGTATTAAATAAATCTTAAAAATTAATGACTGGAAGTGGGAAGAAGGAGGCTGGAAGTTGCTTTGCAGTCAATTGTAACACTTGATATACAGGTCTACGGATCCGTATTTAAAGTTTAATAAACTATGATAAAGTTCCGATATCATTATCCAATAGCCCTCTTTCTTCGAACTTCCTGACAAATTGAATTCTGTAAAACTTTTCTGCGTACATTTTCGTATTTTTGCGGCTCGATACAAAATCAATATCAAACCCTACCTTCCAATGAATTACGTTTCTGCAGAAAATCTTACCAAATCTTACGGCATCAAATTTTTATTTAAAAACATCTCCTTTCACATTAATGAAGGAGACAAAATAGCCATTGTTGCCAAAAACGGAAGCGGAAAATCTACCCTCCTTAAAATATTAATGGGGAAAGAAATTGCAGACAGTGGAACGGTAGCTATTAATAAGGATATCCAGGTGGTTTTGTTTGACCAGGAAATTGATTTTAATCCTGATCTTACGATTGATGAGTTTATGATGACGCTGGATTCGGAACCGATTCTTGCGCTTAAAAACTACCACAAATCCCTTCATTCTACTGATGATGCTTTTATTGAAAAGGCACTGAATGATATGGAAGCCCACAAAGCCTGGGATCTTGAAAACGAAATGAAGCAGATCCTTTCCCAGCTTAAAATCACCAATCTTGAGGCTAAAATGGGAACCCTTTCCGGAGGACAGGTAAAACGTGTGGCCCTGGCCAAACTTCTAACGGAAACCAGAGCGGAACACAAGCATACCCTTCTGATTATGGATGAGCCCACCAACCACCTGGATGTGGAAATGGTAGAATGGCTTGAAAATTATTTAACCAAAGCAAAAATTACCTTATTGCTGGTTACTCACGACCGTTATTTCCTGGACAGCGTTTGCGATATTATCTGGGAAATGGAAGATCAGAACCTTTATCTTCACAACGGATCTTATGCAACCTATCTTGAAAATAAGATGATCCGCGAGGATAATATGAATGCGACCATCGACAAGGCCAACAACCTTTACAGAAAGGAACTGGAATGGATGCGCAGACAGCCGAAAGCCCGTACCACAAAGTCAAAAAGTAGGATTGATGCTTTCTATGAAACAGAAAAAGTAGCTAAAACTGACACCAGCAAACAGGGACTTGAACTGGATTTTGAAATGAAACGCCTCGGGAATAAGATCCTTGAGTTGAAAAATATCGACAAAAGCTTTGGAGACAAACTATTACTAAAGGATTTCAGCTACCAGTTCCAGCGCGGCGAAAAGGTTGGAATTGTAGGAAAAAACGGTGCGGGAAAATCCACACTGTTAAATATTATCCAGGGACTTGAACAATATGACAGCGGTGCTATTGAAACAGGAGAAACAATTTCTTTCGGGTATTTTTCGCAAAAGGGACTTACGTATAAAGAGGATGAGCGTGTGATAGATTTCATCAAAGAAATTGCAGAATATTACCCTCTTGCCAACGGAAAAAGTCTTTCCGCATCACAGTTTTTGAGATTATTCCTGTTTGATGACCAGACCCAGTATTCGCCGATTTCCAAATTATCCGGCGGCGAAAAAAGGAGGCTTCACCTGATGTACATCCTGTATCAGAATCCTAATTTCCTTATTTTTGATGAGCCTACGAATGATCTTGATCTTCCTACGCTGACCGTTCTTGAGAACTTCCTTCAGCAGTTCCAGGGTTCACTGATCATTGTTTCTCACGACAGGTATTTCATGGACAGAATTGTAGATCACGTTCTCGCCTTTGAGGGCAACGGAAAGATCAGGGATTTTGTTGGAACCTTTTCGGAATACAGGGAAGCCAAGAGCCGCGAAGATGCTATGGAAAAAAATACAGCATCCAAACCGGAACCGGTAAAAGAAACTGTAGCAGCTCCGGAAGTTTCCCAGGCTTCTGCGAAAAAAAGAAAAATGACCTTTAAGGAACAGAGGGAACTGGAAACCATAGAAAAGGAAATGCCTGAACTTGAACAACAGCGCGCAAAGATCATGGACCAATTGAATAACGAAACAGAATATGAGAAAGTAGCCCAACTTTCCGCCGAGCTGGAGACTGTTTCTGAAAAGCTTGAGGAATATGAGATGAGATGGCTGGAGCTTCAGGAGATTTAAAAAAGTTAGAAGTTATAAATTATGAGTTATAAGTTATAGAAAATAGAGGTTTTCAAGATATAAAATGAGAGTTTAAAGCATTTTTAAACTCTCACATAAATTTATAAATTTTCCTTTTTGTTAACCAGAATCTCAATCCAGAATCTCATAACTTATAACTCATCACTTAAATACACTATTTTCCCTCCTTTTGAGCTTTCCAGCGAGGCATCAATGATCTTCATATTCTGCACCACTTCCCTTCCCTGGGACGGCAGCGCATATCCGAAGACGATATATTCGTAGATCTGCTGATAATAATTCATATAATTTCCGGGTTCACTGGAGGTAAGAATTCTTTCTGTCTCTGAATTTTCGTTTAAAAAATTCAGGATTCCATCCGTTCCTTGCAAAGGCTCGGTCCATTCTGTTCCATATACAGGAATTACACCGGCCACCAGTTCGTTTTCCTGATTATCGGTTCTTTCCTGAAGGAAGCTCCCTTTTTCTCCGTGAACAGAATACGCATAATGTGCTTCTTTGGTGAAAACAGATGATTTAAGTCTTACCCTTAGGTTATCTTTATAGTATAACAGAATTTCAAAATAATCGTTCGCATATTCTTCTCCTTTCATGGAAAACACATCGGCAAAAAGCTTTTCAGGATATCCGAAATACTGTACCGCCTGGTCTACAAGATGGGCTCCAAGATCGTGCAGGGAACCAGAACCTGTCTGCTGAGGGTCTTCTTTATGCTGTTTTCCGCTTGGTGTGGTCCGGAATCTGTCAAAACGGATCTCTGCTTCTTTGATGCTTCCCAGTGTTCCGTCATTAAGAATTTTATGCACCTGTAAAAAATCACGGTCAAATCTTCTGTTCTGATACACACTTAAAAACAGTCCTTTGGATTCCGCCAGATTCACAAGCTCTTCTGCTTCCGAAACACTTACGGTAAAAGGTTTCTCAACAATTATATTTTTCCCCGCCTCAAGAGCCATCTTTGCATATTCATAATGGGTCTGCACGGGAGTATTGATGATCACCAGTTCTATATCTGCACTCTGAAGCATTTCTTCTACGGAACGGTAAATCGTAGCTTCAGGGTATTTTTCCTTAGATTCATCTTTGCTTCTTTCTACTACCGCCGCCATAAAAAATCCGGGATGTTCTTTCAAAAACGGAGCGTGGAACACTTTTCCGCTCATTCCAAAGGCACAAAGTCCTGCTTTTACCAATTGCATATGTTTAATTTTTAAACAAATATATTCATAAAAGAAACCTGATCCATCATCTGAGCTGTATAGAAATAATTTTCTGCTGTAAAAAAGCGATAAAGTTATCGGTATTTTACATCCTCCGGTTAGTCCTAAATAAGTAAGTCTGAAAGAAGAATCAGATTTACCGTTGCAGCCCTTATCATTCCGGTGTCCGTCTGATTTATTAGAATTATATTATCGTTAAAATAATGACCAAATAATTCACATTCCTATCATCCCGGAATTAACACATATTCTGAGTTTTTATCTTAAATTAAGAAGTCTGGCACATTTCTTGTCTTTTCTTTAATCTACAAATGATAACATTTAATTATTAAAATAATAAATTATGAAAAAACTAATTTTTGCAGGAATATTGGCAGTATCAGGATTAACTGCAACTGCTAACGCTCAGATTCAAAAAGGTAACTGGCTGGTAGGAAGTAGCCTTTTAACAAGTAACTTCGGTTTAAACACCGGTGGAGGATACAGTATTGCCATTCAGCCTAAAGGAGCTTATTTCATAGAAGACAATGTTGCCGTGGGTGGATATGTTAATTTAGGAATCAGCAAAGTAACCAATGGAAGCCCTACAAGATTTGACTATGCAGTAGGTGGTTTAGGCCGTTACTATCTTTCTCCGGGTGAAAAAGGAGTAGATAATTTATTGAATCACGGACGTTGGTTCTTTGAAGGTAACGTAGGTATCGGAGGATCATCTGTTGAAAATGGTAATTCTACAACAGGTCTTGACTTTGGTGTAGGTCCTGGTTACTCTTACTTTATCACTCCAAACATTGGTCTTGAAGGTCTTGTTAAATATCAGGGTCAAACCGGATTTGGTAGCGAAGGTCTTAACTCCAATATTACGTTCAACGTAGGATTCAGTATTTATTTACCGACTTCGAAGGCTAAAGACATTGCAAGAGACGTAAACTAGTCACTTTACATTTACCGAAATAAAAAAATTGAAATCGCCCCGAAAAATTTTTCGGGGCGATTTTCGTACAAATTAAAACTAAACTATAAAAAATCAAATAAATCATGTATTGGGTTGGGGCGTATATCTCAGATACGGCTTTATCTCGGTCACTCCTTTCGGAAATATTTTTCTGGCATCTTCTGTAGAAATGGCAGGCGGTACAATCACATCTTCACCCTGTTCCCAGTTGACAGGAGTAGCTATACTATGCGAATCAACCAGCTGAAGAGAATCCAGTACACGCAGGATCTCATTAAAATTCCTTCCGGTAGACGCCGGATAGGTAATGATAAGCCTTACTTTTTTGTTCGGATCTATAATCAATAATGAGCGTACTGTAGCGGTTACCGATGCATTCGGGTGAATAAAATCATACAATTCTGAAATGTTCCTGTCTTTATCTGCAATAATGGGAAACTGCACTTCTGTATCCTGGGTTTCGTTAATATCCTTAATCCAGTTCTGATGGTCTTCTACTCCATCTACACTTAAAGCAATAACTTTGGTTCCTCTTTTATCAAATTCCGATTTCAGTTTTGAAGTGTAACCCAGCTCTGTAGTGCATACAGGCGTATAATCTGCAGGATGTGAGAATAAGATTCCCCAGGAATCTCCTAAAAAATCATGAAATTTAATATCCCCTAAAGACGTCTCTGCCTGAAAGTCCGGTGCGGTATCTCCTAGTTTGATTGACATAATATTCTGCTTTGTTAGTCTACAAATTTAGTAGACTTTTTGAAACTGGCAAAATTTTTGTTGAAAATTTATATATTTAATCAAAATTTTATTCATGCAGAACATTGAGCACAGCTATGTAGACGTTATTTACAGGGTTTTGGAAAGCTGGTACATGAGGTTTGCCGAGCTTACCCCTAAATTGATCGTGGGGATTCTGGTTTTCTCTTTTTTTCTTATTACCAGTAAATACCTAAGTTTAGGCGCCGTAAGATTATTTCACAAGTTTTTCCCGAAAAGCAAAAAAGAAAGTTCTCTGGTTACTCTGATAGGCGTTTTCAGATTTCTGATTATGCTGATGGGGACCTTTATTGCCCTTGAAATTATGGGCTTCAGCGGCTTCCTGTGGAAGTTTATCGGAAGTTTAGGGGTAGCCGGGGTTATTGCCGGGGTGGCTTTGAAGGATCTGGTATCCAGCATTTTTTCAGGAATGCTGATCGGGATTGATAAAGCTTTTAAAGTGGGTGATTATATTACCATCGGGAATCATTCGGGAACGGTTCAGGAAATAGGATTTTTAACCACCAAAATTATTACTGACGATGGCAAAAAGGCATACATCCCCAATCAGGTGATTTTTAATGCACCGTTTTACAACATCACCGCATCACCTCAGCGCAGGATTATCTTAAATTTTGAAATTCCTGCCGATGAAGATATCACGAAAGCCCAGAAAGGAATGCTGGATGTGATTAAAAATCTGGAGGGTGTAGACCGGCTGGATACTTCTGAGGTTATTTTTACAGATCTGAAGCAGGGAAATTTCAATTTACAGGCTAAATTCTGGATGAAAATAGGGGCCAATATCGTTCAGCTGAAAAGCGAGGCCTATCTGAAGATCAAGGAACGCCTGGATGCGGATAATATTCAGTTGGTAACGCCTACAAGCATCAGCATTACCAATGGTGAAAGTCTTCCCCCCGAACATCAGGATAAATAACAAATATCAACCGCTTTTTTTAAGCGGTTTTTTTACTTCATTTGTTTCTTTTGTGCCTTTGAATGATCCTTCTTTGGCTGTTCATATGACAAAAAGATATTTTTAACCACAAAAGTCACAAAAGTTTTTTGACACGTAAGTTATTTTAAAGATAAGTAGAGTACACATAGAAGTACACATAAGTACTTATGAAAATCTTTGATTTTCTGCTTATGTGATCTTATTGATTTTCAGGAACGATAAAAAACTTTTAAAACTAAAATGTTCTAAAGTGTTGAACATTAAAAACTTTTGTGACTTTTGCGGTTAAAAAGAAAAAGAAAAAACCGTTCCAAAAATGAAACGGTTTTCTGTATTATTTAAAAGTTCAGGCTTATGCTAAAACTTCTTTTACTTTGTTGGCTGCTTCTTCCAGAGTAATTGCAGAATGTACAGGAAGACCTGATTCGTCAATTAATTGTTTAGCTTCTACAGCGTTTGTTCCCTGTAATCTTACGATCAATGGAACCGGAAGGCTACCCATTGCTCTGTAAGCATCTACAACTCCCTGAGCCACTCTGTCACATCTTACGATACCTCCGAAGATGTTGATCAGGATCGCTTTTACATTCGGATCTCTAAGGATAATTCCGAAAGCCGTCTGTACTCTCTGAGCATCAGCAGTACCACCTACGTCAAGGAAGTTGGCTGGGTTACCACCTGATAATTTGATGATATCCATAGTTGCCATTGCAAGACCGGCACCGTTTACCATACAGGCAACGTTACCGTCAAGTTTTACGAAGTTAAGACCAGCTTCACCAGCTTCTACGTCCATTGGATCTTCTTCTCTTGTATCTCTAAGTTCAGCTAAATCTTTGTGACGGAACAATGAGTTGTCATCCAAAGTAACTTTAGCATCTACAGCGATAATTTTATTATCAGAAGTTTTCAACACAGGGTTGATCTCGAAAAGAGAAGCATCAATTCCTGTATAAGCATTGTAAAGAGACGCGATGAATTTTGTGAATTCTTTGAACGCATTTCCCTCAAGACCTAAGTTGAAAGCAATTTTTCTGGCCTGGAATCCCTGAAGACCTAAAGCCGGATCAATAATTTCTTTGTGGATCAAATGAGGAGTAACTTCAGCTACGTGCTCGATATCCATCCCGCCTTCAGTAGAATATACGATGGTATTTTTACCTTCAGCTCTGTCTAAAAGAATGGAAACATAGAATTCCTTTGTTTCAGATTCTCCCGGATAATATACATCCTCTGCAACCAAAACAGAATTTACTTTTTTACCTTCAGCAGAAGTCTGAGGGGTAATAAGCTGCATTCCGATGATGTTCTGAGCGTTTTCTTTTAATTTATCCATGTTTGGAGAAAACTTTACACCACCACCTTTACCACGTCCACCTGCGTGGATCTGTGCTTTTACAACCCATCCCTGAGCTCCGGTTTCAGCAGTCAGCTTTTCAGCAGCAGCTACAGCTTCGTCTACGTTATTTGCAACGAAACCACGTTGGATAGCTACTCCATACTTTGATAAAATCTCTTTTGATTGATACTCGTGAAGATTCATATTATTTTTATTATTTTATTTTAAAATTTAAAGGTTGACAAATTTACTAAAAAGACATGGAAGTTCAAGTTTATTGACTTAAAAATTAAAGTGGAAGAAACTTGATTTTTAACATGTCTGCGAAATCTGCCTTATTCTTCGGATAATTTCTCAGACTGCGAGCCGATAAACGGAATTTTCGGAGCAAGGAAATAGCCGGTTAAGCTCGCGAACAGGATCGGCACAAAATAAGTAAATCCCGTTAAAGTTCCCAGAATAATGGTAGTACTCATCGGAGTTCTTGTTACGCAGGCATTAATAGCGGCCATACAGCTTACAATCGCCAGAGTGGTATCTACATTGGGAAATAACTGATGAATGATTAATCCTAAAGTAGTTCCCACGAAAAACAAAGGAATAATGAAACCGCCTCTCCATCCGGAAGTTACCGTGACAGCAATAGCAATGATTTTAAACACCAGAATCAGAATCAAAAAGTTCAGCGCAAAATTCCCGTTGATCAGTTCATTGATTTCGTGATGCCCGAAGTATCTGGTAAGCGGGAAATAATAGGCAATAATTCCCAGAATAATTCCTCCGGTCAGGGTTTTAATGTAAATCGGGAATGATCTGTATTCAAAAACTTTTTTGAAAAATTTTACCACAAAAATAAAGATCCATCCAAAAACAGTAGCTACTACCCCGAATAAAAATGCATAGATGAAATCATACACTCCTGAGTAATGATAGGCTTTCAGATTCCATGTGGCACCTATCCCCAGATGAATGATCAGCGCAAACATCACATAGCTGAAACAGCTGGCTACTAAGGCAGGGATAATGGCTTTATAATATTCCACCGCATGCTTGTGGTGAAGGATTTCAAGTGAAAAAAGACTTCCCCCCAGCGGCGCTCCAAAAAGAGCGGTGAAGCCAGAAGCCATCCCGGCAATACTCAACGAACGGAGCTCTTCTCCTTTCAACCTGAATAATTTCCCGAGATAGGTCCCCGTAGAACCTGTGACCTGAACCAATGGAGCTTCCGGCCCAAGGCTTCCTCCCGATGCCACACAAAATAGTGACGAAAGAATCATCGAAGGATTATTTTTAGGGTCTAATTTCCCTTTATTAAAACGGATATTGTTAACAATCAGGTGAATTTCCCCGGGATCTCCGATAAAATGAATCACCAGCCCGGCCATCAGACCACAAATGGCCATGGTTGGAATCACCATCCAGCCCTGAAACTCCGTTAAAAACTCAGTAAAATGTTCCAGCACAATCCAGTAGCCACCCGCAATAGCACCGCCTACAAGACCGGTGAAGGCCCACATGAAAAAGGTACGGCTGAATACAAAAGGATTAAATCTTATAGGTTGATCCAGAAGATTGAATGTTCTTATTAACCGTCTTCTTCTATTGATTTTCATTTAAATTGATTTTGAATGTGGTCATCATTTGTGCCTTAATTTCTGACCCTTATGTATGTTTCAAAACACTAATGCCACTAGTTTTTTCACAAATTCCACAAATATGCTGTCTCTTAATAGTGATCGTAGTGAATTATTTGTGCTATTTGTGTTTTAAAAACATCAGTATTTTAGGTCTAAATACAATACTTCCCGAATAGTTTACAAACAGGAAGTTTTATATTTTATTTTAAATTTTATTTTTTAGCAAAATAGAGAATAAGCATTCCCCAGCTCAGGATCATCAAAAGACCTCCCAGCGGGGTGATTGGCCCTAAAAATTTCAGGTTTGCACCCAGATAATCCTGCAGACTCAGAAAATAAATACTGAAAGAAAACAGCATGGTTCCTGCAATCATCAGAATGGATGTCCATTTTTCAGATGAAGTTTCAAATTTTAAAATATACCCGATAATGAGTAGAAAAAATGCAGCGTACATCTGATATCGTACTCCCGTTTCAAAACTTTCCAGTCTTTCCACCGAAAGGATCTTTTTTAAAGCATGTGCCCCGAAAGCTCCTAAAATAACAGACAGCATTCCATATGCAGCACCAAAAATTAAAGTAATTGTTTTCATTTTATAATTCTTCTAATTCGAGATTTAAATATTTTTTTGTTTTATAATCCTGCCAGGTACCGGTGATCTTTTTTCCATTAATATCGGCTTCTACAAGACCTGTCACCATCCACTGTCTGGCTTCCTCGCTGTAGTATTCACTTTCGGTAGCAGAGATATGATTTCCTTTTATATTCCCGTTCCATTCTATCAGCTTTTTGTTTTTATCATACCAGTACGATGCGCTGAAGCTGGCCTCACCATCTTTTTCATCATACAAACGCTTAATCAAAACTGTAACCGGGTATTTTCCATCAATTTTCCCTTTGTACAGCTTATTCCTGACGCTTGTCTGATCTGTCTGCTCAGAACCGGACACTAAATTTTTTGCATACGGACTCCAGTATTTTTCCAGGGTCTGATAATGAAATTCAACCACATGACTATCCAGCTCATCCAGTGCTCTCATGGCGTGATTGGCACATCGTGGGGCAATAAACTTCAGCTTACCATTTCCGAAATAATATTCCATAGAGTCTAAACCATAATCCGTATAGCAGCCCTCGTAAAGACCAATCTGCCCCAGCACCTCATTTGAAGGATTCTTTTCCGCTTTTAGAATGGCCAGAAAGTCAGCAACCTGCTTCCTGATTTCTTTCTTAATGAGATCCTGAATTACTTTTAAGGCATCCGGTTTGAAAAGATCCTGTACATTGATGTAATTTCCGGTCCTCAGGTCAAAATTCCTGGCAATAAAAAAACTCTCAGGATACGCTCCTGAAGCTTCCCCCTCCATTGTAATACTCAGAATATTCTTTGGACTGTCCATCTTTTCCCAGCTATAAAAATGCACATAGCTGGAATACGAGGTGTTTCCTGCAGAAACCTTCTTAAAAGGATTTCCGCCTGATTCCGGGACAAATTCCAGCTGATCAACCTGTAAAAAAGCATTGATCTTTTTTCCTACCAGAGGATTTCCCGAGGAGGTAACCACAGGGAAAACAGTATCTCCGGATTCCGGCAGCAGATTCGTGATTTTTACATTTTTCTGCTGGGAAAAACTTAATCCTGAAATCAAAAGGAAGAATACTATTTTTTTCATTATTTCGAATGCATGTAGATTAAAATCATTTTTGCCACCAGTGTTGATATTCCCAATATGATAAACATTGTGGAAAATCTTTTTGATCCCTGAAAGCCTCTTAGGGTGGTCTTCTTTAAAAAGACTCCAAAGATGATGAAGATAACGGGTAAAATAATCTGCAGCATTACTGGCCTCTTAATCTGTTAAACTCACTGATCACCTCATGGTGGCTCACCGTTTTATCTTTAAAATACGTTACAAAGTGCTGTTTTTCGTCTTCTGTAGCGCCCATCTGGTTGAGAATATTCAGCAGGTGCATTTTCATGTGGCCTTTTTGAATCCCTGTAGTGACCAGAGAACGAAGTGCACCAAAGTTCTGAGCCAGACCGGAAACGGCAAGAATACTCATCAGTTCCTGCGCGGAAGGCTTTCCAAGAAGCGCCAGAGAAAATTTTACAAGAGGATGGAGATTCGTAAGCCCTCCTACTACCCCGACAGAAATCGGAAGATCGATCCAGAATCTGAAAATTCCGTTATCTATGGTACAGTGCGTAAGTGATCTATACTGTCCGTCTCTCGCTGCATAGGCATGGGCACAGGCTTCCGTTGCCCTGAAATCATTTCCTGTTGCAATCACTACGGCATCTACTCCATTCATGATTCCTTTATTATGGGTCGTTGCACGGAAAGGCTCGATTTCAGCGATGGTCACTGCCTGTTTGAATTTTGCGGCAAATTCTTCATTGGAAATTCCGCTGTCATCCTTTAAATCTTCAATTTTACAGGATACCTCAGCTCTTACAAGACAATCGGGCGTAAAATTGGAAAGGATATTCATTACAATCTGCAGTGAGTTTTTTTCTTCCTGTGTGAAATCTTCACTGACAGCAATTTCCTGCTTCATGGTTTTACCGAACTGTTCCAGACATGAATTGATAAAATTCGCACCCATGGAATCTACGGTATCAAAACTTGCTTTAAGCTGATAATAGTTAGGCATTTCAGCAGTTTTATCCACTAATTTAATGTCTAAAATCCCGCCGCCACGTTTTCTCATATTGGCCGTAATATCTTCAGTAGCGCTCAGTAATTTCTTCTTTAAATTGAAATTAAAGAAATGAAGAAGCTTATGGGATTCCACATTGAATATAAAATGGGTATGGCCCAGTTTTTCATTGTTGATGATGGTTGTTTTAAAACCGCCTTTATCGATCCAGAATTTAGCAGCCTTTGAAGCGGCAGCCACTACTGAACTTTCTTCAACCGCCATCGGAAGGGCAAATAATTTCCCGTCAATCAGGAAATTCGGGGCAATTCCGTAAGGCATATAGAAATTGGAAATTGTGTTCTCAGAAAATTCCTCATGAAGCTTCTGAAGCTCAGCATTTTCGTTCCAGTATTGTTTTAATATATTTTGATATTCCTCGTTTCCTTCAAGATATTCGTTGACAAGCCAATCTATTTTCCCCTGCTTGGTCAGCTTGGAGAAACCTTCTACCGGTTTATGATTCATACAGATAAGTTTATTTTGTATTACAGGTAAGAGGTCACCGCAGATTTGCGATTTCACTCATAAATTAATATGCGTAAAGATAGTAATTTTGTAAGTGTTAATTGTTGATAACTTCAATCGAAAAAGGTTGATATTTATCAATTTTGGAACTATTTTTGACATCAATTTAGATACAAATTATAACATCCTCCAAAAAACATGAACTTTGAACGTCTGAAAGAAAAGCTTGAGATCCTTGCTGATGCCGCGAAATATGATGTTTCCTGTTCATCCAGCGGAGGAACCAGAAAGAACAAAAAAGGTGGCCTGGGAGACAGCTCTGCAAGCGGGATTTGTCATACCTATACGGAAGACGGGCGGTGTGTTTCCCTGCTTAAAATACTCCTGACCAATCACTGCATCTACGATTGCGCCTATTGTGTATCAAGAAGCTCCAATGATATCAAAAGAGCAGCTTTCACAGTAGAAGAAGTGGTGGATTTAACGATTAATTTTTACAGAAGGAATTATATTGAAGGACTTTTCCTGAGTTCCGGTATTTTCAAAAATGCGGACACCACGATGGAACGTCTCGTGAGGGTAGCCAAAAAACTTAGGCTGGAAGAAAATTTCAACGGTTACATTCACTTAAAATCTATTCCCGGAGCCAGCGATGAGCTGATGCAGGAGGCTGCTTTGTATGCAGACCGGCTCTCCGTAAACCTTGAGATCCCTACGGAAAGCGGACTGAAACTACTGGCTCCTGAAAAAAACCGTCAGGATATGCTGAACCCTATGAAGTATATCCAAAACGGAATTGCCCAATATAAAGATGAAAAGAAAATTTTCCGAAAAGTTCCGAAGTTCGCTCCGGCAGGACAATCTACACAGGTGATTGTGGGAGCCACCCAGGAAAACGATCTGCAGATCATCAAAGTAGCGGATCATTTTTACAAAAACTTCAGCCTGAAAAGAGTCTATTACTCCGGGTATGTTCCTGTTCTGGAAGATAAAAGACTGCCCGCCCTGACAACAGAGGTTCCCATGCTTCGTGAAAACCGGCTGTATCAATCGGACTGGCTGATGAGATTTTACGGTTTTAAAGCAGAGGAAATCCTGGATCCGGATATGCCGTTCCTGGATCTGGAAGTTGATCCCAAACTCAGCTGGGCACTGAGACATCTCCATCAGTTTCCGGTTAACCTTCAGACCGCCGATTATCAGATGATTTTAAGAATTCCGGGCATCGGGGTAAAAACCGCGCAAAAGATCGTTCAGGCCAGACGTTTCCAGGTTTTAAATATGGATCATTTGAAAAAACTGGGCGCCGCTGTCAACCGTGCAAAATATTTTATTGATTTTAATGCCGGGAATGCCTATTTGAAATATTTAACGGATAAAAATTTCAGAAAGCTCCTGGTAGGTGGAAGCTCTTCTAAATTTCACAATCAGTTTTCACAACAGCTGAGTTTGTTTTAAATTAATTAAAAAATTTGAAGATTAAAAGATTCAGAAATTTAGAAATTATGGGCCGAAAATTTATTGACCTGACCATCATTTCATTTTCAAATTAATTCATTTTCAAATTTTCAAATTCACCCATCAACGCATCGACAAATCATCTCATCACCCCATCATCACCATGACTACACTCCTCTACGACGGAAGTTTTGACGGCCTTTTCACCGCGATATTTGAAGTTTTCGAATACCGTTATAAAGATGTGGACATTGTAAGCAAGGACAGATTCCATCAGGAAAATATATTTGCAGACATTCACGAAGTTATTACCCAACATGAAAAAGCAGAACGTGTTTTAAATAAACTGGAACAGAATATAGGCAGACAGGGAATTCATCAGCTGCTGAAAGTTTATTTGTCTGAAGATTCCGAACTGGAACAGTTGATTTTATCCGCAGTGAAACAGTCTGTTCAGCATCCGGGAGAAAATATTCTTCAAAACTATGCAGATCCGGATATGCTGAAAATTTCAAAAATCAATAAATCTGTGGGCCGGGAAAGCCACAGAATGACCGCATTTGTAAGGTTTGAAAAAATGCAGGACGGTGTTTACTTTGCAAAAACAGATCCGGACTTTGATGTTCTTCCACTCATCCGGAAACATTTCAAAGACCGCTACCGGGATCAGAAATGGATGATTTATGACCTCAGAAGAAATTACGGAATACTTTATGACATGGAAAACTGCGATTTCTTTTATCCTGAGAAAAAACTGGATCTTCACCAGTACCGGCAGAAGTTCCATGATGAGGAACAAAATTACCAGACGCTGTGGCAACGGTATTTTACCCGGACCAATATCACAGAAAGAAAAAATTTAAAACTGCATACCCAGCATGTCCCGAAACGGTACTGGAAGTATCTGACGGAGAAATGGTGAATTTGATGTGATGATGAGATGATTTGTTAATGTGACGATTTGATGGTACGTTAATGTATTGATGTCCATGAAGGAAAAAAACGTCCCAGTGAATTTCTGCGTGGCATTGCAAAATTAGACCGGAGGGCTTTAAACCAGCAACTGAGTGAAATGGTGAATGATGGGATTTTAATAAAAGCATCTTTCAACGAACTGCTACCGAGAGTGGAATTATACGCTGACGGAGCCTGGTGAAAAACTGGAACAGATTCTTTGGAAGCTGAACGATTGGGGAAAGCTTTTGATTCCGGAAAATACTGAAGTTTAATCTTTCTTCTAAGCACAGACTGTTTATAAAAATGTTGATGACAGAATGTTTTTTCTCGCTGATCAGGCAGATAGCGCAGATTTTCCAAATGTTGAATATAAGGTCTGATCTGATTAAAAATCTTTGATTTTTTCTAAAGCTTATGTGAACTTTTATGCACTCTAATATTAAACTTCAAATTACTAAAGTGTTTAAAAACTTTTGTCACTTTTGTGGTTAATAATTTTATCTCCAACGGGATTGTTCAGATTTTCACAGATAATTGTGAAAAAAACGTAAACATCTGTGGGAATTTGTGTTATCTGTGAGAAAATTTATTGTTTACAGAAGAAAAACCCGGATATTTATAGTCCAATATAATCACATGAAAAAAACTATTTCCATCCTCACGGTTGCCTTCATGACCTCAGCCTGCAGCAATGACAAAGCCGTGTCAGGAAGTAAAACTACAATGGCCGGCGTAGCTGTTGCTGAAAAACATGTTCAGATCAATAAAGATAAAAATACTTTAAAAGAAAGATTTTCTACACCTGAAGGCTACACCTGGAGTGAGGAAAAACCTGATTCCTTTGGATATTTCATTGAAAACTTTAAACTGAAACCTTACGGCAGCCAGATCCTGAAATACGACGGGACACCTATCGCTACACAGGACCTTCATGAAGCTGTATTTGATATTGATACAGGAACCAAAGACCTGCAGCAGTGTGCTGATGCCGCCATCCGCCTGAGAGCGGAATACCTGTATAAAGCCAAAAGGTTTGATGAGATTAAATTTCATTTTACAAGCGGAGATCTGGTTTCATGGAACGATTACAAGAGCGGTATCCGGGCTTTCGTCAAGGGAAATTCCGTCAGTTTCAGAAAGACGGCCGGTTTTGATGATTCTTACCCGAGTTTCAGGAATTATCTTGATCTGATCTTTAATTATGCCGGAACCATTTCATTAAACAAAGAAACAAAACCGGTCACCAAAACTTCAGATCTTAAAACGGGTGATATTCTCATCACACCGGGAAGTCCCGGGCATATTGTTTTTATTTCCGGGGTATGCAGGAATCAACAAGGGGAAAAGTTATTTTTATTAAGCGAAGGCTTTACTCCTGCCCAATCTATCCATACTCTTTCCAATCCTTTTGATAAAAATATTTCGCCGTGGTACGATCTAGATGTAAATGAGGATGAAACAAAAACTGCGAGATATTTTTTCAAGCCTACAAATTTCAGGAGCTTTTAATTATATATATTCAAAACTCTTCTCAACTTACTGCCATTATCTGAACTTGTTTTTGTAAATTTGTGATCGAAACTTTTTACTTGATGAAAGAGAGTGCTGTAAAAAAAATTGCAGTTCTTACTTCAGGAGGTGACGCTCCGGGTATGAATGCGGCATTAAGGGCGGTAGTGAGAACCGCAAACTATTATAATATTGAATGCTACGGAGTAAGGGAAGGCTATAACGGCCTTATCCATGATGATTTCCTTAAAATGGGTCCCCGTTCCGTAAAAAATATAATCAACCAGGGTGGAACCATTCTAAAGTCTGCCAGATCCGCTGAATTCAGAACTAAAGAAGGCCGTCAGAAAGCGTATGACAACTGCTTAAAGCTGGGAATAGACGGATTGGTATGTATTGGAGGAGACGGAACATTCACAGGTGCAAAAATCTTTAATGAAGAATTCGGAATCAGAGTGATTGGAGTACCGGGAACTATCGACAATGATATTTTCGGAACGGATAATACCATCGGATATGATACTGCACTGAATACTGCAATGGATGCCATTGATAAAATCCGTGATACAGCAACATCCCACAACAGAGTTTTCTTTGTGGAGGTAATGGGCCGTGATGCCGGTTTTATTGCTTTAAACAGCGGATTGGCCACAGGAGCACTGGATATTTTAATTCCAGAGAAAAAAGATAGCATTGATGAGCTTTTCACGAAATTCAGAAGTGCAGAGAAAACCGGAAAAGCATCCAGTATTGTAGTGGTAGCGGAAGGTGAAAAACTAGCCAACGTTTATGAACTTGCAGAAAAAACAAAACAGACCTTCCCTGACTATGACATTCGTGTAGCGATTTTGGGACATATGCAGAGAGGAGGTTCTCCAAGCTGTGCAGACCGGGTGCTGGCAAGCAGATTAGGCTACGGTGCAGTCACTGGATTAATGGAAGGAAAAACCAATGTAATGGCAGGAATGCGTTCCAATGATGTGGTGTATACCGCTATTGAAGAAGCCATTAAAAAACATAACGAAATCAATAAAGATCTTTTACTGATTTCCGAAATTTTAGCAATCTAATTATTTTTTATATAATCTAAAACAAAGTATTATGTCAACAATCAAAGTAGGTATCAACGGTTTTGGTAGAATTGGACGTCTTGTTTTCAGAGCAATGACTGAAAGAGATAACATTGAAGTAGTAGGAATCAATGACCTAATCAACGCAGAATACATGGCTTACATGTTAAAATATGATTCTGTACACGGTATTTTCCCGGGAGAAGTTTCTGTAGAAGGTAACGACCTTGTGGTCAACGGAAAAAGAATCAGAGTAACTGCCGAGAGAGACCCGAACAACCTAAAGTGGAACGAAGTAGGTGCTGATTATGTAGTAGAATCTACAGGTTTATTCCTTGATAAAGAAAGTGCTGCTGCTCACTTAAACGCCGGTGCCAAAAAAGTAATCCTTTCTGCTCCATCTAAAGACGATACGCCAATGTTCGTTATGGGTGTAAACCACAAAGAACTTACTGACGATATCAAAATTTTATCAAACGCTTCTTGTACAACCAACTGTTTGGCTCCTTTAGCTAAAGTAATCCACGATAACTTCGGGATCGTTGAGGGTCTTATGACGACAGTACACGCTACAACAGCGACTCAGAAAACAGTTGACGGTCCTTCAATGAAAGACTGGAGAGGAGGTAGAGCTGCTCTGAACAACATTATCCCTTCTTCTACAGGTGCTGCCAAAGCAGTAGGAAAAGTAATCCCTTCATTAAACGGAAAATTAACAGGTATGTCTTTCAGAGTACCAACTGTTGACGTTTCTGTAGTAGATTTAACCGTGAGAATTGAAAAGGCGGCTTCTTATGAAGAAATCTGTTCAGTAATTAAAGCGGCTTCTGAAGGTGAATTGAAAGGAATTTTAGGATACACTGAAGATGCAGTGGTTTCTCAGGATTTCGTAGGAGATAAGAGAACTTCTATCTTCGATAAAGATGCCGGTATCATGCTTTCTCCAAACTTTGTAAAACTTGTTTCTTGGTATGACAATGAAATGGGGTATTCCAACAAACTGGTAGATATGCTTGTACACGCTGCTTCTTTGTAATCAGTAATGAGCGATAAGCAATGAGTAATATAAAACCTTCCCGATGGGAAGGTTTTTTGTTGTTATATCGTAGTGAAATCAGGGTCTAGAAAAGTTGATTCAAAGGAACTCCGAATTTCACGCCCCAGAAACTTTCTTCTTTTCCTTCATCATAATTGGTAAAAGATGTATTTCTCCAGAAAGGTTCTATATTGATCGTAGTTTTTCCATTCTTATCCCGCAACGGGAACATAATGCCTACACTGAGAATATTTTTGTTGCTTGTAAAAGTGGTGGTCCCCGGTGTAATAAATTCTTTATTCTGGTAGCCTATATCCAAACCTATTAAATTATTCTGGCCCAGAGGTATAAACCCCAAAATCTGCACAGATATATCCCTTTTATACTTTTGTTTAAGCGTATTCATATTGATAATATATACACTCTGCTCTTCCACATCATAATAAACGGTATTGTTGGTTCCGCTTTCATATTGAACCTTATTCCATTCTACTGTTGAAAATATTTCCGAAAGAGAAGTTTTTTTCGAGTAAGAAAGCTGGGCGTTAATATAAACTCCAAACCCATTTCTCAGCCCATAAAAAAGATTTCCTGATAATGAAAAGTAACCTCCGCTTATACCTTTTGTCATAGGTTCAACAACTGAATTTTGGACATTAATGCTATCTATTATTTTAAGTCTATCTTCGGCATATCCAATATCAAGTTTTGTCCAGATGAGAAATTTCGAAGTCCAGATACTTTTATAGGCTTCATTTTCATATTTTTCTGCTTCCTGATGATATAGTTTTTTATAATAGACTGTATCTGTTTCTTTTTTTTGAATGTCCCTGAATTTTTTATCACTATTAAATTGGCCTGTTACTTTATCCTTCGCTAGATCAAATATCTCCAGGTAAGGAGTGAATTTAGTAGGAAAATTATATCCTGAGAACCATAAAGCTGTCCAGCTCCCTCCTACCTGTAATTTTTTTCTATCAGAAAAATCAAAAAAACCATTATTGTTTAGTTTGCCACTGGCATTAATTGCCAATACATGCCTAAACGGTTTTGTTGGATTATTCTCATTAACAATAAAATTAATGGGACTAAATGCGAAGCTTTGTTCATTTCTATCAACAGAAAGTGCTGCATATTTTCCCACTTGGGTGTTTTCCGCAGACCCTGTTACCAGCAAAGAAAAATCTTTTTTTACCAGTTGTGTAAATGTATAGGTAGACACAAGAGACTCACTGGTTGTAATATATTCCTTATCCGCTTTCACCAGTCTCTCAAGAACATTGTTAAGATTTATTGTATCTTTTTTCTGTTGTCCATTTGCCATCCCCATCCAAAGCAGGAACAGCAGTAATACATAAGTTTTCATGGTTATTAGTTTTGTACAAAGTTTGGAAATATATAAAGACAAGTAAATTACCCTTTCGGGTGATTTTGATGCTCAAAAGAGGGTTGTTCTGTAAAAAGAAAATGCCTCCACAGCAACGGGAGGCAATTCGTTTATCATTTTCAAACAACTAAAAAGAAAAAGAGTAAACTGATTTTATAACATTCATTAATAAATTTACGGTAAGAACTGTCTGTACGGACAGTTTCCAATTATCTGGTGATCAATATCCTTCTTAGTAGCAGAGTAAAATATTAAATCATAAAAACAAAACGGGACAGATTAAAATGAGCGTTTCATGGTTATTAGTTACTACAAAGTTTGGAATTTTATCAAAGTAAAAAAATCCCCCTTTTGTGGTATTTTGTAAGTATTTTGGTTATTTTAGCATAAAACTATTATCCATGGAAAATTCAGAAAAAAAGCACCCTCTTATTGAGGTCTGGAATACGTACCCTGGTACAAGAAGAGACAGAAAGATTCTGGATAAACCACCTGTAGAAAGGATTATTGGTGAAATGTTCGCCATCGGCGAGTTTTATTATTATGCTTTAAACCTTACCAACAGTACCCTTTCCCACCATCATGAAAATATTCTCAGGCTCCATGGACTGTCTTCCTATCCTGAAAATTTAAAGGAGGTGATTGATCTTACCCACCCTGATGATATTGAATTTGTAATAAAAGCCGAACAGACCCTGATTGACAAAATGACAGAGATAGGTCTTGAGCACCAGCTTTATATCAAATGCAGCTACTGCTTCAGAATGAGAACTGCAGAAGGAAAATACGAGCTCTTCCACCATCAGTCGGTCATCACGATGGAAGATGAGACCGGCATCCCGATACAGGCCATAAATATACATACCAACATTAACCATATTACAAAAATAAATCCGTATACCGTTCTGGTTTCCGGGATAGGTCCGAGAAATGATTTTCACCAGGTGAAATTCGACTGCTTTTCAGAGCCTGAGAATTTTTCTGAACATTTAACCAAAAGAGAAATGGAAATTCTTGCCCTGATCGCCAAAGGCTACTCCGCTCCCGAAATAGCCCAGGCCCTCATTCTGTCTGAACATACCATACGTACACACAGGAAAAATATCCTCCGGAAAACAGATTCCAGAAACAGTAAAGAGCTGGTAAAAAAAGCTTTTGAAAAAGGGCTTATTTAAGAGTATCAGGATGGAAGCCGGAAGAAGGAGGCTGGAAGTTAGTATTTGTCAATCATATTTATTGAATCCGTTTCAATAAAGCCAGCCTGCATCTCAATCTTTGAACTTCTATACTTCCCTCATCATGCTTCAGACGTCCTGGCTCTTTGTTGCTTCGTTTTTTTCAGTTCCGATGAAAGACTGATAAATCTCACCAGGGAATTCCGGCGCAAAACTTGTATTTTTATAATCCATGGAACGAATACCCATACAACCCCGTTTTAAAGATGCGCCCCACTTCAGAAGTTTTTGGGAAAATGGTAATGGAAAACAGCTGATTGATTTTTCCGGTGCCGAAGTAAGCTTCAAAGACTTTGAAAAATTTTCATCCTATTTTTACCATGTAGACGAGATGGGTGATCAGGTAGTGAAGGACGTCTACTTTGTCAAAAAATTCCACGAAGCATCCAGAGAAATTGAGGGCTATATACGAAATGGAGTTACAGAAGCAGATCAGGTTCCAGACAGTGTAAAAAAGCTTTTTGCCCAAACAGAAAATGTTCCCGACTGGCTTGATTACAATCTCCTGAAAAGCGGTGCCGAGCTGTGCATGCGAAGCAACCTGGACTCACTGATCTCACTAAGAGATTACTGTCTCATGGGAGGTTACGATTACTCTTACCTCAATAAACCGCTTACAGCTACGGAAGCCCTGAAAAAAGGCGCGGTGAAACGCCTTTCCGAAACGCTGGACTTTTGGGTGAATGCCACCCGTTATAATGCCTTGGAGCTCCATGCAAAAGGGTATGAATTTGCCATAAAAACACGGCTTATCCATTCCTATGCGAGGCTTTCCATTAAGAAGCATTATAAGCAGTGGGACACGGAAAACTGGGGCGAGCCCATCAATTCATGGGATATGATGGCTACTTATATCGGATTCAGTCTGGTTTTTCTTCACAGCCTTCAAAAGCTGGGCAATACGTTCTCCATTGAGGAGGAACAAGGAATTTTTCACCTATGGAAATATGTGGGATACTTACTGGGAATTCCTGAACATATTCTTCCGGACAACAAAAAACAAGCAACGGAATATTTTTATCTTTGGACATCGGTACAGCCGCCTTCGGATAAAGATTCTATTCTGCTGGCTCATTCATTGTTGGATGAATCTCTGGAAAATCCAATTTTAAAATTTAAATTTCAAAGAAAAAATTTAAGGTATCTCCACATTTGCTGTACATGGTTTCTTCTGGACGATGAAGTATGCAAAAGATTACAGATTCCTGAAGTCTCCAACAAGAACCTGTTTCCAAAAACAAAGATTTTCATCAATACAATTTATGACCGTCTGGTAAGCCGCGATGCCCGGATAAGAAAAGGAGATAAAGACCAGATGAAAGTACTGGAAGACTATCTGAAGATCACAAAAAATTCAAATTTCCATTAATCAATACTGAATAAAAAATATACTGAGGAGCAAAAAATTTCGTTTTTATGTTCAGGATCATAAAATCCTGCATCCCGTTAGTAATGAATAATATCAGTTGTAAAATTTTATTATTTTTTAACTCTAAAAACCTGTTTTCACTCCAAATAATATTAGCTTTTGATCTTAAAATTATGTATTTTTGAGAAATTATTTTAATAGAGATGAGTAACATTGATGATAAGAAAAAAGCACTGGCACTGGTGCTTGACAAGCTAGATAAAACATACGGAAAGGGAACTGTAATGACGCTGGGAGATGACTCTGTAGACAATACGATAGAGGTAATTCCTTCAGGATCTTTAGGACTTGACATCGCATTAGGCGTTGGCGGTTACCCGAGAGGAAGAATCATTGAAATATATGGTCCTGAATCTTCCGGTAAAACAACATTAACCCTTCACGCTATTGCTGAAGCTCAGAAAGCAGGGGGTATTGCGGCATTTATTGATGCGGAGCACGCTTTCGACAGAACGTATGCTGCCAAGCTGGGAATTGATCTGGAAAACCTTATTATTTCACAACCGGACAACGGAGAGCAGGCATTGGAAATTGCCGATAACCTGATCCGTTCGGGCGCTATTGATATCGTGGTTATTGACTCGGTAGCTGCTCTTACGCCAAAGGCAGAAATTGAAGGGGAAATGGGAGATTCCAAAATGGGTCTTCACGCCAGATTAATGTCACAGGCACTAAGAAAGCTTACCGCTACTATTTCAAGAACAAAATGTACGGTAATCTTCATCAACCAGCTGAGAGAGAAAATCGGGGTAATGTTCGGGAATCCGGAAACTACAACCGGTGGTAATGCCCTGAAATTCTATGCTTCTGTAAGACTGGATATCAGAAAAGCAAGTGCACCTATTAAAAACGGTGATGAAGCTATCGGAAGCCGCGTGAAAGTGAAGATTGTGAAAAACAAAGTAGCTCCTCCATTCAAACAGGCAGAATTTGACATTATGTACGGTGAAGGGGTTTCAAAAGTAGGAGAAATCCTTGATACTGCTGTGGACATGGGCGTTGTGAAGAAAAGCGGTTCATGGTTCAGCTATGAAGAGACTAAATTAGGTCAGGGACGTGATGCAGTGAAGGATGTTTTAAGAGATAATCCTGAACTTGCTGAGGAACTGGAAAACAAAATCAAAGAAGAAATGAAGAATAAGAAATAATTCTTCAGATTCTACAATATTAAAAGGCAGCTTTCGGGCTGTCTTTTTTTGTTGAACTGAATCTCTAAATTATATAAATCCGAATAATACGCTGAAACATTTGTGAAGTTTGAGCTTTTCAACTTAAGTTTCGGCTAAAACTTGTCGAAATTGTATTTGTGAAGTCGGACTAAAGCCCGCCCCGATTGAATTTTATGACAGTGATTTAATCATTTAATCATTTAATCTTTTAATCTTTTAATCTTTTAATCTTTTAATCTTTTAATCTTTTAATTAAAAAAACTCTTATGCCATTCTGTCACATTCTCCTGCATGGTATTTTTTTTGAGCTGGAATAGAAAATTAAAAACAAAAATTATTATGACTAAAGGAAATATTAATGTATCGGTGGAAAACATTTTCCCACTTATTAAAAAATTTCTTTACAGTGATCACGAAATATTTTTAAGAGAACTGATCTCCAACGCTACTGACGCTACTTTAAAATTAAAACATCTGACCAGCATCGGGGAAGCTCAACTGGAATACGGAAATCCTAAACTTGAGGTGAAAATCGATAAAGAGCAGAAAACGCTACGTATTATCGACCAGGGAATCGGGATGACAGGTGAAGAAGTTGAAAAGTACATCAACCAGGTTGCTTTTTCCGGAGCTGAAGAATTCCTTGAAAAGTATAAAGATACGGCCAAAGACTCTGGAATTATCGGTCATTTCGGCCTTGGGTTCTACTCCGCGTTTATGGTAGCGGAAAAAGTGGAAATTCTTACCAAGTCTTATAAAGATGAGCCGGCAGTTCGTTGGATCTGCGACGGAAGCCCTGAATTCACACTTGAGGAAACAACGGATAAAACAGACAGAGGAACGGAAATCATTCTTCATATTGCAGAAGATTCTACAGAATTTTTAGAAGAAACGAAGATCCGTGAGCTGCTTTCAAAATATAATAAATTTATGCCTGTTCCTATTAAATTCGGAACAAAAACACATACGCTTCCATTACCTGAGGACGCACCGGAAGATGCAGTTGCAGAAACTGAGGAAGTAGACAATATCATCAACAATCCTACACCGGCATGGACGATTGCGCCAAGCGAACTGAACAGTGAGGATTATATGAAGTTCTATCACGAGCTTTATCCAATGCAATTTGAGGAGCCTTTATTCAATATTCATCTGAATGTGGACTATCCTTTCAACCTTACCGGAATTCTATTCTTCCCTAAACTGAGCAATAATCTGAATATCGATAAGGATAAAATCCAGCTGTACCAGAACCAGGTATTCGTAACGGATGAAGTGAAAGGCATTGTTCCTGACTTCCTGATGCTTTTAAGAGGGGTAATTGATTCTCCGGATATTCCGCTGAATGTTTCCCGTTCTTATCTTCAGGCAGACGGCGCAGTGAAAAAGATCTCTTCTTACATCACTAAAAAAGTGGCTGATAAAATGTCTTCCCTGATCAACGAAAACCGTGAGGATTATGAGAAAAAATGGAATGACATTAAGATTGTCATTGAATATGGAATCATCACTGAAGAGAAATTCGCTGAAAAAGCTGATAAGTTCACGCTATATCCTACTACAGACGGAAAATACTTCCTGTGGAATGAATTAATGGAAAAAATCCAGCCTTTGCACACCGATAAAGACGGTAATACGGTCATCCTGTATGCCACCAATGCGGATGAACAACACAGCTACATTCAGGCAGCGAATGATAAAGGTTATGACGTTCTGTTGTTGGATTCCCCGGTAATTTCCCACGTGATCCAGAAGCTGGAAACTACAAAAGAGAAGATCTCATTTGCAAGAGTAGATGCAGACCACATCAATAATCTGATCAAAAAAGACGAACCCGTAATTTCAAAATTAACCGAAACTGAAAAAGAATCTTTAAAGAAAGATGTGGAAGATGCTGTGAAAGACGCAAAATTCACGGTACAGCTTGAAGACCTTGACAGCAGTGATGCTCCGTTTACCATTACCCAGCCCGAATTCATGAGAAGAATGAAAGAGATGCAGGCAACCGGCGGCGGCGGAATGTTCGGAATGGGAGGATTCCCGGAAATGTACAACCTGGTGGTGAATTCCAACAGTGAACTTTCCAACCAGATCTTAAAGACAGAAAATTCTGAAGAAAAGGAAACGCTGATCAAACACGCTTTGGATCTTGCCAAGCTTTCCCAAAACCTATTGAAAGGAAAAGACCTGACAGATTTTATCCAGAGAAGCTATAAGCAGCTGGAGAAATAATACATCATACAGTAAAAATAAGACTGTTCTCATTATGGGAGCAGTCTTTTTTGTGTACTGTTTTTTAGGACGAATAGATTGTATCCCGACGAATTTGTACACGGTAAGTCAATATGGCAAAGAGAAGAAATATCATAATATTCTTAACCTCTAAACTATTTTTTAATGGTTTTTATTTTAAATGATAAATCTTTAATTTAAAAATTTAAATATAATCCCGGATAAAATTTCTGTTATTACTTAAATACTCCAGGGTTTTAGTGTACATTTTTTATGTTTTTTATTGTACACATTGTGCTTTTTTTCCATTTTTGTATAAAATGCCGGATATGCAAAAAGAAAAACTACGCACTATTAGAAAACAAAAAGGCTATACCCAGCAGCAGATCGCTGATATTATCGCAACGGATGTATCCAACTACAGCAGAAAGGAAAGCGGTGATGTAAAGATCGTCCGGGATGAATGGGATAAAATTGCCCGTTTTCTGGAAGTTCCCGTGGAGGAAATTTATGAAGATGAAGAAGCAAAGGTTGTGGTTAATTATGATCATCCTGTTTTTAATGACAAGTCTATTTCCGCGGGATCAATCACCAACCAGAATAATTATGATAATATTCCGGGAGATGTTATTGAAAATCTTCAAGGCTACATCGCTTTATTAAAAGAAGAAAATGACAGACTTAAAGAAGAACTGAAAAGTTTAAAAAGCAAAAAGTAGCAGATTAAACCCTGCCCTTTTATTATGTCGATAATCAATGTCATCATGAGAAAAACATGAATGGCATTTTTTGTTGATGGAAACCAATGAAATTGCAATTACAAACCCGCAACTCATAACTCATAACTCATAACCAGAATTACAAACACTCCTTCCCTTAAGCCCTCTCACTCTCACAGCTCTTCCATCGGGTCCCAGAACCGTTTTTTAAAGTTTTTTATCCTCAGATTTTCTACAACAATTCCTTCTGCTTCCAATCTTTTCTGGAATTCAGGAACGGACAAAACCCCGGAACTGGATATGACGCGGTGTGCGGGCACATCTTCAGGGCATCCTCCCATAGCTTTTCCAACATGGCGGGAGTGGTTCGGGTATCCCACAGCTTTTGCAATGGCTCCGTAAGAGGAAACCCGGCCTTTGGGAATCAGCCTTGAGACCTCGTATACCTGTTGTTTGAAAATTTCATCCATTGTTCTGTAACCTGTTTTTGTTATTGAAACACTGTTTTTCTGAATTGATAAGCAGTTCTGCATCATTTTTGGATTCTAAACCGCTCAATGATGTTTCATTTTAAATATAAAGATATGAAAAAATCATTTTTCAAACTGCTGAATACAGTGAATAAAAAGGTGCTTCCCAAGCTTAGTAACAAAGATCCGAACCATCTAACTAAAATTGAAAAGGGAATTCTGGCTTACCGGTATTTCGTGCTGGTGAATTCTCTAGACTGACCTTCGCGTTAGGGATATGGAGGGCGCGAGCGTAAGCAAGCGGTACTGTGTACCGGAACGAAGTGGAGCCCGGAACAGCCCGACCCGGGATGTGGGAGATAAGATGGCGAGGGACACGCCCAACATGGTTATTATCTGTGTAAATGTACCATCCGTGGTGAAAAACAAAAGCGCTCCAACTCAATTGAAACGCTTTGTATTTTAATAAGAAATTAAATTCTTAAGAATTTTCTAAAATGTAAGAGAACATCAATGGAGCACAGATGGTTGCATCACTCTCAACGATGAATTTCGGTGTGGTGATATCCAGTTTACCCCAGGTAATTTTCTCATTGGGAACTGCTCCTGAATAAGAACCGTATGATGTTGTAGAATCAGAAATCTGGCAGAAATAAGACCAGAAAGGAACATCATGCATTTCCATATCCTGATAAAGCATCGGTACCACACAGATAGGGAAATCTCCTGCAATTCCTCCCCCGATCTGGAAGAAACCAACTCCTTTTCCAGCTGAATTCTTAGTATACCAGTCTGCAAGATACATCATATATTCGATCCCTGATTTCATCGTGGTTGCTTTCAGTTCCCCTTTGATACAGTAAGAAGCGAAGATATTACCCATGGTAGAATCTTCCCAGCCCGGAACTACAATCGGAAGGTTTTTCTCTGCTGCTGCAATCATCCAGGAATTTTCTCTTGGAATTTCGTAATACTGCTCAAGCACCCCTGAAAGGATCATTTTGTACATAAATTCGTGTGGGAAATAACGCTCACCTTTGGCTTCCGCATCTTTCCAGATATCCACAATATGCTTCTGAAGTCTTCTGAATGCTTCTTCTTCAGGAATACATGTATCTGTAACCCTGTTCAGGCCTCTTTCTAAAAGGTCCCACTCATCCTGGGCTGTAAGGTCTCTGTAATGAGGAACTCTTTCGTAGTGAGAGTGTGCCACAAGGTTCATCAGGTCTTCCTCAAGGTTGGCTCCTGTACAAGAGATAAAATCAACTTTTCCCTGACGGATCATTTCTGCAAGAATCTTTCCCAATTCGGCAGTAGACATTGCTCCCGCCAAAGTGATCATCATTTTTCCGCCATCTTTAAGATGTGCAACATACCCCTTAGATGCATCCACCAATGCAGCCGCATTGAAGTGCAGGTAATATTTCTCTATAAATTCAGAAATCGGTTTGCTCATTATTTTATTTTTTGCAAAGATAAAACTTAAAAACGGAATGAGACAGCCGCACTTAAAGAAACTCTGTGTAAACCTTCTTTTTGATCTTCCGGAAACTCAACTTTCGTACCATTGAATGTCATGCTGGATAAAGTTCCGGCCGTAAATCCAAGTTTCGGCCCAATTAGAATATTGTCTGTCACAGCATACTGATACCCGAAATCGGCTTCCAAACCTAAGCTGGATCCTTTTCCGTTAACAGATCCGGTAACGGTCTTATAAGAAATGACACCCAGCCCGAAATCCATAAATAATTTATGCCTTGTATCCTCATTGTAGTTGGAATACATTATTGAAGGCCCAAAAAAGGTAATATGATCTTTTGTGCTTACATTAGCTGAAACTGTATTTCCATTCTGTCCCTGCACCCTTAATATGCCGTCGCTTGAAGCACTGTAATTGGAATATCTGAAACCAATTCCAATATTTTTCAGATTATAGTAGGCCGCAACATCGAAGTTCACTCCACTTTTCAGCCCCTTAATATACTCTCTTTCTTCTCTGCTGATTCCTTTAGGCATAGAAGCTGTTCTCCAGGCATAGCCTACAGACGGTACAATTGAAAATTTTTGCTGGGCAAAAGACATTACAGAGAAAGAAAAGAATACGAATGTTAGTGTTTTTTTAATCATCATTTGAAATTTTCGCCCAAAAATAAGATTTTTATTGATCAAAAAAATACAACCAGAAAACAAACTCTATTTTGATTATTTTTATCCACCTAAAATCATCAAAAAAGAAATATAATTTTACCAAACGAAGCAGCTATAGTTGATAATTCTCTAATTCTTAACCCTAATTCCTCATATCTCTTCCCTAAAACCTAAACTTCCTGTTCTCTTTCTTCTCAGAAATTTTCTTTTTGGTATCCAGCCGTTTCTGTTTTTGCCCTTTTGAAGGTTTGGTAGGCACTCTTTTCTTGGGAACGATTAAAGCTTTGTCTACAAGTTCCAGTATCTTTTCAGTGGCTTTATTCTTGTTCATCAGCTGGGTTCTGCTCTCTGAAACCGTTAGAAATAAGTAGCCTTCAGCATTGATCCTGTTTTTTAATTTATTCAGAATTAATTCCTTCTGGTGTTCATTGAAAAACTCAGATGCTGCAACAGGCCACAGCACGGTAACAGAAGTTTCCACTTTATTGACATTCTGCCCTCCTGCCCCGCTGCTCCGGGAAGTTCTGAAACTAAGTTCCTTTGAAAAATCTTTCATGTTTTTTTATTTGAGAATCAAGAATCAAGAACCAAGATACAACTTAGGTAATAATTATGAACCATGGGCTATTATTTTATGGAGTTCCATCCTACTTACTTTTCCGTTTGGGGTTCTGGGAATTTTCTCGATGAAAATTATTTCTTTCGGCTTGTGAAATTTTTTCTCAAATGGAATGGCTGATATTCTTTCTGCTATATCCCCGGACTCTTCACCTTCAATAACCAGTATCAATTTCTGGCCCAAACTTTCATCCTTTATTCCCACAAAAACGGCTTCATTGGGAATTTCTTTTTTTACTAAATTTTCCAGACTTTCAGGGAAAATTTTCACGCCTCCTGAATTAATGACATTATCAATGCGCCCCAGGAATTTAAACTGGTTTTCATTTTTAATTTCAACTAAATCATTAGTCTGCAGAACCTCAGCATTCAGATCGGGAGCATAAATTTTCAGGCATCCCCTTTCATCCAGACTAATGGAAACGTTTTCAAAAACGGTGAATACTTCCTCAGGTTCCGGCATCAGCTTCTTGAGGGCAATGTGGGAAAGTGTTTCAGACATTCCGTATGTTTCAAAAAAACGGTTTGCGGTGCCGGACAATTGTTTATTATCGATCATTTTCTGCTTCAGACTTTCGGAAACCGCTGCTCCCCCGATGATAAGATTTTTAATCAAGTGTAATTTATCCAGTGAATGTTCCACCTGAAGGGGCGTCATCGCACAGAAGTCTATTTCCTCATTTAAATGTTCAAGCGGTTTCAAAGAGGGATTTGTAATCTGTAATTTTAATTTTCTTTCCGCGGAACGTACAATCATCATTTTTCCCGCAATATATTCTACCGGCAGGCATAGCAATGCTTTATCTCCTTCCTTTAACCCCAGAAAATTACAGGTCATCACAGCTGAATTGATCATTCTCTTTTTCTCAATTTCAAAAATTTTCGGAGTGCCGGTAGAACCCGAAGTCTGCACTTTTACCCGATCACCATTAGAAAACCATTCCTCTAAAAAATTTTTGATACTATATTCAAAATCGGTTTGAAAAGATAAATTATTAATATTGAGATTATTGAAGTCTAGCAGCATGATTGTGTAAAATAAAAACCAGTGTAAATTTAAAAAAAAGTTTAAAAAGTTCTTGTATCTAGAGAAAAAAGCTGTAAATTTGCCCCACTGAAATAACAAAGACCCATGGTGTAGCGGTAACACTACTGATTTTGGTTCAGTCATCTGGGGTTCGAATCCCTATGGGTCTACAAAAGTCTTGTTAATCATTTGATTTTCAAGGCTTTTTTATTTTTCTAGTCAACACATAGTCAATAAGTTTATTTTTGAGATGATTTTAATAAATTCAAAATTTACATTACAGTCTTTTTAAGAATTTGCTTATCTTGGTCACAACAAAACATTAGATGACAGAACTTGACGCATTATTTTGAATTGCTTTCAAAGATTATTATCTTAGTGATCAATCACAACTGCTCTGTCCACCTGTAACGAGTGCATGGCGTTGTGAATTGCTTTCAAAAATTATTATCTTAGTAATCAGTCACAGCAGCAGTACAGCTATTTCGTTGAGTATTTAAGTTGTGAATTGCTTTCAAAAATTATTATCTTAGTGATCAGTCACAGCGTGTCGTTAAAATCCCAGTCTATATAGGGCGTTGTGAATTGCTTTCAAAAATTATTATCTTAGTGATCAGTCACAGCTATCAGCTGGAAAGATGAATAAAAGAGGTGGTTGTGAATTGCTTTCAAAAATTATTATCTTAGTGATCAGTCACAGCTTTTTACCTTGTTTTGTGACGTTATAATTAGTTGTGAATTGCTTTCAAAAATTATTATCTTAGTGATCAGTCACAGCTAACCAACTGTGTAGTTGTGAAATCTCCTAGTTGTGAATTGCTTTCAAAAATTATTATCTTAGTGATCAGTCACAGCTTTATTAATAGACATATGTCAATTAGTTTTGTTGTGAATTGCTTTCAAAAATTATTATCTTAGTGATCAGTCACAGCAAACCGGAAAATTAGATGAAGATGACGACTGTTGTGAATTGCTTTCAAAAATTATTATCTTAGTGATCAGTCACAGCATAAAATGAAATTTAATATCGGCGACTTAGGTTGTGAATTGCTTTCAAAAATTATTATCTTAGTGATCAGTCACAGCGAATAGTCTCCTCGGAATTTTAATCGTTCTGTTGTGAATTGCTTTCAAAAATTATTATCTTAGTGATCAGTCACAGCTATTTACATCTATACTGTTTACTGTATTGTGTTGTGAATTGCTTTCAAAAATTATTATCTTAGTGATCAGTCACAGCACTTTGTTTTAGTCTCAATTGCCAACATGGGTTGTGAATTGCTTTCAAAAATTATTATCTTAGTGATCAGTCACAGCTGTTTTTCCTGAGTACAAAGACAAATTAGTGTTGTGAATTGCTTTCAAAAATTATTATCTTAGTGATCAGTCACAGCAAGATTAATTGTCATCTGGCCGTCCAGAGAGTTGTGAATTGCTTTCAAAAATTATTATCTTAGTGATCAGTCACAGCAAAGCGGAAACCCGGACCGCAATCTTCCGGGTTGTGAATTGCTTTCAAAAATTATTATCTTAGTGATCAGTCACAGCTTTTAGTTTCATATTCCTTCATCGCTTCATGTTGTGAATTGCTTTCAAAAATTATTATCTTAGTGATCAGTCACAGCTCCCCCATAGAATTATATGGCAAGATTGGGGTTGTGAATTGCTTTCAAAAATTATTATCTTAGTGATCAGTCACAGCACGGCCTCGGCGTTTGAATCTTGCCATAACGTTGTGAATTGCTTTCAAAAATTATTATCTTAGTGATCAGTCACAGCCTTGCCATATAATTCTATGGGGGACAAAGAGTTGTGAATTGCTTTCAAAAATTATTATCTTAGTGATCAGTCACAGCTAATCATGTTGCCAAGCTCTATTTCTGAGTGTTGTGAATTGCTTTCAAAAATTATTATCTTAGTGATCAGTCACAGCCTACATGGGATATATCTGTGGAGGACTTACGTTGTGAATTGCTTTCAAAAATTATTATCTTAGTGATCAGTCACAGCTTTCTAAAACACGTCTTGCGGACGGATCTGGTTGTGAATTGCTTTCAAAAATTATTATCTTAGTGATCAGTCACAGCCACAAAGGGAAACATGGAAACCTTCATTCCGTTGTGAATTGCTTTCAAAAATTATTATCTTAGTGATCAGTCACAGCGAACTGGAATTATCCCTATTACTGGAAACTGTTGTGAATTGCTTTCAAAAATTATTATCTTAGTGATCAGTCACAGCTGACGACTGAGCCAGGTCTTACCACCAATAGTTGTGAATTGCTTTCAAAAATTATTATCTTAGTGATCAGTCACAGCACAATGAAAGCCCATTTATAGGGTTTCATTGTTGTGAATTGCTTTCAAAAATTATTATCTTAGTGATCAGTCACAGCTTAATGTAAGTTGTGGTATTCTCACATGTCGTTGTGAATTGCTTTCAAAAATTATTATCTTAGTGATCAGTCACAGCTTAAAATTTTTCTAATGCTTGTTCTTTTGTGTTGTGAATTGCTTTCAAAAATTATTATCTTAGTGATCAGTCACAGCCCATACATCTGCAGTACGGTAAAGCCTTTAGTTGTGAATTGCTTTCAAAAATTATTATCTTAGTGATCAGTCACAGCTTTTGAGAATAAATATTGCTTTCAGGAAACGTTGTGAATTGCTTTCAAAAATTATTATCTTAGTGATCAGTCACAGCACATCCCCAGGAGGGGTAGGATCTCCAAACGTTGTGAATTGCTTTCAAAAATTATTATCTTAGTGATCAGTCACAGCCTAACTTTCCGCCGTATGTATCTACTTTGGGTTGTGAATTGCTTTCAAAAATTATTATCTTAGTGATCAGTCACAGCTTATGGGTAGCATGGAGTATAGCAGCGTTAGTTGTGAATTGCTTTCAAAAATTATTATCTTAGTGATCAGTCACAGCTTAATGTATTTAGATTCCGGTTCTCCTGCTGTTGTGAATTGCTTTCAAAAATTATTATCTTAGTGATCAGTCACAGCCTGATCCCCCGGCGTCCTCTCCTGCACCTTGTTGTGAATTGCTTTCAAAAATTATTATCTTAGTGATCAGTCACAGCTTACTTCCCATTCAGGTAGTATGTTTTCTAGTTGTGAATTGCTTTCAAAAATTATTATCTTAGTGATCAGTCACAGCATTCGAGCTGCTTATTAGCAGGCTACGATGGTTGTGAATTGCTTTCAAAAATTATTATCTTAGTGATCAGTCACAGCTGGAATCTATCGCTGTACTCCTCTGATACTGTTGTGAATTGCTTTCAAAAATTATTATCTTAGTGATCAGTCACAGCAATGGTACAGTAGTTGTTTTAGTAGATGTTGTTGTGAATTGCTTTCAAAAATTATTATCTTAGTGATCAGTCACAGCTCCAGATCTACTAATTCATCTGTATCTCTAGTTGTGAATTGCTTTCAAAAATTATTATCTTAGTGATCAGTCACAGCTAAGGAAAAAAGCTGCCAAAACTTCTATTAGTTGTGAATTGCTTTCAAAAATTATTATCTTAGTGATCAGTCACAGCTAATAGGAATACCGTGGAACGCCAATTTATGTTGTGAATTGCTTTCAAAAATTATTATCTTAGTGATCAGTCACAGCGTTCTTTTTGCTTGTTTGCCCTTTCGATGTGTTGTGAATTGCTTTCAAAAATTATTATCTTAGTGATCAGTCACAGCTTGGAAACGATTGAATGGTACATTAAGCATGTTGTGAATTGCTTTCAAAAATTATTATCTTAGTGATCAGTCACAGCCATTCGTCCAGTTATCAATCGGCGTAATTAGTTGTGAATTGCTTTCAAAAATTATTATCTTAGTGATCAGTCACAGCCATGCGATTATGCTCAAACTAATCAGTATCGTTGTGAATTGCTTTCAAAAATTATTATCTTAGTGATCAGTCACAGCCGTCTTCGGCTCGCTTTCCCATAAACATCGGTTGTGAATTGCTTTCAAAAATTATTATCTTAGTGATCAGTCACAGCGCGAAGGAAGAAGCACAGCTTCAATTCGACGTTGTGAATTGCTTTCAAAAATTATTATCTTAGTGATCAGTCACAGCATGGAAGACGCACAGGATAAGCGAACCGCCGTTGTGAATTGCTTTCAAAAATTATTATCTTAGTGATCAGTCACAGCAGAAATTCAGATCAGAAGGAACGGAAAATGGTTGTGAATTGCTTTCAAAAATTATTATCTTAGTGATCAGTCACAGCAATAATTTCTTCGGATTGCAGCCGTACACGGTTGTGAATTGCTTTCAAAAATTATTATCTTAGTGATCAGTCACAGCTTTTTTTAAGTTTTTCAGCGATGTCCATTGGTTGTGAATTGCTTTCAAAAATTATTATCTTAGTGATCAGTCACAGCCATCCCATAACCCATTAACATATCGTGAAAGTTGTGAATTGCTTTCAAAAATTATTATCTTAGTGATCAGTCACAGCTTGGATTACTGTCAGATGCTCTTCGAGATAGTTGTGAATTGCTTTCAAAAATTATTATCTTAGTGATCAGTCACAGCTTGAAATGCCAGTAGATAAGCCCGCCCCGGGTTGTGAATTGCTTTCAAAAATTATTATCTTAGTGATCAGTCACAGCAATGTTGACATTATGCCAAACCATCATATTGTTGTGAATTGCTTTCAAAAATTATTATCTTAGTGATCAGTCACAGCATGGTTTTTTATTTTATCATGGGAAAGATTGTTGTGAATTGCTTTCAAAAATTATTATCTTAGTGATCAGTCACAGCAATATTGGCACGTCTACAGTGTCGCAAATTGTTGTGAATTGCTTTCAAAAATTATTATCTTAGTGATCAGTCACAGCTGCCTGTCCAGATATATCGCTCTCCATGCTGTTGTGAATTGCTTTCAAAAATTATTATCTTAGTGATCAGTCACAGCTTTCAGCACAAAACCATTTAAAAAGGGTGTGTTGTGAATTGCTTTCAAAAATTATTATCTTAGTGATCAGTCACAGCTTACATTAGCGAGTGTCTGAGCTTGTTCCAGTTGTGAATTGCTTTCAAAAATTATTATCTTAGTGATCAGTCACAGCACCCTGTACGCTTCTACGTAATCCTCCTGCGTTGTGAATTGCTTTCAAAAATTATTATCTTAGTGATCAGTCACAGCTGATGGCGTTGCGGATTGGTATGAGTGCGTGTTGTGAATTGCTTTCAAAAATTATTATCTTAGTGATCAGTCACAGCCGAAATAACCCGCATTGGAAGTACACTACCGTTGTGAATTGCTTTCAAAAATTATTATCTTAGTGATCAGTCACAGCATAGCTTGTATTGTCTTGCTTATCAAAATGGTTGTGAATTGCTTTCAAAAATTATTATCTTAGTGATCAGTCACAGCAGAATTTTCTGATAAATACCCGGAAACAGCGTTGTGAATTGCTTTCAAAAATTATTATCTTAGTGATCAGTCACAGCCGATGTGGTCTACAAATATGAGCGATGCCTGTTGTGAATTGCTTTCAAAAATTATTATCTTAGTGATCAGTCACAGCAATGAATATCAATAGGTATATGAATTTTGTGTTGTGAATTGCTTTCAAAAATTATTATCTTAGTGATCAGTCACAGCAGTGGCTGAAGGTTTATATGCCGAAAGGGAGTTGTGAATTGCTTTCAAAAATTATTATCTTAGTGATCAGTCACAGCTTATTTCAGATATGAAAAATATATAAATCTGTTGTGAATTGCTTTCAAAAATTATTATCTTAGTGATCAGTCACAGCGCTTCTTTTTCGGTTCCCGGATGCGTTCCAGTTGTGAATTGCTTTCAAAAATTATTATCTTAGTGATCAGTCACAGCTCACAAACCTTGCACCAGCATTCATTCTATGTTGTGAATTGCTTTCAAAAATTATTATCTTAGTGATCAGTCACAGCTTGAACTTCTGTTTATAGGTATACTTTCACGTTGTGAATTGCTTTCAAAAATTATTATCTTAGTGATCAGTCACAGCTGAAGCTTAAATTTCGTGACGTAAAATTGTGTTGTGAATTGCTTTCAAAAATTATTATCTTAGTGATCAGTCACAGCTTTTCATAAAAATTAACGGTCAAAATATTAGTTGTGAATTGCTTTCAAAAATTATTATCTTAGTGATCAGTCACAGCTTGAGGTTAAAAAGCTGCAAAATGAAGAATGTTGTGAATTGCTTTCAAAAATTATTATCTTAGTGATCAGTCACAGCATTGATTGTTTTCGGGTGTGCTGGAATTCAGTTGTGAATTGCTTTCAAAAATTATTATCTTAGTGATCAGTCACAGCATCGCCATAATTCTTTGATACGCTTCTTTGGTTGTGAATTGCTTTCAAAAATTATTATCTTAGTGATCAGTCACAGCCTCAAAACACAACCCACTGTTATTCAGTGGGTTTATTTCTTATTTAGGATTTGAAAATTAAAATAATTCAAGCTGTTGGAAGGTTGCTGGTGGCTCTTCTTTATTTCTGGCAAAAAAGATTTCAATGTCACCAAATTGTTTATCTGTAATACACATAATGGCTACTTTTCCGGCTTTAGGAAGTGCAAATTTTACTCTTTTAATGTGGACCTCGGCATTTTCTCGACTTGGACAATGGCGCACGTACATTGAGAATTGAAACAATGTAAATCCATCATCAATAAGCGCTTTCCGGAAACGGTTAACATCCCTCATATTAGCTTTGGTCTGAGTTGGCAGATCATATAGTACTAAAACCCACATAATTCGGTATGCATTAAACCTTTCGGCATTCATATCAGTTCAGGATAAGAGATCAGACGTTTTTCTCCTGTGTAGCATTTGTAAAGGGATGATGCAGTTGTCTTAACAGCAACTAACAAAAGCCTGGTTTTACCATCGATATGGACATCTTTTGTGGCTATCTGAAGAATATGAGCTTTAAACTCTTTTGTCAATTCCTCTGTTTCAGGATTCATTTTCAACCATTGAACTACCAGTAAATCTACAAACGGACGATAAGGTTCCATGAGATCGTCTGCCAAACAATATGGATTGTATTTATTTTTATGAAAAATCCCAAGAACAGGCAGCAAACCCGTTTCAACGATGGCTCTAGCTACAATACTTCTGAGTACCGCATAACCGAAATTAAAAAACTGATTTGGTGAATCTCCGAAACGCTGCCTTAAAAAATCCAGACTAATAAGATATTTCCAGTAATGCTGTGCTGCAATCCCTTCCATGTTGGTAATATCACCACTTTTAACGTTATTTTGATAATCAATCATTGGTTCGTAATAATTCCCCAACTTTAGCAAAACATTTTTCTGATTTTCAATTTTACATTCAATAGTTTGTTTCCAAAGCTGTTTTTTAAGTGGCTCACTTGCTTCCAATTGATCTTTTACCCGATCTGAATGTTCCGTATGTCCATAAAGCGGCAACATAATTCCGTGTGGTAAATGATGAACGTCACAACTTATTATTACAACATTATTTCCCATCATTTTCTGAATTAGATTATGTGAAATTGTAATTTGAAAATGATCTAACATCAATAATCCTAAATCTTCTACAGGAACACTTCCTTTCTCCGATTTCGTTTCAGGACAAAGAATTTTCATCTGCTCATCTTTGAGTTTCAGATATGCCGGATTTCCTATATAGATTGTACGGGTAATCATTTATTATGTTTTGAGATATTACCAAGACGATCTATTCTCAGCTTAATACAATTCTCTTTAATCATTGATCCGTCGATTGCACGTTCCATTTTATTTAAAGTTGAGAATTCTAACTTGTTAGCAATAGATGTGGCAACATCTTGTCTAATAAAAAATATTTGACTTCCTGAAAAACTGACTACTTTATAAATGTTCTTTTGCTTCTCTTTTACTAAATTCTTAAAATCGATATTATGCATATTTTCAAACTCATCTTCCGAAGGAATATAGACCAAATCATTTGGAGAAAGTAAAAAATCTTCTTTATTCTTAAATGAAACAGGAGCCAACCCTTGCTTTTGCCTTTCAATGACTTCATTCAGAGGTATGGTTTCATAGCTTCTTTTTCCTCTATCATCTGTATATACAGCAAAAAAAAGATTTGTCCCTTTGGCTGCTTCTACGTATTTAGCCTTTTTATTTCCTGTTTGGCCTACAGGAAATTTGCTTCCCAATTCAAAAACCCTAACTTTATTAATGGGCTGATGTGGTTTGCCATCATTAAATTTTTCAATGTTCTTATTCAGATCTTCAATTCCTTCCGGCGAGAATGCTACTTCAGAGCTCCCTTTAAATTCTAAATAATTCTTTAGAATCTTTTGAATTCCGGTATCTGTAATTGAATTGATTGTTTTCACATCAAATGAAGTATCCAAACTCCTTCTTGTTGCTGTTAATATTTTTCCTTTGGGAACTTTAACCCAAGGTAAATATACCTTTCCCGAAACAGTTTCTTTATGCATGGGCTTTCGTACTGCCCAATTTATTCCTTCCTGTTTTATTAATTCTTTTGTTTTTCTTCCCTCTCTTTCAACCCATTTTTCGTAATAATTAGTAGCTTTATTAATCACTCTTAAGTTCTGTTTAAAACTGATAATTATGGCCTCTAATTTATTTTTAGCATCAACAGTAAAATTATCCCAAGGTTTCCAAAACTGCTTAGGAACTTCTTTCTCCGTTTTTTTGCCAGTTTGAGGATGATTATAAATTACTTTTTCAAACTTCATCAGCTTTCTTTTTAAATCATATCTTTTTATATCAGATTTAGCTGATTGGTTATTAAGGAGATTAATATGATCTTTGGTTGCACATGCAATTATCAAAGCATCCATGGCATGATGACGATGGTCTATTCTTTTCTTAGAGAAACCTTTTGAAAGCTCAATAGGAACAGTAGGTAAGAATTTCTGGTGGCTTTCATTCCACGCTGTAAAATTATTGGAATTAGTCAATTGATTCATCCTTTCAAAACGAGGAAGTATTAATTCGTTCCATATATCATTCAAACCCCAATCTTGTTTCAGTTGTGTTGTAATCTTTCCATTTCCTGGAATAATATTTTTAGAATTTACACTCTCATCAGTTCCATCTTCTACCCGAACAATATTGGAAAGTACGCCTGAAATATATTTACTGATATGTCGTGTATCATTTAATTGACGCTCAATCATTTTTTCAGGAATTTCCTCTAAAAGAAGCTTGGTTCTTTTACTCCGGTTTTTAGCATAATGCTTCTTTACAAAATCTTCATAAGCTTCCACTTCAAATACCCTCACAGTTTTTCCAAAGCCACATTCTACAGTAACTCCATGAAATTGTTTTATAAAACCTAGTCCGATATAGTTATCTTTTAATTTATTAACTGCAGATTCGCAGATAATTTTATTGTTAAAGCTATCATCGAAATAACGACTTTGGGGGATAATATGCTCAATTTCATATTCCGTTGTAAATAATTTATTCAATGGAATAATTTCTCCAGTGTAGGGCGAACGATATTTTTGCTCGAGCCAAAGCTTATACCTTTTTAAATCTGACGAAGATGGCTGTGCTGTTTTACTTATCTTTAAATACTCATCTTCAATTTCAATTTCAGAATTTAAAACTCCTTCCTCATAAATTTTAAGGATTTCCTGTTGCATTGGTGAAAAAGGACGAACATTTTCCACATCACTATCATTCATCATTTCGGCTAACAAAGCTTTGATACGAAGATTGGTACTTTCATTTTCCGTAACTATGTTAGTCAATCTTTTACGTTCTTCCGCGGTATTTTTCATTTCCCTGCCTAATTCAATATGAATCTCACTGAAGAAGTCTTTTGTTCCATTCCCATATTTAACCCAAATATCTTTTACAACACGAAGGGTCTCTATAATTACCTGCTCTACAATTGGATTACGAAGTGAATGTTGTTTGAATCCTTTTAAAAATTCTTCCAAATCATCTGCAGAATTCCATTTTCCTAAAACAGAAGCTTCTGAATGATGACCGTAAACTACATATTGGGCCAGCCATAGTGGCAAACCCTGAAAATGATTTTCTTGTGTAAGATGTAATGCCTTTTCTCTGACCTTATCTTTAATATTTTCATCAAATTCACCTGTAATTATTTTCTCAATTCTTTTCTGAGATTCTCCAGCAATACTTTCCCAATTCCAATATTTTCCTAAACGCATCAAGGGCAAGAGTTTCTTGATGGCTTTTTCTGAAAAAGAACCATATTCACTTTTAAAAGGAGGAAACTTTTTAAAAGATTCAAAAAATGATGTTCCATCCAAGTTCTTCTTACGAGCAAATGATTTTAATGCTTTTTCATATTCTGTTTTATCATTGACAGAATAGATCATGTGCCAAATACTCTGTTCTATTTCTCTTGTCATAAAATCGACCGGACAATTTTCGACCTTTTCCAACCTCGTTGAAATCATTGTTCTAGTTTCATTGCAGGGATATTTTTTGTCTTCTACATAATTCCATCGATGTGTTTTTTCATTTAACTTAAAATGTTTCAGCAATGCTTTCTGATCAACTTCCTTCCTGTTATTTAAAAAACTAAACAGAACTTCATAGTCTTTGGTATTACTCAGAAACTCTTGTGTAACATTCGTATCATCATCTTTTTTGTAAATGTTCAAATTAAATATCCACTGCCAGATACGGAATTCCTGATAATAAGGATTTGATTTTGGGATCGTTTTCAAATATTGTATCTGTTCCACTTCATTTTCATCTTTATATTTTCTGAACTCTAAAGTACAGTTGGAAACAGATGATTTCTGGCTTCTCAAAGGTCTTTGGTAGAAAATAATGTCATCCAAAAACAAATGAACAAAATCTTTTTTGCTTAATGTAAGCTGATGAGCCTCATTATTACGGTATAATTCTCTTATACAGTCATCATATAAATCAGTATTCTGAAATTCCGAATGAAATTCTTTCTGTTTTTCCAAGATTTGTTTTAGTTCAGCTTTATAGAATTTTCTTTCAATCGTACGAACTAGTTTTCCATTGATTTTTTGCTTGGGGTTTTGAATCAAAGTATCATAAATATAGGTTCCGACAGTTTTATGAGATTTATCGATTTCCTGTTCTGTTCTCTTTTTAACAAGCGTCCAGTCATTTTCACTTGGTGCTCGAAAACTCCTTTTCTCATTTCCTTCCTTATCTGTTTTGACACTTCCATCATCATTTAGATCAGTAGTTACAATAAAATCTCTTGTCTTATCTTTCCAATTAAATAAAGGGATTTTACTCGAACGTCTATAGATCCATCCGTTCTCTAAAATCAATGAATACCAGATGTCTGATTTTCCTCTTTGAGGTTCATCAGCTAAAACATTCACAATTGTTAAAGAATAAAATTCTACCAACTTATTAGGATTTTCTTCCTCTTCCTCACCACGTAATTGGTAATATCCTCGCTTTTGATTAAAGTTCAAAAGAATCCAAGCCAGTTCTTCTTTCTCTATTTTTTGAATAAGTGACTTTTTTCGAAGATAATAAATTGTCCAGTCATAAGGGATTTTCTTACTATTTTCTAAAAGCAGAGGCTGATACTTTTTGAAATCTGACAGCATCTCTTCAAAAGAATTTTCAAAAATAAATCTACTCCTATCATAAACCAATTTTGGCTCTGTTTCGGCTTTAAATTTCCCAAATCTCTTTTCAAAATCTATTTGAGCAGCATAATGTTCCGGCAAAAATCCTAAGACATTTAAAATCCGATGAAGTCTTTCTCTACGTAATAGAAATCTTTCGCGAAGCCTTCTTACCCCTCTATAACCTGTACGCTCTGCCGTTTGGGACACAGAATTTCCTTTTCCAAATTCACCTAAAATATCCTGAGACATGGGAATAATTCTGCTTCCCATTCCAAGAATTTCCCCTTGCTTATTTTCAAAATCCTGTTGAATTAATGCCCATCCAATTGAGTTTGTTCCTAAATCCAATCCAAGTATAGTCTTCATATGATTATTCATTTAGTTTTCATAGTCTTATAAAAATAGAAAGAAAAAAGTTATCCAAATTATGGGTTTCCGTAAATCAACTAATAATTTTTAATTTATATTTGTATTAATAATTTTGAAAAGCAATTCACAATAAGGATTATACCGTTGTGAAAACATTTAGCGCCTCGACTATCTTCGGGGCATTTTTCATATAACTTCATCTTCTATTACTTCCTTAAGATAAGAGTTTTTCAGGAATTCTAAAACTTCTAAAGTATCTATACTATTTTTTACGCCAACAAAAACTTTTCAATATCTTCAAAATCTATAAGTTGTCTGGAGTTCAGCCTTTTCATCAGTTGTTTATATTTTTTCGTAGGCTTACCTTTGTAATATTTCTTAAAATTCTTTTTATATATTTTCTCATAAATTCCATCATCTAAAGGACCAAAAACTTTCCCCCACTCCCTCCATTTTTTAGATTCCAGCTGCTTTTCATAATAGACATCATTAAATGCTGTCCTGTGCAGAAAGTACCCACTGTTTAAATGTAGCTTTCTACATACCTTCTGGGTATTTGGACATACAAAGAACCATAACAGTCCGTTTCCAAGATTGGAAGGTCTTGTTATAAGTCGTACTTTATAGTTAATATGAGACTGTTGCCAGGTATAATCAAATGTAACTATACCTTCTGTGTCTGTGGTTTCAATTATAACGGTAATAGAACTGGTCTTTTCTCCATTCCGATCTGTCCAGAAAACATTTTGATTAAGATGCACATTGGGTTTTAAGTAACCCAGCTTTTTCAAATCATTAATAGTTATGCGTTTCAAACTTTCAACCTCATCGGGATTGCTGCTCCATCTTCCCATAATTTATATTTTTTGTTATTCTTTTTATCACTGCTTTTATATTCACATTATTAAATTTTGCTGAAGCTCAATAAAATTTCCATCTCTTTCCCAACTAAAATTAATAACCTAAATTATTAAGGAACTTTTTAAATCTATTACTTGGCTTTCATTTCAAACTCCCTATTCATAATACTTCTGAGACATTTTGGAACATATCCAAAAATAACAACTACTTAAAACAGCTATTTTTCCTAATTCTATTTCTAAAACACCCTATTAATCGGCAATAAAGTCAAAATACAATTTCAATATCAAAGTTTAATACAACTCGTAAAGCCATTAAGTCTATATCCATGTTTGAGAATTCTACACCAGGAAAATTATTACTCAATTCCGGCAGTTCCATATTTAATTCCTGTAGATCTATATTTGGTATATTCCTTTCCGCGTCTACCAAAAACAAAAAATCAACTTCTAAATCTGAAAACTCAGTTTCATTTTTTTCAATCATATATTTCTATTTGTGGTCTTTACTATTTTCATGCATATTTTTAGATGAATCATAATTCCCAGCACCTTTATTTTGTTCCTCTTTTCGTTACTGAAATTGTCTTTTTCATTTCCTTCAATTCAGACTATTATATTTGGACTTTTCGACCCTATATCTGAACGGTAAAAAAGTCCAAACTTTTGTTTTTTGTTTTCGTTGAAATTATCGGTAAAAAAGTCTAAACTTTTTCCTGTTAATTCTTCCATTTTTTGTTTTATTAATTCCGAAACCTTGCCTTTTAAATTTTGAGAATATTTCAATGTCATTCCCGCAAATCTATTCTTGTGGTAGTATTTGTCTTTCTTGCTGAGATTTATCCAGTAATTAGGGTTTCTATAATCTTTGAGCTTGTTCCTCTCCAGGGGCTTCATCTTTGCTTCATCCATTGTATAATCATAGAAATAAACTTCATGAAATTCTTTTAATAAAAGCTTTTTGAGGGGTTTAATTATTTCAGGCTTTAAAACATCCGGTAAATGCATAATCCCTAAATCATTTAGTATATTCATTTTTAAAAACTTAATCTCAAACCGTAAAATATTAGGCTTTAATTGTTTTTCTATCGTTGTTTTCAAAAAGTTGATTTCTTTCTGTTCCTGCTTATTTTTTATATTTGGTTTTGGGGCAATCTTCTTTAATTTCTTTTCATACTGAGCAGTTTTATTGTAAATTTTAATGATATATTCTGTTTTGGCTGACTGGTAATAAAAAGACCCCGAAATGGTTTTATTAAATTCTACGGATCGGTGAAACAAAAGGTTTTGAAGGATTTTATTCGGATCAAAAGGTAACTCAATGTTTACACCTATTTCAATATTTTCCAGTCTGCAATACCCAGGCTTTAATCTGAGTTCTGTTTCAAGATTTTGTAATGCTGAGGAAAAGTTTTGCAAATCAAAATCATTTCCGTTAAAATCTGTCCGGTTAAAAAATTTATGAATGCTACCCTTTACGATTATCCGTCCGGAAGGATATTTAATGATCTGCATTCCAAAATATTCACCCTCCTTTTTATTGTCGGTTTCTCCGGTTTCATTATTGACAGTAATAATAAAATCAGTTTTGTCTGTGGGCAGATCATAATTCTTATCTGTATATTGGAGTTTTACAAAGTCGATCGGCATAATTTCATTTCCTTGTAAAGACAAAAGGTTAAACCTTTGTCAGGTTTGAATAACGAAAAGGCATATAATATCTTCTTATATCCCTTTTTTATGGGCTACACTTTGAACAATCCGTATTATCTTTTCCTTAAAAACGGATTTCTCACACGGATAAAATTCAGGAAAAATACTGAGTTCAATAAACTGATTATCTTTAGAATAATAGACAATACATAAAAGTTTTCTCTCTTCTATAATTACATCTGTACAATAGAAATTACCTACTCCGGTAGGTCTTAATCCCAGGCGTGTACAGACAGACCAGCTGGAGGCATCCCGCAGCCTCAAAAGGTTATTGAAGCCACTAAAGGTATTGTAACCATTATTCTTTTCAATGCGCAGCAATTCTGGCAGGAAATGATCTTTTCTGGTTGAGTTCAGATCTTTTCTTCTATATTGCCTGAAGGTCTTTTTAACCTCATCAAGACTATAGATAATAGTTTGATAGCGATTCTTTGTTAAGTATGGCATGAGAGAAAATTTAATCATTAACAATCATTGCATTTTCTATCTCATCCAGTCTATAGTAAACTCTGGAGCCGAGTTTATGGGGTTTCAGAATTCCACGCTTACGCCACTCATGAATAGTAGGTTTAGACACACCAAAACGCTCACATACTTCATCAGCAGAGAGATAGCGTTTGGGTTCATTTTCTTTGAAGGTTTTCTCCAAATCAGTAAGTAAGGATTCTTTTACTTTACTTACGATTTCATTGATGAAGTTTTCGGGTTCTACTCCGATAAAATTAATTTGTTCCATTGTATTGTGATTTTTTATCGCTGTTTCACAATACAAAGATTAAAATTATGCTTACTGTATTTTACTTGATAGGGGTAGATCTGAGGTAGTGTTGCGGTAGTAGATGGATTAATATAATTTCAGAATATAGCTTCAGTAGCTCTTTGAGTTATAGAAATTTTTGATCTTCATTCTATGTTTTTCGGTTATCTGATAATCTTTGGAAGATTTATTATTGCTCCTTCTGTTAAGACAGTATTTTTTTACATTGGTATAGCTTCCTCCAATCAGATTATAAATAATTTTATATTCATTTTCGGAGCTTACTCCATCCTTAACAAGTTTGGCAAACATGCCCAAGTGCTCCAGAAGAGCTATTTTTTCAGGAATTGTCAGGTTACTTTTCATCTCTGCTTCTTCCTTAATTTCAGGAGTGATCTTTTCTAAAATAAATGTATTGATGAGTTTCATTTCATTTAAAAAAGCAAAGTATTGATCGTAATCAAAGAGTATAACACCCATTTTAAATCTTCCTTCTTCAAACATCGTATTTCCTTCACCATCTTTGACAGGTTCATTATTATCGTCATACACAACTCTTGCTTCTACTATCTCCTTACCTATCTTAAAGAATGGAAGCAGCTGATAAATGGTATTATTAAAATAAAACCTTTCATGCCGAACAAAATTAATAAAATCATCTTCAAAATCGTAAATAAACTCTACCAGCCGATTATCATTACATAAATTGAACTTTTTCCTAAAATTGCTTTCAAGAACACCTATACAGATAGATACATAATTCTGAATATCATATTCTGTTGTAATGCCTTCAACACCAAATGACATATCTATTACAGCATATTTGGGGTCTTTGAATTTAAATTCTCTGTAGCCTACTAAAAAGCCTGCCCTGGAATAAAGGATTTTAAGATATTTTATTTCATTCCTCTCCTTGTTCCCTCTTAACCAATATTTTAGGTCAGCTTTATAATGATCTGTAAATTCTCTGAAGGAATAATAAAATGGTATATTCATCATATTTAATTTTTAGAATACTAAATTAAATAGCTGATGCGACAAACTGTGTCGCATTAAAAGTTTTCAAAAGTATTTGGATCCGGTTAACATAATTTGAACTGTGTTAATGTTTTCTAGTTCCTTTTTAGATTGCGGTTCAATCCTCGACTCAGTTTGTGCTATCCAAGATTCTAAATCGATTTATTTTGTAAGTATTTATTTTTTCGAAATGCTCTTTATACTAAAGAAAAAGGAATCATTCAGAGTATATAACGAAAAGTGAACAACCTAGATAATCTCATAATCGAATTTTTTTAGAACACTAAATCTTATAAAAAAAAATTAACAAAGATCGAAGAGTTTAAAAAGAAGTAAAAGGAAAGAGCCCGGTGGAATACCGAACTCTTTTCTGTCAAAATATTGTTTAATTTGTCTAAACTTTTGGTGCAGTCTATTTTTGTGAAGAGTTTGTTTTATTTTTTAAAACTAAATAACATTTTTCATTTAGAGGATTAATTAATTTTTTTCTTTTTAAAATAAATTTTTTTTCCTCTACATAAGCAATACTATCACTTCCTTTCAATGAACTCTGATATTGGGAACTCAAAAATAAAGTGTCCTTTTTAATCATCCAAATTCCTGACAACCTCTCGATAGAACTCGGATAGGTTAATACAAATACATTATTTTTTTTTAGTGATAAGATATTACTTGGTGCATCCGTAGAATAACATATATTCTCATATTTTCCTAATTTTAACTGTGAACTACAATTAACTAGGAAAATGCACAATAATATAAAAATTAGTTTTCTCATTTTTTATAATAGGTTTGCCCCTCAACACGAAATGCTTTTCCTTGATTCGCTATATTTTGTAAAGCTACTTTTCGTTGAGCAGGTGGTAGTTTCATAGCTCGGGATATTTCTGGGTGATTAGTTGTATTTATTGGACCAGTAGGAAGATTTTTATATGCATCTGGTAGACTTCCTGTACTATATGAATCATTTTGCCCAAACAACTTACCTCTCTGATAACCAACAACTTCATCTGTCTTATCATGTAAAAAAGCAACACCTTTTTCGTCTTGATCTCTTGTTACACTTCCGCTTTCTCCTGTTTCAAATTGATAACCATGTTTTAATTCATGGGCAAACATTGCAAGACCAGAATTTTTTGGGAGTACCATATAAGCTTTTCCATTATTATAATTAAATCCAAAGGCTCCAGTTTTAAAACTAGAATCACTCAAGTCATCATTTTCAATTACATCATAAATTTGATTTGAAGCTGCCATAGTTGCCGTTTCACCTCTAACTGACTCTAAATCAGCATTATTTGCTTTTAAATCAGCTATATTGCTTTTCCATCTCTTAATTTGTCCAGCTTTTCCTCCAGCAGCTATTTTAGATTCAAAATCTGTTATTTTAACATTATTTTTGGCTTGCCTAGAATTAATATCAGCAATTAATCTATTAACCCATATCCAAGCATCTTCTGTGAATTCATTACCATCAATATCAAAATACATTATTGGATTATTACCCGCATAATGGTAGGGAGATAATGAAAAATATTTTTCTGCTTTATTGTCAACAACTCCCCATCTACCCAAATCCGGCATATAAAATCTCGCCCCATAATCATACATCCCAGTTTCTTGTAGTTCTTTTCCATTATACTTGTAACTATAATAACTTCCAAGATTAGCTCCTTCGAAAATCCCCTGAATATGGTTCAATCCAAAAGGGTAATAGTCATTCTTATCCGTTACTTCCAGAAGTCCTTCGCTGTTTTTTGCAAAGCTTACCCTGGCATTTCCAAGGTGATCTCTGTATTGGTAAATATAACGGTTTTCCGTGAAACTGTAAAATCCTTCTGCTGTTGGAACAAAATCCAGCTTCCATTGTGGTGTTAAGTCAATATCAGGAAAAGTTTTTGCTACGTTGGTGTACGCCTGCTCTTCAAAAGCATTATCCGTTTTACAGGTCAGGCATATTCCTCCGCCTTCTAAATAGCTGTATTGAAAACCATCCAGATAATCTGTAATATGGGTGGAGCCTGAGGCGCCTCTACGGCCTTGCTTGTAATAATTCTTACGAAGCTTTGTTCCATCGGCACGGTAAAGATAAGTTAACGTGGCACTTGAAGGCTGTCCCAACATGAATGGGTCGGGAAGGATAATGGAAAAGCTATCCGGCAGGTTAAGATAATTGTACACAATACTCTGGATTCCTTTGTCTTTCATATTGATCATATTACCATTCAGGTCATAATCAATGGTGTTATTTCCGCCCTCATATCCGGTGTCATTAAGCGCACTTTCGGTTACTTTATCCAATCTGTTTCCTGTATACTGATAGGTTAGGTTATCCACTGTTGTGGCAGTTGTGCCGGAAACAGGAACTGCATTTCTTTTTAAGGAAGCAATATTTCCGTTTACATCATAGGTTAAACGCTCGTCATAATTTTTATTATGCGGGTTGGTAGTCTCTGGCTCTGCATATTCAGCATCAGTTAATCTGTTAAGTTTATCATAAGTATAATTATATCTTTTGAGATTATTGAGAGTAGACACATTCCAGTCTATTTCAGCAATACTTCCATTGTATCTGCCGGGAGCAATTGTCGAATAAACAGGATCAGTATATCTTAGTGTATATCCAAATAATTTTCCGTTAAGGTTAGCCGGATCATTGATCTGGGACATCCAACCCCTGATATTGTATTTGTAATCAATGCTTTGAAGTGTGGCAGAAGCTGTAATACCTCCCAGTTTCTTATTAGAAATCTGAGAAAGCTCATTATAGGTATTCTGTACCAGGATTTCTTCAGGATTGCTGTCTACTTTATGTTTGTGGACAAGAAGCCTGTTCTGATGGTCATATGTAAAGTTTTCAGTAATCACTCTTTCGGTGTCCGCATCCAGCCTTTTATGTTTTGTAACCATAGTTTGTGCTACCCCGGTAAAATCCAGTTTCGATTCTGTTTTGGTATAACCTCCCAGATGATTAATGGAATAAGTACCAATTCCACGGCCTTTTTTATCATAGTAGTTATAGTTCTTTGTCCAGTTGTCATCTTCAAGATTCTTTATAAAACTCATAACTGGAAGATTATTTGTGCTGACATCTGCTGTAGGGCTATCCGTAGACGATAACTGGCCTAAAACAGATGTTGGGAAAGTCGGGTTAAAGCTGTATGGTGGGTAAGAATCATAATAATTTAAAGAAAGTAATGTAACCCATTTAGAAGAATTGGGATATGTATTATCTGGATTTCCGTAGTATACTGGCATACCCTGTCTTTCAAAAAGAGCGGTGCTCAATCTATTGACGTTATTAAACGCTAGACCGTCTGCAATTTCTTGCTCTGCAATTCTTGATCCACCAGTATTAATTCCCACAATAGCTATTCTTCCAAACTGATCATACTTCGAATACTGCCATTGCCCCTTTTCCCTTAAATTAGCATCTTGTGTAGCAACTAATCTATCCTGCCTGTCATAAACAAAGGATTCTAAACCTTTATTTGGCAGTTTTCGCTCAACGAGTCTGAGTCTTTTATCATAACGATACTGATAGCATAGTTCATTTAAAACAGCATCTGGAACTACAGTTCCGGGACTCAAACTTTTGATCATATCTGAAGCCTTGGGAGGAATTACAAATGCGATTTGGTTCTGCTCATTATAAACATAATAAGTATCTGCATTTTCTGTTTGGCTTAAGACATTTCTACTAAGTAACGTCTGCCCTTCCAGATTTTTAAATTCTATTCTAATATTTCCATCTTCATCTGTGGTGATATTTTTATATAATTGTTGAGCTATAAAAAATCCGTTTGATGAATTTGTCACAGCTACTTTCAAAATAGAGCTGGTTCTGTTTTCTACCCATGTAGTTGTGGTAAAGTACTTTCTGACTTCTCCATCTGTATTTGTATCATAATCGAATTTTACAGGTTTTGAAGACCAATCATTTCCAACATTGATCTGCTGAAGCATTTTGTCTAGTGGAGAACTTTCTAACCTTTTCTCGGAATAAATCTTTTCCGATCCATATATATCGGATTGTGTTGCGTTACTCAAAGGATTAGAATAAAGCTCTCCGTCTTGCGTCAGCGACTGTGGTACCGGAAGGTAAAATTTCACCTGCCTTCCGAACTCATCATATTCTAAATGATTAACTACATCTCTTCCTAAAGGGGATGCTTTTACATTAACCACTTGTTTCGGTCTTCCCAAACCATCAAAATACTGAACCGTATTAATTTGTTTAGCGGTTGTACTTGTAGCGGTTACAGGTTCAAGATAACTTCTTGATTGTATATAATTTTCTGTTGCTGTTTGCCCATAACTTTGTACAATAACAGAGAGTAAAATGAGCGTACTTAATAATTTTTTCATCATTAATTAATTTATAGAGAAGGTAAAGTCAAAAACCATATTCATGTCGTTAACCAGAGAGGGAGATGCAGAACTGATCTTAGCCGTGATATTTCCGTTAGGATCAATTGTTAACAACCAAACTCCATTAGCAAAAGTACTACTGGAACGCTGCCCTGAAGGTATACAGTTTCCACTAATCTTTCCTACTACAACTCCTGTGCTCCAAGGAAGATTACTAAAATATCTGAATCCCATCTGCACTCTGAACTCATTTGTATTATTTAGAAAAATTGATCCATAATGAAATTGGTTGATCCCGCTTCCCTTAGTTACAGAGCAATTCATCGTAGTACAGGTACCATACAGATTTGCAGCTGCTTGCCCGTTGCTATTAACATCATTTTGAGCCTGTTGATTTGCATCATCCTGATTGATAATCGAGGTATACTGACCCTCTGGTACAATATAGGTATAGTTACCACCTATAGCATTGGGACCACAATTATTACGTGTAAAAGTCCCACTCTTTATTGAACTATAATGCTTGGTTGGTGTAAAATTGTATTTATTATCTTTGAGGATATTACCTTCTTTATCTAATACCCTTATAAGCCTGTTGGATGCATCATACTTATAGAATTCTCTGAAGCCAGATGGGGAAGTGATTGTTTTAACTCCAATTAAAGGGTCATAAGTATACACGGTAATTTTGAAATCTTTAAACTCCACCCTCTTTCTAAAATTATCTAATTCAGCAATTAGACTAGATTCAGTAGATTCATCTGTATCCAGATCTGATTTTTTAACGATATTTAATTGCAGGTATGAATTGTTATCATTAGTATCTAATCCAAAAGCCTGCATAACCTGTGAATAAGTTCCTCCTTCTATTTTTGCAATTGGATGGGTTTGCTTATATCCCCAGATAACTGTAACTGGTGACCCTTCTTTGGTAGTATACTGCAAGATTTTGCCCTTTGAGTTATATTTATCAAAAGTTCCGTCTACAGGGGTGTTTATATTTGGATCATTTAAATTATATGTAGTTACTGAAGTGGGATTGAAATGAGTTAGATTATCAAATTTAATTGAACGGTTAAGAATTTGGACCCCATTCTTAAACATACTGGTTCCTGTATTGTCGGATAAAATATTAGCCTGAAGAAATCTACTCATTGAACTGGATTGCCCGGCGGATTCACTAATTAAATCTGAATCAGGTGTCAGAGTCTCTGTCTTCCATAACAAATTGTAATTATTATAAATATAATCTACTTTTGTTAAAAGTAATTTATTATTTAAATAATCTTTTGTTTGCGTTTTTTTCAACAAGGATTGTTTTGAAAAAACAGGATAAAAGCTGAATGCTGTGACTGGATTATCTACAAGATCAGGCTGATAAACCCCGTTGTTATTACATGAACTCGCTATTACACAGGCATTTGTGTATGCAGTGCTGTAATAAATATTAAGTGATGAGCCATAGAATAAGCTGGAAAGTGAATTTGAATATTCATTCTCAATTTCTCTAACTAAGGTATCATTAGAATCAAATAACTTTATTCTGTTTACTAGTCCATTCTCTGGATTATCCTTAGATTTAATTTTAGGGAAATATACTGGCACTTTATCATCTTTGAATTGATATTCAGTTTCAGGATTATTATAATAATAGGTTACTGTTTTCCCCTTAGAAGTGTTATTATTATCCACCTCCTTCTTCGTTACAGAAGAATAAGCAACCATATTTCCTGCTGAAAGTGGAGACGAAGTATTATCTGAAACGGCAAGAAGGGAAAGGGTTGTAAAATTGTATGTAGTAAAACTATTATAACTACCGTTCACTCCGGAAATAAGCCTTGTGGTTGTTTTCTTAAAAAGATCCAATGGGTTATGAGATTTACCGCCCTCATATTCAAATATAGTTTGCGTTAATATATTATCGTTAGAGTCATAATTTATTTGTTTCTTTAATCGTATGCCATTACCATTAGTAATTGCTGACGGATACTCATTAACAAAGAGATTGTCGGCACTATTAAGCTCGTAATCAAACTTTGCATATCCTGTAGTTGGATATGTTATTTTTTCCAAAATCCCCGCTTTTGCAAACTCCAGATTAGCTTTTCTTTCATTATTATTTTTATCATTTAAAGGGACATTTGTTCCTCCGTTCAGCGTAAAATTAAAGTCCAGAGGATTTGGAAAAAGGGTTTTGTTTTCCAGATTTCCATTAAAATACCCCCAATAGTCAACGGCAAAGGAGTCTTTTTCCGGAAGTAACACAGCATTATATTTAAAAGAATAGTGATCAACATCATTTATTACAATGGCATTGAGTTTTAATCTTTTGTTAAAACGATTAACATCGGTAATGGGAAAAGCGGTCGCCGGAATATTTAAATTCCCGGCTTCGGAACGTACAGTTTTAGTATTCTGCGCCGTAAAATATGAGTAATTAAAATCAATCTTTTGGGCTATTTGAGCTATATTATTTTTAACTACTATTTTATCAAGCTTGCTATTTTTTGACCAGTCTTCCCTTTCGGAATATTCAAAACTTACCGTACCAAAATCCCCGCTAATATCTTGTACCAGCAAAACGTTTTTTGTATAATATCCCAAGTGAAAACCTACTGGAATTAAGTATTCTCCAACAGTTTGTGAAGTCAAATAGGGTACGCTTGAATAATTCGGTCCGTTAAACGAGCCATTGTATTCCCCTCCGTATCCATTTGTCGGTTTACAAGCACCACTATAGTAAGTATTGGCAGGAAAGAGGCTGTCATTGTGTGTATAGTAATTAGAAGCTAATGAGAGATTCATGTGCTGTGCATAAGCCGGTATTGAACCCGGTTCTAAGCTCTCCTTATAATTAATAGTAACTGTCCTATTATTTTTATCGATGATTTTAGTCACAACATAATTTCTTCCCTGTACATTTGACATAGTGGTTGTTCCATTAGAATTTATTGAAGCAACTCCAAATTCTTCAGCTTTACTGAAGTAGTATCTAATCCCTGCAGGGCTTGTAATAATAAATAAATCAGATGTATTATACTCTATTTTATATCCTCTTTTATTAATGCTTTCAAATGTAGGAGCGAAACTCAAATTCGGATAGAGATTGGTCTTAAAATTCTTAGTTATGAATTCTATTTTCTCTCCAAATAAATTGCATATAAAAATATCGGGGGCAGTATCATACTCGGTGAGTCCATGGTTATAATTTTTAAAATATCCTCCAATAGGAAGCATTGCTTTCATTGACTTATAATAAGTATATTTATCATACCCCAATTGATTAAGATACTGAGAAGGGATAGCCGAATTTTCACAAGCTTCAAAATTATTTCTTGTAAAGGGCGGAGTACTGTCATATAAAAAATCTAATTTTAATTTATTGTACTCACTGAAGTCATCAAACCCTCCGGAAACATACTGTGTTATTGTTGCCATTGGAATTCCCCAACCTAATCCTACATGGGAAGCTTCATCACGAACTTTGATACCATTGCCTGAAATATAATTTAGATTTAAAGGAATGTTAATGTCTCCTTCCTCCACGTTATACAATGGAATAGAAGGTGAATTTGCTCCGATATATTCTGAGTTTTGTATTTCACCATAACGTTGAAAAGTCTGAGTTGAAGGAGTTTTAGGAAAATCATTAAAATAGTAGGCTCTATTTTTATCTGCTTGAGCGTATAATTTAACAAACGATAAAATTAAGGTTGTTATAAATGTAATCTTTCTTTTCATCATAATTTATTTCTTAATTAATTTTGCAGTTGCCGTTTTATTTGTATCCGTCTTTATCGTCACCAGATAAGCCCCCTGAACTAAATTCTGGCTATTTATCTTCGTCACCTTATTCTTAGTCTTCAAGCTCTGAAGCTGCCTTCCGCCCATGTCGTATAATAGAATATCAGCTTCCTTGAATTCAAAGCCGATTTCTACATAAGCAAAATCTGAAACCGGGTTTGGATAGATTTTTATGTCTTGTTTTTCAATCAGCTTATTAATCTGGCTGTCTCCAAGTTTCACAATCTTCCAGTTTTCCTTTCCTAATTCTTCTGCGCTGGTTCCGGCCAGAATAATAGATCCATCCCGGTTCAGCTTAATATCTGAAAGCCTCTCTTCTCTTTTTCTGGATTCTCCTTTTACATGTTTTCTCCACTTCTCATTACCATCCTTATCTAAATACAGCATCCAGAAGGTTTCATCCTCTGCTTCAATCCTTCCTTCTGCCTGAGTGTAGCCACCTAACAAAACTCCTTTTGAAGTTTTATCATCTGCGGAATGCAGAACACTTGCTCCCATCAGAATATCTCTGTTTCCGAAATTGTAAGATTTTTGCCAGATTTCTTCACCTCTTTCGTTCAATGAAATTAGCCACAGGTCTGTTCCTTCTTCTATTCCTATGGTTTTATTCCCTGATCGTTCCGACCTGGATTCGCCACCGATTAAAAATCCGTTGGATGTTAAGGCTAATGTTCTTAGATGGTCATCTCCTTTTCCTCCGAAGTTCTTTTCCCATTCTACCTTATTATCCTTTGAAATCTTGATGACCCAAAAATCCCCTTCACCATAGTTGTCTGTTTTCTTTGATCCGCCCAGGCCACTTCTGGAGTACATCCCAACCAAAACACCTCCATCCTTAGAAGGAATCATTTTCTCTACCTCATCTAATCCCTTTCCTCCTAAAATAAGTTGAGAAAGCTCCTTTGCATCTTTATCCAGTTTAATAATCAGGGCATCTTTAGATCCGTAGCCTTTAGTAGAGCCCTGAACATTTCCTGCTACAAAGAATCCCATGTCTGTAGTCTGTACTACGGCACGGGCTTCCTCAGAAGAAGAGCTTCCCAAGGTTTTCTGCCATAATTCATCCCCAAATTCATTTAGTCTGATGAGCCAAATATCTGATCCTCCCTTGGAATCTTCCTTTTTATCCAGACCTTTTCCTGAATATGAAGTTCCTGCAAGAAGATTTCCTCCATCCTGAGTGTTTACGGAGGCAGACAGATAGTCATGGTTATTTCCTGAGAAATATTTTTCCCAGACATCTTCTCCCTGCTGGTTAAGCTTCACGAGGTGGAAGTCATAACCACAATTTTGTTTCTTGGCTCCTGAGCCTGTAGAAGGAGAAGTTGTAGCAGAGCTGCTACGTGATTGGATGCTGCTTCCCGTAATTAAATACTGACCATCTATGGTTGTTGTGACCTGGCTTAGGAAATCCTGAGTGCCGGATTTAATATCCCGTTGCCATGCTACCTCTGTTTCCTGGGCTGATACTCCCAGAAATGCACACAAGACCAGTGCACCTAAGTAATTTTTTTTCATAATTGTTATTTTTTGCGCGAATTTAAAGATTATATTCTGATTCTCAGATAAGAAACCGTAAATTATAACGGTTATGTATAGAGCTAGCTCTTTATCCCGATAAACAAAGTGTTTTCATAATGTGTTGTTTTTTAAATGTTTATACTCTATTTTTCTGTAATGCAAAGCTATTACAGGGGTGCGACAAAGCATGTCGTATTTTATCGCGAATGATCGCAAACGCGATAAATTTTCAAAATATTTATTTTTTATACTGTTTTTATATAAGGAAAGGCACGGAGCAAAAGTCAATCCGTATTAGAGGTACTAGGATACCCAAAGACCAGAAAGACTCCGCCCGTGCCCAATATAGGACATGGGCGTAAGCCTATCAAATTTGGTCTTTTAAGAAGATTCCTAGTTTTCTAATACCATTGATAGAAGCTTACGCTTGTTTCGTTAAAATTATTGTTGCGAAGATAAAAATATTTTTGAAACTGAATTATTAAATTCACAGAAAGAAGAAATATATTTTAAAGCAGCCTTCTACTTTATGAACAATCCCTTTATTGTCTTGTAATAATAATTCACTATTAAATTATTATTTAATCCTTTTTTTCTCAGTAAAAAAACTCTTGCATAATAAAAGTTTTGAAAAATCCATATCCCATAGTGGCTCATTTTTATTAATTACAATCAGTGTTTCATCATTGAGATCAAAAGGTTCTACAAAGCAATAATAAAGTAATCGCCCTACAATTGCTTTAATAATCTTACCCTTATTATTCAATTCACAATATAGATAGCAGGGAGTATTTTTTCTATTGATATTAAATTGAAAGAGGATATGTTCTTTCACTATTCTTTTTTTTCCAGAGAAAGACCATCCACTTAGTCGTTTCACTCTTCCTTTATTAGATATTACATATTGGTCTTCAAAACCTATTATAGGGATTGGCTTCCAATATTCACCGGGAAGATTCTCTACAGATAGGTTCATACATGGCGGTGGATTGTTTTTATTAATCCTGGGTCTCCCAAGGTTTTTCCAGAGTGCTTCATTAAACAACTTTCCAGATGTAGCTTTTATTCCATTTATCAGAAACTCTTCCTTACTTGGTGGATCGCTTTGCAAAAACCACCGAAATGCTCCGGCTGTTAAAAATATTTTATTGATTACATTTATAATTCTTTCGCAGGAAATGCCAAGTTCTTTTTCGGCAGCATAAATACTATCAAATTGATTGATTAGTACACCTTCTAAATTATATTGGCTAACAGGTTGCAGATATATGACGTGTATATTTTTAGCCCTGTTTGAATGATACATTCTAAGGCTTTCTTCTTTTACTGAAATTTTCTCCAGATTATTACAATGCATATGAAGTCTATTATTATCCTTGGGTATAATAACGACAGTACGATCTTCCAAATCAAATTCTTCAATAAAATGATAATACACAATACGGCCTAAAGACTTTGTATGAGCTTTACCGTTTCGTGAAAGTTTACATTGTAAATTATAAGTATAGCTTTGGAGATAATTATTGAAATTTTTAGAGAAAAGTGGTTGTAAAATCAATTCTTCCAACATGTATCTGTACCCCAGAGGAGATTGAAACCAACGCTTACATCTTTTTACCCGCCCATAGTTCGAGATTTCATAATTCTCAAAACCTTCAATAGGTTTCCACTCTTCATCAGGAAGGTTTTTAAGTGATTTATTATAAAGCACATTCTTTAAATATTGATCTTCCAGTTCATTCATAAATTGAAGATTTCTTTTTGTATACAAATTATATAATATTTATATGGAATATTGGACGTAAGTAATTGACAAAATATAATGATTTTGAGAATATTTAAAAGTGTTCAAATATAAATTTAATGCTCTATAAGCTTTCTCACATGCAAACAGATAGCGAGATACGCTAGATATGCATAAATTCAGCAACTGATTCTATTAATTATATTTTCAAAAATTCTGGAATAGGAAAACAGGTAAGATTGTAATTACGTAGTCCCTATTTTTAAAGTAAATTCATTGATTCTTTTTACCTATAATGGTTTGAAGTGCCTTTTATTACTACAGAAATCTAATACAGTTCTTTTAAAGCTCTTGTGTTCACCTTGTGTGTCTGTGTGAACCGCATTTTTATTATTCACATAAATATTTATTGACTCTAAAAATACGGTGTAATTAAAATATTAGCAGAAAAATCTAAATTTTCCTGTTCAAAATTCCAAATGTATTTATAGGATTATCTTATCGATCATCATTAATTCACATTTTTGATCGCTAGATCGTCTTTGTTTTCATTATGATCTAATTGCTGCCAATAGGAATACATCTGCTCTGAAAGGGTACTGTTATCAATTCCGATATATCCTAAAAATTCAGTTTCGGTCTTGTGGCCTGTAACACTCATGATAATAGCAGTAGGAATCTTACTATAATACATGGTTGCGAAGGTTCTTCTACAAATATGTGATGAGATTAAATCGTGGAGAGGATAGCTTCCAAAGACATAGTGTTTTTCAACCTCATCATATACTCTTCCATATTCAGCGCGATCTATAGCTGCCAGCTTAGATATTTTTTTCAGATTCTCATTAAAAATAGTCTTTGCACTCTCCAGATTTGTTGAAAACTGTGCTGGAAAAGATCCCTTCCTTTTGTCAAGGATTTTCTTTACTTCCACATGAATAGGAACCAAGACAGGAGTTTTGGTTTTCTTTTGGCTTAAATTGATGAATTCTTTGCCATTGATCGAGACAATTTTTTCAGGGGTCATTCTAAACAAATCCGATGCTCTTTGCCCGGTATAACAACCAATAATCAGCCAGTCACGCGTTTGTTCCAGCTTTTCATTGACTATTAATAATTCTTGTATTCTTTGCAGTTCTTCCGGCTTTAAATACGGAGTGGGAGTATCAACAGTAAATCCTTTTATTTCGCTCAACTGGTCATGGACCTCAATATTATCTATTTTGGCATCTTTGAAAATTGTCTTGGTATATTTCAAATACTTCCCAACTGTATTATCACTCAGATGCTGCCCCCGAAGAAAGATAACAAACCTGTTTCCAGCAGAAATATTATAATCTGAAACTTTAAGCCTAGTTTTTTCTGTCTTTAAAAATTCCTGGAACTTATCAACAATCGTTAAATGCTTTTGTCTGGTTCCTTTTGTAATTGGCTTTCCCTTATATTTTCTAAAGGGCAAAATATCAGTCTTATAATGTTCCAAATAGTTTTCTATAAAATCAAGCTTTTCAATTTTGCGCCCTCCGGAATAGTAAGCATCAATAATTTCAGCCAACCATTCTCCACCTATAATTTCAGTTTCATTTCTTTTCCTATACTGTTCTAAAATAAATGATTCCAGTTTTGTTAAGGTATTGATCTGTTCAGTTTGATTCTGTAGTGCCTCTCTGGTTAACGCCGTCCTCTGCACTACCATGCCTTTTTTAGCATTCCAGTTTTCTGGATTCACTGTTTCGCGGGTTTTTCGTTTATAAACCTGATTGCTGCCTATCGAAAAGCGGACATAGATTACTGCACTTTGTTTCTTTGACTGAATAATAAATTTTACCGTAGCCATAATCTCTACTTAAATCTTTTAGAAAACAAATTTAGTCAATTTTTAGACAATAATATGCTTTTTTACCTTAAATACATCTTACTTTATTTAACTACGTAAAGAATAAAAAAAACAAATTAAATACTGAATAACAATAATTTAAATATTTAAACACTATAAATTAAAATAAAATGAATTTAAATTGATTAAGGAATTACACTCCCTGTGGGTCTACAAACCATCCTTTTTTAAGGATGGTTTTTGTTTTAAAATCCTAAGAGTTTAAATTTAAACTGAATCGCAAAATTATCTTTGAATTTAGGTGTATTGTAATAGCCTACCCTGTAGAAAAAGCCTAAATTAAACTGCGACGATAAGAAGTTGTTCCATTCAAGACCCACTTCGTTATATAAATGATCCAGTTTTTTGAATTCGAACTGGTGGAATTCCGGATTTTTCATATCCCCGATGGTTCCTCTGTAGATCAGGTCAAAGCTGGATACGTTCTTCCCGAAACTTTTGAAATACCACGGTAACCTGTGCGTAAGATATGCACCAACGAACTTATCGTTGTAATATCTTCCACCTTCCATTGTGGCAAAACCCAGATAAGAAGTCAGATTAAAATTCAGGCCTCCTCTTCCGTTGCCCAATCCATTCATGGTAAAATTCTTCCAGACAGGCGCATCACCTGTGATCAGTCCTCCGTACAATCTCACTCCCGTTACCCCAAGTTTTGTCTTAAAGTTATGGACAAAAAGCGCATCAAACCTGCTGAAATTAAAATCACCGCCCAATGTTTTATAGCCTTGCTCATAATTCAGGTAGAGTTCCGGAAGGTTCTGTTCGTAGGTATACTTCCCACCGGGTGTCATGATATTCTTTGAGTTGGGGGAGTATTTTAATGTAATTACTGATGAGGTGAAGTCAAAATTATTCCCGAGGCCTTTAAAATTATAGTCAAACTTCGATTCTTCCTGTGTTTTTTTGGCAGCAACATTGATGGTTAATCCATTGGTGATATCATTTTCATAGCTCACCTTAAAACCTTCATAGCCATAGAAAACTCCATTATTTATCGCCACTCCAGCGTTCATGATTTTCATTCTGAAATTCCATAAATTTTCGGAAAAACGGCCTGCAGCCATCACGTCATTAAAATATTCAACACGGAAGAAAGAATTTTTTTCCAATGAGGTGCGGATGTCTACTCCTGCACCATATTTAAGCTTTTTATCGTAAATACCATACGCAAAATATGCATCCGGAGAGATGTAATTGTTGAAATTCTCATTCAGTTTGGCACCAGCCCCAAACCTGAAATGTTCATATTTATTATATCCAATGATCCTGGCAAGATCAAAATCCACCATACCTAACCTTATTTTCCCTTTAAGCAATCCTGCGAGCGCTTTCGCTTTTTGATTAAGTTTGTATTTATTGCTTAAACTGTCAATTTTAGTATACGTTGCAGCTTCACGGCCGGTCAGATTTTCGGTACGGTACTGGTCGATCAGCTTTCCATCCGAATTTTTCACCCCGATGGTATAGCCTTTAAACTCTTCCGGATTTTCTTCAATGGGCGTTTTGAAATCAAAATAATCTGCTGTGACAAAAGCATAGCTGCCGAATCTTTGGCGGTTCTGCTTATCTTTTTCTTTTTCTTCTTTGCTCTGATCTTTATCCTTCTTTTCATCATCATCAAAAGTAGTTGACCCCATTTTCAGCTTGTAATTTTCTTTTACGAGAAACCATTTGTTTTGTACCGGCTTCCAGATGCTGGTAATACTGCCTTCACTTTTAATTTTGCTGTTGCTTTCAATTTTTTTCAGGGCATAGGTCTCCTTATCTACATACAGATACCCATTGAATTTTCTCTGCTTTACAGGCTGCTTATAATCTACCTGCCTGAAACGGATGATATAGTTCTGCCGTCCTTCAATTTCAATAGAATCAGTAAGGAAGAAGCGATAGAGATTTCTGTTTTCTTCACGGATTTCTTTTGGAATCTGATTTTTGTTGGAACGGAAGGCCATGAGTTCATAAATCGGATCTTTTATACCGGCTACTTTATTATCTAAAATATTGATTTTTTCGCCATATTTTTTTGAATACAGGTTTTGAGAAGCCCTTTCCCATAAAAAGATCTTACTCTCCCCTAAAAGTTTCATAAGGTTCACAGACTCTACAGAATCCTTGACCTCTGCCGCTTTCATAGGGCGCTGCGGAAGTCTTTTAAGCGAATCTATCCGGTTAGCAATATAGGCGTTATAGGCATTGATACTGTCTTCATCAAAATCCAGGGAAATCTTCTCGTAAGATTTGAACGAATAGGATTCCAAACTTTTTGGTGAATTCTGCTCATAGTTTTCATTCACTTTTCTTAGGATTTCCAATGCTCTCGGATCACTTTTATCTTCCAGAACAATGGTCTGAATGTTTTTGGTATTAGGATCGGATTTGGTCAGGAAAACTTCCATCACCTTATCGACAACAGCATCCTCGTCATTGAATCCATGTGAAGAAACCTGTACCTTTCTGCATTTGGTTCTGAAATTCAAAACTCCTGACCCATCTGTTCTACCAATCTCTCTGTTGTTGCAGGAAATGATTGCACCGGAAACAGGCTGCTGGTTTGCAGAACTTTTAACCATAATTTTCGACTGTGAGAAAATGCTGATATACCCCAATAATAACAGCAGGACTAATTTTTTTTTCATATTTGTTTTGGTCATTAATTAAGCTAACCCGATACTCTTTTATATGTTTTAGAGATATTTCAGGAATATGCGGGCCTGAAAAACTGTGGCAAAAAAAGTGCCGTCATCTTATTTCTAAGTACCACATTTTTAAACAGCTACCCTGAAATCCGCTGATATTAACGTTTTTCCGAGCGCAACTTTATTTAAATATACGAAATAATCAAGGCTTTTAACTTATGGAATAAAATTTGAAAAACCTAAAGGATGTGCATTGCAAAATTCACTCTTAATCTTCCAAAACACCACTAACATGAAAAAAAAATTAGAGCGTCCAAAAACACAAAAGAGAAAAAAGATGATTCTGTTCACTTTGGGAGCATTATGTCTTCTGGGACTTGCTTTCCCATTTCTGCTGAATATTTATCTTAAACATAAGCTCCCGGATTTAATCAATGAGAAAACACCTTACCAGATCAGTTTAAAAGACTTTGACCTTAATCTGCTGAAGGGTAATATTTCAGCCCGCTCTATCAGTATCATGACAAAGCAGAAAAATGATCCTGCCATTACCCAGATTTCCGGCAATATCAAAGCCCTGGAAATCGGAAATATCGGCATATGGAACGCCGTTTTTAATAAATCCTACAAAGTTGGCCATGTGAAACTGATTGACCCGAATCTACAGATCGTATCCGGGAAATCCAAAAAGAAAAAAGATTCCACACAAAAGAAAACAGATTTTACCATTGAGAACATTTTGGTTACCAATGGCAATATTTCGGTTAAAGGAAATAATAAGAAGGACCTTTTCAAAGGAAAAAATGTCAATATAAACCTTACTGAAATTCATCAGAGCAAGGATGTATCTAAAATTCCGGTTGCTTTTAAAGATTTTAAAATCGATGCCCATGATGTCCTGATTACCGTTAATGAGCTCTACAGGATTTCTGCGGGTAAAATCGATGCCAAAAACAAACAGCTTCATATTTCAGGATTCCACTTAAAACCTGTTGAAAATCCGGCTTTGTATAATGCAAAAAATATTTTTGACCTGAAGATCAATGAACTTACCGCCGAAAATTTCACCATTGACAAAGATTCCCTTATTGTAGAAAATGCAAAATTCAGCAAACCCCAACTGATTGTAACGTCTACGGATAAGAAAACCGTTAAGGAAAATCCTAAAGAAGTCAATCTGAAAATAGGCATCAAGAATCTTGACCTGCAGCAGGGCTCGGTTCTTGTTCAGCAGCAGAATAAAACAAAAACGGCTTCTGTGGATAACTTCCATGTGGGTCTGCAGGATATTGTTTTTGACAAAAATACCGTGAAAGAAAAAATACCATTTGCTTTTTCTACCCACAATATTGAATTTGAAAATATTTATTTCAAGACGGATCCTTTGCAGGCGGTAAGCATTAAAAAAATCAGTTCGGATAATTCGGATATTTTCATCAGTGATGCACAATTGAATGCTATTGGAAAAAGCAGTACGAAAGACGTTTTCAACATTAAAACCAAGAAAATAGAAATCCTGAACAATGCTTCAAAATTTGTGGGACAGCAGTTACAGCTTAAATTTGGTGAAATTAATGTGTACTCTCCGGACATCAACATCATAGCCGCTGGCAATAAAAAGAAAACAGCCGGCAAGACCAAAAATCAACCACCGGATCTATTGGTCAATCTTGGAGCCCTGAATCTTATCAACGGTACTTTCAGCCAGGAAAAGAACGGCAGCCGGAAACTGAAGGTCGGGAATTTTAATGTGAAACTCAATTCGGTAACCTCTAACAGAAATATCCTGAAGGAATCGATTCCTTTTCATGTAAAAGATCGTTTGGTTACGGCCAAAACCATAGACATCGATGGAGGAAAATACTATAACCTGAAAATTGGTGATGTAAAAAACACCGGAAAAACAACCCACATCAACCATTTCGCTTTTCTTCCGAAATATTCCAGAGACCGGCTCAACAAGATGATTGCAGTAGAAGAAGATTTGTATACGATTAAAGTGAAATCCATCAATATTGTTGATCAGAATTCTGTGATCGGGGACAAAACCAGCATCAATCTGGATCATATTATTTTTGACGGTGTAGACTGTAATATTTACCATGATCTTGCCCCGCCTGATGACATCGGAATCCGGTATATGTTCAGCAAAAAACTTCGTGATGTGAAATTTCCGCTGTATGTAAAACAGATTGATGTAAAAAACTCAAAACTGACGTATGAAGAGATTGCAGAAAAGGCACAGATTCCCGGGAAAATTACGTTTGACCATTTCAATGCAAAAATTGTGAATGTAAACAGTGCGAAAATGAAGGGTAAACCTACACTGGTCAAGGTAGATTCTGATTTTAAATTTTTCGGGGATGCCGCAACAGACGTTCACTGGCAGTTTGATGTAGCGAATAAAAATGATGATTATGCAATCAATGGAACCATCAGAGACCTTTCTGTGGAAAATGCCAACCTGTTTGTACGGCCTTACCTCAACGTGAGTCTGGACGGAAAGATTAATTATCTGAAATTTGATTACAAAGGGAACAGCAAAAAAATCGGAGGAAATTTTTATTTTAAATACACCGATATGCATGTTAATTTCATGAATAAAAATACAGGTAAGGAAAGAAAACTGCTCACCGCTATCGCTAATATTTTTGTAAAAAATGACTCTAAAGGTGAACCGGACCATGTAGAGGTTGACAAAGAACGTGATCCCAATAAAAGTTTTTTCAATACGCTGTGGCAAGGGATTATGGAGGGGCTGAAAAAATACCTGATTTAAAATTCAGTGAAAACTTAACTTAAAAGTAATTAGCCTTTTAGACAGTTTCACTGAGAAAACCGCTTACTTTTTTACGTCAGATCCTTGTGAGTAAGGAAAAATTATGTAAATTTGCACCACCAAAATAAAACAGACCCATGGTGTAGCGGTAACACTACTGATTTTGGTTCAGTCATCTGGGGTTCGAATCCCTGTGGGTCTACGTATTGGGACAAATCTTTTCTTTTGATTTGTCCCTTTTTTATTTCCACAATTTTCCTTTTCTAACTGTGTAATTATCTGCAAAATTAACCTTCTCTATGTTTTTGCGCATTAAAACCAGTTTACATACCTATTAAAAGCATCTTTTTACAACATAATAATTTTCAGCAAACACTAATATTTTTAATACAATTTTCATAAAAAAATTAAATTTATAGCTTAATTATCAACAATTTGATATATTTGATTCATTATATATAAACAGATTATAATGAGAATTATTCTTTTATTTTTTCCTTTTTTATTGTTCGCACAACAAAAAACAACACCTGAAAACATTGAAGAAAAATTAAAAAAGGCAGAGCAGCTTGTAATTTCGGGAAAAACAGAGCAGTTTATTACCGCCAATCTTTCTATTCTTAAGGAATCAAAAGCTATTAGGTATTCTCAGGGCTGCACCAAATCAAGTCTTAATCTTGCTTATGCTTATAACAGGATCAATCAGTACAAAAAAAGTATCCATTATTTGAAATCAATGGAATCAGAAAATGATAATGTGTATGCAGACGAATTTAATCAGATTAGTGCAAATACTTTATATAGTAATAACTATTTTGGAATTAAAATGTATGATGAAGCCATAAGTAAACTGAAACAAAACATCAAATTATCCGAAAACGTAAAAATAGATTCCACCAGAAAGTATATTAAAACGTTAGCTCTGATAGATTTGGCTACAAATTATACTGAGAAAAAGCGCTATGATTCGGCTACCTATTATGGGAAAAAGGCAATAGAAGAGATCAAGGGAGAAAAAATAAAAAACTGCTGTCTTGGTGTCAATCTGAAAGTAGCATTGCTGAATTTAGCGGGAGTGAAATTTCGTGAAAAAAAAGTTGATTCCACCGAATATTATGTTGGATTAGGAAAAGCATTGCCGGTAGATCTAGGCTATAATGAGTTTATTATATTTAAGCTTCAGGGACAAATAAACTACGCCAGGAAAAACTATGACTCTGCTATCAGCAATTATAAGAAAGGAATAGAACTGGCTGAAAAAGCAAAAAACAACAGGAAATTAGTGGAACTTTATGCCCTGATTGCTGAAGCTTATGACAAAGTGGGAAAGACTGCCGATGAAAAAGAATACCGGAATAAATTTACCAAACTAAGTGAGAATATGAGAGAAGCAGAGGCTGCTAATTTAAAGGAAACGGTCCAGCTTCTTGTTCAGGAGAAACAAAAACCATTGCAGGAAAAAAACAGGTATTTACTGTATGCTATAATTCTAGGAAGTTTAAGCTTACTTTTGTTTGTGGTATTTACTGTAGAGAGAATAAAGAGTAAGAATAAACTCTTACACTCAAAAAACAAAGAAAATAAAGAGCTTAACCAAAAGCTTAACACTGCTTTTGACGAAGTTGTGCAGCTGGCTAAAAACAATGATTCTGAGTTCCTCACCAGATTTCAGGAGGTATACCCTGATTTTTTTCCAAAACTATTACAAATTGAGCCTAAACTGGTGGAAAGTGAATTGCGTTTCTGTGCTCTGTTATTTCTTAATTTCTCATCAAAGGAAATAGCCACCTATACATTTGTACAGCCCCAATCCATACAAACCAGAAAAAACAGACTGAGAAAGAAACTCAATATTGCATCAGACGATGACATTTATATCTGGATGAAAAACCTATAGAACAGCAGGTTTAAATAAATCTACATTTCGGTCACCTTTCTTTTTTTCCAATGTCTCAGAATATGAATTAATTAAATTAATCAATAAAAAAACTAAAATGAATTGATTAATTTCTTAAAACTAAATCAAAAGCAAAAACCTGTACAAAGCACTCTTTAAAAACAAAACAACGTTTAACAAAAAACCATCGGATATATTAATTTTAACACACTAAACGGTAAATTATATGAGTAAAATTTAAATAAAATCATATATTTACTAAAAAAAATAACACAAATGAAAAATGGATAAAAACTACTATTTCACCTCAGAAAAAAAATAAAACTATCCTATCTGAAGAGCTGTAAAATAATAGTTGCCATCCATACATATACGCCAAAAACTTTTTAAAGAATATTATGAAAAAACTATTATTTTGTTTGTCATTGTTTGCGACTACGTTGGCATTTGCACAAAATGACGATTGTACAGGAGCAACAGTGCTCGCTGTAGGCACGGATTTCGCCACCGGTGTGGTTACTTCCACCAATGTGGGAGCAACTACTGACTCACAGTCATCATGTAATGATGAGGCTGCCGATAATGTTTGGTTTAGTGTAACAGTTCCAGCCAGCGGAAATCTTAAGATAGAAACCCGTGAGCTTTCCGGATCTTTATTTGATGATTCAATACTCACCGTGTACGATGGAACCTGTAGTTCTTTAAATGAGATTGATTGTGATGATGACGGGGGTACCGGCACTTTCTCAATGATCTCATTAACCGGACAAACGCCGGGAGCTACCTTATACGTAAGTGTATCTAAATATGATGCCGATACAGATAACGGGGAATTCCAGATTTCAGCATATGATCCTTTACCGCCTGCTAATGATAATTGCTCAGGAGCTGTTGCATTAACGGTAGGTTCAGATTTCACTTCGGGAGCAATTAATTCCACAAATTTAGGTGCCACTACCGACGGAACAGAGCCAAGTTGTAATTCTGACGCGGTGGAGAATGTATGGTTTAGCGTAACGGTTCCCGCAAGCGGAAATCTTAAGATAGAAACCAGAGAATTTTCCGGGTCTGCATTTGATGATTCATCTATCACGGTATATAGTGGTACCTGTGGTTCTTTAACAGAAGTTGGCTGTTATGGTGACGGAGGATTTTCAGCGGTAACCTTAACAGGACAGACTCCGGGAGCAACACTTTACGTAAGTGTATGGAAATATGCCTCTTATATCGATAATGGAGAATTCCAGATTTCAGCGTATGAGTTTGTACCCATTGCCAATGATGCCTGTTCAGGGGCTACTCCGTTAACGGTAGGAGCTGATTTCGATTCAGGAGCCATTACTTCCACCAACGTAGATGCCAGTACAGATGGCACAGAGCCGAGCTGTAATAATGACGCAGCAGACAATGTATGGTTTAGTGTAGTGGTTCCGGCAAGTGGAAATCTTAAGATAGAAACCAGAGAAGTCAGCGGATCTTTATTTGATGATTCATCAATTACTGTGTATAGTGGAACCTGTGGTTCTTTAACAGAAGTTGGATGTAATGGTGACGGAGGATTCTCAGCGGTATCATTAACCGGGCAGACTCCGGGAGCAACGCTTTACGTAAGTGTATGGAAATATGCCTCTTATATCGATAATGGAGAATTCCAGATTTCAGCGTATGAGTTTGTACCCATTGCCAACGATAACTGTTCAGGGGCTACCCCATTAACAGTAGGAACGGATTTTGATTCAGGAACAATTACTGTGACCAATGTTGATGCCAGTACAGACGGTGCAGCACCATCCTGCAACACAGATGCTGTGGATAATGTATGGTTTAGTGTAGTGGTTCCGGCAAGCGGAAACATCAGTATAGAAACGAGAGAAGTTAACGGATCTGAATTTGGAGATACTACCCTTTCCATCTATGGTGGAAGCTGTGGATCTTTAACAGAAATTGAGTGTAATGATGACGGAGGTGATGGACTTTTCTCCCTGATCTCATTAACCGGACAGACTCCAGGCGAAACCCTGTATGTAAGTGTAGCGAAATATGATTCGGGCGAAACCAGCGGAGAATTCCAGGTTTCAGCGTATGACAGTACTCAGCTGTCTACTCATGAAGTGGCTGATAACTCTAAAAAGATCAGCATTGCTCCTAACCCGTTCACAGATCGTATTACCATTTCGGATGTATCCGAAGTAAAATCACTTAGCGTTACAGATACTTCAGGAAGACTGGTTAAAACAATTGAAAAACCTTCTGCATCACTCTATCTTGGTGATTTAAAACAAGGAATGTATTTTATCACCCTTAAAATGAATAACGGTAGTGTAAAAACAGTAAAAGCCATCAAAAAATAATCAATTTTTGATATCAACATAAGTAAGGCTGCCATGAATGGCAGCCTTACTCTTTTAATTATTGTGTCCGTTTTTAATCTTCAGATTTTAAGATATTCCCTGCGGGCTGCTGCTGCGTCACGCAATGGATCATTCCGCCGTTTTCATATAAATTTCTGACGTCTATTCCTACCACTTTTCTATCCGGATAATACTCCTGGATCATTTTATTGGCAATCTTATCATTGGGATCTCCATAATTCGGAACTAGGACTACGGTATTGGCTACATAAAAGTTGATGTAAGAACCTTTATAATCCAGCTGTTTTCCATACGCGGTTTTCACTTTGTTTTTGGTGGCCGGCAGATATACTTTTTGATATTCTTTTCCATTTGCATTGGTAGCTTCGTAGAGTGTATTGATATCTTTTTCAGAAAGTCCCATATCAAAAAGCCCGTCCTCGTCCATGGTGATCATGGTATTGTGATTCATGAATTTTACAAACCCGTCAATATGCATATCGGTTACATCCAGCCCGGTAGCACCATCCAGCCAGATTACTTTAGAAACTCCGTAATATTGCTTAAACATTTCTTCTGCTTCCTGCTGTGTGATACCTTTTGTTCTGGTAGAACCTTTTTTCTGACTGATCACCGAACTTTTACAGGCCATCAGAACGCCGTTCCCATCGGTTTCCACAGCACCTCCCTCATTCACCATTTCTTCATTCAGATCTATGACTTTAATACCCAGGTCTTTTCCGATACGGGCAGGAATTTTATCACAGTATTTTGAGTCGAATTTTCCTCCCCAGGCATTAAATCCCCAGTTTTCAATCAATACACGTCCTTTATCATCCTTCACGAAAATAGGGCCGCTATCCCTGATCCAGACATCGTCGGTAGGATAAATTCTGAAATCCACATTTTTCAAAGGGATCTTATTTTTCTCCAAAAGATCAGTAATCCTTTTCTTTTCTGCCGCATCATAAGCAATGATGTGTACTTTTTCTCCGGATTGAAGCTCACGGGCCATCTCAACCCACGTCTGCTCTATTCTTTTTCTGTATTCTGTCCCGAACTGGTAGTGATGAGGCCACTGAAGCCAGGTTCCTTCATGAGTTGAAGATTCCTCCGGGAAATGATAAGTCTGTGCCATACCAAATGTCATATTAAATAAGAGGATAAGTGTGAATAATTTATTCATATCATTAAAATTTTTTCCCAATAAACAAGCCGAAATTAAATTCGGTTTCAAAAGTGTTTCCGATCTGGTACATATTGCCCCCGATCCCGAACTGCATTTTTTTACTGTTTTCTACTCCTAAACGGATGACCTCACTGCTGGCCTGATGTTTCCTGAAACTAAAATCGGATTCCACCATCACCATGCTGTAAAAATTAAGTTTTTCATTCAGTTTTGGAGTATATTCCAGCAGCGAATAAAGTCCCAATCCGGACGCTCCGGTATCAAAAGAATAGGTAATTGCCGGAAATATATTGATACCAAAGGCTCCGGTTTCTTTTATATATGCGAAACCTAACGAGGGCATCACCTCTTCATATGAAATGTGGACTCCTCCGGAAATTCCCTAATTGTTACCAACATAATAATTAAGACTCTGATAAACCGCCGGGCTTACTTTTCCTGCCGAATAGTCATATGAAACCGTTCCTGACGCAAAATAATTCCACCGGTTCTTAAAATCCTTATCGAAAATCCCCAAGACCTCAGCTTCCTTATTTCCGCCATAAGCCTGTAAGGATAATTGAGATTTCGCATACGATGAAACGAATACCATAAAGGGAAATGCATATTTTTTCATTCTACTTTTTTTTATCTGCGGTAGCAATTCCGTGATCCGGATGTTTTAACTGGTGCAAAGTTAGAGCATCAAAAAAGCAAAACTTGTCCTAAAAGGACATCCTTAAGAATACAGCGGAAAGTAGATGTAGGTAATATTTTCTCCGGTATCGGCCTGCAGATATTCTTCAATAACATCCGAATTATCAAGTAAAAGATCCGGCTGCGTAAGCCAGAAACGATAAAAAGAACGGTAGGTTTCCAGAATAGTATCAAAACTTCCGTAATGAGCAAATCTGATGTATTTTCCTCCAAAAATATCCATTTTCCGCAGGCCTGAACCTTCTTTTGAAATAGTCGCTCCATACCTACAGTGGGAACCGCTCGTAATTAGAGGCTGATCACGTATGATCCCGTAAGCAGAAAAGGGATCGCGGTTTTCATGCTCAATGACATCCCACAAATCATTAATTTCATGATTGTTATAATCTTTAGCTTTGATAAACGTCCCGTATACGGAAACCGCATCCTTGTATTTTATTTCGTACCGGAAATCGGAAGTTTTCGAATCTATAAATGCGTTAAAAATCTCCTGTTTCTGCTTTCTGGCTTCTGCTGGGGACAGCTGGTATTGTTTTTTAAATGCTTTTGAAAAGGACTGGATATTGAGATAGCCCACTTCCCAGGCAATATCAGAGATTTTATCTGTGGTATAAATCAGTTTTTTATAAGACTTTTCAAGCCGGAGCCTCTTTTGAAAGCCCGAAATGGTTTCATTAAAAATCTTAAAAAAAATCCGTTGAAAATTCCGGTAAGAATATTGTGACAGGCATTCTATTTCATCAGCCGTAATCTCCCGGTCGAAGTGTTCTTCGATATGGTCAACGATCTTCTGAATTTCATTAAAATGGATGTGCACGTTTCCGGAAAGATTTATCACCTAAAGATAAAGCATTTTAATGGATCACAGCAAAAGTGCCCTGCAGATTGAAAAAAAAGGACGGATAAAAATCCATCCTTTATATAATTGAAACAGGTTTGTTCTGTTAATTATTTTGCCTTATATAATTTAAACATCACAAACAGGAAGACCAGCCATACCGGAATTAAAATCACCTGGATTTCCATGCCGGTAATACTCATCAATACCAGAATAGTCAGTAAGAAAATAATACAGATATAATTTGAAACCGGATAAAATATGGAAGGGAATCCCGTCTTCACTCCTTGGCGGTCTTTTTCTTTTCTGAATTTTAAATGAGTGTAGCAGATCATCAGCCAGTTGATAATTAAGGTGGAAACCACCAGCGCCATTAGATATTCAAATGCTTTTTCAGGAACCAGTTTATTAATGATAATACAGATTCCGGCAAAACAGGATGATACCAGAATTGCATTGGTAGGAACACTGTTTTTATTCAGTTTCTTTAAAAATTTCGGGGCATTCCCCTGCTGTGCCAGTCCGAAAAGCATTCTGCTGTTGCTGTAAACACTGCTGTTGTAAACGGACAAAGCTGCTGTCAGAACAATCAGATTCAGGATATTTGCAATCAGTACGTTGAAATGAATGGTGTTGCCAAAAATATTTAATGTAAATCCGTTCAGATTCTGAAAAACCATCACAAACGGGCTGGTTCCTTCTGTAATCTCCCTCCACGGGCTCAGTGAAAACAGAATAACCAAAGCTCCTACATAGAAAATTAAAATTCTGTAGATCACCTGATTGGTCGCTTTTGGAATGGTCTTTTCAGGATTTTTGGCTTCTGCAGCGGTAATCCCTATTAATTCCAATCCTCCGAAAGAGAACATAATCATCGCCATGGCAGCAAAAAGACCGGAATAGCCGCTTTCACTTTTATTAAAAAATCCTTTGGGGAAAAATCCGCCGTCATTCCATAAATTCTGAATGCTGGCCTTATCTCCGCCGGTACCACTCAGTAATAAATAGATCCCAAAGACAATCATTCCGATAATCGCCACCACTTTAATAATGGAAAACCAGAATTCCGTTTCTCCGTATACTTTTACAGATGCCAGATTTAAGGCATTGATAACAATAAAAAAGAACAAGCTGGAAACCCAGAGCGGGATTTCCGGCCACCAGAAATGGATATAATGACCAATGGCGGTGAGTTCGGCCATGCTGACCAGGATGTAGAGGATCCAGTAATTCCATCCTGAAGCAAAACCAGGAAAACTTCCCCAATATTTATACGCAAAATGACTGAAACTTCCGGAAACAGGCTCCTGAACAACCATTTCGCCAAGCTGACGCATAATAAAAAATGCAATAATTCCTGCTAATGCATACCCCAGAATCACGGATGGCCCGGCTAAAACTGCTGCAGGTCCGATCCCGAGAAACAGCCCGGTTCCGATAGCCCCTCCAAGGGCAATAAGTTGAATATGTCTGTTGGTTAATCCTCTTACCAGAGCCCCGTCTTTAGGCTCCGTATTCTGTTCGCTGTTCATACATAAAATTATGCGCTAAATATATAAAACTTTAGAGATATTTCACGCCCGCAGAACGGTAAGAACTTTTAAGACATTCAACAGTAAAGGATTAAAAAATAAAAAGGAATGATTTCTCTACAAAAACTCCTCCGGAATAGAAATATTGTTCTTTTTCATATACTCCAAAAGTGATTGATATTTGTCTTCAGACGCATCATTTCCGCATTTGTGCGAAATACTGCAGATGTCGGAAGGCTTAATATCCAGAATATCCGAGATCTTAGTCAGTATCTCCAGATTAATTTTAACCTTGGAATTTTCAATATCCGAATAGGCCTTTTGGGAAATGCCCATTTCAAAAGCCATATACTCCTGGGTCAGGTCTCTGCTTCTACGGATTTTCCTGATATTTTGACCACATACTTTCATCTTTTTTGTTTTAGTAGTTTTCGGTATACTTTAGAAGGATAGCTACTAGCCTTACACAAAGTTAATAAATACCTTTGGCAAAACATTATACACGTTACATGATATTTATTGTTTCACACAGATCAGGTGATTTCAGAAGATAAATATCACTTCGGTACAACACTATTGGAATTATGGAGACGCAAAAATTCAATTATGACAATAATATTGTCAGAGCATTCCTGTATGCTACTATCGTATTCGGCTTAGTCGGTTTCCTGCTGGGACTTTCGGCGGCGCTGATGCTTTTCTACCCTGAGCTTCCGGAGTTTTTATTCGGGACAGATGATACCACCATCCAGAGTCTGAGAAGCGGAAATATCCAGGGCCTGATCAATACCCAGGGAGCTATGGGATTCGGAAGGATCAGAATGCTTCATACAAGTGCCGTAATTTTTGCTTTCGTATGTAATTCCTTCTTCTGTGGTGCCTATTACAGCATGCAGAGACTTTTAAAAACAAGAATGTACAGCGATACGCTTTCCTGGATCCATTTCTGGACCTGGCAGTTGATGATTGTTGCCGTAGTGATCACCTTCCTGATGGGAATCAACACTTCCAAAGAATATGCAGAACACGAATGGCCTATCGATATCCTGATCACCTTCTCATGGGTTGTTTTCGGAATCAATATGTTCGGAACCATTGCCAAAAGAAGGGTAAGACACCTCTATGTCGCTATCTGGTTTTATATTGCCACCTGGATTGCCGTAGCGATGCTGCATATCTTTAATAACCTTGAGGTTCCCTTATCATTCACAAGCTGGAAATCCTATTCCGTATATGCCGGTGTAAAAGATGCTCTTGTACAATGGTGGTATGGCCACAATGCCGTAGCATTCGTACTGACCACTCCGGTACTGGGTCTGATGTATTATTTCATGCCGAAAGCGGCACAGCGTCCCGTATTCTCTTATAAATTATCCATTATTCACTTTTGGTCGCTGATTTTCGTATACCTGTGGGCGGGCCCTCACCACCTTCAGTATACAGCGCTTCCGGCATGGGCTCAGGCCGTGGGAACAGGATTCTCTATCATGCTGATTGCCCCTTCATGGGGAGGAATGCTGAACGGACTTCTTACGCTTAGAGGAGCCTGGGATAAAGTACGGGAAAACCCGATCCTTAAGTTCTTTGTGGTAGCAATCACCTGTTACGGTATGGCTACTTTTGAAGGTCCGTTACTGGCTACAAAATCTTTAAATAAAATCGGGCACTACACGGATTGGGTAATTGGGCACGTACATTTAGGTGCGCTTGGATGGAATGGTTTTATGGCTTTTGGAGTGGTGTATTACCTTATTCCGATTATGTGGAGAACACCGTTATGGTCTAAAAAATTAGCCAACTGGCACTTCTGGCTGGGAACACTGGGGATTATCTTCTATGCGGTTCCAATGTATATTTCAGGATTCACGCAGGGACTGATGTGGAAACAGTTCAACCCGGACGGAACCCTGCTGTGGAAAAACTGGCTGGATACGGTTACTGCAATCATTCCATACTTTAAAATGAGATTCTTAGGCGGCATTCTTTATCTGTCCGGAGCTATTCTGATGGTGGTGAATGTGATTAAAACCGTAAGATCAGGTTCATTCCAGAAAAATGTTCCTGCAGAAGCACCGGCACTGGCAGATATCGGTACCGGAAGAAAAGAAGGCGAAGGCGTACACCTCTGGCTGGAAAGAACCCCTAAATTACTTTCCATACTGGCTTTTATCACGGTTGCTATAGGCGGACTGATAGAAATTGTTCCTACCCTCTCCCTTAAACAGAGTGTTCCGGAAATCACGGCCGTAAAACCTTATACACCGCTTGAGCTGGAAGGAAGAGACCTCTATATCCGTGAAGGCTGTAATTCCTGTCACTCCCAGATGATCCGGCCTTTCCGTGATGAGGTGGTAAGATTTGAAGGCAAGAACGGACAGTATTCCAAAGCGGGAGAATTTGTGTACGACCGGCCATTCTTATGGGGTTCAAAACGAACCGGACCTGATCTTCACAGAGAAGGAGGCAGAAACCCGGATTCATGGCACTTTAAGCATATGTACAATCCAAGAATCACTTCTGCAGGCTCTATTATGCCCCGTTTCCCATGGCTGATCACCAATAAACTGGACCGGAGCCAGATGGTGGACAAGATGAAACTGATGAAAAATTCTTTTGATGTTCCTTATTCAAAAGCGGAAATAGATTCTGCTGGAAAATGGGCAGATAACCAATCCAAAGCAATTGTAAAAAGAATCTATGCTGAAGCGGGAGATGTGAGAGATCAGATGGAAAAAGAAAGAACGGCAAAAGGAGCAACGTATGTTCCGCTTGAGCAAAGAGAAATTGTAGCCATGATCGCCTATCTTCAGAGACTGGGAACCGATATTAAAACTACACAGATCCAGACCGCAAGTGCTGAGTAACCTATAAAATTGTACTGCAATGAAAAAGAGAACACCCGTTTCAATATATATCGCAACAACGATAGGCTTAACGATTATGGCTTTTGAGATGTTCGCCGCAGATTCCGGTTATTTTTCTTCACCCTTTTTCTGGGCGCTGCTGGTAATTGCTGTGATTCTTCTGATGATCATGAACTCTATCGGGGATCTGGTTGAAAATGAAAATTTCAGCAGACTATCCGAAGAGGAAAAGAAAGCCTATTTAATTGAAAAAAATACACCATATTACCAAAAGCTATGGAATTCAGCGTTCAAAAAACAGTCTGCTACCGAAGAAAAAGATATTCTGATCGATCACGGTTTTGACGGAATTACGGAGCTGGACAACTCGCTTCCGAAGTGGTGGATTGGTCTGTTCTGGTTCGGATGTATATTCTGTGTAGTTTATCTCACCGCATTTGCCTTCACAGAATACGCCCACCCTGAAGCTGAATATGACAAAGAAGTGAAAACCATGCTTGCATCCATCGCGGAATATGAAAAAAGTGCTCCCAAGATCGATCTGGAAACAGCAAAATACAGTGCAGACAACATCGCTGAAGGTCAGGAACTGTTCAAAACCAACTGTGTCACCTGTCACGGTGACGGCGGGAAAGGCGGCATAGGCCCGAACCTCACGGATACGCACTGGATCAATATCAAAGAAAAAAGTCTGTTTAAAAATGTGTTCTGGATGCTTGAAAACGGTTCACCGAATAATCCCACGATGCGCCCATTTATTAAAGACGGAACCATTACAGGAAAAGATGCTGAAAAAATTGCGGCTTACATCTACCATATTAACCGGGAAACTTCGCCTATCACCCCTGCTCAGGGTGGTGCGGCTCCTCAGGGAGAAGAAGTGAAATGGGAAAACGGGAATAATTGATGAGGTCAGGAAGTTTGAACCTGGAAGAAGGAAGATATTGAGGTCCAGTATGATTCCAGCGCCCATCTTTCAGCTGCTTATCCCATAACTCACGTACATTAACGAAATTTATTATCTCCATATATTCCTTGCCCCCTTTACCTAAACCAACATTTGAATTTCATTTGCTAACACCTTTTCAACGTTAAAAAATGACCATAAAAAGGGGGCTTTTTAAAGAAACAAATCCGAACCTTGGTTGTCTTCATCAACTATTCACTTGACAACTACTCAACTAAATTCCATAAACCGGACAGCCAAGGCAGGATTTTTGCTGTAGCACTAGGATACCACAACAAAGAGCTAATAAAATAGTATTCTTATCTTTGTTAGAAACCTAATCGCATTTGAAAATTAAAATCAACAAAAGAAAACTGCTGAGGCGTATTGCAATAACCTTTATTTCAATATTGGTTTTTCTTACCCTGCTGATTCTGAGCCTGAGGCTCCCTGCCGTTCAAAATTTCATCAAGGACAAACTGGTTGTATATCTTGAAAAAAAAATCAAGACCCAAGTAAGCCTGGAAAGAGTGTATATAGGATTTCCCAACAGCCTGGTGATGGAAAACCTTTATCTTAAAGGACAGGATGTGGATACGCTTCTTGCCGTTAAAAAATTGGATGTAGGCTTAAATATGCTGAAGCTGATCAATTCCACAGCAGATATTACTTCTGTAGACCTTGAAGGCGCCCGGGCCAATGTGGTACGGAAACCCAACGGGACTTTTAATTTCGATTATATCATCAATGCATTTGCAACAAGCGACAAAGAGGAAAGTCCTTCCAAACCGTTCATTATTTCCCTGGATAAAATTAATTTAAAAGATATTGGCGTTACCTTCAACGACCAGCAGTCCAGGAACGACATTCAATTGTATTTCAAATCATTTGATACCCGCGTAAAAAAGTTTGATCTCAGTAAAAATACCTATGCCGTTAACGACATAAATCTTGACGGGCTCAAATTAAAATTAAAGCAGGATCTTCTTGAAGAGGTTTCAAAAAAAGTAGAAAAAAAGGTAGATTCATTGAATGATAAAAAGCCGATGAATATTGGCCTGAGAGGCATAAAACTCACAAATTTCGATATTGATTACGGCGATGATAATACCAAAACTTTTGCGAAGGTATTGTTTAAAGAATTAAGCACCAAAGTCAACAAACTGGATCTGGAGCATAACGCTTATAATGTTTCCACTGTTTTTCTTTCCGGCGCAGATATTAATGCCAATCTTTATCTTCCCGCACAAAACGCCAACCCAAAAGACCAGAAAGAGACTGAAGTTTCCAAAGTTTCGGACCAGGATAAAGCGATGAAAGTCATCCTTGGCAAGCTTGTCCTGAACGATGTAAAAGCCGTTTATAACAACACGGCCATCGCTCCGACCCGACAGGGAATGGATTTCAACCACATGAATTTCTCCAGAATGAACGTGGAAGTAAGAAATTTCAAAATGGAGAACAATACCTTTGCGGGAACGGTCAATTCAGCAGAAATTAAGGAAGGGCGAGGCCTGGATATCCAGAAATTCAATACGGATTTTGTGTATGCCGAAAAGCAGGCTTATTTAAAAGACCTGTACCTTCAGACCCCAAAAACGCTGATCCGTGATGAGGTGGTTTTAAATTACGAATCCATTGACCAGCTGACCTCAAATCCAGGCGCTGTAAAGATTTCAGCGAATATTAAAGATTCCAAAATTGGTTTCGCGGACATTTTAAATATTGTTCCTACCCTAAGAAATACGGTTCCGTTCAATAAATATCCAAACGCCGTTTTGAACGTCAATGCGAACGTCCAGGGACTGGTGAATGACCTACTGATCAAAGATCTTAAAGTATCAGGTCTGGATCAGCTGAGAGTGGCTGCATCCGGAAGGATCAAAAGCGCTATGAAACCTGAGAATCTGTACTATGATCTGCGGATCGGGGAATTCTCTGCGGAAGCTAAAACAGTGTACAATCTTGTTCCGAAAAATACGATTCCGTCCAATATTGCCCTGCCTTCGCATTTCAGCATCAAAGGAAATGCAAAAGGAACCACCAAGCTAGTGAAAACAGACCTTAACCTCTACTCTACCCTCGGAAATGCAGCAATTGTTGCCGATGTGGATATGAGCAGAAAAAACCGCGAGTTGTATGACGTAAAGGCCAATCTCCAGGCGATTCAGATGGGAAAAATCATTAAAAATAAAGACATAGGTCCCATTACGGCACAGATTTCAGCCAAAGGACAAAGTTTTGATTTCAAAAATGCCAATGCAGATCTCAAAGGCCATGTGGCATCCGCAGTTTACAAAGGCTACCGTTACCAGAATATGGATTTGACGGGAAAAATCAACAAAGGAGTTTACCATATTGTTCTTAATTCAAAAGATCCGAACGCAAATCTGAATTTAACAGCTTCAGGTGTTTACAATGAAAAAAATCCTACTGTAAAAATCAACGGTGAGGTGATCAAGCTTGATGTGAATAAACTTGGATTCTACGAGAAACCCATGATCATTGCAGGAAAAATCGACGGGGATTTTTCAAGCCTTAATCCGGATGCCCTGAACGGTTATCTGAACCTTAAGGATTTCGCGTTTTCCGATACAAAAGAAGTATATCCGGTACAGGAAGTGAATCTGAAAGCTTCTTCCACCCAGGACTCCACTCAGATTATTTTCAACTCCCAGATTGCAGATGTCTCTTTAAAAGGGAAATATAAACTGACGCAGATATTCGGAGCATTAACGCAGACCATCAACCAGTATTACCAGTTTCAGAAGCCTGCCAAGGCGCAGAAAATAGATCCCGGGCAGTATTTTACCTTCAATGCGAAGATTAAAAATGATGACCTGATCAGGAAATTTGTTCCGGACCTGAAAACCTTTGAAACCATTAACTTAACCGGAAATTACGATGCGGATTCCCAGAAAATAGAGATCGACGGACAGATCCCGCAACTCCTATATGGTGAAAATTCGTTAGAAAGTATTGCTTTAAAAGTCACCAATGAAAACCAGGCACTGCAGTACAGTTTGAACGCCGGTGCTTTAAGGAGCTCCAGCTTTACCCTGAAAAAAATTGCCATAACCGGGGATGTTGCAGACAATATCATCAATTATAACGTTACCACGAAAGATGATAAAGATGCCACACAGTTCCTGATTGCAGGAAATGCAAAATCACTGAATGACATCACTGAAATCTCACTGAACCCGAATGGCTTAAAACTAAATTATTCGGACTGGAACGTGGCCGAAAACAATAAAATACAGATCAGCAGCAAAGGAATTCTGGCCGATAATTTTATCCTGTCTAATGCAGGAAGTGAAATTTCCCTTCAGTCTGAAACCGAAAGCCCAGGTAGCCCTTTAAATGTTTCGCTAAAAGATTTTAAAATTGAGACCATTACAGAACTGATCAAAAAAGATACGGTGCTGGCAAAAGGAACCATTAACGGAACCGCACAGCTCAGGGATGTGACCAAAAACCTGACCTTCACTTCCGACCTGAACATTTCAGATCTTATCGTCTATGGAAACCCTGTCGGAAATCTTGCGGTAAAAGTTAATAATACTTCACAGAATATCTTAAATGCCGATGTTGCCCTTTCCGGGAATAATAATGATGTGAAAATCCTTGGGGATTACAATACTTCTTCGAGCACATTTGATCTGAATATGGCGATCAACCAGCTTCAGATGAAGAGTATACAGGGATTCTCCATGAATGCCATCACCAATACGGAAGGATATATTTCAGGAAATTTAAAGATCACCGGAACTACCGATAAACCTAATATTTTAGGTAAGGTAAAGTTCAATGATGCAGGCCTGGAAATTGCCAAAACAGGCAGTGATTTCAGAAAACTGAATGATGAAATTGACTTCACCAGCCGAGGGATTGAGTTTGACAGGTTTAAAATTAATGACAAAGACGGAAATTCCCTTGTGATCAACGGGCAGGTACTGACACAGACTTACAGGGACTTCGCCTTTAATCTGGATGTGAATGCCAAAGATTTCAAGGTGGTCAATTCCGAAAAATCCAATGAAGCCATGATGTATGGAATCCTTGCTATTGATGCAGGGCTACACATCCGAGGAAACCTGGACTTACCGAAAGTTGACGGCAGACTGGCGGTTTCCGATAAAACGGATTTCACTTTTGTTCTTCCTCAATCCAGCCCTTCATTACAGGAAAGAGACGGAATTGTTGAGTTTATCGATCAGGATCAGGTGGTTCTGAATAAAACCATCAAAGCAGATTCCCTGAAAGCCGAAAGCCGTTTCAAGGGAATGGATGTGAGTGTGAATATTGAAGTCAGCAAGGAAGCTAAATTATCCATTGTAATTGATAAAGCCAACGGTGATTTTGTAAAACTTCAGGGAGAAGCAGAACTGACGGGAGGAATAGATCCTTCAGGAAAAACAACCCTTGTGGGCGTGTATGAAGTTGAAAAAGGTTCTTATGAGCTTTCAGTGAGTGTCCTGAAACGTAAATTCGATATTCAGAAAGGAAGTACCATAACTTGGACCGGGGAACCTACAGCTGCGACCATGGATATTACGGCTGTTTATAAAACCGAGGCTCCTCCTATTGACCTTGTGGAACAGCAGGTAAGCGGTGAGGACGCTTCCGTAATGAACCAGTTTAAACAGAGAATTCCTTTCAATACTTTACTGAAAATGAAAGGTGAACTTCTGAAACCACAGATCACTTTTGATATTACCACGGATGAAAAGAACAATTCAGTTTCGTCTACAGTAACAGATATTGTTGACCAGAAACTAACCCAGCTCAGAACCCAGGAATCTGAAATGAATAAGCAGGTTTTTGCGCTTCTTTTACTAAACCGTTTCATTGGGGAGAATCCGTTTGAATCCGGTGCAGGGATGTCTGCTGAGTCTATGGCCAGACAGAGTGTGAGTAAAATCCTTTCTCAGCAGCTGAACAATCTGGCTTCCGGACTGATCAAGGGTGTAGATATTGACTTAGGTCTTGATTCTTCTGAAGATTATTCCAGCGGTGAAAAAAACACCAGAACAGACCTTAATGTTGGCATCAGCAAAAAATTACTGAACGACCGCCTGAAGGTTTCTGTGGGAAGTAATTTTGCCCTGGAAGGGGAAGCCCGTCAAAATGAAAACACAACCAATATTGCAGGAAATGTAACGATAGATTACAACCTGTCAAAAGACGGAAGATATATGCTGAGAGCGTACCGTAAGGATGAATACCAGGTAGCGCTTCAGGGACAGATTATAGAAACAGGACTAGGATTTATCATCACGCTTGACTATGATAAATTCCGGGAGATCTTTCAGAAATCCAAGAAAGAAAGACGTAAAAAAGAAAACAAGAATAACGAGATGGTAGAATTTAAATAATGAAAAGTAGATTTAATATATATTGGAAATATGTGTTCGCTTCAGGATTTGCCGCTGTCAGTTTTTCTTGCAGCAATACGAAATACCTGAAGGAAGGCCAGATGCTTTACACAGGAGCGGAAGTAAAAATTCTAAACGACAGTCTTCCGAAAAAAGAAAAAAATGAGCTTAAAACAGCACTTGAGGAAAATCTGGTTCCCAAACCCAATTCTTCTATTTTAGGTTTGCGCCCCAAACTCTATTTCTATAATATTGCCAAAGAACCGAAAAAAGAAAAAGGTTTTAATTACTGGCTGAAATACAAAGTTGGCGAAAAACCTGTTTTGCTGGGAGATGTAGACCGCGAATTTAACAGACAGATCATTGAAAACTATTCTGAAAACAAGGGCTATTTCAATGCAAAAGCCACCTACGACACCGTTTCCAAAAATAAAAAGGCTCAGGTTATTTATACCCTGAGACCCGGATCAAGATATCTGGTGAGTAATGTTAAGTTCCAGCAGGATTCCTCGCTGGTGAATAAAGAAATCCAGGATTTAACCGGTAAAACACTGCTTAAATCAGGAAAACCTTTTGACCTTGACGTTATTAAAAACGAAAGAGAGCGTATCGATAACGGTCTGAAAGAAAGAGGATTCTACTATTTCAGTCCGGACAATATCCTTGTTCAGGCGGACAGTACGGTGAGTAAAAACCATAAGGTAGAGCTTAACGTAAAATTAAAAGATGATATTCCCGATCTGGCCACCAAGCAGTTCAGCATAGATAAGGTGATCGTATTTCCGAATTATAATATTCAGGACGTAAAAAGAGGAAAATATAACGTTCCGATGAATCCGGACTCGCTTTCCAAGTATGCTTATAACGACATTTATGTGATTGACCCGCAGCATAAATTCAAACCAAAGATTTTTGACAGGGCTTTGTATTTTAAGAAAGGGGATTTATACAACCGATCCAATCATAATCTTACCCTTAACCGGCTGATAAGTTTAGGAGTTTTCAAATTTGTAAAAAATGAATTCATTGTTTCAGATTCATTAAATAATCATTTTGATGCGTACTATTTACTGACCCCAAGACAAATCCAGTCGCTCAGGCTGGAAGCCTTGGGAAGAACCAATTCCGCCAATTATGCCGGAAGCGAATTAAACCTGAACTGGACCCACCGGAATTTCTTTAGGGGAGCAGAGCAGTTTAAGGCATCTATTTACGGAGCGTTTGATTTTCAGATGGGCGGGCAGGAAAATGCCAAGAATCTGTTCCGTGCGGGAAGTAATGTTCAGCTTTCGATTCCAAGGATTGTAGCGCCTTTTCGTTTCAATTCTTCGAGTGCTTTTGTTCCGAGAACAAACATCAATCTGGGATTTGAATTCCAGAACCGGACAGAATATTATACTCTTAATACGTTCAGTGCATCATTTGGCTATCTGTGGAAAGAGAATGTGAGAAAGGAGCACGAACTGAAGGTTCTTGATGTTACCTTAGTTTCTCCTACCAATGTTACACCATTATATGAATCACTAGCGGCTAAGAGCGATGCGATGAGAAGAGTTGTTCAGAAACAGCTTATTTTCGGGCCTACTTATTCCTATACGTATACCAACACCATGCTCTCCAAGCCAACTACTATTTATTATAAAGGAACATTAGATTTAGCAGGAAATATCACGGGTCTTGTAACCGGTGCCAATGTTGAGAAAGGAAAGGAAAAAAAGATTTTCGGAATCCCTTTCAGTCAATATGCCAGAATAGAAAATGACTTCAGATTGTATCACAAATTTACAGAGAAGACTTCACTGGCCACCAGATTTATCGGCGGGATTGCCTATCCGTATGGAAATTCTGAATTTATCCCTTTTTCCAAGCAGTTTTTCGCTGGGGGTAGCAACAGTATTCGTGCTTTCCGAGCGAGAACTTTAGGACCGGGAAGTTTTGATCCCCGGAATATTGAAAGAGGAACTTTAATAGATCAGTCCGGAGATATTAAACTGGAGCTGAATGCCGAATACCGGGCTAATATCTATAAATTCCTCAATGTTGCGGCTTTTGTTGATGCCGGAAATATCTGGCTGATCAATGAAGATAAAGAAAGACCGGGAGCCAAATTTTCAAAAGATTTTCTGGATGAAATTGCAGTGGGCGCCGGAGTTGGTCTGAGACTTGATTTCTCTATTTTAATTTTAAGGCTGGATCTGGCCATGCCGTTGCGGGTTCCTTATTATGAAAAGGGAGACCGGTGGGCGTTTGACAGGATTAATTTTGGAGATTCAAGCTGGAGAAAAGATAATTTAGTTTTAAATATAGCCATCGGATATCCTTTCTAATATGATTAATAATATTAAATTTTTCTGGGAAGTTCTTAAAGACACTTTCACTGAATGGAATGATTCTTCCGCGTCAAAAGACTCGGCTAGCTTAGCGTATTATGCCATCTTTTCCATTCCGGGACTTTTGATTATTATCATCTGGATCGCCGGAAATTTTTTCGGTGAAGAAGCGATCCGTGGGGAGATCAGCCGGCAGATCAGCGGTATTATGGGAACGGAAGTCTCCAAAAGCATTGAAAATATGATTGCCGGAGCTCTGATTGACAAACAGAATATCTTTATGAAAGCTGTGGGGATCGGTTCTCTGGTTTTCGGTTCTACAACCCTGTTTTTTCAGCTGCAGCATTCTTTAAACAGTCTTTGGGATGTGCAGTCGGCGCCTAAAAAGGCTTTCGTTAAATTCCTTCTTGACCGGGCCAATTCATTAGGAATGATCCTTATTCTCGGGTTCCTGCTGATGATCACCATGATCCTGTCTTCCATGATCAGTGTTTTCAATAAATTGATTACGCAATATTTTGGGCTGGAAACCTATGTATTGCTGGAATTTGTGAATTTTGCAGTAGGTTTCGGATTCGTGATGCTGCTTTTTGCGCTGATGTTTAAAGTCCTTCCGGATGTAAAAGTCAGCTGGAAACCTGTGTGGAAAGGAGCATTTCTGACTGCTATTCTGTTTACACTGGGAAAATTTCTGTTGAGCCTGTATTTCGGAACGGCAAAACCTACTTCTGCTTTTGGAACGGCGGGAACTGTGATCTTAATTATGATGTGGATCAATTATTCCTGTATGCTGGTTTTCTTCGGTGCCGAATTTACCAAAGTCTATGCTTATAAAAAGGGGTATACCATCAGCCCTTCAAAACACGCAAAATGGAGTGATGCAAAGCTGTATGAGGATAGCAGGAGAAAGAATGAAGAGGTTTCCTAATACGAGGTGTGAGATTCGAGATACGGGATGTTTAATTTAGGGTAAATAGTTTGAGATCCAGTCGTATTAATAAGTTGTTTATCATTAATACATTTTACATTTTACATTTTACATTTTACATTTTACATTTTACATTTTACATTTTACATTTTACATTTTACATTTTACATTTTACATTTTACATTTTACATTTTACATTTTACATACAAAAAAACCTCCCAAAATTTCAGGAGGCTTATTATTTTTACATTCGGTCTACAGTTCCGATGCCGAGCAGTTCTAATGACTTTTTCACCGTTCTGGCGGTAAGATCTGACAAATTCAGACGGAATTGTTTTAAAGTTTCATCTTCAAGTTTCACAATCTGAACCGGTTGATTCTGATAAAATGAGTTGTAAGATTTCACCAGATCATACACGTAATTGGCCACCAATGCAGGACTTAAAGCTTCTGCAGCTTTCTCAACAATATTTTTATAGTTGGCCAACAACATGATCAGTTCTTTTTCATATTGGTTTAAAGCAACCTCTGAAACTTCTGCATATTTATATTCCGCTTTCGCCAGCAAAGACTGGATACGTGCATAGGTATATTGGATAAACGGACCCGTGTTTCCGTTAAATTCAATACTTTCCTTTGGATTAAACAACATTTTTTTCTTGGGATCTACTTTCAGCATGAAGTATTTCAATGCTCCCATGCCGATGATTTCATAAGATACGGCTTTGGCTTCATCGGAAAATCCTTCGAGCCTACCTATTTCCTCTGTTTTCAAACGAGCTGTTTCATACATTTCTGCCATCAGATCATCCGCATCCACCACCGTTCCTTCACGGGATTTCATTTTTCCTTCAGGAAGCTCTACCATTCCATATGATAAATGGAATAACTGATCTGCCCATGAATAGCCTAATTTTTTCAGAATATTAAATAAAACCTGGAAGTGATAGTCCTGCTCGTTTCCAACGGTATAGATCAGTTTCTGAACGTTACCTGTTTTAAAACGTTCAACAGCTGTCCCCAGATCCTGGGTCATATAAACGGAAGTACCGTCTGAACGCAACAATAATTTCTGATCCAGACCTTCATCGGTAAGGTCACACCAAACCGAACCGTCTTCTTTTTGGTACAGGACACCTTTATCCAGACCCTCCTGGATCAGGTCTTTTCCTAAAATATAAGTATTGCTTTCATACTGAACCTGGTCAAAATCCACTCCAAGTCTCTGGTATGTTTCATTAAAACCTTTATAAACCCATGAGTTCATTTCGTTCCAGAGATCTCTTACTTTCTGGTCTCCGTTTTCCCAATCCAAAAGCATTTTCTGTGCTTCTTTGATCAATGGGGCTTCTTTTTTAGCCTGTTCCTCCTCTAGTCCCTGACCGACAAGCTCAGCGATTTCTTTTTTGTAGTTTTTATCAAATTCTACGTAATAATTTCCTACAAACTTATCTCCTTTTGTATGGGTGATTTCCGGAGTTTCTCCATGCCCGAACTTCTCCCATGCCAGCATCGACTTACAGATGTGAATCCCTCTATCATTGATGATCTGGGTTTTAATTACATCATAACCTGCTTCTTTTAAGATCTGGGCTACAGAAAATCCTAATAAATTATTTCTGATGTGTCCCAGGTGAAGCGGTTTATTGGTGTTTGGAGAAGAATATTCCACCATGACCGTAGAATTCTTCTTTTCTATGGTGTCAAAATCATTCGTTACGGATCTGAAATTGTCTACAAACAATTGATTTTTCACCTTAACGTTAAGGAAACCTTTTACTACATTAAAGCTTTCAAACAGGTCAGACTGCTCCGTTAAAGCTTCTCCTAATTCAACACCGATACGTTCCGGATTTTTCTTCAGTTGTTTTACCAGCGGAAAGGTCACAATGGTAAAATCGCCCTCAAATTCAGTTTTGTTTTCCTGAATTTCAAGATTAATTTCTTTCAGCTGATATACATTCAGAATAACCTCCGAAAGTTTCTTTTCTATAGTATCTTTTATATTCATGTGTATCTATTCATTTTTAAGACTACAGGAAATAGCCTTTTTTCTTACAATTTTGAAGTACAAATATACGGAAATAAAAAAACCGCCCGAAGGCGGTTATTTGAATATGAATAACTATTTTTTAGTTGATATCCCAGAAAATTTTTGTGGTTAGCTTATCTCCACCAATTGCAGCACTTGCAGCAGCATAATTACTACCGTTTGTAGTAGCTTCTGCTGCAGGATACTGAAGTCTTACCGGAACTTTTCCATCTGCATTTGGTATTGCTGTTGAAGGGGCAACCAATTGAGGATAATCTAGTCTTCGGAAGAAATTCCATGAAGTTATTGCCTGATTATACATAGCAACCCAAGCCTGCTCTCCAATGGATTTTTTCCAGTTTGCAGCATTGTATGGGTGTGCAGCAATATATGCAGCCGCACCAGAAGCTCCCCAATGGGTAAAAGATGAGGTAATAGCATCAGCATATAATGTAGCAGGAGTGCCTCCAATGCCCCATCTTGCTGCAGCTTCAGCACGATAGAATAGCACTTCCGTATAGCTCAGAATCATTCCAGGTGTAGTAGCTGTATAGGCGAAGTCTCCTGCATTTGAGAACTCCTCAAATTCTCCAGGGGTTCCAATAACCTGCCCGATATAATCTCCATCTATATCTGTATAATAAGAACTGATTCTTGCATCATTATTAGTATTCATAAAATCAACCAGGGTCTTTCCAGCAATAAAGTCATTTCTGGAACCAGTTTCCTGGAACATAGGGTTTTCATTTGGAGAAGCTCCTAAATATTTGAATTGGCAATTATCACCTGATGAAGTCATTACACCACCTGTTATAGCTTGATTTACGGTAGTTTGGGCCAGACCTGGATTAACGTCAGCTAATGCAATTCCTAATTTCAAAAGCAATGAATTTCCAAAACGTTCCCATTTAACTATATCTGATCCATCGATAGTCGGAGAAGGATCATAATAAAAGATATCGCCTCTACCAAAGGCTTTTTGCGACGAATCAAGATCTGAAATATTTTTTTTCAGTTTAGTAATTAAGTCAGCATATATATCAGCAGCTTTATCATATTTCGGAAGTGGATATGCGTCTATATTTAATGCCTGAGTGTAAGGTATATCACCAAACGTATCTACCAGAACCTGATAGGTGTAGATTTTCATCATGCTAATTATAGCCAGCTGGTTTTTCTTTTTACCAGGCCATGTAGTAAGCTCTGAAGGAGCAGGTACATAAGCATTAATTATACCCTCTGCCTGATCTAAATTTTTCAGTACATTCACATAATTATCAGTCCATACATTGTTAGAAACATTTCTGTTTGTAAAGTCATAGTTACTTTCATTTACGTAAATAGTTTCCGTCCAGTATTGCATGGTTAGCCTAAAGTTATTTTCATTCACACTAGGCGTGTTCATATAATCACTAAGCTCTTTCTGTGCGTAGGTAAGCAGGGACTCCTGTGTTGTATTATAAAATGCATGGTCATCCAGATTGACATCGTCAGTCGTTGAACATCCTACAAACAAAAGTGCTAATATTGATGTTATTATATATTTTTTCATGTTCTTTAGAAGTTAATTTTTACATTAAATGAAATGTTTCTTGTAGCCGGCATAGGACCAGACTGATATCCCTGAATATTTCCTGAAGACAATCCTGCTTCCGGATCAGAGTAAGGAAGGTTTTTATGCATGATCCATAGGTTATTCCCAATTAAACTTACAGACATTCCCTGTATAAAGTTAGAATTAAAAAATTCTTTACTGAATCTGTAGGTTATGGCTACTTCTCTCAATTTGATGAAGCTTGCATCATACACATAAGCAGCTCCCGGAAGATCTGTACCTAAAACCTGGCTGGATTGTGATCTGTCAAGTCTGATTGTATTCGGAATATAAGTTCCCGGACTCATTGGATTTTCCATTACCCCCGGCAAAATCACACCTCCTCCGTTGGCTAAAGTATTTCTGATTGGATTTCCTAAATCGTTATACCCTACTGAATCAGGATATACCCCGGTTCCATAGCCGTAAAACTGGTCAAGAGAATATACTTTTCCACCTTTTCTCCAGTCAATCAGGAAACTTAATGATAAATTTTTATAATTGATGGTGTTATTCATACCAGCAGTCCAGTCAGCCTGGAAGCTGCCCTGGTTATAGGTAGGAGTATCTGTTACGAGATAAGCTCCGTTTTCTCCAACAATACGTTGTCCGTTTGAATCATATACATAATCAGATGTCCATATTGAACCATAATCTCCATTAAGAGGCGCGTTAATACTAACCCCTCCCTGTGATCTACCCACTGTAATATTCTCAATACCAGGAGCAAGTGCTGTAACTTTCGTCCATGGATTAGACCAGTTTAAACTCAGATCCCAGGAAAAATTGGTTGTTTTAATAGGCGTTACATTAAGGGATACTTCAAAACCTTTTGTAGTAAGCTCTCCGGCATTTTGTGTTTTAGCCAATGCACCATTCGCGAAAGAAACCGGTAGCGGTAATATCTGGTCAAATGCTTTATTCTGGAACCAGGCAACATCAAAGCCTACCCGGTTGTTAAACATTCTTGCTTCAATACCAAGTTCTATATTTTTAAGCCCCTGTGATTTAAGCTCAAAGTTTCTCAAAGTGGTATTGTATGCATAAATCGGGATATCTCCGTAAGAAGGCTGTGAGAAGTATCTGTTCAATAACTGATCTGCTGCAGTATCTGATCCTACTTCTGCGTATGCTGCCCTGATCTTACCGAAGTTCAGCCAGTTTGCTTTCAGTAAATTTGAGAAGACAACACTGGCAGATAATGATGGATACCAGTATACTGCATCATTCGTAGGAAGCGCCGTAGACTGGTCTCTTCTGTATGTTCCTTCCAAATAATAGGTATTTTTATACCCTAAGGAAATCTGACCAAAAACTCCGTAAACATATTTCGAAACGTCCGAAATTAAAGGTCTAACCGGTGAAGAGTTTGAGTTGGCAACTGTATAAATTCCAGGAATATATAATCCCCCTGAAGTTGATTGTTGATTAGAATATGTTTTTTGTACGTTAACATTCCCTCCTAATAATACATTCACATTAAAATCATCGGTAATATTTTTCTTGTAGGTACCAATGAAATCATAATTGGTTTCAGAAAACTTGTACTGACTTGTAGCATATCCTGAAGGTTGGTCAACGGTTCCGTTTAAACCAAAGTCATTTCCAATATATGATCCAACAGCCTTTCTATCTTCCGTAATCATGGTATATCCATCTCTACCCATTCTTACCAATAGGTTAATGTCTTTATTTACGTCATAGCTTAAGCTGAAGTTTCCTGCGAATCTGTCGCGTGAGTCATTCTGATAGTTTTCATATCTCTGAAAATATGGATTATCCCAGAAAGCCGGGGTCAAATTTGTTGGACTTTGCATGTTCCATGTATAATTCTTTCTGAAAGAATTATACAGATGCTGCAGATCTTTAATATCTACGTTGGTAGCCCACCATTGTCTGAAATTGGTCATTATATTATCATTATAACCGGTACTGTTTCTTCCGACGGTCTTTTGAGTAATATAATTGGCGTATAAATTAGCAGTTAATTTATCCGTTAGCTTATAAGATGCATTTCCACTAAAATTATTCTTGCTTAATGAACTGTTAGGCATGATATCGGAAGCATCTGTGTTGGTATAACTTAGACGATAGGTTGCCTGATCATTTCCTCCACTAAATGCTAAACTGTTTACATAAGTTGCTCCCGTATTGAAAAACTCAATAGGCCCGTTTTTAGCCATTTTCCATGGTGTTCTTTGTCCTTCGGTTGGTGAGCCGGGAATGAACGCTCCATACTGCCAAACCATTGAACCATCATAAGGAGAACCATAGGAAGCATCATTTCCAAAAGCTACTCTCGGGCTTCCCTGATACAGCGCTGCACTGAAACTTCTTCCGGTATATCCTTGTCCATATTCTGTCTGATATTCCGGGAATGTTGATTTATCTATTGTAGACATGGTAATCGAAGAGGAGAACTCCATTCCGATTCCTTCTTTATTTTTCTTACCTCTTTTGGTAGTAATGATTATTGCACCATTCTGCGCTCTGGAACCATATAAAGCTGTTGCAGCTGCTCCTTTAAGCACGTTAATGGTTTCAATATCATTTGGGTTGATATCAGATACAGAGTTTCCATAATCATAACCTCCTCCACCAGTGGCCTGATTTGAAGTGTTGATATTTTTATTCATAATAGGTACACCATCCACCACAAAAAGTGCCTGGTTATCACCCAATAAAGATTTGTATCCTCTCGTAACGACATTGATAGAACCACCAAAGTTGGTACTCTGTTTGATTTCTAACCCCGCTACTTTACCAGATAGGTTATTTAAGAAGTTAGTGGTGGGGTTCTTATTGACAGCATCCCCTTTCACTTCCTGGGTTGCATAACCCAGAGATCTCTTTTCTCTTTTGATTCCGAGAGCAGTTACTACTACCCCCTCAATTTCTTTTGTTTTTACGGTATCATTCTGCTGTTGAGCATTGGCAATGGCAACAGATGAGGACAATACCAAAACAAGCAGACTTGTTGTTAGTTTCTTCATATCAAATTTTAATTTTGTGGACTGTACAAATTTGTAAAACTTTCTTAAAAACACAAAACAAAATCTTAAAAAAATATCAAATATTCATTATATTTCAAAAAATAAATAAAAAAAATTACCAAATTAAGTTAAAAACAAAACAATTAACAAAAACAAATCATTTAATAATTATTTTTTTTCAGAAAAACACAACTTATTTTAATTGATATTTTCTATATAAAATATTAACAAAAACCACATTAACCAACTGATAATCAAAACAATTACTCACGTTTTAATGAAAAATTTTAAAATAGTCAATTTCAATAAGCAATGCTAAGCATATGATATTTTAGAGAGGTAGAGGCCATATTTTACTAAAAAAACAAAAAAAAGCCGCCCTTGGGCAGCTTTTGTACGAATCTTAAACTATAAGCCTATTAAAATTTATCCCAGAACAATTTTGTTGTTGCTTTATCACCTCCAATTTTACTGGCGGCTGCATTAACATTTGCTCCATTCAGCACGTACTCCTGGTCAGAATACGGCATTCTGTACGGTACAGAAGATAAATTAGATTTTGGAGGATTAATAAGTACAGGATTATCAAGACGTCTGGTAAAATTCCAGCTGGCAAAACCTTTATTAAACATGGCGATCCAGGCCTGCACTCCAATAGACTGCTTCCAATTGGCAGCATTATAAGGATTAGCTATCACGTAGGCTGCTGCAGCTGCCGAACTCACTCCATTCTCAGTCATTGATGCTTTAACAGCTTCCGCATAAAGCTGTTCCGCGGTTCCTCCAACAGAATAATTTCTGGCTGCCGCCTCAGCTTTAAGGAATGCTACCTCTGCGTAGCTTAACAGGTTAGATGCGCTGGTAGCGGATCTGAAATAATCTCCCAGCTGCGAAAAGTTAGTATAAGGGTCATTCAATTCTCCAAAAACACCACCTTTATAAACTCCGTTCACTTTTGTAAACCACATATCCATCCTTGGGTCTGATAAGTTCTTCATCGTATTAACGACTATTTCACTCGGTATAAAGTCATTTCTATTGGAAGCTACGAGATTGTCAAAAACAGGATTTGAAAATGTATTCCCATCATATTTAAACTTGTACGCTTCTGCTTCAGAAGAAATAACACCGCCGGCAATGGCAGATTCAACAGTAGCTTTTGATAAGACAGGATCCACATCAGCCAGGTTCATCCCAAGTCTTAATTTTACAGAGTTGGCAAATTTTGTCCATTTTGCCATATCTCCTGCATACACCAAATCCCCGGAATAACCTTTAACACTTGGTTTAATGGTTGCAATTACATCATTGATTCTCTTAATTAAATCAAGATAAATTGTTTTGGCATCGTCATACTTCGGAGTGATAATCTCATCCGGTTTGAAGGCTTCTGAATAAGGGATGTCTCCGTACGTATCCACAAGGTTTTCCCAAATAAAAATTTCTTCTATTTCCAGCGTTGCCAGCTTATTTGCTCTTACATCCTCAGTCTCCACTTCGCTTTTCAGATTGGCTTTTGCCTGTCTCAGGTTATTAAGACTGTAAACATACATTCTGTTAAAGTGGTTCCTTGGCTGGTTTCTGGTAATCAGGTTATACTGCGTCTCATCCGGATACTGGGTTTCAGCCCACTGCTGCGTAAAAAATCTGTAATTATTGAAATTTACATTAGGGTTATCCATATAATAGGATGACTGATACAACGCAGTACTTAATAAGTTCTCAGAAGGCAGTACCGATGGGTGCTTAGGATCTTCATTAAGTGAAGTTAGATCACTTTGACATGAGATTAAGCTTAAACCAACACATGCAGATACCAAGCCTATTTTTATAATATTTTTCATTTTTAATTTAATTTAGAATTTAAATGTTACGTTAACACCGAAATCTCTCGTAGTCGGCATAGAACCAATAGACCAACCATAAGAGTTGAGTCCTCCACCTACCATAGCTTCAGGATCGGCATACGGTAAATTTTTATGAATGATCCATAAATTTCTACCTACAAGGGAAATTTTAGCATCGTAGATTTTAGTTCCTTCCAGTAAAGATTTAGGAAGCATATATCCGATACTCGCTTCACGCAGCTTAATGAAAGATCCGTCATAAACAAATTCTCTTGCAGGTTGAGTTTTATATCCGTAAGAATATCCATTATCAAACTGTGACAAAGAGATATTGTTTGGAGAACCATCCGGCAAAACTCCCGGGATGATTACATTTTTATCTCTGTAATCTCCTTCCGCAGTTTCTTTATATAAACCTGAAGATAAACCATAGTACATATCGGTTGAGAATATATCCCCTCCTTTACGCATATCAATCAGGAAGCTTAATGAGAAACCTTTATAATTAATACTGTTTCTTATTCCTCCAATCCAGTCCGGTGTTGTATTACCAATGATCTGGTTTCCGTTCTGAAGATATTTACCGGTCTTAGGATCGATCACTTTTTGACCATTCAGGTAAGTATAGTCTGCTCCAACCAAAGTTCCCCAAGCTTCTCCCACTCTTGCATTTAATGAAACTCCACCCTGGAAGCTATTCAGCAATAGATTGGTAATTCCCGGATAAAGGCTGATCACTTCATTTTTGTTTTTTGACCAGTTCACATCGATATTCCATGAGAAATCTTTTGATTTTATCGGCACCAGACCTAACTGTACTTCAACTCCGGTATTATCAATTCTACCGGCATTAATCACTTTGGCGGTGTACCCAAGCCCTGAAGAAACCGGAAGGTTAATAATCTGGTCAATCGTTTTAGTTTTATAATAAGCAACATCAATCGTAAGTCTGTCTTTTAAGAAATGAGCTTCTGTACCTATTTCAAATTCTTTAGATCTTTGAGGTTTCAGATTAGGATTAGACTGTGTCAGAATCGGGTTATATATTCCTACACCAGATAAGATTCCTGCTGATCTGTAATTATTAGCCAACTGGTAAGGATCTGCAGTACCTCCTACCTCGGCGTAGTTTGCTCTTAATTTCCAGAAATTCATCCAGTTTTTAGTATCCAGTATTTCAGACATAATTACAGCTCCCGTGATGGAAGGATAATTATAAACATTGTTTCCTGCAGGTAAAGTAGAACTCTGATCTATTCTCCATGTTCCATCAAGATAGAATTTTTTAAAGAAATCGAATGAAGCAGTCACGTATCCTGAGTTGGTTTGCGTAATAGATTCAATCTCATCCGGCGCTAAAGGTGTCTTTTTGGAATTAGACAACGCATAAATTCCCGCAACAATCAATCCTCCTTCAGTGGAAGCGTAGATAGAATTTACATAGTTCCTGCGGATATTTCCACCCACTACTCCGGAAACATTGATATCGTCTGTAATATTGAACTTATAATTAGCCATCAGGTCATAATTCGTTTCAGTTCTTAACACATCACGTCTTGCATAGCCTGAACCAATAGAGTTATTTGATTGCCCGAAAGCCTGTGGAAGAGATCCGACAGCCAATCTGTTTTCAGCGATAAGGTTTGACCTGTCATAAGAAACTTTTCCGGTAACTGAAATATTATCCAATAAATCATAAGTCAACTGTCCGTAGGTGAAATTTCTGAATCTTCTATCAGAAGTATAATTCTGATAAGCCTGGAAATAAGGGTTATTCCAATAGGCCGGTGCTCCGTTTGCCGCTGTTTTTCTATTCCATGTCACGTTACCATAATTATTGGCAGCACTGGCAATAGCAGGATCAACATTAGCAAAATAGGCTCTTTCCAGATCTTTAACATCTACGTTGGTTTGCCACCACTGTCTGAAACCTGTTGCCGTATTGTTGGAATACCCGGTGATACTTCTCCCTGTAGTTTCCTGCAGAGTCATTGTAGAATAGAAAGAAGAATGCAACTTAGGAGTCAGATCATAATTAACCTTTAAAGAGAAATTATTTTTGGTAAGCTCAGAATTAGGCATTAAACCATCAGACATCATATTTTCATAGGTGAAACTGATGTTTTTTCCTTTCTGCCCTTTTTCTAAAGTTATACTATTGGTAAATGTAGTAGGATTATTGAAAAATTCAATAGGCCCATTTTTAGCAGCTACCCAAGGAGTCGCTTTTTTATAGTTAGGTGAAGTAGGGTCAAAAGAGTCCCATTGATACACCAACAGATTGGGATCAAATTTTGGTCCCCAGGAAGCATCAGCATTAAAGTTGGCATTATTTAAACCATCAGCGGCCTGCGTTCCGAATTTTTGTGAATAGCCGGCTCCATAGCGTGTCTGGTATTCCGGAAATGTAGATTTGTCAATAAAGCCCACCTGCATAGAAGATGACAATGTTACTCCCCAGGATCCATCATCTTTTCCTTTTCCGTTTTTAGTGGTTATTACAATAACTCCATTCAGACCTCTTTCTCCATATAGAGCTGAGGCCGCTGCACCTTTCAGAACGTTGATAGACTCAATATCTTCCTGGTTTATATCAGACAAAGCATTCCCATAATCTACATTTTTCTCCTGTGTAGAGATATTATTCACGGGCGAACCATCAATTACAATTAGAGGATTTCCTCCTCCAAGTGTTTTAATCCCTCTTATCAGTAAGTTTGCCGAACCTCCAAAATTGTTGGTGGTAGTAACGTTAAGACCGGCCACTTTTCCTGATAATTGTGATGCAATGTTACCGGTATTTGTGGTACCGTCGGAAAGAGCACTTGCCTTGATTTCCTGTGATGCATATCCAAGAGATTTCTTTTCCCTCTTAATTCCGAGTGCGGTTACTACTACCCCCTCAATTTCTTTTGTTTTTAAAGTATCTTTCTTCTCCTGTGCGTGAACTACGGCAATGGATGAAGATAATACCAAAACAAGCAGACCTGCTGTTAATTTCTTCATATCTAATTTTTATTTATGTAACCCTACAAATTTGTAAAACTTTGGTAAAAACACAAAAAAAATCTTAAAAATATGTTAAAAATCAACCAAATAATGTAATTTGGATTAAAATAAACGTTAAATCAAAATAATGTGAAAAAATTAAACCATATTATTCGTTTTTTAACATATTATTTTATTCAATTCAGGAAAATCATGCTGATTTCATAAAACCCTCACAAAACAGCTATAAGGAACTGATTACCAATTAAATGATAGATCCAAATTAGAAATAAGGATTCCAAATGAAAAAAATAATATGCTATGCATATTATTTTTATTCTTCTTAAAAACGCGAGTTGAAAGGTATTGACATAAAAAAACCGCCCGAAGGCGGTAATAAATATATTAAAATCTGTAGGATTAATTTTGGTTCCAGAAAGGAGTAAGCTGATTTTTAACAAAAATATCAGCAGCTGACATATTTGGAACATTAGCTGCATTAGCTGCATATTCTGAGAACGGATAAATCAAACGGTATGGTTTATTAGCCTGCTGAGCTGTAACTGCCAACGGCGTCCATGGATATCCTGTTCTGTTATACTCAATGAACATTTCTGTAGGATTCACATTGGTTAAAGCAATCCACTTCTGCGTCATAATCGCTTCAATCTTTTGTTGAGTAGAACCTGTCCACCCTAACCCAGGTCTTGCATTAGCTGACGCAATATAGGTAGTTGTTGCAGCTGCATTTGCACCTAACCAAACAGCATTAGATCTGATTGCTTCTTCAAATTTAGCTTGTGGGCTAAATGCAAAGATAGAAGGCCATCTAAGAGCAGCTTCAGCCTGAAGAAAATTACTTTCTGCACTTGACATCAATACTCCCCCACGTGTATTATTAACATCAATAACATCATTCCAGGTAGCTACAGCAGCAGATCCGGCAAAGTTCCCAATACCAAGTTTTGAAGTGTTGGTATTGCTGATAGGAGCTCCAGGCTGGCCAGGAACCGCACCCTGTCTTATCCCTTTCAATCCTGTAAATGCATTTCCGTTAGAATCAACAGACGTTACGTTAGTAAATAATCTGCTTCTTCTAGGATCTTTCAATCCTGTAAATTTAGAATAATTACTATCATTTAATATTACATTCCCTTCTAAAGTGTTTGCTATATGCTCGGAAGCTACAATAAGCCCATAGTTCTGAACCTGAGTTCCACTAGAAAATCTAGCCCACGTTAACATATACGGATTCATTTGATCATCATTAGCAGCAGTATACCCAGGATTAACCACTACCTCTTCATTGATAAAATCTGCACCGGAAAGAGTCTGTAGTTTAGCATCTCTGTATGTTGCCAGATCACCAGTAACTTTAGACATTCTAACCAACATTCTCAGTTTAATGGTATTGGATAATTTTTCCCATTTTTCCATATCGCCATGGAAAACAATATCTGCAGCTCCCGGATCTTCAGCATTAGCATTTCCTGCCGCTATAATAGCGTTTGCTTCTTCTAAGCTTGTAATCAATTTTTTATAAATTTCTGAATCCTGATCATATTTCGGAGTCATATTGTCTCTTCCTTTGAACGCTTCAGAATAAGGAGCATCGCCATAAAGGTCAACAATATACTGCATATAATAGGCTTTCATAACTTTTGCGATTGCAATATAATTATCCTGCTTATGATCAGCATTAGGATAGATTTCTATTTGAGCAAAGTTGGCGATCCTAGGATACAACCCCCAGATACCTGTATAAAAAGTATTGTCTATGGATCCTAAATTAAATTCTCTGGAAAACGCACCTCCAAAGCTATAGGTATTTCCGGCCCAGCTGTTCATCATTAAATTTCCAAACTGTACCATTGTATTTGCTTGCGTTCTGTAAGCTGTACTCACTGCTCCCGGAAGGATAAGGTCCGGCGTGATCGCTTCTGCCTGTATCGCATTAGGGTTATCATTGACATCCAGATAATCGTTTGAGCAGGAAGTCGCCGCTACACTTAATGCCACAATTGACAAAGCTGTTATAAATTTATTCTTTTTCATGTTATTCAATAATTAGAAAGTTACGTTTAAGTTGAAACCAAAGTTTCTGATGGTAGGATACTGTCCTGTAGATGCTAGACCGGCACCATTTCCGCTGGTTGTAGCTGTTTCCGGATCAGCATAGTTCCTGTTGCTCTTTGCATAAATCGCAATAGGATTTCTTGCATACACTCCTATGGTTAATGAGTTTACAAACGTGCTTCTTAATACAGATTTTGGAATATCATAGCTCAATGCAATTTCTCTTATTTTAAACGCAGTACCATCAATTACATGTTCCTCACCCACTCTTCGGAAGTTACCATTGGTAAAGTATTCATTTGTTCCAAAGTAAGAAGCATCATCTCCTACCGGTGTTGTATTAGGTACATATTGTCCGTTCACCAGTTGTACTGAGTTTGGTACTACATACCCCTGGCTTCTGTCAAAGGTTGCAGTCTGCTCAAGGTGTCCTGCATAAGCCAGCAATTCTTTGGAAAGTGGTACAAAGCTGTTTCCAGTTCTGTAATCCGCAACAGCGCTTAATGTAATTCCTTTAAACTTAAATGAAGTACTGAAACCTAAGATGTAATCAGGATTCACTTTTCCTAAAACTTCCAAAGTAGAAGTAGCTAAAGGATTCCCGTTACTATCAACAATGATATTTCCGTTAGGATCTCTTTGATATTTAGTCCCTTTAATCATTGGGAAATCTTCTCCTACTATTGCGTAAATTCCTACCGTTGGTCTTGAAATTACGTTCAACGGAGTTTCGTTGGAACCATCAGCCAAGGAAAGAATCTCTGTTCTGTATGTAGAGTAAGATCCTCTTATTTTCCACTCAAAATTTTGTGTCTTGATCGGAGTAAAACCTAGGTCCAATTCAAATCCTTCGTTACGGCTGTCTCCAATATTATTAAGAATACTAGTGATTCCGGAAGCAGAAGAAGTAGTAACCGATGTGATCAGGTTACTGGTATCATTTCTATATACTGACCCATCAAAAGTAATACGGTCATTAAAGAAACCTAACTGTAAACCAGCTTCTTTAGAGTTATAGAATTCAGGCTCAATGTCCGGAGCGTAGAATGTAGCTGTAGGTAGTGATGATGATAAATTACCGAAAGGATATCCTGTTGGGAAAGCCCCCACACGGTCAAGACCATACACAGGAATAGTCTGTACGTTACCTACTCTACTGAATGATAAACTCACTTTAGCATAGTTCAATACTTTTCCTTTGATATTTTCAAATGCTTTTGTAGGAATAAATGATCCCCCTACTGAATAGTAAGCAAAACCTTTATTTGAAAAAGGCAATGCATTTCCATCAATATCTCTAGCATTTAAGCTGATCAGTGAACTTTTCTCATATCTGAATGTAGAGTTTAAGAATAAATAATCCTTATAACCAAGATCCAGGTTGGCAAACCATGCGTAAGATCTTACCTGTGTTTTGCCGTTATCAAGTTTATAGAACGGATCCGGATTCAGAACGTTGGTAATATGATACCATCCCGGTATTTTTAGGTTGGTTCCTCCTACCTGCGTTGTAGAGCTGGTATTATCTTGAATATTATGCCCCAAGTTAAGCTTCATATTGATATCATCCGTAAGATCATAATCAAAATTAGCCATTAAATCTCCATAATATCTGAATGTGGAACCTACGGATTTATAATAATTAGAAACTATCGGCTCTCTGGCAAAAACTCCATCACTTGGAGAATGTCCGTCCAGATAAGTTCCTGTTCCTGAATACACTCTGTCATAAGCAAAGGCATTCAGGTGGCTTTCTGCAATAGAAGATCCTGATGCTACTGTTCCAGCGTATGTAAAGGAGATATTTTTATTTAAATTATATTCTAGATTAATTAGCCCTGTAAATATTCTACTCTTATTGTTATATCTCTCATTATCGATGGTCCAATAAGGGTTTGTGATATAAATTGAATGACTCGCATCCGGAAGAGAGTATCTGAACTTTCTGATATCAACGTTCGTTGGGGTCTGAAGCAACTGATCATACAAACCAGCAGAAGTTTCCGAAGTACTCAGATCAAGGTAATTAACGTTACCATCGATTCTGAATTTTCCTAGTTTCTTACCTGCTTTTAAGATAAAGTTATTTCTTTTAAGCTGATCATTTTCTACAACGAAATCATTCTGAGTTCTGTTGGCTGATAAAAACACATATGAATCAGATCCTCCGGCAGAAACTGAAATCCCGTTTTGAATTAGAATTCCTGTTTTAAAGAAATTAGCTACGTGATCTTTTTTAGGAGAAAAAGTATCTTTAAGAAACTGGTTGTTAGCCTGTGGAAGACCTACAAACAATTCCTGCCCTCCCAATACGGAGTTATAAGCCGGCCCCCATGCCGAGTTCTCGTAAGGAGTCCAGGTTGTTCCGCCATACTCTGTAATATCAAAAGCATCTCCAGGCCACCCTTGTCCATACAGTTCCTGGAAATAAGGAAGTTTATATACTGAAGAAAAATCAATTGAGTTGGTTAATGAAAACTGCAGCTTTTCAGATCTGGATCCTCTTTTGGTTGTAACAATTAAAACACCATTACTACCCTTTTCACCGTAAAGAGCTGCTCCCTGCATCCCTTTGATAACGTTGACGTTCTCTATAATCTCAGGAGGTAAATTCTGGTAGATCCCCATGGTAGAGATCACCCCATCAATAACCACCAAAGCCTGGTTGTTACCCGAAATAGATCTTGGACCTCTCAAAACAACTCTTGCCGTAGAATTTACAGAAGTATTTGTTGTGTTGATCTGAAGTCCTGAAACTTTTCCGGTAAGAGCCAGAACAGGGTTTGGATTGTTCGCCTGAGTGATTTCGGCAGCATTCACTACCTGGTTAGAAGATGTAACCGCATCCTGCCTTTTTTTAAGACCGAGTGCACCTGTAACAACAATCTCACGGATGTCATTAACCTGTAAAGTATCACCTTGCGTATTTTGGGCACTTACCATCCCAAAAGAGGCAGTAAGAACGACCGCTAAAACACTAGTAGTTAATTTCTTCATATTTAAATTGATTATTTTTTTTATCGATTGCAAATATGTGAAACTTTCTTAAAATCACCAAACTTTTCGTTAAAAATATTTAATTTAACGAATAAGTTCACACAAACAACATAAATACATAAAAATACTTCAATAAAAAATACATATATCAATAAATACCAAAAATACCCCATTTTAAACACAATACAATTATTGCTTCATATGGAAACAATATGTTTATAAAAACAATTATATCCATCAAAAGAACATATTTTCAAGAAAATGAACTTTTGCTAATTTTACCGTATTTTTATAGCATAATTTAAAGAATTCTATGGATTTACTGCACAAATGGACAGACCTGTATATCGAAGCGGGATGTGATGAAGTGGGAAGAGGCTGCCTCAGCGGGCCTGTAGTTGCTGCAGCTGTTATCCTGGATGACAGTTTTGAACAAAATCTGGTTAATGATTCCAAGAAGCTGACATTTAAAACAAGGATGGACCTGGACAGTTATATCAAAGACAACGTAAAAAATTACGCCATTGCAGAACTGTCCCCCTCATTCATTGACGAGCATAATATCCTTAATGCAAGTATCCATGCCATGCACCGTGCTCTCGATCAATTAACCATAATACCTGAACTGATTCTGGTAGACGGAAATAAATTTCATCCTTATAATTATATCCCTCACCAATGCATCATCAAAGGTGATTCAAAAGTGCTGTCTATTGCAGCAGCTTCTATTCTGGCAAAAAATTACAGGGATAGATTAATGATAGAACTTCACGAAGAGCATCCTGAGTATTGCTGGAACACCAACTTTGGATACGCCACAAAAGCCCACCAGCAGGCTTTAATAAAATATGGTCCTACAAAACACCACCGGCAGTCTTTCAGATTAAAATATGATTAACTCCTGCGACTTAACGGAATCAGGGTTGACAAAATAAAAAAGAGAAGCAAAATTTGCTTCTCTTTTTATATATTATTTCTGAATTATTTCTTTTTTCTCTGCTGCTCCTGAACCTTTTGCTGCTCCTGAGCCTTCTCCATCATTTCTCTCATTCTCTTCTGGAACTTACCTTCAGCTTTCGGCTTTTCTTTATTCGCCTGGATCTGTGCATGGATTTTCTTTTCATCCAGGATTAAGTATTTAATAACAAGGATAATCAGAATGTTGATCGCATTGGATACAAAATAATACCATGAAAGACCGGATGCTGATGTATTCAGGAAGAACAGGAATGTAATCGGGAAGATATACATTAACACCTTCATATTAGGCATTCCCTCCTGTTGAGGCTGCTGCATATTCCCTGAGGTCATTACGGTATAAATCAAGATAACAATCGTACAAGCCAATGCAAAAACACTTAAGTGATCTCCCAGGAATGGAATTTTGAACGGAAGTTTAATCAAATCATCATAAGCCGTTAAATCTTTTGCAAACCAGAATCCTTTCCCTCTCAGGTCAATAAAGTTCGGGAAGAAACGGAACAAGGCATAGAAGATAGGAATCTGAACCAATGCCGGCAGACATCCTGCCATCTGGTTTACTCCCGCCTTACGGTAGATTTCCATCGTAGCCTGCTGTTTCTTCATTGGATCTGCATCCTTCAGCTTTGCATTTACTTCATCTATCTCAGGACGGATCACTTTCATCATCGCACTCAGTTTATGCTGCTTATACATAATCGGCGATAAAATCAGTTTTACAATGATCGTCATTAGAAAAATTACCCAACCTGCAGTAAGTCCCCATTCTGCGATGATATTATACATCGGCATGAAGAACCAACGGTTCATCCATCCAATGAATGACCATCCTAATGGTAAAATTTCGTCAAAGTTTTTATCATAAGATTTTAACAGAGGTAAGTCAAGCGGCATAAAATACCAGGTAAAATCCTGATTCAGCTCGCTTCCGGTCATCTGTACGAATCCTTCAAAATTAAGTTTCTTCAGATATTCCCCTTCTTCTATGGTTTCCTGGTTTCCTTTGCTCTGTGTGAAACCGTTTTTAGCTTCAATCACGGAAGAGAAGAACTGCTGCTTTACCCCAATCCAGTTCAGGGTCTCTTTTTCCTCACTCATATCCGTTCTTCCATCATAATCATAATCTTTATAATTATTGAAAGCATAGGAGAATTCAGAGTGAGACTGTTCCTGAGCTCTACCTTTTTCAAGGTTTCTTACACTGTAATCCCAGATAAAGTCTGCTTTGTTATCTGCAGTAACCGCAGACAAGCCTTTTGTTCTTACTTTAAAATCAAGGGTATATTTTGGAAGCAATGTATAGACAAACTGAATGACAGCACTGTTATAGTTGGCCGTCATCGTTACCGTATTACCATTAACAGCCGGTGCAAAAACCAGGTCTTTGGTATTGATTACTTTTCCGGTTTTGTCTTTAAACTGGAAACCGTAGTTGGAGTTTTTCTTATCGATCAGATAAAGCGGAAGGTCTGCATTATCTGTTTTATGATTATATGCTTTGTATTCCGAAAGCTGTACTTTGGAAACCTGTCCTCCTAAACTGGAGAATTCCACATTCAGTTCTTTGTTGGTCAAACTGGCTGTCTGAATAGCTCCCGGAGTGACATTTGGATTGATATTGCTTGCCTGAGTCTGTTTTACAGCATTTTTTACCTGCTCTGTTTTCTGTTGCTGAGCTTTTTCCTGCTCTTCCTTCGCCTGCTTGTTCTGGAAATAGAACATGAATCCGAAAAGAACCAAACATAAAACGGCAAAACTGATCATCTGACTTTTATCGATTCCTTTGTTTTGTTGCATTTTATTTTTATATTAAAATTTTACCTGTTAAAAATATATGGACCAGTGTCCGTAATTTGAGCTGACAAAAATACTGTTTTTTTATCAAAACTCTATGCATTACCATGTTACTATATAATAAACTCAAGCTGAGAATAATCAGCCTGAGTTTATGATAAGACGTTTATGGTTGTAAATTACCTTATTTCGTTTCGCAAGCCTTGATAAATGCTCTGAAAAGAGGATGCGGCGTTGCTACCGTACTTTTGTATTCCGGGTGATACTGCACCCCAACATAGAACGGGTGTCCAGGAAGCTCAAGCGCCTCTACAAGACCTGTTTCAGGGTTGGTACCCGTGGCCAGGAAACCGTTCTTTTCAAACTCCTGAAGATAATCACTGTTAAATTCATAACGGTGACGGTGTCTTTCCGTAATATTTTTAGTTCCGTAGATCTCGTTTAATCTGGACCCGTTTTTAAGGGAACACTTCCATGCTCCAAGACGCATGGTTCCACCTTTGTCCACAATATTCTTCTGCTCTTCCATCAATGAAATTACAGGATCAGGGGTTGCGGTATCAAATTCCATTGAATTCGCTTTGGTATGTCCCAAAATATTTCTCGCAAATTCAACCGTCATGATCTGCATACCCAGACAGATTCCCAGCATTGGAATTTTATTCTCCCTTGCATATTGCGCCGTAAGTACTTTTCCTTCAATCCCTCTGTCTCCGAATCCGGGTGCTACCAGAATACCGTTTACCCCTTTCAGGGTATCTTTGATATTATCCGCAGTGATATCTCCACTGTACACCCATCTTACTTTCACCTCTGTTTCAAGGTCTGCACCGGCATGTTTGAACGACTCAGCAATAGAAATATAGGAATCCTGAAGAGATACATATTTTCCTACCAACGCAATTTCTACCGTTCTTTTAGGGTTCTGGAACTTTTTAAGGAAACTTTTCCATTCTTTGATATCCGCTTCTTTATCGCTTTTAAGGTCTAAACCTTTCAGCACCACATCATCGAAATTCTGCTTCTGAAGATAGATTGGAACTTCATAGATAGTTTCAAGATCTTTACATTCTATCACATTATCTAATGGAACATTACAGAACTGAGCCAGTTTTGCTCTCTGATCTTTTGGGATCTTATGTTCCGTTCTGCACACTAAAACATCTGCCATAATTCCGCTTTCCATCAACTGACGAACCGAATGCTGCGAAGGTTTTGTTTTCAACTCACCGCTGGAAGCCAGATAAGGCAATAGCGTAAGGTGAATCACCATAGAGTTCTTCTCACCCAGTTCCCACTTCAGCTGGCGTACTGTTTCAATGTATGGAAGTGATTCAATATCCCCTACAGTTCCTCCGATCTCAGTAATGATGATATCGTAGTTCTGCTTGGAAAGCATTTTGATTCTGCGCTTGATCTCATTGGTGATATGAGGAATAACCTGAACTGTTTTTCCTAAGAAATCTCCTTTTCTTTCTTTTTCAATAACAGTCTGATAGATTTTCCCTGTAGTAACGTTGTTGTTTTGGGAAGTAGGAGCATCAAGATAACGCTCGTAGTGACCTAAATCCAGATCCGTTTCTGCACCATCTTCGGTTACATAGCATTCTCCGTGTTCATATGGATTCAGTGTTCCCGGGTCGATGTTGATATAAGGATCCAGTTTTTGGATCGTTACGTTAAAACCACGTGATTTTAACAAAAGTCCCAGAGAAGCAGACACGATTCCTTTTCCCAAAGATGAAGTTACACCTCCTGTCACAAAGATGTACTTTGTATTCTTTTTACTCATTAGATTAGGTTTGTGCAAAGTTAGGGGAAAAAGAAATACAAAGCAATTATTTAGATTTTGAAAATAGAAAAACCCTTCTCCGCCAATGTGCAATTCTGATTAAAAAAATTATCTATATTTGATATAAACAATGATAAAAAGCGATAACCATCATGATCTCGGTATATAAATTAAAACCCAGGTTTCAGCAGCTGCTCACCCCGGTTTTATTATTTCTGCACAGGAACCACATTACGGCCAATCAGATTACGGTAGGTTCAATTGCTCTTTCTGTGATCATTGGAATACTATTCTGGAATGCTGATCTTTCAAAGTGGTTTTTCCTGAGTCTTCCGGTAGGGCTTCTGCTTAGGATGGCTTTAAATGCCTTAGATGGGATGATGGCCAGGAAATTCAACCAGACCAGCAGACTTGGAGAAGTTCTCAATGAAGTGGGTGATATTGTTTCTGATGTGATCATCTTTTTTCCGCTCCTTAAATTCCAGCCGGAAAGCCTGTACCTGATCGTTATTTTTATGATTCTGAGTGTCATCAATGAATTTGCAGGCCTGATGGGAAAAATTGTAGGAAAAGAACGCCGTTATGACGGACCTATGGGAAAAAGCGACCGGGCTCTCGTTCTTGGAATTTATGGCCTTGCTGTATTTTTCGGGGCAGATATTTCAGGAATATCACAATATATTTTCAGTGCAATCATCCTGCTGCTTACCATCAGCACTTATATCCGGTTAAAAAAATCCCTGCATGAGTCCTGAAGAAAATAAATTTGCAGATGTTCCGCTGCGGGTAAAAACGTGGATTTATATCATTATTGTTTTTGCTGCAGGAATTTCACATCCGTTTGCTATGAAAATTTTTGTTTCATGGATCAGTTTTCAGGGCTTCTCAGAGTTTTTAAAATTGTTTAAAATAAGTTCGAATACAATAATTCCTTCCCTGTTTATTGGAATTGCACAGTTTTTCCTGCTGCATTTTTTCAATATTGAAGATTACTTTTTATACAGCTGTGCGATATCAGCCTTTATATTACTATATTTTATTCTGTTAAAAACGCAGTTAAAACAGATTTATGGAATTATTATAGCTTTGCTGGTCTGCCTTTTTGCATTCCCCCATTTATTATTCATCCGGGAAACTGTCTCAGGCTTGAATGCCATTGTTTTCATTGTTGTTGTGACCGAACTGAACGATGTTTTCCAATACCTTTCCGGTAAGTTTTTCGGAAAGCATAAAATTACCCCTCAGATCAGTCCCAATAAGACTTTGGAAGGACTGATCGGTGGTGTGTTTCTCACCATACTATTAAGCAATATTCTGGGTTTCTTTTTATTGAAGACTGATATTCTTGTCAATACAGTTTTAGGAACCCTGCTTGGACTGTCAGGGTTCTGCGGCGATGTTTTCATGTCTTACCTGAAAAGAAAAGCCCACATAAAAGATACCGGAACTCTTCTTCCCGGACATGGTGGCCTTCTTGACCGAATGGACAGCCTGATCTTTAATGCCCCACTATTCTTCTGGATATTTCCTCTCCTTTTAAAAATGTAAGATCATGAACGAAAAATTTAAAAGAGCTGTTCTTTTTTCAGGAGGCGGAACCCGGCTGATGATCTATCTCGGGATGTTTGCAGCTTTGGAGGAAATGGACAGGAAGCCCGATGCACTGATCGCCTCTTGTGGCGGAGCATTTGCAGCAGCAGTCATCAATGCTTTCCCAGATACTGTTTCCAGAAAAGAATACCTGAAATCGGAGGAATATTTCAGGTTTGTAATGAATACTACTTTAACAAGACATAAAAAATTATCCAACATAGGTGTTTTCACTTTGAAAAAATTGTTGGACAAAAGAAATGCGCCCTTCGCCGAAGACGTTTTCAGCAGATATCTTGTTGAAATGCCCCAGGATTTAACTGAAGTTTTTCCTTCGTTAAAAAATGTACAATTTTCTGAAAGAATCCCTACTCTGATCATCGGTTCCGAAATCCTTTTTGATCCGAAAGAAGCAGGCCAGGAAAGGAACGACAGAAAACTGTACCGGAAGATTATTTTTACAGATTCAAAAACGGCGGAGAAAATTACTCCCGAAGAAATTACACTTCAATCTGAAAACCTGAAAAACTCAGCAGTAGAAAAAAATATTGAGATTAGAACAGATGTTTCCCTGCTTGAAAGCACCCGGATTTCCGTTTCGGATATGTTTTATGTGGAACCTGTTTTTCTTGAGGGGAAATATTTTGCAGGAGGAGCTATTGATCTTATTCCTGTTGAACTGGCTCAGCATATTGCTGATGAAATCATCATCGAAAAAAAACAGTCGTACGGCTCAGCTGAAGAAGCATTGGTCCGTGCAGTACTGGGTTTCAGCGGCAACAAGAGACTTTCAGAGATTGAGAAACTTCCGGCTTCTATTCATATTGACACTTCAAATATCAAAGAAGATCTGAAAGGCCATTACCTTAAAAAGGAAATCAACTGGAAAAAGCTGGAAATAGATTTTTCTTTTCCCAAGAGCCACAGGCAGTTTACAGAGGATATGGAAATACAGTGGCAGTATGGGTTTGATCAGACAATGAAGGCGATCCGGAGGTAATTTTTGAAGAATAACAGGTTTTTGGCTAAAGCCGATTGGTATTGTTTTTATTTTCAGTAAATGGGCTAAAGCCCGTTCCTACCGATGTATAGAAAGCATTTTTGTTTTTTTTGACCGCACATTTCTCAGATTCACACAGATGATACCGGATATTTTTTATTTGGAAATTCAAAAATCTTTGATTTTTTTAACTCAAGTGTTCTTTTATCTGTTATTTTTTTCATCTTAAAGAAACTAAAGTGTTTAAGAACTTTTGCCACTTTTGTGGTTAATAAACTTACCCTATTGTTCAAGTTTCAGTTTTAAAATCTATTTTTACATCAATTTCAAATCACAGTTATCCTATGAATGTTTTTATCGCAGGCGGAACTTCCGGTATCGGTTATGCTTTGGTCCGGCATTATCTTGAAAAGGGATATGTTGTGGGGATCTGCGGCAGAAATCCCGGAAAAGTTGTTGAGAAGGGATTTGAAAATCTACAGATATTCCAGGCGAATGTCTGTGACCTCCATTCCATTACTTCTGTCCTGCAATCGTTCCTTAATAATGATAAAAACCTGGATCTCTTTATTAACTGTGCAGGGAGCTATGCAGAAGATGTAGCGGGTACTATTTCCTACGAAGAGACTGAAGAAATGCTTCAGACTAATATTTTAGGGACGGCTAATTGTTTTGAAGCTGCGCGGAAAGCCATGAAAGAACAGAAAAAAGGAAGTATTGCAGTCATAGCCTCTGTTTCCGGAATTATGAACTATGAGAATTCCAGTCTGTATACCAAAACCAAACGATCTGTAATTCAGATGGCGGATGCTTACAGACGGGCTTTGAAACCATTTGGAATCTCAGTAACGGCAATTGCTCCCGGATATGTAGATACAGAGAAACTAAGGCAGCTTAATCATAACGACTTAAGTAAAAAACCATTCTTAACTGATGTTCAGACTGCCGTTACTATTATTTCAGCTGCTATTGAAAATCACGAAAAGCTCGTTATTTTTCCGGCAAAAATGAAATGGATGATGAAATTGTTATCCATACTTCCTTCTTTTTTATTAAATATAATCATGTACAGAAAAGCCCGATGGATGAAAGACGACCGACCTTAAAACAACAGATCTATGCATTGATCCTGTGTGCGGTTGTATTCATCGTTGTTTACAATTTTGCGGCGTGGTATGCTTCAACATTGGAAAAGGTTCCTTCTTTTGTCTTCAATTTTGAGAAATATATTCCGTTCCTGCCCTGGACGATTATCGCGTACATGACCAGCGGCATTTTTTTCTGTCTGGTATTTTTTTTCTGCACAGACAAAGAACAGCTTAAAGTTTTAACCAAAAGAATGCTTTTTGTTACCATAGCGGCAGGCTTGTGTTTTATTGCATTTCCGTTGAAGTTTTCTTTACAAAAACCAGCTGTAGAAGACCTTTTTCTGAATTATCCCTATCAGTTTCTGAAAATATTTGACTCTCCTTTTAACCAGTCTCCCTCGCTGCATATTGCTTATGCTTTTATTTTCTGGACGGTTTTCAGCAGGATAAAAAGTTACCGGACTTTTTTAATGCTCTGGCTCCTTTTTCTTGGAATTTCCACACTCACCACCTATCAGCATCATGGTATCGATATTCTTTCAGGAACTATCCTGGCCCATGCCGGTTTTATTATTTTCCCTTACCGTAAAAATGATTTTCATTACAGAAACTTTTATATCGCTAATTTCTACTTTCTCTTTGGCTGGATATTGGTATCAGTGGCATTGCTAATGAGTTATTTTTATAATTATTTCTGGCTGGTCTTACTTTGGCCGGCACTGATGTTCATCCTGATCGGGTACCATTATCAGAAAAATAATGTGTATTTCTTAAAAGACAGCAAGGGAAATATTCCGCCGGGTAAAAAAATATTTTATGCACCGTACCTCCTCATCTATCAAATATTCTGGAAATTTCTAAGAAAGAATAAAAAACCGCTGGAAATTGCTCCGCGCATATACATTTCTTCCAGACCGGACCGTAAAGATTTACATTATTTCGAAATCAACAGTCATACTTTGGTGTATGACCTTTCTGCAGAAATGGAGGAACTTCCGGATTTAAGGAAAAAATCATTCTATCACTTTTTTCCTTTCCTTGATATCGGAACTTTTGATATCGGTGAAACCCAGGAACTGATCACAGAAATTACAGAAAATTATAAAAACCTTCCGACTGATGGAAAAATTTTCATCCATTGCACGATGGGCTTTACAAGAAGTACCATCATTGGGATTCTGGTAATGAAAAATATTTTATCTTTACCTGTAGATGAAGCCGTTACAACCATGAAAGGCATTCATAAAAACGCAGTTATCCATCCTTATCTGAAGGAGTTTTTGAAAAAAATTAAACTATGAACAGCGGACATTTTAAGAGTTTCGACGGCAGCAGTATTTTCTACCGTGAGTGGAATTACCAGCCTCAGCAAAAAAGCATCATCATTATCCACCGTGGCCATGAGCATTCGGAAAGGCTGAATGATATTGCCCGATCAGCTCAATTTTCAACATACAATATTTTTGCTTTTGACCTTCGTGGTCATGGACATACGGAGACCAAAACATCATCCGTCTTTATGGATTATGTGCGGGATCTCGATTCTTTTTCCAAATTTCTGGGATCAGAATATGAAGTGAAGATTTCAGATATTTTCGTTCTTGCGAACAGCATCGGCGGTGTGGTAGCTTCAGCATGGGCCCACGATTTCGCTCCGGATATGGCGGGAATGGCTCTTCTGGCGCCTGCTTTCAGAATTAACCTGATTGTTCCGCTGGCCAATGAAATGATCACGCTTGGAACTAAATTAAAGAAAGGACTGATCATCAAAAGTTATGTAAAATCCAAAATGCTGACTCATGACCCGGAACAGCAGAAAGCTTATGATACCGATCCACTTATCACAAGATCGATAGATGCAGAACTCCTTATTGACCTGGCCAAAGCCGGAAAGCGTCTGGGAGAAGATGCTGAAGCCATTGATACGCCTACCTTGATCCTGGCCGCGGAAAAGGACCATGTGGTGTTCAATAAAGACCAGAAAATGTTCTATGACAAACTGGATACTGACTTGAAAAGATATGAAGTTCTTCCCGGTTTTTTCCACGGAATTCTTTTTGATACCGGAAAAGAAAAAGTATATGATAAAGTAGCTGCTTTTGCGGAAAAATGTTTCAACAGAACCCATAAAACAGCCAATCTGCATCCTGACCGCTTTTCTGTGAAAGAATATGAAGACCTTCAGAATAATGTGGGTAATAATCTGAACTTTAAATTTCAGAAATTCTCGCTTAAAAATATCGGAAAAATAAGCAGCGGAATGGCCATCGGCCTGAAATACGGCTTTGACTCCGGCGCTTCATTACATTATGTGTACCAGAACCAGCCGAAAGGAAAATTAGGCTTTGGGAAAATGATGGATAAAAACTATCTCAATGCTATTGGCTGGAGGGGAATCCGTATCCGGAAGGAACATCTGATCCGGCTTCTGGAAGAGAATATCCAAAACCTCAAACAGGAAGGCAGAGCCATTAAAATCCTTGATATTGCTGGCGGAACGGGAAATTACTTATTCGATATCAAAGAAAAATATCCTGAAGCTGAGATCGTGATCAATGAGTTTGTAAAAGCCAATATTGAAATCGGGGAACAGGTGATTAAGGATAAAAATTATCAGAATATCCGTTTTACCAATTTCGATTGTTTTGATCCTGAAACCTATAAAAAACTGGATTTTGAACCGAATATTACCATTATTTCCGGAATTCTGGAACTGTTCGGGGACAACGAAATGGCAGCCAGAGCTGTAAAAGGAGTAGCTTCTGTATCAGAAAAAAATTCTTTTATTGTTTATACGGGGCAGCCGTGGCATCCGCAGCTGAAAATGATCGCTTATGTTTTGAATAACCATCAGAATAAAGACTGGATCATGAGGAGACGCTCGCAGAAGGAACTGGACAAGGTCATGAAATACAGCGGTGTTCAAAAGGAAAATATGCTGATTGATGACTTTGGGATTTTCACAGTTTCTTCGGGGAAGATTAATGCTTAGATAATCTCACGCAGATTTAGCGGATTATGCAGATTTAATTATAGCACAAATATCTGCTTCATCTGCTCAATCTGTGTGAGTAAAATAAAAAAGGTTTCCCAAGTGATTGAGAAACCTTTTTTAAACAAATTATTTATAAAATTACTGTTTTACCAGTTCGAAAAACAGACTTACTTCTGCATCCTTCGCTACTCCGGCTCCGGTAGGATCATATTTAATTCCATAATCCAGACGGTTAACCGTGAATTTTGCCTGGAAGCCCATTACTTCTTTGCCCTGCTGGTTTTTTGTCACCCCGCCGAATGTTACCGGAACGGTGATATCCTTTACGGTTTCTTTAATTTTTAAGGTTCCTTTCAGGGTATAGTTGTTGTTTTTGTCTTTTGTAATGGACGTACTGTGGAAGCTCATTGCAGGATATTTTTCTGCATCAAAAAAATCAGGGCTTTTAAGATGCTTATCCCTCATTTCCACTCCGGTATTGATGGAGTTTACGTCCACTGAAAAATCAAAAACGGCATTATCCAGATTAGCACCCTGTGCACTTACTTTTCCTTTAAAAGCATCGAATCGCCCCTGTACAAAGTTGATTCCCATATGCTTGATATTAAAGTTAACAGATGAATGCATAGGATCTGCAGACCATTCCGTCTGTGCAAAACCAAAAACGCTTAGCAGCGTGAATACGAAAGATAAAACGACTTTTTTCATTGTATTATATTTTGATAGTTATTTTTTAATTTGTGTAAAGGTAAAGGATAAAAGCAGACCGGCCCTTGATGTATGTTATTTTTTAACCTTGGATGCTATTATTTTAGAATAAATTACATCAAAAATACATACCAATAGGAAAATTCCTATTGAATTGACATACAGCAGAAGATCCATCAGATCATCATCCTTACGGGTGGTAAAGTAAGTGAAAGGGTTTGTTTTAGACCATAGCAGCATCACCAGGTAAAGAATTTCAAACAGAACAGCCACTCTCCATATTCTGGTATAGCTGTTTTTAAAAATCAGAATGGTGATAAAACTTATCAGGCTGATCACCAGACAGCCAATAAATATGGCACCCCCCTGCAGCGAATAACCGGAAGGAGAAAGCCCTACCCATTTGACCGATTCGCCAACCATGCCTGCATTTAAAAAAGTCATGATTCCCAGAATCAGTATACTTTTTAGGATCAAATTTTTCATATCTGAAAATTAATTAAAATTCCGAAAGCAGATTCATTTTTTTTAACTTCGCAGTATGGCAAAACTGAAAACCGCATATTTCTGTCAAAACTGCGGAACCCAATACTCCCAATGGATGGGACAATGTAAAAACTGCGGGGAATGGAACACGCTGGTAGAAGAGGTCGTTGAAAAAACATCATCTAAAACACCTCCATTCTCTAAAACCAAACAGCACGTGATCAACATCATTGAGGTGGAGACCAGTGAAGAACCCCGAATTAAAACACCTTCCGAAGAGCTGAACCGAGTTCTGGGCGGCGGTATTGTGCTTGGTTCCGTCACCCTGATCGGTGGTGAGCCGGGAATCGGAAAATCTACCCTGCTGCTTCAGCTCGCCTTGAAAATGAAGAAAAAAATCTTTTATGTTTCCGGCGAAGAAAGTGCCTCACAGATTAAAATGAGGGCGGACCGACTGACAGATGTCCAAAATCCGAACTGTTTCCTGTTTACAGAAACTTCCCTGGAAAAAATCCTGCATGAAGCCAAAAAACTGGAACCGGATTTTATGATCATTGATTCTATCCAGACCCTTCAGTCGCAGCTGATTGAAAGTTCACCCGGAACCGTTTCCCAGATCAGGGAATGCTCCAATGAGATCATCAAATTTGCCAAAGATAACAATACGCCTGTCTTTCTCGTAGGCCATATCACAAAAGACGGTCAGATTGCAGGGCCAAAAGTTCTGGAGCATATGGTGGATGTGGTTTTAAATTTCGATGGCGACAGAAACCACCTATTCAGGTTGCTGAGAGCCAATAAAAACCGTTTCGGGTCTACCGCTGAGATTGGTATTTATGAAATGGTTTCCCAGGGACTAAAAGAAATCAAAAATCCGTCTGAAATCCTGATCACCAAGAAATTTGAAGAGCTTTCCGGAAATTCAGTGGCGGTCACTCTGGAAGGAAACCGGCCAATGCTGCTGGAGATCCAGGCGCTGGTAAGTACGGCTGTTTATGGAACCCCGCAGAGAAGCTCCACAGGATTTGATGCGAAAAGACTGAATATGTTGTTAGCCGTTTTAGAAAAACGAGCAGGTTTTCAGTTGGGCGCAAAGGACGTTTTTTTAAATATCACCGGAGGAATCAAGACAGATGATCCTGCTTTAGATCTGGCTGTGGTAGCGTCTATTCTTTCTTCCAACGAAGATATTGCTATTTCCGAACACTATTGTTTTGCAGGAGAAATAGGATTAAGCGGAGAAATCCGTCCGATTGCACAGGTAGAACAGAGAATCACCGAAGCAGAAAAGTTAGGCTATGAAAAAATATTTGTGTCCAATCTCAATAAAATTCCGAAAAGAAAATTTGGAATTAAGATTGAGGAAGTGAGCAAGATTGAGGATTTTCATGAGAGGATTTTTTAGTTTAGAGCTTAAACAATTCCCTTATTAAGGTTTATGATGTTACCGGGAAGGAGGTTTATGGAATATGAAGAATAAAGATGTAGGATCTACAGCTTTAGCCGGACAGATAGGGTTAAGCTAAAGCGGGAAGGATAAGATCCAGATATAATATAGGATAGATAAAGACATAAGCCAAGAACAGGCCTGGTAGTGTGGAATCTGTCTTTGTAAAAATATTGAAGCTGCTACATGTCGCCCTTACAGGGCTGATCAACCTAAAAAGCTATTAACAGTTCGCTCCTACGGAGCTCCCCTTTTGGCTGCAGCTGGGTTTAGGGTTTAGGGTTTAGGGTTTAGGGTTTAGGGTTTAGGGTTTAGGGTTTAGGGTTTAGGGTTTAGGGCAAAATTAAACAGTTTCATTGGTCCACTTCACATAAGTGATAAAAGATAATTGATAAATGATCAAAGATAAATGATAATTGATTTGAACAGATTATGGATACTGGGTATTCATTACCTATTACCTATTGCTTATTGCTTATTGCTTATCATTCATCATTTATCTTTGATAATTCATCATTTATTTCTTTTTGGTATAGCTACCAAACAAAAAACGTCTCACACAAAACTGTATGAGACGTTTTAATAAAAACTGGCGGCGGCCTACTCTCCCGCTTGTCGCAGTACCATCGGCGCTGGTGGGCTTAACTTCTGTGTTCGGAATGGGAACAGGTGAGCCCCACCGCTAAAACCACCCTAAAGAAGGTATATATTGTACAATGTCGGATGTATCATGTATAATGTATTTACATTATACTTTGTACAACCTACAGGGTACAAGTTTTAAGCGATAAAAACTTTCACAAAGACAAAACCTTTACTGCGCATAAAAGGCTTGTTATATAGCAACCATAGGCTATAAATCTACGGGTAATTAGTACTACTCGGCTATGCTGTTACCAGCTTTACACCTGTAGCCTATCAACGTCGTCATCTACAACGACCCTTAAAAGATGTCTCATCTTGAGGCGAGTTTCGCACTTATATGCTTTCAGTGCTTATCTCTTCCAAACATAGCTACTCAGCGGTGCACCTGGCGGTACAACTGATACACCAGAGGTTTGTTCAATTCGGTCCTCTCGTACTAGAATCAAGCCCTCTCAAACATCTAACGCCCGCAATAGATAGAGACCGAACTGTCTCACGACGTTCTGAACCCAGCTCGCGTGCCACTTTAATGGGCGAACAGCCCAACCCTTGGGACCTTCTCCAGCCCCAGGATGTGACGAGCCGACATCGAGGTGCCGAACCTCCCCGTCGATGTGAGCTCTTGGGGGAGACTAGCCTGTTATCCCCGGAGTACCTTTTATCCTATGAGCGATGGCCCTTCCATACGGAACCACCGGATCACTATGTCCTGCTTTCGCACCTGATCGACTTGTTGGTCTCACAGTCAAGCACCCTTATGCCATTACACTCTACGCACGGTTACCAAGCGTGCTGAGGGTACCTTTGAAAGCCTCCGTTACTCTTTTGGAGGCGACCACCCCAGTCAAACTACCCACCACGCAATGTCCTTCAATATGAAGTTAGGCTCCAAGTAAGTAAAGGGTGGTATTTCAACGTTGGCTCCACCAACACTAGCGTGCCGGCTTCAAAGCCTCCCACCTATCCTACACATTACTTACTCAAAGTCAATACGAAGTTATAGTAAAGGTTCACAGGGTCTTTTCGTCCCATTGCGGGTAATCGGCATCTTCACCGATACTACAATTTCACCGAGCTCGTGGCTGAGACAGTGCCCAGATCGTTACACCATTCGTGCAGGTCGGAACTTACCCGACAAGGAATTTCGCTACCTTAGGACCGTTATAGTTACGGCCGCCGTTTACTGGGGCTTCAGTTAATGCCTTCGGTTTAACCCTAAGCACCTTCCTTAACCTTCCAGCACCGGGCAGGTGTCAGACCCTATACAGCATCTTTCGATTTAGCAGAGTCCTGTGTTTTTGATAAACAGTCGCCTGGGCCTCTTCACTGCGGCCACCATTGCTGATGGCGTCTCTTCTTCCGAAGTTACGAGACTATTTTGCCTAGTTCCTTAGCCACGACTCACTCGAGCACCTTAGGATTCTCTCCTCGACCACCTGTGTCGGTTTTGGTACGGGTTGCTTCACTTCGGCTTTTCTTGGATCCGAGTTCACTACAGCAGCTTCGCCCGAAGGCTAGGCCTTGACTATTCCGTCAGTCTCCAGTAGCTACATCGAACCGTCCCCTTTTTAGTGTGAGCAAGTATGGGAATATTAACCCATTGTCCATCCACTACCCCTTTCGGGTTCGCGTTAGGTCCCGACTAACCCTCAGCTGATTAGCATGGCTGAGGAAACCTTAGTCTTTCGGTGAGGGGGTTTCTCGCCCCCTTTATCGTTACTTATGCCTACATTTTCTTTTCTGTCCGCTCCACAATACCTCACGATACTGCTTCAGCGCAAACAGAATGCTCTCCTACCAGATGTATTAATACAAATCCATAGCTTCGGTAATATGTTTATGCCCGATTATTATCCATGCCGGACCGCTCGACTAGTGAGCTGTTACGCACTCTTTAAATGAATGGCTGCTTCCAAGCCAACATCCTAGCTGTCAATGCAGTCCAACCGCGTTGCTTCAACTTAACATATATTTGGGGACCTTAGCTGTTGGTCTGGGTTCTTTCCCTCTCGGACATGGACCTTAGCACCCATGCCCTCACTGCCGCAGAACATTTATTAGCATTCGGAGTTTGTCAGGAATTGGTAGGCGGTGAAACCCCCGCATCCAATCAGTAGCTCTACCTCTAATAAACTTTTTTGCGACGCTGCACCTAAATGCATTTCGGAGAGTACGAGCTATCTCCCAGTTTGATTGGCCTTTCACCCCTACCCACAGGTCATCCGAAGACTTTTCAACGTCAACCGGTTCGGTCCTCCACTCTGTGTTACCAGAGCTTCAACCTGCCCATGGGTAGATCACAAGGTTTCGCGTCTAATCCTACTAACTAACTGCCCTATTCAGACTCGCTTTCGCTCCGGCTCCGGTACTTAATACCTTAACCTCGCTAGTAAAATTAACTCGTAGGCTCATTATGCAAAAGGCACGCCGTCACCCAACTTGTGGGCTCCGACCGCTTGTAGGCGTACGGTTTCAGGTTCTATTTCACCCTTCTATTCGAAGTGCTTTTCACCTTTCCTTCACAGTACTTGTTCACTATCGGTCTTTCAGGAGTATTTAGCCTTGGAGGATGGTCCCCCCATATTCAGACAGGATTTCACGTGTCCCGCCCTACTCATTTATCATCTAAATATGCCTTTCAAATACGGGGCTATCACCCGCTATGGCTGTTCTTTCCAGAACATTCTTTTAAACATATTAAGACTTTTGGGCTAATCCGCTTTCGCTCGCCGCTACTTACGGAATCTCTTCGATTTCTTTTCCTCCGGGTACTTAGATGTTTCAGTTCTCCGGGTTTGCTTCCCCTTAGGGATGACATATCTTCAATATGCCGGGTTGCCCCATTCGGACATCTGCGGATCAAGTCGTGTGTGCCGATCCCCGCAGCTTTTCGCAGCTTACCGCGTCCTTCTTCGCCTCTGAAAGCCTAGGCATCCGCCATACGCCCTTAACGATTTCTTTCCTATTTTTGGTTACTCAAGCGCTTTTATGCGCTCGGTTTTCTCTTTGTGATGTCTTTACCGTTAATGTCAATGATCTTTAATGCTTGTATTAATGTATTATGTACAATGTAAAATGTACGGCTCTCGTACTTTTTGATACATTTTCCATAAATACCCTCATACATTGTACTTTATACTTTCATACATGGTACAATTCGTGGAGAATAAGGGAGTCGAACCCTTGACCTCCTGCGTGCAAGGCAGGCGCTCTAGCCAGCTGAGCTAATTCCCCCTCTAGTTAAGATTAAATGATTAAAAGATTTAATGATTAAATAATTAACGCTCGCTAATGTTTTAATCTTTCAATTTTTTAATATTTAAATCCCTTTAATTAGTAGTCTCGGGCAGGCTCGAACTGCCGACCTCTACATTATCAGTGTAGCGCTCTAACCAGCTGAGCTACGAGACTTTGTTATGAGTAATGGGTGATGAGTAATAAGTAATATTTTAATATCCTTTTTTTCCTCGCTTCATTCTCAATCTCTTCCCTTTTACTAATTTCTAGTGGGTTTTATTTTATAATTGATAGATGATGATTGATGTTTGATATTTTATCAGTGATCAATTATCATTTATCTTTTATTTATATCAACCAAATAAAAAACTAAAGCTTAACTTTAAGCAGAATCAATGTACATCACTGTACTTAATTTTGTTTAACGTTCTTCAACGCTCTAAAATGAGATGTTCCAGCCGCACCTTCCGGTACGGCTACCTTGTTACGACTTAGCCCTAGTTACCTGTTTTACCCTAGGCAGCTCCTGTTACGGTCACCGACTTCAGGTACCCCAGACTTCCATGGCTTGACGGGCGGTGTGTACAAGGCCCGGGAACGTATTCACCGCGCCATGGCTGATGCGCGATTACTAGCGATTCCAGCTTCATAGAGTCGAGTTGCAGACTCCAATCCGAACTGAGACCGGCTTTCGAGATTCGCATCCAGTCACCTGGTAGCTGCCCTCTGTACCGGCCATTGTATTACGTGTGTGGCCCAAGGCGTAAGGGCCGTGATGATTTGACGTCATCCCCACCTTCCTCTCTACTTGCGTAGGCAGTCTCACTAGAGTCCCCAACTTAATGATGGCAACTAGTGACAGGGGTTGCGCTCGTTGCAGGACTTAACCTAACACCTCACGGCACGAGCTGACGACAACCATGCAGCACCTTGAAAAATGTCCGAAGAAAAGTCTATTTCTAAACCTGTCATTTCCCATTTAAGCCTTGGTAAGGTTCCTCGCGTATCATCGAATTAAACCACATAATCCACCGCTTGTGCGGGCCCCCGTCAATTCCTTTGAGTTTCAGACTTGCGTCCGTACTCCCCAGGTGGCTAACTTATCACTTTCGCTTAGTCTCTGAGTCCGAAAACCCAAAAACGAGTTAGCATCGTTTACGGCGTGGACTACCAGGGTATCTAATCCTGTTCGCTCCCCACGCTTTCGTCCATCAGCGTCAGTTATAGTTTAGTAACCTGCCTTCGCAATTGGTGTTCTAAGTAATATCTATGCATTTCACCGCTACACTACTTATTCCAGCTACTTCAAATATACTCAAGACATGCAGTATCAATGGCAGTTTCACAGTTAAGCTGTGAGATTTCACCACTGACTTACACATCAGCCTACGGACCCTTTAAACCCAATAAATCCGGATAACGCTTGCACCCTCCGTATTACCGCGGCTGCTGGCACGGAGTTAGCCGGTGCTTATTCGTATAGTACCTTCAGCTTTCCACACGTGGAAAGGTTTATCCCTATACAAAAGAAGTTTACAACCCATAGGGCCGTCATCCTTCACGCGGGATGGCTGGATCAGGCGCTAACCCATTGTCCAATATTCCTCACTGCTGCCTCCCGTAGGAGTCTGGTCCGTGTCTCAGTACCAGTGTGGGGGATCACCCTCTCAGGCCCCCTAAAGATCGTAGACTTGGTAGGCCGTTACCCTACCAACTATCTAATCTTGCGCGTGCCCATCTTTATCCACCTCAGTTTTCAATTCCAAATGATGCCATCCGGAATATTATGGGGTATTAATCTTCCTTTCGAAAGGCTATCCCCCTGATAAAGGCAGGTTGCACACGTGTTCCGCACCCGTACGCCGCTCTCTCTGTTCCGAAGAACAAATACCGCTCGGCTTGCATGTGTTACGCCTCCCGCTCGCGTTCATCCTGAGCCAGGATCAAACTCTCCATTGTATGTTTTTCCTGACCCGCTCAAAGTTT